>NZ_PCOT01000018.1 GCF_002979415.1 Microbacterium sp. MYb72 | reverse complement strand
CGGCGCAGCCTCCGGCATATCCGGCGCAGCCGCCGGCTTTCACGGCGCCGGAGGGCGGGGGCAGCTGCGGATCAGTCACGCCCCCATCCTAGGGCCGCCGCGATCAGATGCGCCGCAGCAGCCCGACGCGATCGTAGACGTCGCCCAGGGTGGCGTCGGCGACGGCATCCGCGCGCTGCGCATTGGCCGCGAGGATCCTGTCGAGCTCGGCGGGATCGTCCAGCAGCTCGAGCGCGCGGGTGCGGACGGGCTCGAACTCGTTCACGACGACCTCGGCCAGACCCTTCTTGAAGTCGCCGTAGCCACGGCCCGCGTACTCGTCTTCGATCGAGGCGACCTGACGGCCGGTGAGGGCCGCATAGATCGTCAGCAGGTTCGAGACCCCGGGCTTGGTCTCGCGGTCGAAGCGCACCGAGCCCTCGGTGTCGGTCACCGCGCGCATGATCTTCTTCGCCGACTTGGCGGGGTCGTCCAGCATCCACAGGACGCCGGCATCGCTCTCGGCCGACTTCGACATCTTCGATGTCGGGTTCTGCAGATCGTAGATGCGCGCCGTGTCCTTCTGGATCACGGGGCGCGGCACGACGAACGTCTCGCCGAAGCGCGAGTTGAAGCGCTCGGCGAGGTCACGGGTGAGCTCGACGTGCTGCTTCTGGTCGTCTCCCACCGGCACCACGTCGGTCTGATACAGCAGGATGTCCGCGGCCATCAGGACCGGATACGTGAACAGTCCCACGCTCGTCGCGTCGGCTCCGTAACGCGTCGACTTGTCCTTGAACTGCGTCATGCGCCCGGCCTCGCCGAAGCCCGTGATCGTGGAGAGGATCCAGGCGAGCTCGGCGTGCGCCCGCACGTGCGACTGCACGTAGAGAGTGGACTGCGAGGGCTCGATGCCGGCTGCGATGTACTGCGCCGCGGTGCGGCGCGTCTTCTCTCGGAGCTCCGCCGGGTCCTGCGCGACGGTGAGCGCGTGCAGATCGACGACGGAGAAGTACGCGTCGTAGGAGGTCTGCAGCTCTCGCCACTGCAGGAGCGCGCCGATGTAGTTGCCGATCTGGAGGGAGTCGGCGGAGGGCTGCATTCCGGAGTACAGGCGAGGTTTGTTCACCCGTCAATCCTATGCGCCGTGCGACGAGGCTCCGCGTTCCGCATCCTCTACCCTGTGGCTATGGGAGAACGACGCAGGAGGGAACGAGCGCTCTACGTCGAGATCCTCATCGACGCGCCGATCGAGCGCGTCTGGGAGTTGACGCAGACCCCGGAGCACCATGTGCGCTGGGATGGCCGGTTCACGACGATCCGGCCGACGCGTGTCCGTGACGACGGCGCGCAGGAGTTCGCGTACGAGCTGGACCTCGGCATCCACACCATCCGCGGTACCGGCGTCTCGCGAGGAGACAGGCGCGGTCGCGCGGGGGAGCGCACCTCCGCCCTCCTCTTCGACACCGCCGACCGGCTCTCGCCGCTCGGCGCCGGCCGCGGATACTGGCGGTACGTTCCCACCGACGACGGCGTCCGCTTCATCACCGGATACGACTACGCGCCGGGATGGGGACTGCTCGGACGCCTCCTCGATCCGCTCGTCACGCGCCCGTTCGTGTGGTGGCTCACCGCATGGAGCTTCGACAGGCTGCGGCTCTGGGCGGAGCAGGACGTGCCGCCGGAGGCCACCGGGTTCTGGCGTTCCGTCATGCCCGGTCGGCGACAGCGCGCCCACGCGAGGAGGTGCCTGTCACGTCCCGTCGCCGCAGGAGGCACGATCATGCAGCAGGCGCCGGATTCGCTGTCGGAGCTGCACGCATGAGCGCCGACGGGATCTTCGCCAGGGCGCTCGGCGCCGATTTCGCGCGCCTGCATCCGGAGATGCAGCGCCGCTTCGGCGTGGGGATCGCCGCAGGCTACGGCTGCGTCGGGCGAGGCGTGATGAACGAGGTGCGCCGAGGCCCGTGGTGGACACTGCCGTTCCTCGCCATCGGCACGCTGCGCAACATCCTGTTCCCCGACCGAGGGACCGATATCCCCTTCCAGATCGACAACCATGCGTACGTCGACAGCCTGGGGCGCGAGACCGTCACGTTCGTGCGGACCATGGAGATCCGGCCGGGTCTCCGACGCCGTTTCGATGCCACGATGATCTACAGCGACAGCAGGGGCCGGATCGTCGACTACCTGGGAACGCACCAGCACCTGGCAGTCGACCTCGACCTCGCCGTCACCGACGACGGCGGACTGCGGCTCACCTCGGGCTCCCAGCGTTTCTACGAGGGGCCGATCGCGTTCCGCTTCCCGATGCTGTTCAGCGGACGTGCTCACCTCACCGAGCGCTTCGATGACGAGCGGGGATGCTACGTCATCGATCTGGAGGTGCGCAACGACGTGCTGGGCTTCCTCTTCGGGTACCGGGGCACGTTCACCTGCGATTTCGTCGACGGACAGGACATGCCGGAGACCGTGAAGCCGTACCGCGAGGAACGGCGAGAGTGATCATGCCCGGCGATCGGGAGGGCGTTCCGGTCGGGAGCGGAGAGGCGTTCCTGCGGGCTTTGGGTGCCGACGCCGCGCTGCTGCACCCGGAGATCGCCGCCCAGATGCGCACACCAGCGTCGCGCGCCCGGGGCGAGGGCGTGTTCGCGCGCGCCGGGAGCCGGTACCGTCTGCTCAACGCCCTCGCGATGCCCTTGCTGGGGAGGGATGCCGTCGTGACGCGTATCGCCTCGGACGTGCCGTTCTCGGTGCTCACCGAGTCGGCCGTGACGACGGTGACGGTCGGAGACGCTGCGATCGAGAGGGTGACGCTCCGCACCACGCGGGAGTTCCGCTTCCCGAGCGGTGCGCAGCGCGTCTCCGATGTGATGACCACCAGCGTGCACCCCGGACTCGTGCGCACGCTGCTCGGCGAGCGCGGACGCGTCGAGCTCATCGAGGAGTGCGCGGTCGGAGACGGCGGGACCCTGCGCATGCGAACCCGCCGCGCGGCACTGCGTCTCGGCGGCCGCCGGATCGCCCTCCGCGGCATCCTCGCCGTGCACGTGGATGTCGAAGACGGATGGGACGACGACAACGCCCGACGCACGATCGCCGTCACCGTGCGGAATCCGCTCGCAGGAACCCTGCTCGAGTACCGGGGCTGGTATCGGTACTCGAGCGTCGAGGATCAGTAGCTGTAGTCGACGACCACCGGCGCGTGGTCGCTCCAGCGCTGGTCGTAGGCCGCGGCGCGTGCCACGTGATAGGCCGTGACGCGCTCGGCGAGGGCCGGAGTCGCGAGGTGGTAGTCGATCCGCCAGCCGGAGTCGTTGTCGAATGCCTGGCCGCGCATGGACCACCAGGTGTACGGGCCGTCGACCTCACCGTGGAACCGTCGCCCCACGTCGACCCAGCCGAGACCGGTGCCCACGGAGCCGTCGACCCCTTCGACATCCGCACCGGCTTCGCCGAGGAAACGGTCGAAGTAGGCGCGCTCACGGGGGAGGAAGCCCGCCTTCTTGCGGTTGCCGCGCCAGTTCTTGATGTCGAGCTCGCGGTGCCCGACGTTGAGGTCGCCGGTGACGAGCGCGAGCGCATCATCCTTCCCGAGCTCGGCGAGACGGGTCGAGAACGCGTCGAGGAACTTCCACTTCTCGTCCTGCTTCGGGGTGTCGGCCTCGCCCGTGTGGACGTACGCGCTCACCACGGTGAGCGGACGCCCGCCGATCTCGAAGTCGGCCTCGATCCAGCGACCCTTCGAGTCGAAGTCCTGGTCGCCGAAATCGGTGCGCGAGGCGATCGCGGGGGTGCGGCTGGCGATGGCGACCCCCGCGCGACCCTTGGCGCTCGCCTCGTCGTGCACGAAGGTCCAACCGGGGAGGGCCGCTTCCAGGTGCTCGTCCTGCCCGCGGACCTCCTGCAGCGTCAGGATGTCGACGTCTGCGGCGTCGAGCCATCCGCTCATCCCGTTGCGAGCCGCCGCGCGGATCCCGTTGACATTGACCGTGGCGATGCGCAGATGAGACATGGACACAAGCCTATGGGACGCCGCCGACATTCCGGGGCGACCGGGTCCGGTTCAGCTCGCTCAGGAGGCGCTGCGCGATCGGCGTGCTCGGCTCGGCGGGCGGGGGAGCGGCGGCCTCGAGAGCCTCGAGGTCGGCCTCGGCGGCGCGCAGGTCGCGCCCCGCCGCCCAGGCGCGGTGCCACGGAGCGGCGTCGAGCGCGGCCGTGGCCTCACGGACGCGGATTCGCGCCGCGGTCAGCAGCGCCTGGTACTCCGCCAGGCGCCTCTCCGCCTCGGACTGCTGCAGCAGCGGGACGTCGCGGTCGGACGCCGCCACCGCGATCCAGGAGGAGGCCACCAGCATCACCACGCCGTTGATGCGGAACCAGAGCAGGAGGCCGATGAAGATCGCGAACGTCGCCAGCAGCGGATTCGAGGGCGTGTAGCTCAGCAGGAAGCCGGCCCCGAACTGGAGGATCGTCATCGCGCCGCCGCCGAGAAGAGCACCGGGCCAGATGATGCGCCAGTGCAACGACGTTCCGGTGAGGAAGCGGACCATGGCGGCCAGAGCCGATGACAGCAGCACGAACGAGATGAGGACGGTGCCGATGTGGATGCTGAGGTTCAGTCCGCCGGAGCCCGTGTCCCAGCCCAGCAGGTCGAGGAGCCAGCTCAGGATCCCCGCGCTCGCCGAGCTGAGCAGCGAGCCGACGATCAGTGCGACGCCGAAGATCAGCGCGGCCAGCAGGTCTCTCGCCTTCAGCAGCACGTAGCTGCGGCGGTCCGGCGGCAGGCCGAAGATGTCCCTCGTCGCGCGTCGGGAGAAGGTGACCCACCCGATCGCCGTCCAGATCACGGTGCCGAGGGCGATCAGACCGGTGACGCTGAGGACCCCTGTCGTGTTCGCGGCGATCTCCTGCACCTGATCGGGGGTGACGAGGCCTCCCTCGGGGACGATGAGGTTGGGGATGTAGCTGTTGATGACCCCGATCATCCCCTCGACCGCCTCCGCGCTCCCGCCCAGCCACAGGCCGGCGATCGCGAACGCGAGGTAGATCGCCGCGAAGATCGCGAACAGCGCCTGATAGCTCACGCCTGCGGCGAGGAGGAACCCGTTGTGCTGCAGGAAGTGGCGCCAGACGCGCACGGGGAAGAGGCCGAGCGTGCGCCGGGTCAGCGCCGTGGCGCGTTCGACGGCCACATCGAGGCGACCGGCTTCGGGCGCGGCGCCACCGGAATCAGACACGCCTCCACCCTATCCAAGGGCGGAGGCGTGTCGAACAGCGCGAGAGAGGTCAGGGACGACCGCGGAGAACCGCCTGCTTGACCTCGGCGATGGCCTTGGTCACCTCGATGCCGCGGGGGCACGCCTCGGAGCAGTTGAAGGTCGTGCGGCAGCGCCACACACCCTCCTTGTCGTTGAGGATGTCGAGGCGCACGGCGGCGTTGTCGTCGCGCGAGTCGAAGATGAAGCGGTGCGCGTTGACGATCGCGGCCGGGCCGAAGTACTGCCCGTCGGTCCAGAACACGGGGCACGACGAGGTGCACGCGGCGCACAGGATGCACTTGGTGGTGTCGTCGAAGATCTCGCGGTCGGCGATGGTCTGGATGCGCTCCTTGCCCTTCTCGGGCACGGAGCTCGCCACCAGGAACGGCTGCACCTCGCGGTAGGAGGCGAAGAACGGCTCCATGTCGACGACGAGGTCCTTCTCCAGCGGCAGACCCTTGATCGCCTCGACGTAGATCGGCTTCGAGATGTCGAGGTCCTTGATCAGCGTCTTGCAGGCGAGGCGGTTGCGGCCGTTGATGCGCATCGCATCGGAGCCGCAGATGCCGTGGGCGCACGAGCGGCGGAAGGTCAGCGAGCCGTCGACCTCCCACTTGATCTTGTGCAGCGCGTCGAGCACGCGGTCGGTGGAGTAGAGCTCCACGTCGTAGTCGACCCAGTGCGGTTCCGCGTCGACCTCGGGGTCGAAGCGGCGGATGTTGAAGGTGACGATGAAGGACTGGATGACCTCGGATGCCGAGTCTGCTGCCGGTGCTTCTGCGACTGCGTTCGCCATGCTCAGTACTTCCTCTCCATCGGCGGGTAGTTCAACTCGCCCTGCTCGTTCTTCGTGAACACGACGGGCTTCCAGTCCAGCCGGATGTGGTCGCTCGGGTCGGCGGAGTGCGCGTCGCCCGTGAGGTACGCCATCGTGTGCTGCATGTACTTCTCGTCGTCGCGCTTCGGGAAGTCGTCGCGCATGTGGCCGCCGCGGCTCTCCTCGCGGTTCTGCGCCGCGTAGACGACGACCTCGGCGATGTCGAGCAGGAAGCCCAGCTCGACGGCCTCGAGCAGGTCGGTGTTGAACCGGTGGCCCTTGTCGTCGACGTGGACGTTCTTGTACCGCTCGCGCAGGTCGGCGATGACGCCGAGCACGTGCTGCAGGGACTCGTGGGTGCGGAACACCTGGGCGCCCTTGTCCATCTCGTCCTGCAGCGTCTTGCGGAGCACGGCGATGCGCTCGGTGCCCTGGTTGTTCCGCAGGCCCTCGAGCATGTCGGAGACGAACGCCGCCGGGTTCTCGGGCAGCGGGACGAACTCCGCGGTCTTGACGTACTCGACCGCGTTGCGGCCGCTGCGCTTGCCGAACACGTTGATGTCCAGCAGCGAGTTGGTGCCGAGGCGGTTGGCTCCGTGCACCGAGACGCACGCGCACTCGCCGGCGGCGTAGAGACCGGGGACGACGGTGTCGTTGTCCGCCAGCACCTCTCCGTTGTTGTTCGTGGGGATGCCGCCCATCGCGTAGTGCGCGGTCGGCATCACGGGGACCGGCTCGACGACGGGGTCGACGCCCAGGTACGTGCGGGCGAACTCGGTGATGTCGGGGAGCTTGGTCTCCAGGACCTCCGCGCCGAGGTGCGTGCAGTCCAGCAGCACGTAGTCCTTGTGGGGCCCGGCGCCGCGGCCGTCGAGGACCTCCTGCACCATGCAGCGGGCGACGATGTCACGCGGAGCGAGGTCCTTGATGGTCGGGGCGTAGCGCTCCATGAAGCGCTCACCCGAGGCGTTGCGCAGGATCGCGCCCTCTCCGCGGGCGCCCTCGGTGAGGAGGATGCCGAGGCCGGCGAGGCCGGTGGGGTGGAACTGGAAGAACTCCAGGTCCTCGAGGGGGAGGCCCTTGCGCCACACGATGCCGACGCCGTCTCCCGTGAGGGTGTGCGCGTTCGAGGTGGTCTTGAAGATCTTGCCGAAGCCGCCGGTCGCGAAGATCACGGCCTTGGCCTGGAAGACGTGCAGCTCGCCCGTGGAGAGGTCGTAGGCGACGACGCCCGAGACCTGGGTCTTGCCGTCGGCATCCTTCACCGTCAGCAGGTCGAGCACGTAGAACTCGTTGAAGAAGTTGATGCCGAGCTTGACGCAGTTCTGGAACAGCGTCTGCAGGATCATGTGCCCCGTGCGGTCTGCGGCGTAGCAGGCGCGGCGGACCGGGGTCTTGCCGTGCTCGGCGGTGTGACCGCCGAAGCGGCGCTGGTCGATCTTGCCCTCGGGGGTGCGGTTGAAGGGCAGGCCCATGTTCTCGAGGTCGATGACCGCGTCGATCGCCTCCTTGGCGAGGATCTCCGCCGCGTCCTGGTCGACGAGGTAGTCGCCGCCCTTGACCGTGTCGAAGGTGTGCCACTCCCAGCTGTCCTCCTCGACGTTCGCGAGGGCGGCGGCCATGCCACCCTGCGCCGCTCCCGTGTGGGAGCGCGTCGGGTAGAGCTTGGAGATCACCGCGGTCCTGGCCCCGGGACCCGCCTCGATGGCGGCGCGCATGCCGGCGCCGCCGGCGCCCACGATGACGATGTCGAACTGGTGGTAGTGCACGCCGTCGCGGACGACGGACTCCTGCGCCTCAGTAGTCACTTTTTCGTATGCCTTCTCTATCAGTTAGCCACGGCCTGGCAGGTGTCCCACAGGGTGCTCGACTCGGTCACTCCGAGGCACGGGTCGAACGTGAAGACCACGAGCGTGCCGAGGAGGATGAGGAGGCCGGCTGCGAGGCCCAGTGCCCAGATGAGCACCTTGCGTGCCGTGTTGTTCGTGACGTAGTCGTTGACGATGGTGCGCATGCCGTTGGCGCCGTGGATGAGCGCGAGCCACAGCATCAGCACGTCCCACCACTGCCAGAACGGCGTGGCGAACTTGCCGGCGATGAATGCGAAGTCGAGGGCGTGGATGCCCTCGCCGACCATCAGGTTGATGAAGAGGTGGCCGAAGATCAGCACCACGAGCACGATGCCGGAGCCGCGCATGAAGAGCCAGCCCCACTTCTCGAGGTTGAATCCGCGCTGACGGCGGATCGGGGCGGCGACGGTCTGAGCGGTCATCAGTGTCCTCCTCCGAAGCCGGCGAACGCGAGCGCGAGGTGGCGCGGCACGAAGCCGGCCATCAGCACGGCCCAGACGCCGATGACGACCCAGAACAGCTGACGCTGGTACTTGGCGCCCTTCGACCAGAAGTCGACCGCGATGATGCGCAGGCCGTTCATCGCGTGGAACACGATGCCGGCGACCAGCACGACCTCGCCGAGCGCCATGATCGGGTTCTTGTAGGTGCCGATCACCGCGTTGTACGCCTCCGGCGACACCCTGATGAGTGCAGTGTCGAGCACATGCACCAACAGGAAGAAGAAGATGGCGACTCCGGTGATGCGATGAAGCACCCACGACCACATGCCTTCGCGGCCCCGGTAGAGGGTGCCGCGCGGGGTCTTGGACGTGGTTTCCGAAATCGACGGTGTCAAGCGAGCGCTTGTGGACACGGTCGTCCTCCCTGGATCGAAGTGACTCGGTCGCGTGCAGTGCGTGGTCCAAGTGTGAGCCTGTCATCACATCAGGCACGGCCGATCGGTGTCCATCCTATTCCTGTCAGATCGCTGAGAGCGACGAAGGGCAACCTAAGTGTCTCGATGTCGAGAGGATTTCCGCATGGTGTCGAGAGCCTGTGCGCATGATGGGCGGCGGGTACTCTGGCCAGGTGACCCAACCGATCAAGGACTTCTACGCGGTGATCCCAGCTGGCGGCATCGGCAGCAGGCTGTGGCCGCTGTCGCGGGCGGACGCCCCCAAGTTCCTGCATGACCTCACCGGCTCTGGTCATTCCCTGCTGCGTGACACGTGGGACAGGCTGGAGCCGCTCGCCGGGCACGACAGGATCGCCGTGGTCACCGGCCGCGCGCACCGCGCCGCGGTGGAGGAGCAGCTCCCCGACATCCCCGATCTCAACGTCTTCCTCGAGTCGGAGCCGCGCGAGTCGGCGGCGGCGATCGGCCTGGCCGCCGCGATCCTGCACCGCCGCGACCCCGACGTGATCATCGGCTCGTTCAGCGCCGACCACGTGATCCGCGGCACTCGCGTGTTCGAGTTCGCCGTGCGGGATGCCGTCGAGGTCGCGCGCGAGGGGTACATCTGCACGATCGGCATCACTCCGACCGAGCCCGCCATCGGCTTCGGCTACATCAAGCAGGGGGAGGAGCTCGTCGTCGACGGCGCCCGCGAGGCGTCTCTCGTGGAGAGCTTCGTCGAGAAGCCCGACCTGGAGACCGCGAAGGCGTACATCGCCGACCGCAGCTATCTCTGGAACGCGGGCATGTTCATCGCCAAGGCGAGCGTGCTGCTCGACGAGCTGGCGATCAACGAGCCGGAGCTGCACGCGGGGCTGATCGAGCTCGCCGAGGCATGGGACGACCGGGACCGTCGCGGCCCCGCCGTCGACCGCATCTGGCCCCGCCTGAAGAAGATCGCCATCGACTACGCCGTCGCGGAGCCCGCGGCCCAGCGCGGACGCCTCGCCGTGGTGCCCGGTCACTTCGACTGGGATGACGTGGGGGACTTCGCCTCTCTGACCAAGCTCATCACCAACGGCCGCAAGAACGACCTCGCCGTGCTCGGCCCCAAGGCCAGGGTGCTGTCGGATGCGGCGAGCGGCATCCTCGTGAGTCAGACGAGCCGCGTGATCAGCCTCGTCGGGGTGAAGGACATCGTGGTGGTCGACACCCCGGACGCCCTGTTGGTTACCACGGTCGAGCACGCGCAGCGTGTCAAGGGCGTCGTGGAGTCGCTGAAGCTGACGGGGCGCGGCGACGTGCTCTGATGAGCACGCTCAAGTGTCTCGAGACGCGGACCCGGACGTCCGCGCGACGTGCACCTACGTGACGACCCCCTGGACTGCACGGTACAGGCGGCTCAATGAGTGCCATGCTGCCTGCACGCTCTCAGAGTCGGCGCTCCGTCCAGCAAGGACTCAACGGGCCGCATCGATGCCATCTTCAAACAAACTCTTGCAGGCAGACAGCTCCTCCAGTCCACAGACGTCGCTGCCGCTGGTGAGCCCGCCCCGGAGGCGGTCCGGAGCGGGCCCCAGTCCTGAATCAGGGGGTTCTGTAGGACACCTTGCCGAACCAAATTCCGGAGGCTTCTTTCACGCAACCCAATCCGGTCGCCTGATAGCCCTTCAACCTGAGTTCCTGTGCCTTCCACAGCACAGCGTTCTGGCACGACTGTTTGAGTTCGTATCCCGTCGAGGTCCATGTTTCTGGATATCCGGCCGCCTGCGCAGGCGATGCGGCCAGCAGCGACGCTCCAATTGCGAGGGCGGTGAGCCCTCCGTAGATCTTCTTTTTAAGCACTTTCTCTACCTTCTCCGGTCGTTCGTTTGTCGGTACCGACAGTGTCAGATCGGATTCCTAGCGTCAATCCACCTCTGCTCTGATGAGCACTTATCGATGCTCATTCGTGGAAAAGGTTTCGGCTTTGTAAAGATTCGCCAACGTCGGGCTTGTGAATCTGTGTTCACGTCGAAACAGTAGGTAACTTTGAGCGATCCGCGATGGCCGCGGGTTCGCTGAGGGAGGCATGAGTTGACCATCTCCACCACCAAGAAGCTGCTGAGCGCAGCCGTCGCCGCGGGCGTCATCTTCGCCCTCGCCGGCTGTGGCCAGGCTCCGACCGACAAGCCGGGCGGCTCTGACAAGCCCGCTGCATCCGACTTCCTTCCTTGCCTGGTCTCCGACGCCGGCGGATGGAACGACAAGTCGTTCAACCAGTCCGCCAAGGAAGGCATGGACGCCGCGGCCAAGGAACTCGGCATCAAGCCGCTCGAGTTCGAATCCGCGAACGACAACGACTACGCACCCAACCTTGAGACCGCGGTCTCCGAGGGCTGCTCTCTGATCATCTCCGTCGGCTTCAAGCTCTCGGCGGCCACGGTGGAGTCTGCGCTCGCCAACCCGAAGCTCAACTACGCGATCATCGACGACTGGGCCGACAACGACTTCGACGGCAAGGTCGACGCTCCGAACATCAAGCCCCTCGTCTTCGACACGGCCCAGGCCGCGTACCTCGGTGGCTACGCCGCCGCGGCATGGTCCGCGCAGAGCGGTGTGAACAAGGTCGGCACGTTCGGCGGAATGCAGATCCCGTCCGTTGCGGTGTTCATGGACGGCTACCAGCTGGGCGTCGAGAAGTACAACGAGGACAAGTCGGCGTCGGTCGAGGTCTTCGGCTGGGACCAGGCTACGCAGAAGGGCTCCTTCACGGGTGGCTTCGACGCGAACGACACCGCCAAGCAGACCGCACAGGGTGTGCTCGATCAGGGTGTCGACGTCATCCTCCCGGTCGGCGGCCCCGTTTACCAGAGCGCGGCCGCGGCGATCGCCGACAGCGGCAAGGACACTCTGATGCTCGGTGTCGACAGCGACCTCGCCGTCGCCGACCCGAGCGTCGCAGGCATCACGCTCGTCTCGATCATGAAGGCGATCGACGTCGCCGTGAAGGACGCGACCCTGGCCGCGGCTAAGGGTGAGTTCGACGCGGCCCCGTATGTGGGAACGCTCGAGAACGAAGGCGTCAAGCTCTCCGGATTCGGCGACTTCGAGTCGAAGCTCCCGGCCGGTCTGACCGACGAGCTGAAGGCTCTGCAGGAGAAGATCATCTCGGGCGACATCAAGGTGGAGTCCCCGAACTCCCCGACCTCCAAGTAATTCCGTCGCAGTTCCCGCACGGGGCGAGTGGTGAGCAAGCTGCCACTCGCCCCGTGTCGTGGACAGACGATGATTCTCCTGGATGACTCTTCTGGATAAGGTGCAGATATGAAGCTCGAACTTCGCGGCATCACCAAGCGATTCGGCACCCTCGTTGCCAACGACCACATCGATCTGGTGGTCGAGCCCGGTGAGATCCACGCGCTGCTCGGTGAGAACGGTGCAGGCAAGTCCACCCTCATGAACGTTCTCTACGGCCTGTATCAGGCTGACGAGGGCGAGATCCTCCTCGATGACGAGGTGCAGCGCTTCCGTGGTCCCGGTGACGCGATGGCTGCGGGGATCGGCATGGTCCACCAGCACTTCATGCTCGTCCCGGTGTTCACCGTGGCCGAGAACGTGATGCTCGGACATGAGCAGACCAAGGCTCTCGGCAGGCTCGACATCGCGAAGGCGCGTGAGCACGTGCGGTCGGTGGCGGCACGCTTCGGTTTCGACATCGACCCCGACGCTCTCGTCGGCGACCTTCCCGTCGGCGTTCAGCAACGTGTCGAGATCATCAAGGCGCTGTCGCGCGACGCGAAGGTGCTCGTGTTCGACGAGCCCACGGCGGTGCTCACCCCGCAGGAGACCGACGAGCTGATGAGCATCATGCGTCAGCTGCGCGACGAGGGCACGGCGATCGTGTTCATCACGCACAAGCTCCGCGAGGTCCGCGAGGTCGCCGACAAGATCACCATCGTCCGTCTCGGCCGCGTCGTCGGCGAGGCGTCCCCGACCGCGACCAACGCGGAGCTCGCTTCGCTCATGGTCGGCCGGGCCGTCGAGCTCACTGTTCACAAGGAGCCGCCGCGCCTGGGCGAAGGCGGGTTCGAGGTCAAGGCGCTGCGCGTGCTGACGTCCACGGGCGCGATCGTTGTCGACGGCGTCGACTTCGCCGTCCGACCGGGAGAGGTGCTCGCGATCGCGGGCGTCCAGGGCAATGGGCAGACCGAGCTCGTGGAGGCCATCGTCGGTCTCGCCGCCCGTGTAGAGGGAACCATCGAGCTCGACGGCAACGAGCTCGTCGGCAAGAGCGTGCGCGCGATCCTCGACGCCGGTGTCGGGTTCGTGCCGGAGGACCGGACGGAAGACGGCCTGGTGGCCGGGTTCTCCGTCGCGGAGAACCTGATCCTCGACCGTTCGGACGACCCGGCGTTCAGCCGCGCCGGGACGCTGCGGCGTGGGGCGCTCGACGAGTTCGCCCGCGCCCGCATCACCGAGTACGACATCCGCACGCAGGGTCCGGAGACCCCCGCGGGCACGCTGTCCGGCGGAAACCAGCAGAAGGTCGTCATCGCCAGGGAGATGAGCCGCGATCTGCGCCTTCTCGTCGCGGCGCAGCCCACCCGCGGAGTGGACGTCGGCTCGATCGAGTTCATCCACAAGCGCATCATCGAAACGCGCGACGCGGGCGTGCCCGTGATCGTCGTCTCCACGGAGCTCGACGAGGTCGCAGCTCTCGCCGATCGGATCGCCGTCATGTACCGCGGCACGATCGTCGGCATCGTCCCCGGGGACACGCCTCGGGAGACGCTCGGACTCATGATGGCCGGAGCGGTCGAAGGAGAGGTCGACGCATGAGCGGAGCGACACCCGGCGCAGGAGATGTGACCAAGCGGATCCCGCCGCAGGAACTCGGCACGAGCACCGGAACGGTCCCGCGCGACCCGTCCGATGTGCCGCCGCCCCCGCGCGGCAATGTCATCCTCAAGGAGATCCTCCGCGGCAGTGCCGTGACGACGATCCTCGCGATCATCCTGGCGCTCATCGTGGGCGGCATCCTGATCGCGGTGACGAACGAGGACGTGCAGGCGGCATCGGTCTACTTCTTCGCCCAGCCCGGTGACACGTTCGTCGCCGCCTGGAACGCTGTGTACAACGGGTACGAGGCGCTGTTCCGCGGGGCGATCTTCAACGCCCGCGGCGCGGACTTCGCGGCGCAGATCCGCCCCCTGACGAACACCCTCGGCTTCGCCGCGCCGCTCATCGCAGCCGGCCTCGGCGTCGCGCTGGCGTTCCGCGTCGGCCTGTTCAACATCGGCGCCCGTGGGCAGATGCTCATCGGTGTCGCTGTCGCGGCTCTGCTGACGTTCTCGCTCGACCTGCCGATCTGGCTGCACATCCCGGTGACGCTGATTGTCGGTATCGCGGGCGGCGCGCTCTGGGGCGCCATCGCGGGCCTGATCAAGGCACGCACGGGTGCACACGAGGTGATCCTCACGATCATGCTCAACTACATCGCGTATTACCTGCTGCTCTGGATGATCCGCACCCCCGGCCTGCTCCAGAAGCCGGGCACGAATCAGGCGCTCGGTTCGGCCACGCCGGAGAGCGCGCAGTTCCCGACGCTGCTGGGACCGCAGTTCCCGTTGCTCGACTTCGGTTTCGTCATCGTGATCGTAGCGACCCTGTTCGTCTGGTGGCTCATCGAGCGCTCGTCGCTCGGCATGCGCATGCGCGCGGTGGGTGAGAACCCGCACGCCGCGCGCGCCGCTGGCATCAGCGTGCAGCGCATCTACGTCTACGCGATGCTCTTCGCCGGTGGTCTCGCGGGTCTCGCAGGTATGAACCAGGTCCAGGGCGCGGTCACCACGGGTGTCACCGAGACCATCGACGCCGGCATCGGCTTCGACGCGATCACCGTCGCCCTGCTCGGACGCAGTCGCGCGTGGGGCACGTTCGCCGCCGGCATCCTGTTCGGCGCGCTCAAGGCAGGATCCTTCTCCATGCAGGCGCAGGACATCCCGGTCGACATCGTGCTCGTCGTGCAGTCGCTCGTTGTGCTGTTCATCGCTGCGCCGCCGCTGCTGCGCACGGTGTTCTTCCTCCCGAAGACCGATATCGAGAAGGCGGCGAGGCTCAGAGCCAAGGCCGCGAAGAAGGCGGTGGCGGCATGATGTCCCTCGTGCAGACCCAGGCCTCCGACGGCACTGTGCAGCTGGCGACCGTGAAAGAGCGGCACCTCAAGGCGCCGATCGTGCTGGCCGGAGCCACCGTGCTCCTCGCACTCCTGTTCCTGCTCGTGCCGCGTGACGGCATCAGCACGTTCCGCCTCTCCGACCAGTCCTCTGCGCTCGCGCTGCCGGACGTGGCTCTCCCGACCGCGTCGACGTTCTGGGTCGTCTTCGGCGTCCTTGTGGTGCTGACGGTCGGGGCGTTCCTGGGGGCGTGGACGTACCGCGATCCCTCGCTCTGGCTGGTGATCGCGTTCAGCGTGCTCGCGGTCTTCGCGTTCCTCGTCTGGGCAGCCGCCGGTGGCCTCGTGCCTGTCACGAGCCTGCTGTTCGGAGCGGTGTCGCTGTCGGTGCCGCTGGTGTTCGGTGCGCTCGGCGGAGTGATCGGCGAGCGTGCCGGGGTCGTGAACGTGGCGATCGAGGGGCAGCTGCTCCTCGGCGCGTTCTCCGCCGCGTTGCTCTCCAGCATCACCGGGAACCCGTTCGTCGGTCTGGTCGGCGCGATGATCGGCGGCGTCCTGGTGGCCAGCGTGCTCGCCGCGTTCGCCATCAAGTACCTCGTCGAGCAGGTCATCGTCGGCGTCGTGCTCAACGTTTTGGTCACGGGCCTCACCGGATTCCTCTACGGCGCGCTGCTCGCACCCAACGAGGCGGCGCTGAACACCCCGGTGCGCTTCCCGCGCATCGAGATCCCGTTGCTGAGCGACATCCCGATCATCGGGCCGGTGCTCTTCAATCAGACGTTCATCGGGTATCTGATGTTCATCACCGTCGCCGTCGTCGCGTGGGGCCTGTACCGCACCAGGTGGGGTCTGCGGCTGCGCGCCGTGGGTGAGCACCCGCAGGCGGCCGACACCGTGGGCATCAAGGTGAATCCGACCCGGTTCTGGAACGTGCTGCTGGCGGGTGCGATCGCCGGCATGGGTGGCGCGTACTTCACGCTCGTCTCCGTGCCGCAGTTCGGCAAGGACATGACCGCTGGCCTCGGATTCATCGCCCTCGCCGCGGTGATCTTCGGTCGGTGGGACCCGATCCGCGCGACGCTCGCTGCCCTGCTGTTCGGTTTCGCGACGAACCTCCAGAACCTGCTCTCGATCCTGAAGACGCCGATCCCCGGCGAGTTCATGCTGATGCTGCCCTACGTGGTGACGTTGCTCGCGGTCGCCGGGTTCGCCGGACAGATCAAGGCCCCTGCCGCCGACGGCAAGCCGTACATCAAGTCCTAGGAGAGACATGACCGACATCGACTGGGACGACCTGAGACAGGTCGCGACGGATGCCATGGCGAAGGCGTACGCGCCGTACTCGCGCTACCGGGTCGGCGCCGCCGCACTGGTCAGCGACGGCAGGGTCGTCGCCGGATGCAACGTCGAGAACGCCTCCTACGGAGTGACTCTGTGCGCGGAGTGCGCGCTGGTCGGCGACCTGCACATGTCGGGCGGCGGCAAGCTCGTCGCCTTCGTGTGCGTCAACAACGACGGCGAGACGATCATGCCGTGCGGCCGCTGCCGCCAGCTGCTGTTCGAGCACGCCATGCCCGGGATGCTCCTGGAGACCGTCTCCGGCATCCGCACCATCGATGAAGTACTGCCGGATGCATTCGGCCCCCGAGACCTTGAGGACGTTCGCTGATGTCTGTTGAGCCCTTCGACGCCGTCGACGTGATCCGCGCGAAGCGCGACGGCGGGGTCGTCCCCGAGCCGGCGCTGCGCTGGATGGTCGACGCCTACACCCGCGGCTACGTGTCCGACGCGCAGATGGCGTCGTTCGCGATGGCCGTGTTCCAGCGCGGCATGGAGCGCGACGAGATCCGGGTGCTGACCGACGCGATGATCGCCACGGGGGAGCGCATGAGCTTCGCGAGCCTGGGCAAGAAGACCGTCGACAAGCACTCCACCGGCGGCGTCGGCGACAAGATCACCCTTCCGCTCGCCCCTCTCGTCGCCGTGTTCGGCGTCGCGGTGCCGCAGCTCTCCGGACGCGGTCTCGGCCACACGGGCGGCACGCTCGACAAGCTCGAGTCGATCCCCGGCTGGCGCGCGGCGCTCAGCAACGAGGAGATGTTCGCGCAGATGCAGAGCGACGTCGGCGCCGTGATCTGCGCGGCGGGCTCCGGCCTCGCCCCCGCCGACAAGAAGCTCTACGCCCTGCGCGACGTCACCGGCACCGTCGAGGCGATCCCGCTGATCGCGTCGAGCATCATGTCGAAGAAGATCGCCGAGGGCACCGATGCTCTGGTGCTGGACGTGAAGTTCGGTTCCGGCGCCTTCATGCAGGACATCGACCGCGCCCGCGAGCTGGCCCGCACGATGGTCGCGCTGGGCACCGACTCCGGCGTGGCGACCACGGCGCTGCTGACCGACATGAATGTGCCCCTCGGACTCGCGATCGGCAACGCCAGCGAGGTGCGCGAATCGGTCGAGGTGCTCGCCGGCGGCGGCCCCTCCGACGTGCGTGAGCTCACCATCGCCCTGGCCAAGGAGATGCTCGCCCTCGCCGGACAGCCGGATGCCGATGTGGAGAAGGCGCTCGACGACGGACGTGCGATGGACAGCTGGAAGGCGATGATCCGCGCCCAGGACGGCGACCCGGATGCCGCGCTGCCGACCGCTCGCGAGACGCACGTCGTCACGGCGGACGCCGACGGCGTCGTGTCGCGCATGGATGCGCTCCCGTTCGGGATCGCCGCGTGGCGTCTCGGCGCCGGCCGTGCCAGGGCCGAGGACCCCGTGGTCTTCGAGGCGGGCATCGATCTGCACGCCAAGCCCGGTGACCGTGTCGTGGCGGGGCAGCCGCTGTTCACGCTGTCCGCGGCCGACGAGGCGCGGTTCCCCCGCGCGCTCGAGGCTCTTGCGGGCTCGTGGGAGATCGGCGACGAGGCTCCGGCCTCCGGCCCGATCGTGCGCGAGCGCATCACGGCCTGAGCGCCGACCGCTAGCCTGTACAGAGCGAACCTGCGACCGAGAGGAACTTCCATGTCGATCGACGCGAACGGCGACGTCTCCATTCAGGGAGCGTCACTGCGCAGCCTGCCGAAGGTGTCGCTGCACGACCACCTCGACGGCGCTCTGCGCCCGGCCACCATCATCGAGCTCGCGGATGCCATCGGGCTCGAGGTGCCGGAGAGCAGCCCCGTCGAACTCGGGAAGTGGTTCGCGACGAAGAGCGACTCCGGGTCGCTCGTCGAGTACCTGAAGACCTTCGACCTCACGACCGCCGTCATGCAGACGCAGGAGGGCCTGACCAGGGTCGCCCGCGAGTTCGTGCAGGACCTGGCGGCCGACGGCGTCATCTACGGCGAGGTCCGCTGGGCGCCGGAGCAGCATCTCGCGCGCGGCCTCACGCTGGAGCAGACCGTCGAGGCCGTGCAGCAGGGCATCGAGGAGGGCGAGGACGCCGTCGACCGCGCGGGTCGCAGCATCCGCGTCGGCCAGCTGATCACCGCGATGCGGCACACCGACCGTGCGCGTGAGATCGCAGAGCTCGCGGTGGACTTCCGCGGTCGCGGGGCCGTGGGCTTCGACATCGCCGGTCCGGAGGACGGCTTCCCGCCGTCCAACCACCGTGCGGCCTTCGACTACCTCGCCGAGAACTTCTTCCCGGTCACCGTGCATGCCGGAGAGGCGGCCGGTCTCGCGTCGATCCGCTCTGCGCTGCTCGACGGCCGCGCGCTGCGCCTCGGTCACGGCGTGCGCATCGCCGAGGACCTCGAGGTGATCACGGAGGAGGGTGACGAGGTGCAGGTGCAGTTCGGCGACCTCGCCCGCTGGGTGCGCGATCGCGAGATCCCGCTCGAGCTCTCGCCCTCGTCGAACCTGCAGACCGGCGCGATCGAGAAGTGGGGCAGGACGCTCGCCGACCACCCCTTCGATCTGCTCTACCAGCTCGGCTTCGCCGTGACGGTGAACGTCGACAACCGCACCATGAGCGCCACCTCGCTCACCCGTGAGCTGGCCCTGCTCGTCGAGGCCTTCGAGTACGACCTCGACGACCTGGAGACCTTCCAGTTCAACGCCGCTGCTGCGGCCTTCCTCCCGGTCGAGGAGCGGGAAGAGCTCGTCGAGATGATCGCCGAAGGCTTCGACATCTAGATCACGATGGCCGGGGGGAAGCGCAAGCGCAAGGTCGTCGTATTCATCATCACCGCGGTGGTGCTCCTGGGAGGGGGAGCGGCCGGGGCCTACGCCTGGATCGCTGGTCGCGCTCCCGAGGAGCCCGTTCCGCGCGCGGAGGCAGGGGTGATCGAGCATCCGCTCACCCCTGCCCAGCAGCTGGTCGCCGATGCCGACGATCCGCAGGCGTGCGCGGTGACGTTCTCGGGAGAGGGCGCGCCGGCCGATCCCCTGCTGCAGTCGCAGGCAGCGCTGTATCAGAACCTCCCGATCCCGGCGATCGAGGGGAAGGTGTTCGCCGGCTGGTACCCCACGGCGGCAGCAGCGGCGGCGTTCGACCCGGCGGCCCGCGTGAACGGCGCCGATCCCGTGGTCTGTACCGACCAGCAGGTCGAGCTGTTCGCCTCGTGGAAGACGCCGGAGGAGAACGTCGCGGAGAACGCGAAGATCCCGATCCTCATGTACCACCAGTTCACGGCGAACCCCGAGGGGGAGAAGGGCTGGCTGCGCGGCAACTACGCGTACATCGGCGACTTCGACGCGCAGATGAACCACATCGCGACGACCGGCTTCTACCTCCCCACGTGGGATGAGCTCAGCGCCTTCATCGACGGGAAGCTCTATCTGCCTGCGCGCTCCGTGATCATCACCGACGATGACGCCGACCAGACCTGGTTCGATCTGGCCGTCCCGGTGATCGACAAGTACAAGCTGCTGTCGACGTCGTTCATGATCACGGCCTATCGCCAGGACCCCGCTCCGTCGATCTACGTGCAGCGGCGCTCGCACACCCACGACATGCATCAGGCCGGCGACAACGGCAAGGGTCGCATGGTCAACTGGACGGCGGATCAGATCGCCGCCGATCTCAACACCTCGGGGGACATCCTCGGCGTGCGTCAGGTGATCGCCTATCCGTACGGGCACTACAACGACACGGCGAAGCAGGGCGTGACGCAGGCGGGCTACGAGATGGCCCGCACCATCGAGCCGGGACTCGTGGGGATCGGCACCGACAAGCTCGCGCTGCCGGTGGTGCGGATCGACTACGGGATGACGGTGGACTCGCTGATCAAGCGCATCGGCTGAGTGCGCCCGCTGCGGCAGGATGGGGGCATGTCCTCCGCCTCCGTCGTGATCGCCGGTCCCGCATCCTGGAACTCGATCGTGGTGCTCGACAGGCTCCCCGAACCGGTGCCGCACATGCAGTTCGCCGAGGCGAGCTGGGACACCGTCGGCGGCACCAGCGCGGGGAAGGCGCTGAGTCTCACCGGGCTCGGTCGCTCCGTGCTGCTCTGCGCGCAGGCGGGGGCTGACGAGCACGGAGACCGTGTGCGCGCCGCGCTGAACGCTGCCGGAGTACCGGTGCGCTGGGGGATCGGTACGACCGAACGCCACATCAACCTGATGACCCGAGCGGGCGCGCGGGTCTCGCTGTATCTCTCGACCCCCGCCGCCACCGAGGGCGACCATGACGACGAGCTGCGCGCCGCGATGGCCGCAGCCGATGCGATCGTGCTCGATCTCGCCGCCGAGCCGCTGCGGATGCTGCCCCTCGCCCGAGAGAGCGGACGACCGCTCTGGGTCGACGTGCACGACTACGACGGCGAGGCGGAGTTCCACCGGCCCTTCCTGGAGGCGGCGGATGCCGTCTTCTGCAATGCCGACAGGCTCGCCGATCCTGTCGCCTTCCTGCGCTCGTGCATCGATCGCGGCGCTGGACTCGCAGTGTGCACCCTCGGCGCTGACGGTGCGGTCGGGGTGGATGCCGATGGCGTCGAGCACCGTGTGGCGGCGGAGCCCGTTGACGTGGTCGACACGAACGGCGCGGGCGACGCGTTCCTCGCGGGCGTCCTCGACGCGCGGCTGTCGGGCGCTGCGGTTCCGGAGGCGCTGGCAGCCGGGGCGCGGTCGGCGGCGACGGTGCTCGGCACGAGACACCTGCATCCGCTCCTCGATGCCGTGCTCGGCTGATCCGCTCGTCAGCGGCGAGCGACCCCCGGATGCGTCGCGAGGTACTCCTCGAAAGCCTCGGCCGACGTGCGTGAGGGAGCGAACCCGAAGACATCCTTCAGCCGTGCGTTGGCCAGCACCGGACGGTAGCGGAGGAACGGCACCTTCTCCGGGCCGTGCTCGGTGAGCCGCAGCGTCCTTCCGATCCGCAGGGCGGCCGACAACGCCCAGGCGGGCAGCACCAGCAGGGGTTTGCCGAGTCGTGCGGCGATCTCGGGCACCGTCATCCGTCCGTCTCCGGCGACGTTGAAGATCCCGGCAGGGCCGTCCGTCGCCGCGCGCACCATCGCTGCGGCCACGTCGTCGACCCAGACGAACACGAAAGGGGAGTCGGAGCCGGCGATGCGCAGGAGGCGCCGGCCGTCCCAGAGCGCGGTGATCTGGTTGCGCACGGTCGGACCGAGGATGGTGCCGATGCGGAACACCACCTGCTCCAGCTCAGGGTGCGCGTCTCGGTAGGAGGCGAGCATCTCCTCGACCAGGCGCTTGTGCCGCGAGTACGGGAAGGCATCGTTGCCCCGCAGCGGCTGGTCCTCGTCGATCCAGTCCGGGTTGTCAGGGTGGTAGCCGTAGGCCGCCCCGGAGCTGGACACGACGATCCGGCGCACACCGGTCTCGACGCAGGCCGCGAGCACCTGGGCGGAGCCGGTCACGTCGACGCGGTACTCGAGCTCGACGTCGCGTCCGGGGTTGACGATGGCGGCGAGGTGCACCACCGTGTCGATCCGGTGCGCCCGCAGCACGGGCGCGATCGCGTCGGCATCCGTGACGTCCAGCACTTCGTCGACGATGCCGTCGCGCGGAGTTCCGGCGCGGACATCGGCGGAGACGACGAGCTCGACGTCCTCGCGAGCGGCGAGAGCCGCGGCCACGTGCGACCCGAGGAACCCGCCGCCCCCGGTGACGAGCACCCGGCTCATGACGCCGCCTTCAGCGTCGCGTCTCCGGTGGCGGAGCCGGTTCGACGCTTCGTGTGCCGGGCCCAGAGACCGGCGACCACGAGGCCGGCGATGATGTCCCATATGCCCCACCAGCCCGCGACGATCGCCATGCCGCCGAGACCGTCGAAGAACAGGAAAACGAGTCCGAGACCGAGACCGGCGTTGCGGATGCCGACCTCGAAGGTCATGGCCTTGCGCTCCCGGGTGCCGAGTCCGCCGACCACGGCCGTGCCGTAGCCGAGTGCCAGCGCCACCGCGTCGTGCACAGTGACGACGAGCAGGATGATCCCGAGCACCTGCACGAAGACCGCCCAGTTGCCCACGAGCGCCACGAGGATGAAGCCGAGCAGGGCGAGCAGGCTGAACCACTTCACGAAGGGCTGCACCCGTCGGGTGAGTGCGGGGAGCTTCGCGCGGATCAGGAGCCCGGCCGCGAACGGCAGACCGACGATCAGCAGGATCTCGACGAGCATCCGCCACGGGTCGAGTTCGACGGAGCGGAGCAGCGTGCGGGCCGTCGGGTGCAGAGACCCCCAGAACGTGATGCTCAGGGGCATGGCGACGATGTAGACGAGGTTGCCCACCGCGGTGAGTGACACCGACAGCGCGACGTTGCCCCCGGAGCGGTGCGTGAGCACTTGGGAGATGTTGCCCGGTGGGCAGCAGGCCACGAGCAGCATCCCCAGCGCCATCGACGGCGCCACGGGAAGCACGAGGGTGAGCAGGAAGGTCGCGATGGGAAGCAGGAGCAGCTGCGCGAGGATCGCGATGACGAACGGCTTCGGATGCTTGGCGACCACCCGGAAGTCCTCGGGGGAGGTGTCCAGCGCGATGCCCAGCATGATGAGGCCCAGGACGATGTTGAGGATGGTGAGGGACCCGGGGGAGAACGTCAGCACGACGTCGTCGACGTTCATGCTCCCGCCTCCAGCGCGTCCTTCTCGCGGCGGACGGCTCCGCGGTAGGCGTCCTTGTTGACGTAGTACGCCATGCGGTCCAGGCCCAGGTAGTGGTACCCGCCGGTGAGGTCCGGCCACGGTGTGCCAGTCACGCGGTCGCGGAACCGCGCGGCGCGCGCGGGGTCGGTCTCGACGGCATCCAGGTAGGCGGCGAGCAGATCGGCCTGCTCGTAGCGCCCCTGCCAGCCGATGCCCGACGCCTCGATCATGCCCATCACGTAGAGTCCGTTGAACGAGGCGGGGAACAGGTTCAGGAACAGACGCGGCGAGGCGCCGCGCCAGTGCAGGTGCGTCTTGTCGACGAACGGGTAGTCGAGCGTGTAGCCGGTCGCCAGCATCAGCAGGTCGTACTCTCCGGTGCTCCCGTCGCGGAAGCGCACGACCGGGCCGTCGAACCTCTCGATGTCGGCACGGACACGCAGATCGCCCTGCCCCAGGTGGTTGAGGATCAGCGTGTTCACGATCGGGTGCGACTCGTAGATGCGGTAGTCGGGCTTCGGGAATCCGAACCGTACGGGGTCTCCCGTGAACGCCCTCAGCACGCGGGTGTCGACGGCCTGCTTGATGCGCGCGGGGAGGGGGCGCCCCTGGTTCAGTGTGTCGCTGGGCCTGCCGAAGAGGTAGCGCGGGACGAAGTAGTAGCCGCGGCGGACGCTCATGTCGACGGATGCCGCGTGGTGCACGGCATCCACGGCGATGTCGCAGCCGGAGTTGCCCGCCCCGATCAGCAGCACGCGCTTGCCGGCGAGCTGTGCCGCGCTCTTGTACGCGCTCGTGTGCAGGATCTCCCCGGTGAACTCGCCGGGGAAGGCTGGCACGTTCGGCTCGGCGAGGGTGCCGTTCGCGAGGACGACTCCCGCGTACCAGCGGGTGCTCGTCCCGTCGGGACCTGTGGCGGTGAGATCCCAGCCGCCGTCACGCGGCTCGAGACGCGTGACCCTGGTCTCGAAGCGGAAGAGACCGGTGAGCCCGAAGTGCTCGGCGTACTCGCGGAAGTACTCGAGCAGCACCCGGTGGCCCGGGTAGTCGACGTCCGAGCGCATCGGGAACTCGGCGAACTCGGTCGTCGTCCGGGAGGAGATGAGGTGCGCCGACTCGTACATGGTGCTGCGCGGGTTCGAGATGTCCCAGAGGCCGCCGACCCCGTGCGAGGCCTCGTAGCCGTCGACCGGGATTCCACGGCTGGTCAGGGCTCTGGCGGCGGCGAGTCCGGAGGGCCCCGCGCCGATGACGGCGTACGTGTTCATGAGTCTCCCTGCACATCGCTGTGCTCCGGTCGGGTCCGGTGAATCGATCGTAACCGTATCGCACCGCCCCGGCTGGAGCACAGGAGGAAGTCTCTAGACGACGCCGAGCTGCCCCTGGCGGGCGATCACGGCATCCCGGATCGAGCGGAACAGCGGATGCTCGGGATCGAGTCCGGTGACCTCGGCGGTCAGCGCCGTGGCGTCCTCGTCATGCAGCCTCTGCTGCAGCTCCACAGCCTGCGGATCGGCCGGTTCGACGAACTCGAGTGCAGCCGACACCGCGGCGACGAGCCCCGCCGTGGAGAGGCCGCGCTCGCTCGCCATCGCGGCGGGGCCGATGAAGCGCTCGTGGCGGGAGAGCTTGCGCAGGGGCTGACGACCGACGCGGTCGACGCTGTCCTCCAGCTCGGGGTTGCGGAAGCGCTCCAGGATCTTCGCCCGGTACGCGGCGAGATCGGCCGGGTCGAGCCCGTGCTCGGCCGTCAGGACGGCAGAGGTCTCCTCCAGGGCGGCTTCGACGCTTCTCGCCACATCGGGATCCGCCAGCGCCGCGGCGATCGAGGTGGCGCCGACGCGGGCGCCGAAGTAGGCCGTCGCCGCGTGGCCGGTGTTGACCGTGAAGAGCTTGCGCTCGATGTACGGAGCGAGATTGTCGACGAAGTGCGCCCCGGGGATCGACGGACGGGAGTCGCCGAAGGGCCCCGCCTCGATCGCCCACTCGACGTACGGCTCCACCGTGACGTCGACGCCCTGCCCCGGCGCCTGAGCGGGCACGATGCGGTCGACGGCGGTGTTCGCGAACACGGCCTTCGCCAGGAGCTCCGCGGCATCCGTCCCCGCGGCCTTCTCGACCTCCGCGCGCAGCTGGTCGGTGGCGCCGATCGCGTTCTCGCAGGCCATGATCTGCAGCGGAGGAGCGTCCGCGTTGCGGCGACGGAGCCCCGCGACGATCGACGGAGCCACGAATCGCAGAACCGTGGGGCCGACGGCGGTGGTCGCGACGTCCGCCGTGGAGAGCTCGTCGGCGACGGCATCCGGGTCCAGACGGCTGTTGACCGCCCGGAAGCCGGTGACGATGTGATCCACTCCGCCGGGGCCGGCCTCGTGCACGGTGTACTCCGAGGCCGCGTTGATCGCGTCGACGAGCTCGTCGGCGACGTCGGAGAACACGATCTCGTATCCGCCGTCGTGCAGCAGCAGTCCGACGAATCCGCGGCCGATGTTGCCCGCGCCGAAGTGGACCGCCTTCATCAGGCGTTCACCGCCGAGAGGAGGGCGTACAGCTCGTCGGCCGTCTGCGCCGCCGCGAGCTTCGCGACCTCGTCGTCATCGGAGAACAGGATCGCGATCTGGGAGAGGATCTCGAGGTGCTCGTCGCCCTTGCCGGCGATGCCCACCACGAAGTTGGCCTGCTCTCCCGCCCAGTCGACTCCGCCGTCGTAGCGCACGACGGACAGGGCGGAGGCGAGGATCTCGTCCTTCGTCTCGTTGGTGCCGTGCGGGATCGCCAGGCCGTTGCCCATGAACGTGGACACGGTCTCCTCGCGCTGACGCATCGCATCGACGTAGGCGGGCGTCACCGCGCCGACGGAGACGAGGATGTCGGTGGCCTCCTGGAGAGCCGCCTCCTGCGAGACGGACCCCGCGTGGATGCGGACCTGTCCGGGGGTGAGAACGCTCATGGTGATTCCTTTCTGAGTGTGGTGGCGGGGCGGGTGCCGCAGCATCCGCCCCGCCGGTCTGTCACGCGTCGGAAGCGCGCTGTTCCTGGACCATCTCGACGACCTCTTCGTACTTCGGAGAGTTCATGAAGTTGTCGACGGAGACGTGCAGCGAGTTCGGGGACTGCGCCTTCGCGCGGTCGGTCAGCTGCTGCTGGGTGATGACCACATCGGCCGTGCCGTCGAGGTTCGCGATCGCCTGGTTGATGATCGTGAGGTCCTCGATGCCCGCCTTCTTGAACTTGTTGCGCAGCACGCTCGCGCCCATGGCGGAGGACCCCATGCCGGCGTCGCACGCGAACACGATCTTCGAGATCGGAGCGGTGAGCGTTGCGGTCGTCGAGGACTCGGACGTCGCGGAGGCGGCGGCACCGCGCAATGCGTCCATCGCCGCCGAGGACTTGCCCTTGTTCGCCTCGGTCTGCGCGATGGCTGCGCCGAAGTTGTCCTCGGCCTCGAGATCCCGCTTACGAGAGGCCCGAAGGATGACTGCGGTGAGCAGGAAGGTCACCGCAGCGGCGAGCAGCACGGACAGCAGCACGATGAGCACGTTGCCGACGCCGCCGGCGGCGGGATTGGATGCCGCGAAGAACACGGCGATGATGCTGCCGGGAGCCGCAGGGAACGAGAGCCCGCCACCGAGGACCATGTTGGTGGTGACACCAGTGGCTCCGCCGGCGATCAGCGCCAGGATCGTCATCGGCTTGCTGAGCGCGTACGGGAAGTAGATCTCGTGGATTCCGCCGAAGAACTGGATGATCGCCGCGCCCGGAGCAGAAGCCCTCGCCTCCCCGATGCCGAAGAAGGTGAATGCGAGCAGCAGTCCGATACCGGGCCCGGGGTTCGCCTCGATGAGGAAGAGGATGGACTTGCCCGTCTCTTCGGCCTGCTGCAGGGCGAGCGGGGTGAAGACGCCGTGGTTGATCGCGTTGTTCAGGAACAGGACCTTCGCCGGCTCGACGATGATCGAGAGCAGAGGAAGCAGGCTGTGGCCGACGAGCCAGTCCACGATGCCGCCGAGGAAGGAGCTGATCGCGATCATGATCGGCCCGAAGGCGAAGAACCCGGCGATCGCGAGCAGCATTCCGAGGATTCCGGCAGAGAAGTTGTTCACCAGCATCTCGAAGCCGGCCTTGATCTTGCCTTCCCAGATCTTGTCCATCTTCTTGGTGAGCCACCCGGCGAGGGGCCCCATGATCATCGCGCCGAGGAACATCGGGATGTTCGTGCCGACGATCACGCCCATCGTGGCGATCGTCGCCACGACGCCGCCGCGCTCGCCGTAGACCATGCGGCCGGCGGTGTTGGCGATGAGGAGCGGAAGCAGGTAGGTGATCATCGGGCCGACCAACCCGACGTACTGCGGGAAGGTCGTGCCGTCCTCGGTCGTCGCCAGCGCCGTCATCGCCCCCTGCCAGCCGATGAGGTCGGCGTTTCCAAAACCGCCGAGGATGTCGGACACCGGGTGCCAGTTGCCCAACCACCCGACTGCGATGAAGAGCATGGTGATGAAGCCCCAGGCGATGAATGCCGCGATGTTCGGCATGATCATGCCCGAGAGGAACGTGCCGAAGCGCTGCACGCCCGTTCGGAGGCTGCGCGTTGTGGCAGCCGGTGACGTCGTCGTCATGATGGTCTCTTTCAGTGTTGAGGGAGGGTAGCCGCGAGGGTGGTCACGGCGGTTCGGGCGGATGCCGCATCGTCTGCGGCGAGGGCGGCCTCGGCGAGGCTGCGCGCCTCGTCGAGGGTGCGTGTGGCGAGGATGCGACGGACGTCGGCCAGGGCAGACGGAGCCATGGAGAGACTCGTCGCTCCCAGGCCGATGAGCACGACGGCGAGCAGCGGATCGGCCGCGGCCTCTCCGCAGATCCCGACGGGCTTGCCCAGCCGGGCGCCGGCGGCGCCCACCTCGCGCACGAGGCGCAGCACGGCGGGGTGCCAGGGGTCCTGGAAGCCCG
The DNA here is from genome assembly GCF_002979415.1 of Microbacterium sp. MYb72. Lineage (GTDB taxonomy): Bacteria > Actinomycetota > Actinomycetes > Actinomycetales > Microbacteriaceae > Microbacterium > Microbacterium natoriense. Next base: position 54,440 of record NZ_PCOT01000018.1, on the reverse strand, counting down.
CCACCGAACCGAGCAGGCGGTCGGCGGCCATCGTGTACTGCGTGAGGTCGTTCGTGCCGATCGAGGCGAAGTCCGCGTGCGCCAGGACCCGATCGGCGAGCAGCGCGCTCGACGGCACCTCGACCATCACTCCCGCCGTCTTCAGCCCGTACTCACGCGCGAGGGTCGTGAAGTACACGGTCTCCTCGACGGTGGCGACCATCGGCGCCATGACCCAGAGGTCGGCGTCGGTCTCGGCATCCGCCTCCGCGAGTGCCGTGAGCTGCTCACGCAGGATGTCCTCGCTGGCGCGCAGAGCACGCAGGCCGCGAAGCCCCAGTGCGGGGTTCTCCTCGTGCGAGTCGTTGAGGAACGCCAGCGGCTTGTCGGCGCCCGCGTCGAGCATCCGCACGACCACCTTCTTGCCGGGGAACGCCGCGAGCAGCTCGCGATAGGACTCGCGCTGCTGCGCGATCGTCGGAGCCTGCGCCGAGGAGAGGAACAGGAACTCCGTGCGGAAGAGCCCGACGCCCTCGGCCCCGCGCGCGACGGCATCGGCCGCGTCTGCAGGCTTTCCCAGATTCGCCAGCAGCGCGATGCGCGTGCCGTCGGCGAGGGCGCCGGGAGTCAGTGGTGCCGCATCCGCCGAGAGGCGTGCGGCGGCGCGCTCGGCGGCGCGGTTCTTCTCTTCGTCGCTCGGGTCGGCCGTGACGATCCCGGCTGCGGCGTCGACGATGACCGTCTGGCCGGTGGCGAGGTCTGCGGCCGCTGCGGCGCCGACGATCGCGACGATGCCCTTCTCCCTGGCCAGGATCGCCGTGTGCGACGTCGGCCCGCCGTCGAACGTGACGAGGGCGAGCACCTTCTCCAGGTCGAGCAGAGCGGTGTCAGCGGGAGCGAGGTCGCGGGCGACCAGGACGAACGGGTGACCGGGGTCGGGCACGCCGGGGGCATCGACCCCGCGCAGCCGCGCGAGCACCCGCTGGGCGATGTCGTCGAGGTCTGCGGCGCGCTCGCCGAGGTAGCCGCCGACGGCCTCCAGAGTCGCTCTGAAGCCCGCGAAGGCGTCGTGCACAGCCCACTCCGCGGTGCCGCCGGCGTTCAGCCGCTCGTCGATCTCGTCCTGGAGGGTCGGGTCCTCGGCGATCATCGCCTGGGCCTCGAGCACCTCCTGCGCCGATCCTCCTGCGGTCGCGCCTCGGGCGGTCAGCTCCTGCGCCACGGCGGCGACGGCCTCGCGGGCGCGCGTCCGCTCGGCGTCCGCGCCGAGGGTGCTCGCGGTGTTCTGCGGCGCGGGCATGGCTTCCGTCATGCGCACCACGGGGCCCTGGGCGACGCCCAGGCCGATCCCGACTCCTCTGAGCTCGGTCATCCGGCGCTCTCCTGGTCGTGGTCGGTGGTCAGCAGCTCCGTGAGCGTGTCGAGCACGCCCTCGGCGTTCTCGCCGTCGGCGGTGAGGGTCACGTAGTCGCCGAACTCGATCGCCAGGGCGATCACCCCGAGGATGCTGGCGGCGTTGACGGCCTTGCCCGAGTCCTTCGCGATCGTGACGGCGATGCCCGAGTCCTTCGCCGCCTGGGCGAACAGCTTCGCGGGGCGGGCGTGCAGGCCGTGGGATGAGCCGATCCGTACGGTGCGTGTGGCGGTCATGATCTTCCTTCCGAAGAGGTGCGGTTGTCAGCGAGGAGGGCGCGGACGAGCGCGAGCGTGCGGCGCCCGTCGCGGTCGGAGAAGACGTCGTCGGGGAGCACGGCGACCGGCATCGGCAGGACCTCCTGCAGATCGGCGGCGCGGTCCTTCAGGTGCGGTCCGACCAGGATCAGGTCGGCGCTGGACTCGGTGACCGCCTGAGCGGTGCCCGCAGAGGTCTCCCAGTCGAGTCCCGCAGCCTCGGCCGCGCGGCGAAGACGCTGCGCGACGAAGGTGCTCGACGCGCCCGCACCGCAAATCACGAGGATCTTCATTGATTCCGCCTTCCTGAGAACAGTCTGTGAGCCGATGGGGGTGCGCGGCCAACACGAACCTTTCCGCCCCCGCGGAACGTCGCCTTCCGCCCCCGGCTCCCCGGATGCTGACATCATGGGATGCGCGGGACAGGGCCGTCACCCGCGAGTGAGGATCGGAGGAACATGTCGCGCCAGCGTCAGGACCAGCTCCTCACCACCCTGCTCCGTCATGACACCTGGGTCACGGCGGCGAGTCTCGCCGATCAGGTCGGCGTCACCCCGCGCAGCATCCGCTCCTACGTGGCGGCTCTCAACGCGAGAGTCGCCGGCGCGGACGCCGTCGAGTCGGGTCCCGCCGGATACCGGGCAGGGGCATCCGCACGCGATGCTCTCCGCACCCGCACGGGCGCCGAGAGCACCCCGCGGCATCGCCTGCACGCCGTGGTGCGCATGCTCCTGGACGACGCGGGTGGAATCGACGTCTTCCAGGCCGCAGACCGGCTGCACGTCAGCGAGGCGACGCTCGAGGCCGATCTCACCAGGGTGCGCGGCCTTCTCGACGGTTCAGGGCTCTCCCTGGAGCGGGACCGCGAGCAGGTGAGGCTCCGCGGCTCGGAGGAGGCGCGGCGCCGCCTGATCAGCAGGCTCGCCCACGACGAGTCGGATGCCGCGTCCTTCCACCCCGAGGTCTTCCGCACCGCGCTCGTCGGCAACGCGGTCGACGCGAGCGCCGTCGGGCCGTTCAAGTCCGCGCTGGTCGACGAACTGGGAGCGCTGGGCTACTTCGTCAACGAGCTCGCGATATCCGACGTGCTGCTGCACATCGCCATCGCGGCCGACCGCGTCGCGGCGGGGCATGCGCTCGCCGCGGAGGCGGAAGGGGTCCGCGACGAGATCCCCCAGGTTGGGAGAGTCCTCGCCCGCCTCGCCGAGGAGCACTTCGGCGTGCCGCTCGGCGACGGCGACAGCGCCCACCTGGCCTCGCTCGTGCTCACGCGCGTCGTCGCCCCCGGCGACACGGCCACCAGAGACGTCGCACGCAGCGGCGTCGAGCCGCGCGTCGAGCGGGCCGTGCGCGAGGAGCTGCAGCGGGCGGCATCCGAGTACCAGCTCGACCTCGTCGATGACACCTTCGTGCTCCGGCTCGCGCTGCACATCCAGAATCTGCTCCGCCGCGCCGAGACGCAGGCGCTGTCGCGGAACCCGCTCACGCGATCGCTCAAGTCGACGTATCCGATGATCTTCGAGGTCGCGGTCTCGATCGCGAGCGGGCTGCACGACCGGGTGGGATCGCCCATCCACGACGACGAGATCGCCTACATCGCCATGCACGTCGGCGGGCGACTGGAACGAAGCCGTGCGGCGGCGTCGATCCTCACCGCGACCATCGTCTGCCCCGGCTACTACGAGCTGCACGAGCTGCTCCGCTCCAGCGTCGACCGATCGCTGGGGTCCTCGATCGAGGTGACCAGCGTCGTGACCAGCGTCGACCCCGACTGGGCGTCCTTCGGGACCGACCTGGTCCTCAGCACGATCGAGCCGGGGATCGCGGGGGAGCGGTTCGTCCGCATCCACCCGTTCTTCTCCGACACCGACGCCGAACGCGTGCAGCAGGCGGCGGCGCGGCTGAGGAGAGCGAGGCGTCTCAACAGGCTCCGCGAGGAGCTGTCGCGCTACTTCGACGCCGAGGCGTTCGTGCACCCACTCCCCGACGAGGGCGAGGAGCAGATCATCCGCCGCCTCGGCGATCGGCTCGTGCGCAGCGGACTGATTGGCGAGGACTACGTCGAGAACACGATCGTGCGCGAGCGCATGTCGTCCACGGCGTTCACCGACGCGCTCGCCGTCCCGCACGCGCTGCAGATGACCGCGATCCGCACCGCGATCGCGATCGGTGTCGCCGACGGATCGGTGGCGTGGGGCGACGGCCGTGTGCAGGTGGTCGCCCTCGCCGCGTTCAGCGAGAGCGACCGCGCTGCATTCCAGACCGTGTTCGAGCAGCTCGTCGAGGTCTTCAGCGAACGCGAGAGCGTGCAGAGGATCGTCCGCAGGGGCACGACGTTCGAGTCGTTCCTCGACGAGCTCGTCTCCGTCATCGACGGCTGACGATCACCGATCTCGAGGGTCGAGCACGGCCGCCATCGAGTCGAGGAGGGCGGCGGATGCCGGGGCATCCGCCGTCTCCAGCTCGACGACGTCGCCCTCGCCGAGGGCGAGGTCCATCACCGCGAGCACGCTGCTCAGGTCGGCCTCCGCGCCCGCAGCCGTGCGGACGATCACAGGGTGCGCGGACGACATCGCCAGCCGCGCCAGCTCGGCCACAGGGCGCGCATGGATGCCGTTGTGGGCGCTGATCGTGATCCGTCTGGTCTGCATCGTCACCACCGCCGGCAGCTCAGGAGCGGTCTCCGAGCAGCGCGCGGACTCCCGTTTCGAGGTCGGCGACGGCCTGTGCTGCCGCGTCGGCGGTGTCGCCCTTCGCGTCGATGTACACCTTGAGCTTCGGCTCGGTGCCGCTCGGGCGCACGATGACGCGTGACCCGTCGGCGAGCCGGTAGCGCAGCACGTCTCCGGAGGGCGCCCCCGGTGCGGCACGGAGCAGGTCCTCGGCGGAGGCGATCGCGTGCGAGCCGATCTGGGTCGGCGGCAGCGTCCTCAGCGAGAGCATGACGTTGCCGATGACGGAGAGGTCGTCGACTCGCACCGACACCTGGCCGCTGGCGAAGTGCCCGTAGGTCTCGCCCAGCTCGGTGAGGAGCGTCGCGATGGTCGCACCCCGATCGCGCGCCTCCGCAGCCAGGCCGAGGATCGCGATCGCCGCGGAGATGCCGTCCTTGTCGCGGACGGTCTCCGGGTTCACGAGGTAGCCCAGCGCCTCCTCGAATCCGAAGGCGATCCCCGGTGCGCGGGAGATCCACTTGAACCCCGTGAGCGTCTCGTGGAAGTCCAGTCCGTGATGCGCCGCGATGGCGCCGAGGCCGGGGGAGGACACCAGCGAGCACGCGAGGGACGCGCCGGGCGTTCCGGCCGCCGCGCGTGCCGCACGGGCGCCGAGCAGCAGCCCCACCTCGTTGCCGGTGAGGCGACGCCAGCCGCCCTCGGCGGTCTCATCGGGGATCGCGACGGCGAGGCGATCGGCATCCGGATCGTTCGCCAGGATGAAGTCCGCCTGCACGCGACGTGCACGCGCGAACGCCAGATCCATCGCGCCCGGCTCCTCCGGGTTCGGGAAGGACACCGTGTGGAAGGTCGCGTCGGGGTCGAGCTGCTCGCCGACCACCATGGGCTGCGGGTAGCCGGCGACGCGGAGGATGCGCGAGAGCGTCTCCCATCCGACGCCGTGCATCGCGGTGTAGACCCAGCGCAGGCCGGTCGCCGTCGAGGGCGCCGGAGCGACAGCCGCGGTGGCCTCGACGTACGCCGTCACGACGTCCTCGCCGGCCGTCTCGTACGCCGACGACCGCGGAAGGGCCTTCACATCGCCGGCATCCGCGATCCGCTGGATGTGCGCGGCGATCTCCGCGTCGGCGGGGGCGACGATCTGCGATCCCTGATTCTCGCCGCCCAGGTAGACCTTGTAGCCGTTGTCGTTCGGCGGGTTGTGGCTCGCCGTGACCATGACCCCGGCGTCGGCGCCGAGGTGGCGCACCGCGAAGGCGAGCACGGGCGTCGGCAGCAGACGGGGGAGCAGGATCGCGCGCAGGCCGGCCCCGGCGAAGATCTCGGCGGAATCCGTCGCGAACACCCGGGAGTTGCGGCGGCCGTCGTAGCCGATCACGACGGTCGGCGTGCGGCCATCGGACTTCTCGCGCAGGTACGCGGCGAATCCCGCGGCGGCCTGGGCGACGAGCACCCGGTTCATCCGGTTGCTGCCCGCTCCGAGCTCGCCGCGGAGCCCTGCGGTGCCGAAGGCGAGCCGGGCGCCGAAGCGGTCGGCCAGGTCGGCGGCTGCCGCCTCGTCGCCGCTCGCGGCGCGGGTGACGATGCCGGCGAGCTCGTCGCGCGTCTGCGCATCGGGGTCCTGACGCAGCCAGGCACGGGCCGTGGCGAGAAGCTCCTCGCTCATAGCGCCTCGATGACGTCGGCGAGCAGCTTGGTGATCACCGGCTCGGCGAGCTGACCGGCTTCGATGACCTCGGCGTGGCTGAGCGGCGTCTTCTGGATGCCGGCGGCCAGGTTGGTGATGAGGGAGAACCCGAGGATCTCCATGCCGGCCTGGCGGGCGGCGATCGCCTCGAGGGCGGTGGACATGCCGACGATGTGGCCGCCCATGTGCTTCGCCATCTGCACCTCGGCGGGGGTCTCGTAGTGCGGACCGGTGAACTGCGTGTAGACGCCCTCGTCGAGGGTGGGGTCGATGGTCCTGGCGATGTCGCGCAGACGCGTCGAGTACAGGTCGGTGAGGTCGACGAAGGTCGCACCCTCGAGGGGGGAGTCGGCGGTGAGGTTGATGTGATCGCTGATGAGCACGGGCTGGCCGGGCTTCCAGGTCTCGCGGATGCCGCCGGCGCCGTTGGTGAGGACCATGATCTTCGCCCCCGTGGCCGCGGCGGTGCGGACGGAGTGGACGACGCGGCGGACGCCGTGCTTCTCGTAGTAATGGGTGCGGGCGCCGATGACGAGGACGTTCTTGCCGTCGGGAGTGCGGATGCTGCGCAGGGTGCCGACGTGGCCCTCGAGGGCGGGCTTGGAGAAGCCGGTGACCTCGGTGGCCGGGATGGTCGCGACCGTCTCGCCGATGATGTCGGCGGCCTTGCCCCATCCGGAGCCGAGGGTGAGGGCGATGTCGTGCTTCTCGACGCCGCTCAGCCGCGCGATGTCGGCGGCGGCGGTCGCCGCCACCTCGAACGGGTTCGCGGTGGGGTCGTCGAGGGGGTTGCTGTGAATCTCGGGCATGGATCCACTCTAGGAAGGTGGAGGGCTCCCCGCCAGGATTGCGGAAGAATGGATTCCATGTCTTCCACCACTTTCGAGCGCACTCAGCGCGTCGCCGTTCTCGGCGGCGGTCCCGGCGGCTACGAGGCGGCTCTCGCCGCCGCCCAGCTCGGAGCCGAGGTGACACTGGTCGAGCGCGTCGGCGTCGGAGGATCCGCCGTCCTCACGGACGTGGTCCCCTCGAAGAGCCTGATCGCGACGGCCGACGCCGCCGTCGCGATCTCCGAGGCCAGCGACCTCGGCGTGCAGTTCTACGCGAAGGGCGAGCACGGCAAGCCGCTCAAGCCCGAGATCGCGATCAACCTCGCCGCCGTCAACAAACGGCTCATCGCCCTCGCGGGCCAGCAGTCCGAGGACATGCGCTCCACCCTGCTGGAGGCGGGTGTCCGCATCCTCTCCGGCCACGGCCGCATCGAGGGGGCGAACGCGATCGTCGTCTCCACCGGTCAGGGCGGAACCGACTTCGACCGCGTCGAGGCCGACACCATCGTGGTGGCGGTCGGCGCCTCTCCCCGCGAGCTGGACTCGGCGAAGCCCGACGGCAAGCGGATCCTCACGTGGACTCAGCTGTACGACATGAAGGCGCTCCCCGAGCACCTCATCGTGGTCGGCTCCGGTGTGACCGGGGCGGAGTTCGCCTCGGCATACATGAACCTCGGCGCGAAGGTGACGCTCGTCTCCAGCCGCGAGCAGGTGCTCCCCGGTGAGGACCAGGATGCGGCGCGCGTCCTGGAGAAGGTCTTCAAGCGCGGGGGGATGCAGGTGCTCTCCAAGGCGCGTGCCGACCGCGTCGAGGTCACGAAGGACGGCGTGACGGTCACGCTCTCCGACGGTCGCACGGTCGACGGCAGCCACTGCCTGATGGCGGTCGGCTCGATCCCCAACACCGCGGGCATCGGGCTGGAGGACGCGGGGGTCGAGCTCACCGAGTCCGGTCACGTCCGGGTCAACAAGGTGGCACGCACGTCCGTGCCCAACATCTACGCGGTCGGCGACTGCACGAACTTCTTCCCGTTGGCATCCGTCGCCTCCATGCAGGGCCGCACGGCGGTGTTCCACGCGCTCGGAGACATCGTCATCCCGCTCGAGCAGATCAAGATCACCTCGAACATCTTCACGGCGCCGGAGATCGCGACGGTCGGGTTCTCGGAGAAAGACGTGGAGGACGGCGTCGCGGACGGCCTCGTCTACAAGCTGCCGCTCGCCGCGAACCCGCGCGCGAAGATGATGGGCATCAAGGACGGCTTCGTCAAGCTGATCGCGCGCAAGGGATCCGGCACCGTCATCGGCGGCGTGATCGTCGCGCCGAAGGCCTCGGAGCTGATCTACCCGATCGCTGTCGCCGTCGAGCGTCGCCTGACGGTCGACCAGGTCTCGCGCGTCTTCGCGGCCTACCCCTCGCTGTCCAGCAGCATCACCGACGCGAGCCGCGCGATGCACCTGGTCAACGCGAACATCACCTGAGCGGACCGACGCCGGTACGGAAAAGGCGCCCCGCCGGAGCGGGGCGCCTTTTCCGTACCGGTGGCTCAGCTGATCGTGAGCAGCTGGTGCCCTGCGGAGACCGTGGCGCCGGCATCCGCGTTGATGTTGCCGACGACGCCGTCCTTGTGGGCCTGCAGGGGCTGCTCCATCTTCATCGCCTCGAGGACGACGACGAGATCGCCCTTGACGACCTGCTGCCCCTCCTCGACCGCGATCTTGACCACTGTGGCCTGCATCGGGGACTTCACCGCGTCGCCGGAGGCGCCCGCGTTGACGGTCGTGGAGTGGCTGCGGCGCGACGGCGGAACAGCCGCGGGGCGCCCTGCCGTGCCCACGGCGGCGGCGACGCGGTCGGGGAGGCTGACTTCGAGGCGCTTGCCCCCGACCTCGACGACGACCGTGTGGCGCCCGCTGGTCTCGGCCAGCGGCTCCAGCTCGCCGTCCCAGGCGGGGATGTCGTTCACGAACTCGGTCTCGATCCAGCGCGTGTACACGCCGAAGACGCCGTCCTCCGCGGTGAAGGCCGGGTCGTTCACGACCTTGCGGTGGAACGGGAGGACCGTGGGAAGGCCAGCGACCTCGAACTCGTCGAGAGCACGGCGCGAGCGCTCGAGCGCCTCGGCGCGGTCCTTGCCGGTGACGATGATCTTCGCGAGGAGCGAGTCGAAGGCGCCGGAGACCGAGTCTCCGGCGGTGACGCCGGAGTCGAGGCGGATGCCGGGGCCGCCGAACGTCTTGAAGACGTGGATCGGGCCCGGCTGGGGCAGGAACCCGCGACCGGGGTCCTCGCCGTTGATGCGGAACTCGATCGAGTGGCCCTGGGGCTCGGGGTCGTCGTAGTCGATGGTGCCGCCGGCGGCGATGCGGAACTGCTCGCGCACCAGGTCGATGCCGGTGACCTCCTCGGACACGGGGTGCTCGACCTGCAGGCGCGTGTTCACCTCGAGGAACGACACGGTGCCGTCGGCGCCGATGAGGAACTCGCACGTGCCGGCGCCGACGTAGCCGACCTCCTTGAGGATCGCCTTCGACGACGCGTACAGCTGGCGGTTCTGCTCCTCGGTGAGGAACGGGGCCGGCGCCTCCTCGACGAGCTTCTGGTGGCGGCGCTGCAGCGAGCAGTCGCGAGTCGAGATGACCACGACGTTGCCCTCGGCATCCGCGAGGCACTGGGTCTCGACGTGACGCGGCTTGTCGAGGTACTTCTCGACGAAGCACTCGCCGCGGCCGAAGGCGGTGACCGCCTCGCGCGTCGCGGACTCGAAGAGCTCGGCGACCTCGTCGAGCTCACGGGCGACCTTGAGGCCGCGTCCGCCGCCTCCGTAGGCCGCCTTGATGGCGATGGGAAGACCGAACTCCTGCGCGAACGCGATGACCTCGTCGGCGCCGGACACCGGACCGGGCGTGCCGGGGGCGAGCGGCGCGCCCACCTTCTCGGCGACGTGACGTGCGGTGACCTTGTCGCCGAGCGCCTCGATGGCCTCGGGGGACGGGCCGATCCAGGTCATACCAGCGCCGATGACGGCGCGCGCGAACTCGGCGTTCTCGGCGAGGAAGCCGTAGCCGGGGTGCACGGCATCCGCTCCGGCACGGCGCGCGATCGACAGGATCTTCTCGATCTGCAGGTACGTCTCGGCGCTGGTGGCTCCGCCGAGGGCATAGGCCTCGTCGGCGAGCCGCGTGTGCAGAGCATCCCGATCCTGGTCGGCGTAGACGGCGACCGAGGCGATACCGGAGTCGCGTGCGGCGCGGATGATGCGTACGGCGATCTCGCCGCGGTTGGCGATGAGAACCTTGGCGATATCAGGCATGCTTGCCAGCCTAGCGAGAAGCCCGCCGATCTATTTGACGACTCTCCACAAGAAAAGACGAGAAACGTGTCGGGGTGCTACGACCACAGCGAGGTCCACGGCACGCCCAGCTCGGCGGCGAGGCGTCGCACCGTCGACAGCGACATGCCGACCACGGTCGACGGGTCGCCGTCGACGCGGGTGATGAACGCACCGCCCAGGCTGTCGACGGTGAACGCGCCGGCGACGTGGAGGGGCTCTCCCGTCGTCACATAGTCCGCGATCTCGGCATCGCTGATGTCGTCGGCGAAGGTCACGGACGCCTCGGCGACCGCCGTCGCCTCCGTCGGCGCCACGCCGGGAGAGACCCGGTACACGGAGTGACCGGAGTGCAGGATGCCGGTGGCGCCGCGCATCTCCCGCCAGCGCCTGGTCGCCTCCTCCGCCGTGTAGGGCTTGCCGTAGACGCGCCCCCCGAGCGCGAACATCGAGTCCCCGCCGATCACGAGCCCGTCGAACCCGCCCTCAGCGGTGAGCCGGTGCGCGACGTCCGCGGCCTTCGCCCTGGCGAGGAGGAGCACGAGCTCGGCCGGAGGCAGCTCCGCACCGCGCTCGGCGGCTGCCGCTGCCGCGACCGCGTCCTCGTCCACGTCGGGAGACAGGGTGAGCGGCTCGATACCCGCCTGACGCAGCAGCATGAGGCGGGCGGGGGAGGTGGAAGCGAGGCAGACGCGCATGTCCACCACCGTATCCTCGAAGAATGACTTCTTCCGCAGGACCGCTGCTCGATCTCGACATCACGGGGATCGCTCACGGCGGCACCTTCATCGCCCGCCACGAGGGCCGCGTCGTGTTCGTCTCCGATGCGATCCCCGGCGAGCGGGTGCGGGCGCGGCTCGACCCCTCGTCGACCGATGAGTCGCGCAGCTTCTGGCGCGCGGAGACGGTCGAGGTTCTGGAGCCGTCGGAGCATCGCCGACCGCACGTGTGGGCGGAGGCCGACGTCTCGCGCGACCCCGACGACCGTGCAGGCGGCGCGGACCTCGGCCACATCGCCCTGCCGCACCAGCGGACCCTGAAGAAGCAGGTTCTCGCCGAGGCGCTCGACCGGTTCGCGGGCGGTGGCATCGAGGCGCCCGAGATCGAGGCCGTCGACTCCGGCGACGGCACCGGATGGCGCACGCGGGTGAGCCTGCACGTCGACGACGACGGCATCGTCGGCCCCTACGCCGCGCGCAGTCACCGTGTGATCCCCGTGTCATCCCACCCCCTCGCGCGGCCGGCGGTCGCCCAGGCCGCTCTCGCGCTCCAGGGTGGCAAGCCCGGCCGCATCGATCTCGTCGAGCCCGGCGACGGGCGGGTGCGGATCATCCGGCACGAGGACTCGGGGCGGATGCCGCAGCGCGGCCGCCGCCGCGACCCGGAGGTCGTCTACGAGACGGTCGGCGACCGTCGCTTCCAGGTCGACGCAGGCGGCTTCTGGCAGGTGCATCCGCGTGCCGCATCCGTGCTCGACGCTGCCGTCTACGGAGTGCTCGACGGACACGTCGACGAGGCATCCACGCACTACGACCTCTACGGGGGCGTCGGGCTGTTCGGGGCGACGCTGGGCGATCTCGGCGCCACCGACGTCGTCACCGTCGAATCGAGCAAGAGGGCCACCGCCCATGCCAGCGAGAACCTCTCGAGCATCGACGCCACCGCCGTCACCGCCCGTGTCGACCGCTACCTGGCGTCGCTCCCCTCCAACGCGAACGCGGGCGCCGTCGTGCTCGACCCGCCGCGCGCTGGTGCGGGCAGGGCGGTCGTCGACGCGCTGCACGCGCTGGCGCCCGACGCCATCGCCTACGTCGCATGCGATCCGGTCGCCCTCTCGCGGGATCTCGGCACGTTCCGGGGTCACGGATGGACCGTCTCCACGCTGCGGGCCTTCGATCTCTTCCCCCATTCCCACCACTTCGAGGTGGTCGCTCTTCTCACTCGGTGACACGAGACCGTAAAGCATCTGGACGAACTCAGTAGGCTGGACGGATGAGCAGGGTCGCACTCATCGATGATCACGAGTCCGTCCGCCTCGGACTCGAGGCGGCGTGCGCGCGTGACGGCGAGCAGACGGTGGTCTTCTCCGGCAGCACGGTCGCCTCGTACCTCGACTGGCGTGCGGCCTCAGGAGAGGCGCCGGCGGATGTCGTCGTGCTCGATCTCACCCTCGGAGACGGCACGACCGTGACCGAGAACGTCATGGCTGTGGTCAACGACGGCGCGAGCGTGGTCATCCACAGCGTCGCCGATCGGCCCGCGGCTGTGCGGGAAGCGCTCTCCGCCGGAGCTGCGGGAGTGGTGAGCAAGTCCTCCGCGCTCGACGACGTCCTCGACGCGATCCGCACGGTGGCGCAGGGCGAAGCGCTCAACAACGTCGAGTGGGCGAGTGCGGTCGACGGGGACAGGGACTTCGCCGACGCGCAGCTCTCCTCCAGAGAGCGCGAGGTGCTGCGCCTGTACGCCACCGGTCTGCCGCTCAAGGCGGTCGCCGAACGGCTGGGGGTCGCGTACTCCACCGCGAAGGAGAACATCTCGCGCATCCGCGTGAAGTACGTCAGCGTCGGGCGCCCGGCTTCGACGAAGGTCGATCTGCTCCGGCGCGCGATGGAGGACGGAATCGTGGCCGCCGGCGGTGCGCCGAGTGCCGGCTGACACGCTCAGCATCCGCGAAGCCTGGAGCAAGATCCCTTCTCCCGGCGGGGCCGAGACCGGCTTCGAGAGGTTCACGGGCAAGCGCATGGAGCGCATCCTCGCGACCGTGGCCGCGATCGGCTCCGCCGCATTGGGCGTACAGGCATTGATCGCCGCGGTCGCATCGCTGTCCCTTCCGGACGCTCCGCAGGTGGCGATGCTGCTGGTGGTCTTCGTGCCGCTCATCGCGATGCTGATCGCCTGTCTGATCGGACGCGGGGTCCGCACGACATCGGGCATCTTCGCGGTCGCCTACGTGCTCGCGCTCGCCGTCTGGCCCGTGGTCGTCGATCAGCGGATCAAGGTCGCCGCGGAGCAGCCGTGGATCTTCTTCCTCGTCAACGTCGGAGTGGTGGCGGCGATGCTCGCGTTCCCGCTCTGGCTCCAGTTCACCTGGGCCGCGGGGATGCCGTTCGTCTACGGCTACGTGCGCCTCGTGCAGGGCGAGTTCTCGCGGGAGTTCTGGGTGACCACCGCGTTCGACGTGTCGTTCACGCTGATCCTCGGCATCGTGATCATCTCCCTCGGCTGGATGTTCCGCTCGGTGGCCTCCGGCGTCGACGACGTCCGGGGGCGGGCGGTGTCGGCCTATGCCGCAGCCGCCGCGGCAGCCGCGGCGGAGGAGGAGCGCGTGGCGATGTCCGCGCTCATGCACGACAGCGTGCTGGCCGCACTGATCGCCGCTGAGCGTGCGGAGGGGGAGCGCGCCAAGGATCTCGCCGTCGCCATGGCGCGGGAGGCGCTCACGAGGCTCGCCAACACCGAGGCGGCCGTCGCCCAGGAGGGCAGTGACGAACCGGTCGCCGTCGCGCAGATCGTCGCGGAGCTGCGCAGAGCCCTCTCCGAGCTCGGCGCCGATGCGATCGTCGAGGAGCGCGGCGGCATCGGGCTCCTTCCAGGGCGCGTCGCACGGGCGCTCGTCCTCGCCGCGAGGCAGGCGCTCGGCAACTCCGTCACGCACGCGGGCGGCAGGGGGCTGCACATCATCGCCGAGGGGCGCGGGGACGAGGGGATCCGGGTCACGATCAGCGACAGCGGCCCGGGGTTCGACATCGAGGCGATCGGGGCCGACAGGCTCGGCATCCGCGCGTCGATCCTCGCGCGCATGGCCGGCGTCGCCGGAACCGCGTCGATCGACTCCGGCGAGGCCGGCACGGTCGTCACTCTCGGCTGGGAACGCTCATGAACCGCACCGTGCGCAGTGTGGCGACACTGCTCGCCGTCGGCTTCGCGATGTACTTCGCTGCCAGGGGAGTGTGGTGGATCGAACAGCCCAGCGCGCCCCTGCTGATGGTCGCCGCGATCGCGGTGTACCTCGTCGTCGTGAACATCGCGATCCTCTGGGGTTCGGCCACGACCGTGCGGATGCCGCTCTGGGCGGGTGTCTCCGCGGCGGTGTCGAGCTTCCTGATCCCGAGCCTCGCCACCCATTCGCTGGACGCCGCCTACCGCACGGCCCCGTTCGCGACGTGGTACATCGGCGGCATCGGGCTGCTCGGCGTCGTCTGCATCGTCCGTCGACGCTTCCTCATCGGATGGATCACGCTGCTGGGGCTCGTCGTGGTCTCGTCGATCCATCTGGGTCTGCTCGTCTCGCTCTCCCTGGGGCTCGTCGGGTCGATCATGTGGGTCGTCGTGGCGCGGCTCCTCGTGCTGTTCTGGGATCGGGCGATCCGCGACACCGAGAGACTGGCCGACATCCAGCAGGCCGTTTCCGCATGGCATGCGACCCAGCAGGTCCGTCAGCGCGAACGGCGGCTTCGCACCCAGTTCGCTCTGGCCGTCGCCGGTCCCGTGCTCAGCCGCACGGTGGCCGCGCACGGCGACCTCACGGAGGAGGAACGCCTCGAGGCGAGGCTGGCCGAAGGGCGGCTCAGGGATGAGCTCCGCGGGGCGGATCTGCTGAACGACGCGGTGCGCGACGCGATCGCCGACGCTCGGCGCCGGGGCGTCGCGGTGACGGTGTTCGACGAGGGCGGTCTCGACGAGATCGGGGAGGAGCGTCGCGCCGAGATCCGCGATGAGCTCGCCAGGGTGCTCGCGGATGCTCATGCCGATCGCGTCATCGTCCGCGCCGCACACGACGAGAGAGTCGCGGTGACGGTCGTGGGCCGTGCCAGCGCCGGCTCGTCGAGCGACGACGACTCCGTAGATCTCTGGCACGAGATTCCGCGAGACCCGGCGGCGCGATAACGGCGCCCCCATCTCGGCTCTGATCGGGGGAGGGGGTCAGAGCCGAGAGAGAAGAGAGTGGGCGAGGGGCGGCGAAGCCGCCCGCCCCTCGCCGTTGCGGCCCAGTTACCCGAAAACTGTCCGCTGGTGGCCGATCATCGTCTGTCTACCCTGGGACAGAGAGACCAGCCGAACGCGAAGCGTCCCCCTAAGTCTCTCCCTTCGGGGAAACGTTGTCTGTAGGTATTTTGGGGGACACGAATCGGCGGCGGATGCGGAAGGATAGGACGATGGGCATACGCCGAGGTACGAATCTCCCCCGCATGGGTGACTTCAATCAGTCCGTGATCCTGGAGGCGATTCGTCGTTCCGGTGAGGGGCTCAGCAGGATCGAGCTCGCCGACGCCACGGGCCTGTCGGCGCAGACGGTGACGAACATCACGCGGCGACTGCTCGAGGATGGTCTGATCACCGAGGCAGGGCGCACGATCAACGGGCCAGGAAAGCCCCGGATCACCCTGCGACTGGTCGCGGACAGCCGCTTCTCGATCGGCATCCACCTGGATCCGGCCGTGATCACCTTCGTGCTCCTCGATCTCACCGGATCGGTCGTGCGCCGCCGGGTCGTCCGGACGCCCGCGAAGGATCCGCGACGGATCGTCGATGTCATGGCGCAGGCCGTGGACATTCTGATCGCGGATGCCGGTGTGGCTCGCGATGATGTCGCAGGAATCGGCGTGGCGGCGCCTGGGCCGCTGAATGCCGCCAAGGGCACCGTCATCGATCCTCCGAAACTGCACGGATGGCACCGGGTCCCGCTGCGAGCCGTCCTGGCGGAGGCGACCGGATTCGACGTGACTCTGGAAAAGGACACGACGGCGGCCGCGGTGGGGGAGCTGTGGACCGGCCACGGGCCCGCTGACGACTCGTTCCTCTTCGTGTACCTCGGAACGGGGATCGGAGCGGCCCTGGTGCGCGACGGGGACCCCGCGCGCGGCTCGACACGGAACTTCGGCGAGATCGGACACATCATCGTCGACCCCGACGGACCGTCCTGCCTGTGCGGGATGCGCGGGTGCGTCGAGGTGGTGTGCACCCCGCAGGCGATCGTCGAGCAGGCCGAGCGCGCCGGAGTCTTCGTCGACGACCGGGAGGGCAGCGATGTCGAGGCCGTCGAGGCGCGCTTCACGCTGCTGTGCGAGCGGGCTGCCTCCGGTGACGAGCCCGCTCTGCAGGTGCTGCGTCGTGCAGCCGAGCATCTGACGGTGCTGATCGCGGCCCTGACCAATGTCCTCGACGTCGACAGGGTCGTGCTGGGAGGCCCGTTCTGGTCTCGCCTGGCCGAGGTGTACCTGGCCGAGATCCCGACGCTCCTGGACAGGCTCAGCGCCACGAAGGCCGTGCACACGCTCCCCGTGGACGGCACGGTGGTCGGCGATGACGTCGGCGCGGTCGGTGCGGCATGCGTCGTGCTCGACTCGGTGCTCACCCCGCGGGCATCCGACCTCTACCTGGAGGAGTGACCTCCGGCGCGGGGATTTCGGCGCGCCCTCTTGACATCAATAACTCTAATCGATGTATTATTGCGTGTGCGCCGATCTGGGGAGACCGCGGTATCTGATTCCGCTGTCGATTCGGCGAAAGTGTGTCTGCGCGATCCGTGGGCTGGGGGGCCCGCGGATCCGCAGACTCTCTCACGCGGCCGCGGTGTACCGCGCACGGAATCGCGGGATCACCCCGAGAAGCGCCCCCACGGGATGTCGCGGCGCAACGGCGTGCGCAGCGATCGCTGGGTGCGCGCCCAGGCGGAGACGCGGGTCTCCGCCGCGACCGCGGCTTCCTCTTCGCGTGCGTAGGCGTCGCTGACGACCGCGATCAGGGCGGCGAGCTCTTCCTCGGTCGCCGTGCCGTGTGTGATCTCGACGGTCGGCGGCAGGGACTCTGACGGGTCCATCACAGCGGGATGTTCCCGTGCTTCTTCGGGGGTAGCTCCGCACGCTTGCCCCGAAGCGCTCGCAGGGCCTTAGCGATCGAGACGCGCGTGTTCGCGGGCTCGATGATGCCGTCGATCTCTCCGCGTTCCGCGGCGAGGAACGGACTCGTGACGCTGTACGTGTACTCGTTGGCGAGGCGCGTGCGCACGGCTGCGACGTCTTCGCCGGCCTCTTCGGCCTTCTTGATCTCGCCGCGGTACAGGATGTTCACGGCGCCCTGTCCGCCCATGACCGCGATCTCGGCCGTCGGCCAGGCGAGGTTCACATCGGCGCCGAGCTGCTTCGAGCCCATCACGATGTACGCGCCACCGTAGGCCTTGCGCAGGATCACGGTGACCAGCGGCACCGTCGCCTCGGCGTAGGCGTAGATGAGCTTGGCACCGCGGCGGATGACGCCCGTCCACTCCTGATCGGTGCCCGGCAGGTAGCCGGGCACGTCGACGAGCGTCACGATCGGGATCGAGAACGCATCGCAGAAGCGGACGAACCGGCTGGCCTTCTCGCCAGCCTCGATGTTCAGCGTTCCGGCCATCTGCGACGGCTGGTTGGCGATGATGCCGACGGAGCGGCCCTCCACGCGGCCGAAGCCGATCACGATGTTCGGGGCGAACAGCGGCTGGACCTCGATGAAGTCGCCGTTGTCGACGACGTGCTCGATGACGGTGTGGATGTCGTAGGGCTGGTTCGCGGAGTCGGGGATGATCGTGTTCAGCGTGCGGTCGGCATCCGTGGTCTCCCACTCGAAGCCGCTCTCATATCCCGGGATCTCCGCCATGTTGTTGTCGGGAAGGAAGCCGAGCAGCGTGCGCGCGTAGTCGATCGCGTCGTCTTCGTCCTCTGCGAGGTAGTGCGCGACGCCGGAGCGGGTGTTGTGCGTCAGTGCACCACCGAGCTCCTCCATGCCCACGTCCTCGCCGGTGACGGTCTTGATGACGTCGGGGCCGGTCACGAACATCTGGCTGGTCTTGTCGACCATGATGACGAAGTCGGTGAGCGCGGGTCCGTACACCGCGCCGCCGGCCGCCGGCCCCATGATGATCGAGATCTGCGGGATGACACCGGAGGAGCGGGTGTTCAGGCGGAAGATCTCGCCGTACTTGCTGAGGGCGAGCACGCCCTCCTGGATGCGCGCGCCGCCGGAGTCGAGGATGCCGATGATGGGCATGCCTCCGGTGAGGGCGAACTCCATGATCTTGATGATCTTGTCGCCGGAGACCTCGCCGAGCGATCCGCCGAAGGTCGTGAAGTCCTGCGAGTAGACCGCGACGGTGCGTCCGTGGATCGTGCCGACGCCGGTGACGACGGAATCGCCGTACGGGCGGTTGCGGTCCATGCCGAACGCGGTCGTGCGGTGGCGCACGTACTCATCGAATTCGACGAAGCTGCCGGGGTCGACGAGGAGCTCGATGCGCTCGCGGGCGGTCATCTTGCCCTTCGCGTGCTGCTTCTCCTGCGCGACCTTCTCGGCGTCGACAACGGCTTCGTTGTAGCGCGCGCGGAGGTCTGCGATGCGGCCGGCGGTGGTCAAGAGTTCGGGCTTTTCCGTCACGATTTCCACCCTAGCGTCGGGGCGGGCATGACCGTTGGATGCTCGCCACAACGGGGCGCCGGATCCTTTGGCGACTCTCGTCGAAGGATCCGGCTCATCCCTTCGCCGTCCAGGACCCGCCGTTCTCCCAGAACCGGCCGATGTCCTCCAGCGGGCGTCCCTTGGTCTCCGGTGCCAGCCAGGTGACGAAACCGAAGGCGAGCACCGCGATCACGCCGAAGATCGCGAAGGTGCCCGCGCCGCCCGCCGACTGGAGGAGAGAGGGGAAGACGAGCCCCACGATGACGTTCGCGACGAGGTCGGCCGTGAGCATGACGGTCGCGCCGAGAGCACGCAGATGCGCGGGCATGGCCTCTCCGGCGTACACCCACACGAGGGATCCGAAGCCGAAGGTGAAACCGGCGGTGAAGAGGATCAGCCCGATGAAGCCCAGCACGGTGAGCGCTCCGTCGAACGCCCCGCCGCCGACGAGGAACACGCCGACGAGGAGGGCGTTCGCCGCGATCATCGTTCCGATGCCGATGAGGAGCACGGGGCGGCGCCCCATGCGGTCGATCACGAGCAGAGCGATGAAGACCGCGATGAGACCGGCGACCTGGACGAGGGCACTGAACCCGAGCTGGGTCACGTGGTCGGTGTAGCCCATCGACTTGAAGATGCTCGGGCTGTAATAGACGATCGCGTTGATGCCGGTCGCCTGAACGAAGAACCCGAGTCCGACCACGAAGAGCGTGGCGCGAAGGAAGGGCGGTCGCAGCAGGTCGAGCCAGCCGGAGGTGTGGGCGGTCGCGAATCCCGCGGTGATGGTCTCGATCTCGGCATCGATGTCGATGGCGTCGCCCTCGATCTGGGTGAGGGCCTTTCTCGCCTCGGCCGTGCGCCCCTTCATGATGTACCAGCGCGCCGTGTCGGGGAGGCGCAGGAGCAGCACGGTGATGATGATTCCCGGAACGGCGGCGAGCCCCAGCATCCATCGCCAGCTCCCGGTCGGCGCGAGCGCCATGGCGATGAGGTAGCCGAGGACGATGCCCGACACCGTCGCCACCTGATACAGCACGAGGAAGGCGCCTCGTGAGCGGGTCGGTGCGGACTCCGCAACGAACACCGGGACGACGACGACCGAGACCCCGATCGTGAGTCCGAGGAGGAAGCGAGCCGCGATCAGGAACTCCAGGCTCGGAGCGATGCCGCTCAGCAGCGAGAAGAGGGTGAAGGTCGATGCGACGAGGACCATCGTCGGCTTCCGGCCGATGCGGTTCGCCAGTGCGCCGCCGAAGAGCGCGCCTGCGATCTCTCCCACGACCACCGTGGTGGCCAGAAGGCCCTGTCCTGCGGCGTCGAGTCTGAACTCCTCGGTGAGATAGATGAGCGCTCCGCCGATGTTCGACGAGTCGTAGCCGTAGATGATCCCGACGGTTGCGGCCGCGACGCCGATCATGATCGCGAGACGCGTCAACCTCGGCGTCTCCGTGAGTGCGTGCATCTCGCTGCCTTCCTTCGGCCGATGCACCAGATGCGGCCTGTGTGGTGAGAACGGCCCTCGCGACGGTTTCGTGTCAACTCGGACCGATGCCGACGGATCGGATGCGTGGTCGATCGTCGTCATGCGACGAACCTCCACACGTACTCCAACCCGTCTGCCTGACGGAACCAGGCTACGGTCACGATCACCTCGTCGAGGTCAGCCGCGCACAGGCACACCTCGATCTGCTCGGCGGGGAGGACCTGCCCCCACAGTTGCGTGCGATCCCGACCGCCGTCATCCCGGAACACTCGCACGAAGTCGGCGGGTTCTGCCGCGTGGTTGATCACGAGGGGGTGGGCGGGATCCGCACGCGAGACGTGCCAGGGAACGCGGTACGCGGAGGGGAACGGAACGAAGGAAGGGACAGCGGGTCTCGGCATGCGGGTCACGCTAGGAGCGGCCGCCGACCTTCTGTCCCCGCGTCGGACTCGAGCCCGAAGGATCTGTGGAGAACGGATCAGCGATCGGTCGCTGTGGACGATGAATCGGCTCCGAGGTCATCGGGCAGGGCGTGTGAACCGAGGCTCTCCACCTCCGCCGTGTCCGACTTCGGGCGTCGACCGACGGAGAGCGCCTTGCGGCCAGCCCAGGTCACTCCGCGTGCGGCCGTGCCGGCCGCGCTCGCCACAGCGCCGCCGACGAACTGCGCGCCGTGCAGCATCCGCAGCTCGAGCTTCTCCGCGCCGTCCACCGGTTCCAACTCGAGCGGCAGTCCGACAGGAGCGGCGCCGAAAGCGCGGTGCGAAGTGGTCAGCACCCTCCTGCCGAGAATGTGGTTGCCGGTGCCGCCGATGACCGCACCGACACCGAACGGCAGTGCCTTTCCGATGAACGACGCCCCGCCCTTCGCTGCGAACTGCTTCACGAACATGCTCTTGAGCTGATCGACCATGGGCCCGACGGCGGCGCGGGGGAGCGATTTCGTCACGAGCTCGCCCCAATAGGCCGTTCTGGTGCCTCCGCGCCCGGCTGCCTGTCCGGCGAGCTGGCCGACCAGCGCGACGCCCTCCTTGCCGAGCATCAGAGTCATGACCAGAGCTCGCGCACGATCGGGATTCGAGACGGCGATGCCGTGCACCTCCGCGACGGACTGAGCGAAGAGTGCGGTCGACTCGACGAAGCCCAACGTCTCGACCCCGGAGAGCGCGAGCGTGACGCCTGTTCCGATGCCGGGGATCACCGCCGTCGCCCCCACGGCGGCGCCGCCGGTCGTCACGGCGGCGAGGTATCGCATCTCGAGGATGCGGATGATCTCCGCCGGCGTCGCGTGCGGGTGCCGAAGACGGATGCTCCGGATGTGCGCGAGCACGAGAGGCCGCTGGATCGACAGCACGCGATCGAGACCGCGGATCGCGAACGGATGCTCGTCCGAACCGGTCGGCGGTACTCCCTTGTCCCACGGCGAGCCGTCAGGGAGGGAATGGATCTTCTGCACCTTCGTCCCCATGACTCAGATACTAGGGAGCGCACCCGCGAAAACGCCGAATGCCCGCCCCCGGAGGGGCGGGCATTCGGACGAAGCAGCAGCGGATCAGACGAAGAGGTTCGCCCGCTCGAGGTCTTCTGCGAAGTCGACCTCGACCGCGTACAGGTCGGAGACGTCCATCGGCTCGAGCAGGATGCCGTCTTCGGCGATCGCGAGTTCGAGGCCGCGCTCGAAGTAGTCCTGGTCCTCGACACGCTGCAGCTGGCGCATGAAGGCCTTCTTGTGAGCGGAGGAGATGTAGTTGATGCCGACGGCCTCGCCGAGACCGCCCTTGACGGTCTTGGACAGCTCCTTGATGAAGCCCTCGGCGGTGACCGTGTACTTCACCTCTTCGTCGCTGACCTTGGAGGTGTTGACCGTGACGAACGACTGGTCGCGCTCGATGTACGCGGCGGCGCGGCCGAGGATCATCGGGTCGAAGACGACGTCGCCGTTCATCCACAGCACGCCGGACTTGCCCGTCGCTCCGAGCGCGCGCAGCAGGCTCTTCGACGTGTTGGTCTCGTCGTAGCGCTCGTTGTGGACGTAGTTGACGTGGGGGAACGCCTCGATGACGGTCTCGGCGCGATAGCCCACCACCGTGGTGATGCGAGCGTCGGAACCGAAGGCTGCACGGATGTTGTCGTGCTGCTGGCGCATGATCGTGCGGCCGTCGCTCAGTTCGGTGAGCGGCTTCGGCAGTGCACGGCCGAGGCGTGAGCCCATGCCTGCGGCGAGGATGACGGTCTGAAGAGTCACGAGTGCTCCTAAAGGAAAGTGTGTTCACGGTCGGTTCACCGACCAGACACTTCTTCGTGCCGAGTTCATGGTAGCGATTCGGGCTGGGAAGCCCCGGGGCTTTGGGGCCCCGTTGCCATTTCGTGATCGAGTACACACGGAACACTCAGATTCGAGCGACATCCGTCAGGACTCAGGATATACGGCTGATTCGGAGGGCGAAATGTTGCGTCGGACCGGATATGGCGGGACCCCGTTGATACCCTCGAACAGTGACTGCTTCCCCCGACGACCGCACCGAAGAGGTGGGCGACGCCGCGAGCACGCCTGCGAAGAAGACACCGGCGCGAAAGGAGCCGGCGAAGAAGCCTCCGGTGAAGCGCGCTCCCGCGAAGTCAGCGGCCTCGAAGGCCGCCACCACCGTCGAGGCGATCGCCGAGCCGGCTCGCACGGAGGACGCGGAGACGCCGCGCACGCCGAAGAGGACGACGGCTGCCGCGGCGCGCACCGCTGCCGCGAAGAATTCGGCCGCGCGAGCGACCGCTCCGCGTGGCACCTCGTCGACGGCTCGAGCCGCGGCCGCGAAGGCCGGAACCGCCGCGGCGAAGAGCCCGGCTCCCCGGACCACGCCCGCGAAGACCGCCGCGGCGAAGGCCGCAGCCGAACGCACGGCGGCGGCGAAGACCTCCGCGCGCACGGCCACGGCGAAGACCAACTCCGCCAGGACCGCAGCTGCGAAGACCGCAGCTGCGAAGCGCGCCGAGGCGAAGGCCGCCGAGGAGGCGAAGGCGGCTGAGGCGAAGGCTGCCGAGGAAGCGAAGGCCGCTGAGGCTCCCGTCGCGGTGGAGTCGACGTCGGACCTGATCGAGGAGATCGTCGTCGAAGAGCACGAACCTGTCGAGCACGCATCGGCGCCGGGGGAGTCTCCGACGCAGGAGGACCTCCCTGTGGCCGAGCACGTTCCGGCCGACGAGGTCGTGATCGAGGAGGTGGACAGCCCCGAGACGGACAGCCCCGAGGTGGACAGCGTCGAGGAGATCACTCCCGGTGCGGCGGCATCCGATCCTGCCGAGACCTCCGAGCCTGCGCGCGACGTGCCCGCGGATTCCGGGACCGAGGCGATCCGCATCCGCGGCCTCGTGAAGAGCTTCGGCGACCACACCGCGGTCAACGGCATCGACCTCACCGTCCCGGCCGGATCCTTCTACGGCATCGTCGGACCGAACGGCGCGGGCAAGACGACCACGCTGTCGATCGTCGCCGGGCTGCTCCGGTCCGATGCCGGCAGCGTGGTGATCTGCGGCATCGACCAGGCCGCCCAGCCCCTCGCCGCCAAGCGGGTGATGGGCGTGCTTCCCGACCGGCTCCGCACGTTCGACCGGCTCACCGGTCGTCAGCTCCTCTTCTACTACGGGCTGCTCCGGGGGCTTGCCTCCGACGTCATCGAGAAGCGCGTCGGAGACCTGGCCAGAGCGTTCGATCTCGGCGACGCACTCAGCCGTGTCGTCTCCGACTACTCCGCGGGCATGACGAAGAAGATCATGCTCGCCGGCGCGATGATCCACTCGCCGCGCGTCCTCGTCCTCGACGAGCCGTTCGAGGCCGTCGACCCTGTCTCGTCCGCTGTCATCCTCGACATCCTGCGGGCCTACGTGTCGCACGGCGGAACCGTCATCCTTTCCAGCCACGGCATGGACCTCGTGGAGCGCGTCTGCTCGCGGGTCGCGATCATCGTCGGCGGCGACGTGCTCGCCGAGGGGACGATCGAGGACGTGCGCGCCGGACAGACGCTGGAAGCGCGGTTCGTCGAGCTCTCCGGCGGTATCGGCGAAGTGGAGGGGCTCGAGTGGCTGCACACGTTCTCCGACTGAGGGCTGCGCTCCTGATCGGGGCGCTGCGCGGCGAACGACGGGGACGCACCCTCGTCATGCTCGTCGTCGTCGTGGCGATCACGGCGGTCGTCTGCGCCGCGGTCCTGAGCCTCGACGACGTGCCTGTCGCCGTCGCGCGCACCGTGATCGTGCTCGGCAGCGCCGCGATCCTCCTGGGCTTCCTGGTCGGTCCGATCCTCGTCGGAGCCGTCGACCAGCTCGATCCCCGTCGGTTCGCCGTGTTCGGCGTCGATGAGAAGCAGATGCCGTGGATACTGGTGCTGGCCGCCTTCGTCAGCGTGCCGAGTGTCGCTCTCCTCGCGGTGAACGTCTGCGTGTGCGTCGTCGCGGTGCAGCTCGGCGCCCCCTGGCCCGCCGCCGTCCTGATGACCCTGCTCGGGGTGCTGACCACGCTGCTGGCCTCGCGCATCGGCATGGCCGTGAACGCGCTGGTGCTCCCGGAGCGGCGCTCCCGCGAGCTCACGGCGCTGTTCGCCCTCGCCCTCGTCGTCATCGCGTTCCCCGTCGCCGTCTTCCTCGCCTCCCTTCGCTGGGACGGGCATGTGCCGGGCGCCGTGGCGTCGATCACCGACACCGTCGGCCTCACACCGCTCGCAGCGAGCCCCGGCTTCCTCTTCGCCGTGGCCGTCGACGACACGGCAGGATCCTGGGTCGCCGGCATCATCGCCGTGCTCACGGCCGCGGTGCTCTGGGTCGTCTGGAGTTGGCTGGTCAGACGGCTGCTCACCACGACCGAACGGCCGGTGACCTCTCGGGAGCGCACCGGACTCGGCTGGTTCGGTCTCCTGCCCTCCAACGCGTTCGGCGCGATCGCGGCCCGCAGCCTGGTCTACTGGCTCCGCGATCGCCGCTACATCATGAACCTCATCGTGGTGCCCGTCGCCGGCGTCCTCACGGTGTTCCCGCTGCTGGTCGCGGGCGTCCCGCTCGAGATCGCCGCGCTCGTCCCCGTGCCGGTGATGGCCCTGTTCTTCGGCTGGCTCCCGCACAACGACGTCGCCTACGACTCGACCGCCCTGTGGACGCACATCGCGAGCGGGGTTCGCGGCATCCCGGATCGGCTGGGGCGCCTTGTGCCCGTCGTGCTCGTCGCCGTGCCCGTGCTCGCGATCGCGGTGCCGCTGACGCTGCTCTGGATCTCCGACTGGCGGCTGCTCCTGCCCCTGACGGGCCTCGCCGCGAGCCTGCTCTTCTCGGCGCTCGGCATCTCCAGCATCGTCTCCGTCGTCGCGCCCTACGCGGTGTCGCGCCCCGGCGACAGCCCGTTCCAGCAGCCGCAGCGGCCGACCTCGCGCGGAGCGTTCGGTCCGGCGGCCGCGTTCCTCGGCGCCATCGTCCTGAGCATCCCGACGATCTGGCTGTTCGTGCTCACGATCGTCGAGGGCTCGGAGTTCGCCCCCGCCACGCTGTGGGCAGGGATCGCGACAGGCGCCGGTGCGCTGGTGATCGGGGTCGCCGTCGGCGGTCGCGTGTTCGAGCGCGGAGGCGAACGTCTCATGGAGTTCGTCGAGACCGCGTGAGACCCGCCCGCTGAGCTCCTCGCGCGACTAGACTCGCGGGATGAGTACTCCGCTGGACAGCCCCGATCAGGGCGGCGTGGCAACGCTTGATCGCGAACTGGAAGAGCTCCTCCGAGAGGAGAACCTCGAACCGGGCGACCACGAGCGTTTCTCGCATTACGTGAAGAAGGACAAGATCCTCGAGTCCGCGATCACCGGCAAGCCGGTGCGCGCGCTGTGCGGCAAGAAGTGGACGCCGGGTCGCGACCCGGAGAAGTTCCCGATCTGCCCCACCTGCAAGGAGATCTACGAGTCGATGGTCGGCTGACCGACGTCAGTCGGCGTCGACGAACACCGTCGGGATCGCCGGGTCGGACTTGCTGAGCGCGAGGGCGCGAACGGGCAGTTCCTCGCGCACTCGAAGATGGTGCGCGCGAGCGGATGCCGTGCCTTCGACGCCCTCGTAAGAGGTGTCGATGTCTCCCGCTTCGACGAATGTCACCTGCAGCGGGCGGCCCTGCGGATGCTCCGACGGGGTGTCGAGCTTCTCGAAACCGTCGGAGACGACCACGGTCTCCTCCGACGCCACGCCGTCGGTCAGCGTGCGGAACGCCGCCTTCCTGCCTCCGTGTGACGCCTTGTCGGCCGAGGCCTTGGCGACGCCGATCCAGGCGCCGTCGGAGTCCTGCCGGGCGACGAGCTTGTAGACCATGCTCGCCGTCGGGTAGCCGGAGCCGGTGACGACGGAGGTTCCCACGCCGTAGGCATCGACGGGTGAGGCGGCGAGTGCCGCGATCGCGTACTCGTCGAGGTCGCTGGTGACGGTGATCCTGGTGCCCGTGGCTCCGAGCTCGTCGAGCTGCGCCCTGACCTCCGCCGCGACGATCGGCAGGTCGCCGGAGTCGATGCGCACTCCGCCGAGTCCGGTGCCGGCGACGCGGATCGCGGTCTCGACGCCGGTGCGGATGTCGTAGGTGTCGACGAGCAGCGTGGTGCCGGTGCCGAGGCTGTCGATCTGCGCGCGGAAGGCGTCCTCCTCGCTGTCGTGCAGAAGCGTCCAGGAGTGGGCGGCCGTGCCCATGGTGGGCAGGCCCCATCGGCGACCGGCCTCGAGGTTGCTCGTGGCGCCGAAGCCGGCGATGTACGCGGCACGGGCGGCGGCCACGGCGGAGTGCTCGGCGGCCCGTCGCGATCCCATCTCCGCCAGCGGGCGCTCGCCCGCGGCGATGCTCATGCGCGATGCCGCGGTCGCGACGGCGGAGTCGTGGTTGAGGACGCTGAGGGCCAGAGTCTCAAGCACGACGGCGTCCGCGAAGGTCCCCTCCACGGTGAGGATGGGGGAGCCGGGGAAGTACAGCTCGCCCTCGCGGTAGCCGCGGATCGATCCGGTGAAGCGGTAGTTCTCGAGGTAGGTCAGCGAGTCGGCATTGACCACGTCGTTGTCGCGCAGGAATCGCAGCTCGTCGTCGCCGAAGCGGAAGTCCCGCAGGAGGGTCAGCAGGCGCCCTGTACCGGCGACCACGCCGAACCGGCGTCCACCCGACAGGCGGCGGGAGAACAGCTCGAACACGCTCGGGCGCGACGCGGTGCCGTCGCGGAGCGCGGCGGCGAGCATGGTCAGTTCGTAGCGGTCGGTCAGAAGCGCCGTCGACGTCGTCATGGGCTTCAGCTTAGTGAGCGCGGCGGAGAGCGCGTCGTGTGCGCGCGGGTAGGCTGGGGAGTCATGAATGACGCCCCGATCGGAATCTTCGACTCCGGTGTCGGCGGGCTCACGGTGGCGAGGGCCATCAGGGCCCAGCTGCCCCGTGAATCGTTCGTGTATATCGGCGACACGGCGCACTCGCCGTACGGTCCCAAGCCGATCGCAGACGTGCGACGCTACTCGCTCGAGGTCCTCGACACCCTGGTCGACCAGGGCGTGAAGATGCTGGTGATCGCCTGCAACACCGCCTCTGCCGCGATGCTCCGCGACGCCAGAGAGCGCTACGACGTCCCCGTGGTCGAGGTGATCGGTCCGGCCGTGCGCCGCGCCGTCTCGACCACGCGCAACGGACGCGTCGGCGTGATCGGCACGGTCGGAACGATCGGCTCCCGCGCCTACCAGGACATGCTCGAGGTGAACGAGACGCTCGAGGTCTTCACGGCCGCGTGCCCGCGATTCGTCGAGTTCGTGGAGGCCGGCATCACCGGCACCCCCGAGGTCCTCGCGGTGGCGGAGGAGTACCTGGCTCCGCTGAGGGATGCCGGCGTCGACACGCTCGTCCTCGGCTGCACCCACTACCCCTTCCTGCGCGGAGCGATCAGCTACGTGATGGGGGAGGGCGTGACGCTCGTGTCGAGCGATGACGAGACCGCCGGAGACGTCTACCGCCAGCTCGTGCGCGGTGACCTGCTCGCACCGCCGGACGCCACGGCGACCTACGTCTACGAGGCCACCGGGGACTCGACGGTCGAGTTCACCGCACTCGCGAACCGGTTGATGGGTCGCGAGGTCCGCGACGTCCAGCTCGTGCAGACCGGGGTCATCGACCTTCCGGCGTCCGTCATCGAATCGCTCTGAACCACCGAATCCCCTGACCGAAGGAAGTCCATGTCATCCATCGTCCGCGCCGACGGCCGCTCCACCGACCAGCTCCGCGAGATCACCATCGAACGGGGTTGGAGCGCTCAGGCCGAGGGCTCTGCCCTGATCAGCTTCGGCGGGACCAAGGTGCTGTGCACCGCATCCTTCACGAACGGCGTGCCCCGCTGGCTCACCGGCAAGGGCAAGGGCTGGGTCACCGCCGAGTACGCCATGCTCCCGCGGGCGACGAACAGCCGCAACGACCGCGAGAGCGTGAAGGGTCGCATCGGCGGCCGCACCCACGAGATCTCCCGTCTGATCGGCCGGGCGCTGCGCGCCGTCGTCGACACCAAGGCCCTGGGCGAGAACACGATCGTGATCGACTGCGACGTGCTGCAGGCTGACGGCGGCACCCGCACCGCCGCGATCACCGGCGCCTACGTCGCGCTGGCCGATGCGATCGAGTGGGGCCGGGAGAAGAAGTTCATCGGCCGGAACTCCACGCCGCTGCTCGACTCCGTCGCCGCGGTGTCCGTCGGCATCATCGACGGAGAGCCCATGCTCGATCTGGCATACGTCGAGGACGTGCGCGCCGAGACCGACATGAACATCGTCGTCACCGGTCGGGGCCTGTTCGTCGAGGTGCAGGGCACCGCCGAGGGCGCGCCCTTCGACAAGCGCGAGCTCGACGCCCTCCTCGACCTCGGCGTCGCCGGCTGCGCAGACCTCAAGGAGCTCCAGTTGAAGGCGCTCGCGGGCTGATGCAGATCGTCCTCGCCACGCACAATCCGCACAAGGTGGCGGAGTTCCAGCAGATCACGGCGTCGACCCGCCCCGACCTGGAGATCATCGGCTACGACGGCCCTGAGCCGGTCGAGGACGGCGTGACGTTCGCCGAGAACGCGCTGCTGAAGGCGCGTGCTGCTGCTGCTCACACGGGGCTCGTGGCGCTGGCCGACGACTCCGGCATCTGCGTCGACGTGCTCGGCGGATCGCCCGGCGTGTTCTCGGCGTACTGGGCGGGGCAGAAGAAGGATGCCGTGGCGAACCTCGAGCTGCTGCTCGACCAGCTGCGCGACATCGCCGACCCGCACCGCGCGGCGCACTTCACCTCCGCGATCGCGCTGGTGACCCCGGAGGGCGCCGAGCACGTCGTAGTGGGGGAGTGGCCGGGGCGGCTCGCGCACACGGCGACCGGCGGGGGCGGCTTCGGCTACGACCCGATCTTCATCCCGGACGGTCAGCCGGCGGGCGAGGAGCGCACGGTGGGCGACTTCACCGCGGAGGAGAAGCAGGCGCAGTCGCACCGCGCCCGCGCCTTCATGGAGCTCGGACCGCTGCTCGCGCAGCTGTGACGGACGACCGGGCGAACTGAGAATCATCACCATTCCCGACTAGCCGGAACCACGTCCTCGGGGCGTGGGCCCGGTCTAGCCTGGTCGTATGCACGATCACGCACCCGCAGCAGGCGGCATCCGCTCGGCAGGCCATCGACGTCTGCTGACGATCTCGCTGTGCCTCACGGCGACGATCATGGTCGTGCAGGTCATCGGCGCCATCCTCACGGGTTCTCTCGCGCTCCTCGCCGATGCGGCCCACATGTTCACGGATGCCTCGGCGCTCCTGATCGCCCTCATCGCCGCGGCCGTCGCCGCGCGGCCCGCCGATGACAGGCGCACCTTCGGATATCAGCGCGCCGAGGTCTTCGGCGCCCTGATCAACGCGGTCATCCTCATCGCGCTGGCCGGATGGGTCGGCGTCGAGGCGATCGGACGACTGATCGACCCAGGGGAGGTCGAGGTCGCCGGCGGCCTGATGCTCGTCGTCGCGGCCGTCGGACTCATCGCCAACGCGATCTCGATGTGGCTCCTCAGCCGGGCGCAGCGCACCAGCATCAACGTGCGCGGGGCATACCTCGAGGTCATGGGCGACCTGATCGGATCGGCCATGGTCATCGTCGCCGCGATCGTGATCGTCACCACCGGATGGATGCCGGCCGACGCGATCGCCTCGATGTTCATCGCCGTGATGATCATCCCGCGCGCGATCTCCCTGCTGCGAGAGGTCTTCTCCGTGCTGGCCGAGTCAGCACCCAAGGGCACGGCGGTGAGCGAGATCCGCACGCACCTGCTCGGCTACGAGGGCGTCGTCGGCGTGCACGACGTGCACGTGTGGCAGCTCACGCGAGGTGCACCGGTCTTCACCGCGCACGTCACCGTCGCTCCGGAGATGTTCGCGGACGGCCGTTCAGCGGCACTGCTGAACGAGATGCAGGCGTGCCTCGCCGAGCACTTCGACGTCGAGCACTCGACGTTCCAGATCGAGCCGGCCGAGCAGTCCGACTGCGAACCGCACCACGCCTAGGCGGTCACGGCGCCCGTGTCGGGGATGCCCGGCCGGGACAGCATGATCGCGAGCACGATGATCCCCGCGATCGGCACGAGCAGCCAGAACGCGTGGCCCCAGCCCTGGCCCGTGTCGCGCAGGCGGCGCACGAGCACGGCCAGCGTCGGCAGCAGCACCGCGATGCCCCACAGGCTCGACAGGATGGCGCCGAGGCTCGAGCCGTCGCCGACCGGCAGCACCTCGAAGACGCCGAGAGCGGCGGCGACGAGGGCGGAGAAGAGGATCCACCACCAGAACTCGGGGCGGGCGGCTCTGCCGGTGAAGTCCGCGTACTTGCGCAGCACGGTCGTGATCGCTTCGCCGAATGACATGGGCGTCCTCCTCCTGGTGGTCGCGCCCATCCTAGAGCGCGCCGCCGCTCGCGTGGAGGATCACGCGTCGACGACGACCTCGGCGGGCGTCTTGTCCGGGCGCAGGCCGCGCCACCGCGCATGGCGGAGGATGCCGTCGGGCGTCCAGTTCGCGAACTCCACCTCGCCCACGAGCTCCGGACGCACCCAGAGCGCGTCCGAGGCGTCGAGGGCTGGCACGCCGTCCAGAGGCGCAGCAGCGACGCGCAGCGGGGTGAGCTGCGAGAGCAGATCTCGCAGCATCCGCTCGGTGAATCCGGTGCCGACCCGGCCGACGTAGCGCAGCGCGATCGGATCGGGCACGGCGAGCAGCAGCGAGCCGATCGTGCCCTCCCTGTCGCCCTTGCCGGGGCGGATGCCGACGATCACCGCCTCCTGCATCCGCGTGTGCTTGAGCTTGAGCCACGACGGCGACCGTTGCCCCGGACGGTAGCGGGAGGAGGGATCCTTCACGACGACGCCCTCCAGCCCGAACTCGCGACTGGCGGCGAGGGCCGCGTCGATGTCGTCGAAGACCGGAGGGGCCTGCACCGGGGCGTCGAGATCGGCGACGACGTCCTCCAGGAGCGTGCGTCGCTGGGCGAGCGGCATCGAGGTGAGGTCGTGCCCGTCGAGGCGCAGGAGGTCGAACGCGAGGTAGAGCACCGGCGTCCGCACCACCTCCCGCTCGATCTCCCGCGGCCTGGTCAGGTGCATCCGATTCTGCAGCAGGGAGAAGCTGGGGCGCCCTGTGCCGTCGAAGGCGACGATCTCGCCGTCGAGCACGGCGTCGGCGACGGGCAGGAAGGGGGCGCCGTCGGCGGTGAGCTCGGGGTAGCGGGCCGTGATGTCGGTGCCGCTGCGGGCGTGCAGCAGCATCCGTCCGCCGGACCACGTGCCCAGGGCGCGGATGCCGTCCCACTTCACCTCCACCCACGGCTGCGGGCTCAGCCCCCTCGCGATGGCGGGGGTGCCGTTCTCGGCCAGCATGGGGGCGACGGGCGCCGGAGTGCCCGGCTCTGCGGGGCGCGGGATGCGCGCGTGCGCGCGGCGTGAGGCGGGGGCGGGCATCGGAGCCGAGACCACACCCGCGGGGCCCGCACCCGCGGGGCGGAACCCGGAGAACGGATCGAGGCCGTCTGCCGCGCGCTCCAGGACCTGGTGGAGGTCGAGCTGGGCGAGAGCCGGATCGTCGAGCTCGTCCCAGGTGCGGGGCGCCGCGACCCACGGCTGCGCCCGGCCGCGCAGCGAGTAGGGGGAGATCGTCGTCTTCTTGCCGTTGTTCTGACTCCAGTCGAGGAACACCTTGCCGCCGCGGGCGGCCTTCGCCATGACGCTCGTCGCCAGCTCGGGGTGCTCGTTCTCGATCATCCTGGCCAGCTCCTTCACGACCTCGGAGATCTCCGCGCTCGTCTGCGCTCCGGGGAGTGCCGCATAGAGGTGGAGGCCCTTGCTGCCGCTCGTGACGGGGACGGTGTCGAGGCCCATGTCCGACAGGATGCCGCGCGCGATCCGGGCGACCTCGGCGCACTGCGCGAGCTCGACGCCGGGACCGGGGTCGAGGTCGAGGACGAGACGGTCGGGGCGACCGGGGAGTCCGTCGGGAGTGAAGCGCCACTGCGGGACGTGCAGCTCGATTGCGGCCACCTGCGCGAGCCACACGAGAGTCGCCACCTCATCCACGAGCGGGTACTCCTTGGGGCCGTCCGAGTGACGGATCTCCTGCCGGGGGATCCACGACGGCGCTCCCCGCTCCAGCTGTTTGGTGAAGAAGGCGTCGGCGGGCTGTGCGGCGGTGCCCACGCCCTCGACCCAGCGCTTGCGGGTGACAGGACGGCCCGCGAGCTGGGGGAGCAGGAGCGGTGCGATCCGCGTGTAGTAGGCGATGACCTCGCCCTTGGTGGTGCCCGTCTCGGGGTAGACGACCTTGTCGAGGTTGGTGACGCGCAGGCGGCGGCCGTCGACCTGCACCATCTGAGCATCCGCGACCATGACGCCAGCGTAGTCAAGGGACTGGTCGTGACGGGTGTGACTGGTGTCTACTGGTGTGATGAGGACGATCTGGAAGGGCGCACTGACCTTCGGTCTCGTGAACGTGCCGGTCAAGGTGTACTCCGCGACCGAGGACCACGATGTGCCGCTGCATCAGGTGCATGAGAAGGACGGCGGACGCATCCGCTACCAGCGGACGTGCGAGGTGTGCGGTGAGACCGTCGCGTACGCCGACATCGATCGGGCGTACGTCGACGAGGGGCAGACCGTCGTGCTCACGAAGGACGACCTCGCCGCGCTCCCCGCCGAGAAGAGCAGGGAGATCGACGTCGTCGAGTTCGTCCCCTCCGACCAGGTCGACCTGCTCACCCTCGACAAGCCGTACTACCTCGAGCCCGACTCGAAGTCGCCGAAGGCGTACGTGCTGCTGCGCAAGACGCTCGAGCAGACCGATCGCACCGCGATCGTGCGGTTCACGCTGCGGCAGAAGACCCGGCTGGCGGCGCTGCGCGTGCGCGGGAAGGTGCTGGTGCTGCAGACGCTGCTGTGGGCGGACGAGGTCAGAGAGGCCGAGTTCCCGGTCCTCGACGAGGACGTGACGATCTCGAAGAAGGAGCTGGAGCTCTCGTCGTCCCTCGTGGAGAGCTACTCGGCCGACTTCGACCCCGAGGCGTTCGTCGACGAGTACCAGAAGGAGCTGCGCACCCTCATCGACGCCAAGATCGAGGCGGGCGACACGTTCGACGCAGCGGTGACGTTCGGAGAATCGGATGCTGAGGCGGCAGGCGGCGAGGTCATCGACCTGATGGAGGCGCTGCGCGCCAGCGTCGCGCGGTCGAAGGAGCAGAAGGCGAAGAACGCCGGCTGAGCCGGGTCAGTTCTTGTCGTCGCCGTCCAGGTCGAGCGCGAGCGCCTCGGCCTCAGCGGCATCCGTCACGACGTCCTCACCGGCGGCCGCGGCCTTCTTCGCCTTGTAGCGCTCGGAGAGGTAGTGCCAGAGCGTGACCAGCGCGGTGCCGCCGACAGCGGCGAGCAGGATCAGGTCGATGTAGCTCTCCACGAAGTGGGCGACCGGCGGGATGAACCCGATCAGGTAGCCGAACATCGTCAGGCCGAAGCCCCAGAGGATCGCGCCGATGAGGTTGTAGAGCGTGTACCGGCGCCACGGCATGTGCCCCACGCCCGCGGCGACAGGCGCGAACGTGCGCACGATCGGCACGAACCGGGCGAGGATGACGGTGATGCCGCCGAAGCGCTCGAAGAACGCGTTCGTGCGCTCGACGTTCTTCTTGCTGAACAGGCCCGATTCCTTGCGTTCGAAGACCGCGGGGCCACCCTTGTGTCCGATGAGGTATCCGACCTCGCCGCCGACGAAGGCGGAGAGCCCGATCAGGAGCGCGACGATCCACACGTTGATGCCGAACACGCCGTGCGGCAGCGCCGCGGAGGTGTGCGACAGGAGTCCCGAGATCACGAGGAGGGTGTCGCCGGGCAGGAGGAATCCGATGAGGAGCCCCGTCTCGGCGAACACGATGAAGCACACCACGAGGAGAGCCCAGGGGCCGGCGTTGCCGATGATGGTGGCGGGGTCGAGCCAGGGAATGAGAGCGGCGTGATGCATGGGGGTCCCGTCGGAGAAAGATGTGCGGCGGTCGAGTGTCTGATCGCACAGAGTGCGATCGAACAGTGCGGAAGGTGGGACTTGAACCCACACGCCCTAGGGCACAGGAACCTAAATCCTGCGTGTCTGCCAATTTCACCACTCCCGCGCGGTGGAATCAGTCTACTGACCGGTGAAACCGGAAATCTGGGGATCAGCCCGGACCCGGGCTGTGGATAACTTCCGCGGTCGTTCCGTGAATCTTGCGAGGATGCTCGGGTGCTCCCACCCTCTGTCCTCGTCGCCGAGCGCCTTCGCATGCGGCTGCGCGCCGAGGGCACCGATCCGTCGATCGATCCCGATGCGGCTCGTCGCGTGGCACTCGCGGAGGTCCGCCGCTTCAACGATGCCGCGCTGTCACGCGGCGAGGCGATGATCGACGACGAGCCGGGGTGCGTGCGCGAGGTGCTCGCCGCCGTCAGCGGCTTCGGGGCTCTGCAGCCGTTGCTCGACGACCCCGAGATCGAGGAGATCTGGTGCAACGGCCCCGAACGGATCCACGTCGCACGCGGCGGCGTCGCCGAGCGCGTCGATCTGCGCTTGACGGAGACGGCGCTGCGCGATCTCGTGGAGCGGATGCTGCAGTCGACGGGGCGCCGGGTCGACATCGGCCAGCCGTTCGTCGACGCCTCCCTCCCCGACGGCTCGCGGCTGCACGTCGCGATCGCCGACGTGGTGCGCGGATCATGGGCACTTAACATCCGCAAGTTCCTCCCCGGTCACCGCACGCTGGAGTCGCTGACCGCGCAGGGAGCGCTTCCGGAAGGGCTCGCGACGACGCTGAGGCGGGCGATGCGCGAGGGACGCAGCGTCATCGTGTCCGGGGCGACCCACGCGGGCAAGACGACTCTCCTCGCGGCCCTGCTCGCCTCCTGCGCAGACCGGCAGCGCATCATCACCGTGGAGGAGACCTTCGAGCTCGCGGTGGACGGCCCCGATCTCGTCGCGCTGCAGGGGCGTCAGGCCAGTCTCGAAGGAACGGGCGAGATCACCCTGAGGCGACTGGTGAAGGAGGCGCTGCGGATGCGCCCCGATCGGCTCGTCGTGGGCGAAGTGCGCGACGCCGAAGCGCTCGATCTCGTCCTCGCCCTCAACACCGGCGTGCCCGGAGCGGCCACCGTGCACGCGAACTCGGCCGCCGACGCTCTCGACAAGCTGACCCTGCTGCCGCTGCTCGCCGGACGCAACATCGATCGGTCGTTCATCGCGCCGGCGCTGGCGATGGCCGTCGATCTCGTGGTCCACTGCGGTCGTGACCTCGATGGCACACGAAGGGTGCGGGAGGTGATCGCGCCGACGGGGGAGATCGTCGACGGTCGGATCGTTTCGAGGACCCTGTACGAGCATGGTGCGGACGCGACCCGGCATACCCGCACCCGCGGGGAGCTGCGACGCGTGGAGGTCGGTGCATGACCGTGCTGTTCGGGGCCGTCCTGGCCGCCGGGGTGCTGCTCTGCGCCTCGCCGTGGTTGTGGCCTCGCCGCACAGAGGCGCCCCGACCGGAAGGACGGGGGAGGCTCGCTCGCCTCGCGGGCGAAGCGGGGTTCGCGTCGCTGGGCACGCGGGCGATCGTCGCGGCGACGGTGGCCACGGCATTGACGGCGGCGTCGGTCGCCTGGCTGCTCACCGGGCTCTCCGCGCTCTCCGCTCTCGCCGGCGCGGCCGGTGCGGGAGTCCCGGTCGCGTTCCTGCGTTCGCGACGTCTTCGCCTGCGCAAAGCTCGACGGCTGCTCTGGCCCGATGTCTGTGACCTGCTGATCGGTTCGATCAGGGTGGGGCTGTCGCTGCCTGACGCCGTGGCGAACCTCGCCGAGTCGGCGCCGTCCATGCTGCGTCCGGCCTTCATCGTGTTCGAGAGGGATCTTCGCGCGACCGGGCGTTTCGAGAGCAGCCTCGACCGGCTGAAGGACTCGCTCGCCGATCCGATCGCCGACCGCATCGTCGAGACGCTGCGGATGGCGAGGCAGGTCGGAGGAACGGAGCTCACCGGCGTGCTGCGAGCTCTCTCCTCATCCGTGCGGGCGGACGCGGCCCTCCGTGGCGAGGTGGAGGCTCGTCAGTCGTGGATCCGTGGAGCCGCCGTCCTCGGCTCCGTCGCTCCGTGGATCATCCTCGGGCTTCTCGTGATGAGGCCGGAGGGCGCATCGGCGTACGGCACCCCGGAGGGCATGCTGGTGATCTGCGTCGGAGCCGCGGTGTCGGTGGCCGCCTACCGCATCATGGTCCGAATCGGACGGCTGCCGGAGCCGGGGCGGTGGTTCGGATGAGCGGGTTCTCCGCGATCGCGGTCGCGATCCTCGCCGGCGGCGGCTTCGCGATCGGAGCGCTCTGCATCCTCGCGACCCTTCCGAGATGGCGCGCGGCCTCCTTGACGGTGCGGATCGCGCCCTACGTGAGAGACGTCGTCGTCGATGACGCCCTGCCCTCCGCGGTCCTTCCGCGGGTCGGCGTGCTGCCCGCGACGCGACGCACGGCCTGGCAGTGGATGCTGGTGGCGTTCGAACGGGTTCTCGGAGGCGGGGAGTCGCTGCGCCAGCGCATCGCCCAGGCGGGCCTGAGCACGGATCCGGCGGCCTTCCGCGGTCGGCAACTGGGCTGGATGCTGGCGGGGATCGGCGCGGGTGCGATGGCGTTGATCGCGCTGGTCCTCCTCGGGCGGATGACCGTGCCCGTGGCGATGCTGCCTCTGCTCGGCGGCGGTGCTGCCGCTCTCGGATACGACATGCAGCTGACCGCGCGGGCGAAGGCCAGACGAGTGCGGCTCGCCGACGAGCTGCCGACCACGTTGGAGTTCCTCGCACTGTGCCTCTCCGCGGGGGAGGGACTGCTCGACTCGCTCCGTCGCGTCGCAGCGATCGGCTCCGGTGAGCTGACCGCCGAACTGCGACAGGTCGTACTGGTCGTGGGGACGGGTTCGCCTCTGGCCGATGCGCTCGGCGAGATGGCGTCCCGGCTCCAGCTGCCCGGGCTCACGAGAGCCGTCGACCAGGTCGTGTCCGCGTTGGAGCACGGCGCGCCCCTCACCGCGGTGCTGCACGCCCAGGCCGGCGATGCGCGCGAAGACGCGAAGCGCACGCTCATCGAGCAGGCGGGGCGCAAGGAGATCCTGATGCTCCTCCCACTGGTGTTCCTCATCCTCCCGCTGAGCGTTCTCTTCGCGATCTACCCCGGCCTCTTCATCCTCCGCCTCGGCATCGGCTGAGCGCTCCACGAAAGGACGACAATGACGACTCTTCGACGATGGTGGCGACGCCCTGGTGAGTGGGCGAACGAGGTCGCAGCTGACGAGACCGGCGACGTGCCCGGCTGGGTGCTCGTGACGCTCGTGACTGTGGTCTGATCCCGGCGCGGGAATTCAGGCGTCGTGAGGGATGATCTCGATCCGTGCGTGGGGTCGGCCTGGGACGACTTCGATGCGGGCGATGAGCGCGCGGAGGTACTCCCGGCGCTCTTCGACTGTGAGGTCGTCCCACCGTTCGAGGAGGACAGGGAGCACGCGCAGCGGTGCGGATTGCTGAACCTCGGTCGTGCGGAGCTCCTGCTCAAGGGCGGTGGCCTGCGCAGCGTAGCGGTCCCGCAAGGTCTCGTAGGCGGCCTGTGGCATGCCCATGCTGAGGCGTTGCTCGACGAGCATCACCTGCCGGTTGGCGAGGTCGGAGAGCTGGCGCTTCAGGTCGGCCGTGGGGTCCGTTGAGATGCGTCGTGGGCGACGGTCGATGCCCGCTTCGACCTCTGCGCGGACGCGTCCTTCATGCTCTTGCAGCCACTCGCGTACCGCGTCGTCGATGAGCGTCTGAGCGACGTAACCGCCGTCGTGAGTGCCTTTCTCCTTGCCGTCTTTGCATCGGTAAGACCTGGCGCGATCAGAGCCGTGGGCACCGCCGTGCATCTTGGATCCGCACGCGCACCAGACCATGCCCGAGTAGGCGTAGGTGGAGCGCTCAGATCGGCGGTAGACGCGGCGTCGGCCGCGAGCCTCAAGATACGCGTCCCACTCTTCGTCGGTGATGAGGGGTTGGTGGATGCCGCGCTTCTGGTCGCCCTGGTAGGTGATGAGTCCGGCGGCGAATCCGGAGTCGAGCACGCGGCGGAGGGTGCGTTCCGACCAGAGCCCGTCGCCTTTGCCGCCGTAGCCGCCGACGGGTCGTGTGGGGCCGTCGTTCAGCCATCGCACGAGTGCGTAGACGCTTTCGCCGGCGATGTATCGACGGTAGGTGTCCGCAAGCACGGCGCCGGAGACCGGGTCGGGGGTGAAGCCGTCCGCGGGGGAGTAGGCGTAACCGAATCGGGGCTTGCCGTTGATCGGCTTGCCCTCGCGGAATCGTCGCGCGTGCGCTTCGCGCCATGTGTCGCCGATGAGATCCGCCTGATAGGCGTTGAACTCGCCGACCATGCCGCGAGCGAGGCGCCCATGGGAGGTGCGGTCGTCGATGGGTTCGGTGGCGGAGAGCAGGCCGCCGCCGAGCGAGTCGACTCGGTCGAGGGCGACCGCCCAGCGGAGGCGGTGCCGCGCAGTGCGCGAGAACTTCCAGACAACGATGACTTCGAACTCGCCAGCCTCGAGGCGTTCGATCGACTGGTCGAGTCGGGGCCACCATGCTGAGCGTGCGCGCGACCCTGTCTCATCGATGCCTTCGACCCAGTCGATGATGTCGATTCCGTTCGAGGCTGCGTAGGACTCGATCGCGTGGCGTTGCACCTCGGGGGAGGTCATGCCGTCGCGCTCGCGCGAGACTCGGATCATGCCGAGCGCGCGCCGCCTGGTTAGCGCTGCTGCTACTAGATGCCTGCGTGCGTTCGCCATCTACCCGACCTCGATGCGGTGGGCGAACTGTCCGGTGCCCATCCGTGGGTCGACGTACACGGCGTTGTCGGTACGGAGGAGCGTGCCGCGGTAGATGATGACGAGCTCGTCGGGCACGTTGAGGTCGATCGCCATGGAGGTGATGTGACCGTTGCGGTGGTGCTCGGCGTCGGCGTACGCCTGCGGGGTGATGAGCGTCTGCGCGGCCCAGACGTTGGCGGCCTGCTCTTGGCGCTTGCGGATGAGTCCGAAATCGGTGGGGCGGTGGCCGAGGACGTGGTGTCCGATCTCGTGGCACATCACGCCTCGAAGGACGCGGCCTCGCATGCCGGGCGTGAGGTCGATGTGGTCGGCGCCGGGCGCGTAGCCGCTGCGGTGTGTGCCGCGGCGTTCTCGGACCGTGAGGCCGAGGTCGTCGGCGAGCTTCCAGACATCCATGCGGTACCCCCTCGGTAGTGCGCGCTCAGGCGTGGTCGTAGTCGGCATCGTCCCCGTCGGGGAACTCGTTGATCGTCTCGTTGGAGACCAGGTCGTAATCATCTCGGCGGGGTGCGACATTCTCGGCGGCGAGGATGATCTCGCTCGCTGTGGCGCCGAAACATCCGGCGATGAGGCCAACCTCGCCGACGGTCGCGGGGGGTGGCTCCTTCCGGAGGATGATCCCGAGTCGATTGATTGACATCCCAGTCGCGGACGCAATCTGTCGATAGGTCAACCCGGCGGCTCTGACTCCTTCGATCAGTTGATCGGCGATCAGAGCGTCAATAGGGAGTAGGTGCTTGGCCACATCCGAGAGTGTACCCATTTCGGTTCACTTTCCACAAGGCGTTTGACTTTGAACCGAACTCGGTTCAATATGACTCCCATGGACATGAACCGAACTGGGTACACAGCTCTCGATGAAGCTGTGGCTGAGGAGGTGCGCGCGCTCATCGCTCGCACCAAGGGCGTGAGCGTCAAGAGCATCGCGGAAGACCTCGACATCCGTCGCGCGACGCTGTCGTCCCGCGTGAATGGGCCGGCGGCGTTCTCGCCGTCGCTGCTTTCCGCTGTCGCTGCCCGGCTGGGCACGACGGCGTCCGACCTCGTCGCGCGCGCCGAGCGAGCTCTCGGATTGGCGGCGGCATCGTGAGCGGAGCTCAGGTTGTGCCCCGTGCGGAGCCGTCGGACGCTGCATGGCGACGCTCTGGCGATATCGCTGCTCGCATCCTCGAGAACCTCGCGCAGCGGGATGCGCGCGCGGTGGCTGTGTCGGCGACGAATGAGCGTCTGGCGGTGGCGTCATGATCCGTCGGGCATGGCGTCGCATCATCGCCGCGCTGTTCGCCGAGGTGGGCGACGACAGCCCGGCCGGAATCTCCCGCCTGGATCGTCTTGACGGTGTCGGGAGCGGGCGATGAGCGCGCTCGAGGTGTTCGGCTTCGACGGCGCCAACGTGCGGGTCGTCGTGATCGATGGCATGCCGCGGTTCGTAGCTCGCGACGTCGCCACCGCGCTCGGCTACGCGGACACGACGAACGCGATCAAGCAGCACTGTCGTGGGGTGGCGGTTCACCACCCCATCGAAGACAGCATGGGGCGCGCGCAGCTGGCCCGTGTCATCGGCGAGCCGGATCTGCTGCGCATGATCGCGGGCAGTCGTCTCCCGTCGGCGGAGCGGTTCGAGCGGTGGGCGTTCGAGGAGGTGCTCCCGCAGGTGGTCCGCACGGGCTCGTACGCGCCGGCGCTGACCGAGGACGAGATCGTGCATCAGGCGCTCGCGATCACCGCACGCCGCGTCGAGGTGCTCGAGACACGCGTCGCCGAGCTCGAGCCCGTCGCCGCGCACGCCGAGACGTTCCGCCAGGCTGACGGCCTCCGCACGATCGCCGACGTCGCGAACGACTTCAAGGCGCACTGCGCCGAGCGCTTCCCCGGCGTGAAGGTGCGGCACGCGGACGTGTACGACCACGCCGGACGCCTCGGGATCATCATCCGCGGCGCGTCGGTGCGGCACAACCAGCCGACCGCGCAGGCGATCGAGGCGGGATGGGCGCGCGCCCACCGCACGACCTTCGGCACGAACACTCGCGGCACGCAGACCGCCGTGTCGACACGACTCACGCCGAAGGGTGAGGCGCGCCTCTGGGACGGGCTCGCCGCCTGGCTCGGCGCGCACGGTGACCTCACCATCCCGAAGCACTGACCACACAACGAGAAGAGGGGCGCCCGTTGCACCGGACGCCCCATCAAGAGAAAGGCACTGACTTGCCTACTGCACAGGATACCGACGACACCGCCGTCATGGTGGGCGACTTCGCGCCCCGCCCGGCGACGACTCATCTCAACGCGACCAGCGACATCCCCGTCGTCCCCGAGCGACGCAGCCTCCTGCCGCTCGCGCCGTGGCGCTGGGTGCTGCTGCTCACCGGCCTCGCCCTGGCCGCGACCTGCGGCATCCCCGCCGCCGCCCCCGTCTGGAACGGCGCTGACCTCGGCGTCCTCATCAGCCTGGCGATCTTCGTCGCCGCGTTCACCCCCGGGAGGGACTGACCATGACCACCGTCACCACGCAGCTGCTGCGCATCATCGCGGAGGACTCCCTCGGCACCGTCGAGGGGCGTGCCGCGCGCGACGCCGGCGTCACCGCCTCCGAGGCCCACACGATCGCGCACGCCGGACGCGGCGCGCAGCTGCGGATCCTCACGGACAAGCTGAACGGCTCGTCCTTCACGGGGAACCAGCACACGCGCCGCGGTCACGAGCGCGAAGACTTCCTCATCGACTGGGCCTCCGAGAACGTCGCCCCGTGCGCCACGAACATCGCCCTTCTCGGGCACTGGGAGATCCCGTGGCTGCTCGCCACGCCGGACGGGCTCGGCTTCGACAAGGAGCACGGTGAGTTCGGCGTCGAGGTGAAGTCCCACGATCACAAGTGGGGGGACCGCGACGACATCCCGGCCGAGCACTACGACCAGATGCAGGTCGGCATGGCGGTCACCGGGTACCGCTCGTGGCTGTACGTGTGGGAGGTCATGGGGGAGGACGGAACTCCGACCCTCGACGACCCGAGGTACGTCTGGGTGCCCCGCGACGACGACCGGATCGCAGTCCTCATCGCCGAGCTGCAGAAGTTCATGGACTGGCGCGACGCCGGAGCCCCCGCCACCGACGACCTCCCCGCCGACATCGACGACGCGCTCGCCGACTTCGCCCGCGCCCGCGCGATGAAGAACGCCGCCGCGGCCGCCGAGAGCGCCGCCGACAAGATCATCCGCGCGTACGCGCTCGCTGAGGCCGACGACACCGGCGCGAAGGGAGCAGGCACGCGCGCCACCTTCGCCCTCTCGAAGTCGACCGAACTCGACGAAGCCGCCTGGGCGGATGCCGAACCGGAGTCCTACGCCGAGATGGTGCAGCTGCGCACCCGCGTCAAGGCTGGCGAGGCCGCCGCCGCTGTGCTCTACAACAAGCCGAAGGTGCGCCTCACGATCACCCCGACGAAGGCCAAGGCGTCGTGAGCAAGCTCGACGTCATCGAGGCGCTGCTCGCCGAGGGCATGCGGAAGAACCTCACCGCGAACCGGAAGTACATCTCCACCGCCGAGCGCACCGCGATCGCGAAGGACTCCGCCGCCATCGCGATCGCCGTGCTCATCGACCTCACCGACGGCCACGACCACATCGTCCGCGCCGAGGGCGACACGTTCACCCTGCAGCACCCGCTGATCGAACGCCTCAACGGCGACGACCTCTTCTCCTGCGACGTGCACGCGCACCTCGCCTCCGGTGAACCGCTCGAGCGCGGCCGCTACCGCGTCGTCGCCACCGACTCCCACGACTTCGAACTCATCCCCGTGAAGGACCAGCCATGACCAACATCGACGACGTCGCACAGACTCTCGCCGAGTACGAACGCCTCGCGATCACGTCCGGCGCGCGGGTGCAGATCGACCCGCCCGAGTTCTCTGCCGACGGCACGAACTGGGTGCCGGTCTGGCTCGCGCCCGAGCCCCCTCTCGCTGGCCGCGCCACCGTCCACCGCGACGGCATCCCCACGACCGTCTACGCCACTTGGGGCGAGTCGCTGCCCGTGGACACCTCGCTCACCGAGGACGGCCGCCGCTGGTGCGACATCTGGGACGCGAAGCCGATGCAGCGCTTCGGGTCGTTCCTCGTCCGCTCCGCCCTGCGCCGCGCGTTCCGCGAGGTCATCGGCGACCGCGTCGAGCCCGACGAGGACGCGCCGCGCGCCACCGCCGACGCCGCGCCTGGGCAGGACTGGGACAAGGCGATCGCCGACGCACGAACCGTCGAGGCGGTTCACACGCTCCACCAGGAGATGAAGACGGCCCGTGCGGTGACGGTGCCGCGCGAGCGTGCGCTGCGCGCCAAGATCAACGAACTCACCGCGGACTGGACACCGCTCGACGAGCACGCCGCGGACGCCGCATCCGAGCGCCCGGCCGTGCAGGACCACCTGCCGCCGGCGAACCGTGCTGCGCGCCGCAAGGCCGCCCGCAAGAAGGGTGCCCGCCGATGACCGTCGACACGCAGTCGGAGGTCGACGAGGTCGCCGAGCGCATGGAGCTCGTGCCGCTGGAACTGGCCGGTCTCGACGAGGCCGACCTGCTCGCGATGTTCCCGACGCCGGTGCAGGCTGCCGGAGCTCTGGTCTGGGCGCGCGCGACGAACGCGAACGCCCCGAGGGCGCTGAACGAGTACCGCAAGAAGCTGCGGAAGGCGCAGCGCGACAAGAAGATCGCTGTCGGCCGAGCGGTGAAGGAGCTCCGCGCCGAGCTGCCCCGCGCCACCCTCACCGAACTCCGAGAGCTCGCCTACGGCGCCGACGACCGCGTGATCGCCGCACTCGACGCCGAGGATGACGCCTGGTTGGCGTACGAGTACGCGAAGGACTACGCCGCCGCGATCAAGGAGGACATCGAGATCCTCCGTTCCATCAATGCCAACTTCCGAGGAGAGCACCGATGAGCGCACTCACGGGTCATGCGTCGTCGCGTAGGCGCTCGTCTTCGTTTCTGATCCAGTCTTCGATCGGCCACCGCTGTACTTCACCGTCGTCAACCCACCGCTCGGCGTACAGCTGCAGCATCGCCGTCGTATGCATCGCCACGTCGATGCGACGTTCGACAGCGACAGCGTCGACTGCCGCGCGGGCGCGCTTGGCGGCTTGCATCAGTTCGACGGCTCCCTCCGAGTCGATGACTCGTGCGCGTGCGTTGAGGCCGTGTCCGGCCTCAACCCATTCGCGATCATGTAGGGCTGCGTCAGAGCCCAGAACCATCAACGCGGTGCTTCGTTCGAACCAAACGATCAGATCCCTTGCCAACTCGCTTCGACGGAGTCGCTTCTCCGCGTCCGCTGCACGAGTCGACGCGGCCTCCAAGCCCTCGACAGCGGTCGCTGTGCGCGTAGATTCTTCCAGCGCCTTGGCCGCGTCCTCC
This sequence comes from Microbacterium sp. MYb72, assembly GCF_002979415.1. Taxonomy (GTDB): domain Bacteria; phylum Actinomycetota; class Actinomycetes; order Actinomycetales; family Microbacteriaceae; genus Microbacterium; species Microbacterium natoriense. Next base: position 9,541 of record NZ_PCOT01000018.1, on the reverse strand, counting down.
GCAGCTGCCGTCCTTGACTTTCGCGCGTCGACGCCAGCGAGAACCGAGACGAGGGTGGCTAGTGCCGTCACAACAAACAGGCCGAAGTTGATGGCATTCGCATCGCTCATGCCCCGCACTCTATCGGGGGCGACCCGATGAGCGGCGTTCAGGCGTACCGTCGCCGCGCTGCCGAGACAGAGCGCTCGGTCGACGCCGCGGTCGCCGCGGTGAAGGCAGAGCGCGCCGCAGAGTTCGAGAAGTCGAAGCGTGAGCACGCCGCGAGGGAAGCCGCCCGCCGGATCTACACCCGCGAGGACATCGTCGGCGCCGGGTTCGTCCACGACGGCCACTCGTGGCGGAAGGTCGTGCGCGTGAACAAGGAGACCGTGTCGGTCGAGACGGGCTACTCGTGGGTCGACCGCATCCCGTTCGCGAAGGTCCGCGGTGTTCAGCAGCCCATCGAGGGAACGACAGGAGAGCACCGATGAATTTGTCGCATCATTCCGGTGCAGGGCTCGTGATCGCAGCGCGGCTGTCGCAGTATCTCGCCCACACATCCGGGCCGGAGAAGATGCCGCTGTGCCATCCGGTGAGGAGGAGCGGCACAGTGCTTCGGGCGAGTGCTCTGAGGCGCTCGTCGTCGCCGGTGGCATCACGTGACGCCTGGTCAAGCATGACGCCGACAGGCTGCGATCGGCCGCCAAGCAGGAGTTCGAACTCGGTGAGCGTGTCTTGGAGCCCGACCTCGATCTTTGCGCGGTCGGGTGTCGACAGTGGGCGTTCGAAGGACGCTGTGGTCACCGTATGGATGACCCTTCGGATACTCGCCTCGAGGGCGCTCTTCCTAGCGATCCGATCGGCCCGTCTTGCTGCGACAGCGTCGCGAATCCAGGGCAGCACGGCGCTGCTGACGAGAGCGATGATCGCGCCGAGTATGACGGCCCAGCCACTGTCCATTTCCACGTCTCGCACTCTATCGGGGGTGGCGTGATGGCTGCGCCGTCGAAGGAGACCCGGGAGACGGTGTACGCCCGTGACGGGCACCGGTGTGTTGCGTGCGGGTCGTACCTGCTGACGTTTCAGCATCGCCGTGCTGTGGGGATGGGCGGGTCGAAGAACCTGCCCGCCCCGGTCGACGGTCTGGCCCTGTGCGCGATCTGCAACGCCGGATGCGAAGGGGGCATGCAGGCGCAGGCGCTCCGCTACGGGTGGAAGGTCCGCGCCTGGGTGACGAACCCCGAGCGCGTGCCCGTGTTCTACCCGCGCGAGATGCGCTGGTGCCGCCTCGAGGGCACCTACCGAGTGCCGATCACGTACTCCGTCGCGATGGAGATGGGTTGCAGCGTCTACGGCCGCGAGTGGCTCGACTGGCATGAGGCGGTGATCGTATGAGCCGCCGCGAACTCTTGCCCCCGCGGCCGGGTGACTCCCGACTGGGGATGACGAGGGTCGGCTCGCTGCGCGACGAGTACAACGCGGTCGTCGAAGGTCGCCCCACGCGCTGGGTGAAGACCCTCCTCGGCTACGCGCCGAACCCGGCGTACCTCGAGTGGGCGGCGCGCGCTGACGCCTGGGCAGTGAGACAGGAGGGGATCGCATGAGCATCGTCAGCGACGCCTTCAATGCCTGGCGGGAGTGTCGCGCCGCGTACGACGACACCCTGTACCAGCAGTACATGGCCGCCGAGGAGGCCACCAACGGGGCGATGCTGAACGCCCGCGGCCGGGAGAAGGGCATCGAGCCGTTCTCCCTGTTCATGGGTAACCAGGCCCGGGCGTTCGCGTATGCCTCGGAGGAGCTCGTCGAGCACTGGGGCACGCATCCGCGGATCACGTACGCGATGTTCGAGCAGCAGTGGCAGCGCGACCGCGATGACGAGCTCGCCGCGGGGGTGGCAGCATGAGGCTCGCGATCGCGGACCCGCCCTACCCGCCGCTGTTTCGTGAGCGGTTCGATCTCGCCGGCGGCGGATCACGGGTGACGGCTCGCTCCCGCGCGACGCGCTGGTACGGCGAGGGACCGCGGTCGAAGACGGACGCCCCGCGGGCGGACGTGCACCCGGAGGCCGCGAAGTGGGACGACCTGTCCGCGCACCGTGAACTGCTTCTGCACCTGGTGGAGAACTTCGACGGGTGGGCGATCGCCACCACACCAGACGGACTCGGCGCCTATCACCCCCTTCCGATGAACGCGCAGATCATGGCCTGGGAGCGCCCCACCGCGATGCCTGGGGGAGGCCGGCTGATTGAGCGGTGGGAGCCGGTGATTGTCTACATCCCCGTGGAGCGGCGCACCCGCGCCGGAATGCGGGTGTCGAACGTGCTCGTCGCCAACGCGCCGTCCGCGCGCGGCGGCCGCCGCAGCTTCGTCGGCGCGAAGCCGGCCGAGTGGACACGCTGGGTGCTGGACGCCCTCGGCTATGACCCGGCGACCGATGAGCTCGTCGACCTGTTCCCGGGATCGGGTGCCGTGTCCGCGGCCGCGGACGGGATGCTGTCGCTGGGCGGTGCCGAATGAGCGCCGCGACGATGCATGACGGCGGATGGTCGACCACCGACAAGGGGTGGGTGCTGCACCCCTCGCAGGTCGAACGCAACCGCCGGGAGGTCGCCGAGGCGCTCGCCGTCATCGACATGAAGCAGGAGCGCGCGAAGACGTGCGCGCTCTGCGGTCAGCGCACCTGGGCGCTGGACCGGTTCGGGCTCTGCTCGAAAGGCACCGAGGCACACAAGACCTGGCGGGCCGAATCGCTCGCCGATATCAAGAACGGAGTGAGGGCATGAAGGCCAATGGAGCACACGCCGACGTCATCCTCGAATGCGTCCGCCAGGATCTCAGATGGGGCGAGCAGAACCACCCTGACGGCACCGGGCCCGACACGATGCCGCTGTTCGCGGACACCGCGACCGGCATCGCCGACGACGACGAGGCGTCGCTCATCCGCTACATGATGCAGGGTCGCACATCGTGGCGATTCACCGACCCCGAGACGCGCGACCGCCCCGGCACCTGGGCCGACATCCTGCTCGAAGAGGTCTTCGAGGCGATGGCCGAAGACGACCCCGAGCGGCTGCATGCCGAGCTCGTTCAGACCGCGGCAGTTGCGATCCAGTGGGCAAACGCGATTGCACGCCGTGCAGGCGTACCGCTGCACCGTACGCATGAGCGAGGCGGTCAGGAGTCATGAGCGCCATGCCGAAGTTCGCGATGACGTACGTCGTCGTCTGGGCGGATGAGCGCGGCGAGGGTCGTCACGTGCTGAAGGTCGGCCGCGCCTGGCGGTTCTCCCGGGTGCAGGAGATGACCATCTCGGGCGGTCAGGTGGTCGTGCTCGCTCGGGGCACGGATGCGTCGTGGGAGACGGAGGCGTTGCGGATTCTGCGGCGCTGGTTCCCGCTGGCGTTCCGCTCCGAGCTTGAGGCCCGCCGGTTGCTGTTTCAGGGCCGTGGGTGGACGGAGTGTTTCGAGGTCGACGACGAGCACCTGCGGCTCGCGATCGATCTGGTGTTCGAGGGATTCGCGAAGGGAAGCGATCAGGGTGTCAACGAGGAGCGTGCAGCGGCGGATCAGCGCGGAGGACATGCGGTGGCCGGGGTACCTGCGCGCCCCGCACGAGTCGAAACCGACCGCGATCGGGTTGTGGACGACGGCGACGGACCCGCTGGGCCGGTGCGAGCTCGTGCCGGAGCTCATCGCGGCGGCGATCTACCCGGGGCAGGCGGCGACGGATCTAGTGATCGATCACCTGCTGATGCTCGCCGACTCCGGGTTCCTGACGATCTACGAGGAGCAGGGCTCGGAGTGGATCGCGCTACGGCGCCCGCTCCGCGTCGACGCGCGGCTCGCGTCGTCGGATGCTCCGGAGCCACCGCGCGAACCTTCGCGAACGTTCGCGGCTGTGGGGGGAGCGGGCGCGCGGGCGCGGGAGAGGGTGCAGGTCGAGAGCGCCGAGCGGGAGAGCGAGTGGGCGCGCTGGCGGGCCGAGCAGGAGCGCGGCCCCCGGCGTCCGAAACGGCCGTTGCTGCTGGATGCTCCGCCCATCGGATGCCCCGATCACCCGCACGGTCGCTTCGAGGACTGCGGACCCTGCGGGACTGCGCGCCGCCAGCACGACAAGTTCATCGCGCAGGAGCGCTACACGCAGCAGATGACCGAGTACGAGCAGGGCGCCGAGTGGCCCGACGAGACGTTCTGAGGAGAACGAGATGAAGGTCGAACTGAACATCCCGGATGCCGACTGGGCGCGGCTCGTCGGCGTCGCCGAGCAGCAGGGTGTGCGCATTCCGCAGCTGATCCTCGCGGCGACGCTCGAGCTCATGCCGTGGAAGGACACCGCGACATCACGCGTCGAGCACCTCGTGCGCGCCGGCTTGCAAGACGCCGTCATCGCTGAGCGTCTCGGCATGCCGAACTGGCGCATCGCCGCCATCCGCCGAGAGCTCGGGCTCCCGGCGAACCCGTTCCATCGCGGCGAGGGCCGCCACGTCGAGAGGACAGCATCATGAGCAGGAAGACGGTGTATCTGCACCTGAGGAAGAGCGGGTATGACCGGTTCGCGGTCGTGAAGCTCGCCAGGACCCGGGACGCGGTGACCCGAGACGGTGACGTGGTCATGCCGCTCGAGATCGAGTTGCCGACCGACTTCTTCGAGCGTGCCGCGATCCGCGTTCACGTCGAGCCGATGGCGGGGGAGGAGCGCTGATGGCCGGCGAGACCGTGATCACCGTCGTCGGCAACCTGACCGCTGACCCCGAGCTCCGCTACACGCAGAACGGTCTCCCGGTGGCGAACTTCACGATCGCGAGCACGCCTCGCACGCTGAAGGACGGCGAGTGGAAGGACGGCGAAGCGCTGTTCCTCCGCGCGTCCGTGTGGCGTGAGTTCGCCGAGCACGTCGCCGGGTCGCTCATGAAGGGCATGCGGGTCATCGCGACCGGCCGACTTCGTCAGCGTGCCTACCAGGACCGTGAGGGCGTCCAGCGCACGGCGATCGAGCTGGAGGTCGACGAGATCGGCCCCTCTCTGCGCTACGTAACAGCTCAGGTGACGCGCGCGGCGTCGACCGGTGGTCCACAGCGGCCGACGGCATCCGCCCCGGTCGAGGAGCAGTGGGCGACGTCTGAGCCGCCTGCAGGGGAGTGGGGGAGCTTCGGTGATGACACGCCTTTCTGAGCCGCGCCCGAACTGTGTGCACTGCAAGGGGTCAGGGATCATCTCGGTGTCGAAGGATCCCGACGAGGTCGACGACTGCGTGTGCGTGGGGCCGGTACCGATCCAGGTGCACGTCGTGGGCCATGACATCGAGGCGGGCACAACCGCGGTGCAGGTGGAGTTCCTGCCCCGGCCGCTCGCGTCCTGGCGTACAGATGATGTCGCGGCAGCGCTCGAGGCACCGCTCTTGCCGTGGCAGAGGGAGGTCATGGACCGCTTGGCGACTGACCGGCCCGCCCTGAAGGTGGGGCCGATCGGCCTGAAGGAGGCGAACGCGTTCGTCATCGATCATCACCGACACCACAAGGCGAGTCGCGGGCACAAGTTCAGCGTCTCGGTCGTCGACGAGGCGCAGCGCATCCGCGGCGTCGGCATCGCGGGGCGGCCGGTCTCGCGTGTGCTCGACCGTGAGGGATACCTCGAGGTCGTGCGCGTGTGCACTGATGGGACGCGCAACGCGTGCTCGATGATCTACGGCGCACTGCGCCGCGCGGGCATCGCCCTCGGATACGAGCCGCACAAGATCATCACGTACACGCTGGCGACTGAGTCGGGTGCATCACTGCGCGCGGCCGGCTGGCACGAGGACGGCCTCGCGGGTGGCGGCAGCTGGGACACCCCGAGCCGACGGCGCGAGGACCAGGCACCGACCGAGCAGAAGCGTCGGTGGCGGGCGGGGGTGTGCGATGTGTGAGGCGTGCATGCAGGGCCGATGCTCCGCCCACGGTCGCCGCGCGCTCGACGGCGTCCCGATCATCGAGTCCCAGTTCATCAAGCGTGGTGTGTTCGTGACGTCGAAGGCCGGAGCGTTCCTTGACGCACCCTGGCTTGGCGCGATCATCATGCACCCGGTCACCGCATGTCAGGTGTACGCCTCGATCGACCTGGGGCGACCGCTCAGCGACGTCGACGTGCAGTTCGAAGGTCTCCGCCGTTACTTGGATCGGAAGATCCGCAACTCGGCGGCAGCCGCCCTGCGCCGCCTCGACCGGATGTACCCCAGGTGGGAGCAGGAAGGGGAGAGCGATGTCTGAGCGCACCTGCATCCGTGGATGCACGCAGCGGGGAGTGCACTATGCGTCGTGCGACGGCACCGCGCCGGACGGTGGCGCGTGCTGGGGTTGTGCTGAGCGTGAGTGCCGTGAGGGGTCTCTGATCTGTGATCGGTGCTTCGGGCGGATGCGGGCGCTGCTCGCCGATGGCCCGGACCTGCTGGGCCGGATCTGCTCGCTGGCGGATCCGATGAAGGCGACGCCGACGGATAAGGCGCCGGGCGGCCGGTCGTCGTCGGTGGAGGCGCCGGCGCCGGTCGATGCGGACCTTCTGGACGCGATCGCCGCGCTCGAGCAGCTGTCCCCGTGGTGGCATGTGACCCTGTCGGACTACTCGAACGACCTCACGGTCATCACGTGGCTGGGTGAGGTCGTGCTCGACGTCCACCCCGAGGTCGCGGGGGAGCGGCCGGCGTGGTCTGTCGCAGATGCGATGGCGAAGTGGGGCGTCGAGCGACGCACGAAGGGCGAACCCGCATGGTCGCCGGCCGAGGAGATCGATCCCGCTCGCGACGCCGCGGTGCCGATCCCTGAGTGGGGCGACCCGATCGTCGGGTGGGCGGATGCCGTCAGGATCGCGGGCAGCGACTCGACGCTCCGGCGATGGATCAAGCGGGAGGAAATCGACGTCGCGGGAACGTTCGTGATCGCGGGTATCCCGGTGCGGCAGTTCCGGCGTGAAGAGCTCATCGCTACGCGCGAGCGGCTGAGCGAGAAGAAGGCAGCAGGGCTGGTCCAGAACCAGACCACAGAACACGATGCGCACGGATGACGCACGTCAACCCGCAGTGGCCGGAGGAGGGCTGGGACGAGTCGGATGCGTACTCGCTCGAATGCGGGTGCGACAGCGATCAGCAAGACCACACGTGCGGCACGTCCGCCGACGAGTGGAATCACGAGGATGGGAGGGAGCGGCGATGATTCCGAGACACGCGCCGAGCGGCCCGTCCGACATACTGGCCTGATGGATCCTGTCGTCGTGACCACCATCGTCGAGTTGCTCGGCAAAGGAGCGCTGCTGCTCCTCGAGTACTTGAAGGTCGTGGCGTGGCCGCTCGTCGTCATTGTGCTCGCGTTCGCGTACAAGCGGACGATCGTGGACGTTCTCTCTCGGATCCGCGAGGCATCGGGTTTCGGAGGCAAGGTCGTGCTGACACAGCGACTAGAACACGATGCTCGCGAACTCAACGAGAAGCCCGTACCCGAGTTGGAGCAAGACGCGGCGGATCCGAGCGCACAGGGAGAAGACGACCCCGGGACAGTTCGTGACGACAGCGACGACATCCCAGCGGCGAGCAACGTGCCCGCATCGGCGACTGCGCCGTCGCGAAAGCTGAGGATCTATCACGTGAATGCGTCGGGTGATGCGTCCGGCTCCGCGGCTGGTGAAGCGGTGAACTACTGGAACATGATGAACGCATGGAGCCGGCTTGAGCGGACAGCTGCGCGTTTGGGGCAACGCCTCGGATTCAGCCCTGGGCCGGCTCAGAATCTCGGGTTCCTTGGGGGCCAGCTACTTGAGCGTGGGCTGATCAGCTCCGAGGCATTCGAGCTTGGGGTGCGGTTGCAGGAGCTCCGGAATCGCATGGTGCATGACTTGGATCGGTTCGTGCTCACGGACTGGTTGGCGCAGGATTTCGCAGACACGGCCGGCAAGCTGATTCGGATCTATGAAGACGTCATCGACACCCTGGAACCCGATGCCGTCATTGGCCCCGTGTGACGATCGGAACGTGTTAAGCTGTGCTTGCACTTGAATTGTGACCGAAGCCCTGCCGATCCGGCGGGGCTTTCGTCGTTAGCCAGCCGAGGTCGCGACGTCGATTGCGACGAGAATCACGCCGGCGGTAGATGTGACGAGCAGAACCCACTGGCGCCGGAGGTCAACTGAGCGCGGCGGTTGAGGTTTCCCGGACGCGTTGAGCGCCTTGCGTGTGCCCATGTACGGATCAAGACCGTTCTTCCGCATGAGGTTGCGTCGGGTTTCGCCGAGTGCCGTCGTCTGTCGTTCGTATTCGGCGGCGCCGAGCTCCTCCATGCTGATTGCCGCGCGATCTGTGTTGTACCGCTGCTCGATGCGTTCGAACACGCGCGCGGTATGAGCGGCCCGCGTGTACTCGATCAGCATCGACCAGGCAACATAGAGTCCGCCGACCGTGGGAACTGCGGCGGCGATGAATGAGAGCATGTCGAGAGCGTAGCGGGGTGGTCGAATCGGCGATCGTCGAGGAGCTCTCGACTACATGGATCCGGACATGCTCGCGGCCTTCGGCGATGCGGCCCGACGGGGCTTCCGACCTGCGCCTGCACCGCGTCCGGGGCGTGCTGCATGCCAGGCGTCGATGGTCCTGGGGAGCCATCCTCGGACGTCGCCGATCATCGCGTCGGGCTCGGGGAGCTTGTACCGTCCGAGCGATGACGGGTTCACGCCGATGCGTTCGGCGACTTGGGTGCGTGACAGGTACGTGATCACTCCGGCTGTCCCTTCAGCAGTAGGGCTGTGATGGTGGCGACGCCGGCGGCCACGGCGAGGATGCCGGCGAACGTCGCCCCCGCGGTGAATGCGAAGACGGCGGCGGCGAATGCGAGCGCTGAGCCCGCGTAGGTGAGTGGTCGGTTCATGGTGGTTTGGATGGATACTGGAAGGCGGGGATCGGAGCTACTTGTTCTAGCTCCGATCCCCTTTCCTCACTTCCTGCGTTTCCGCTTCTTCCGGGGCTTGAGTGCTTCGATCAGTCCGGCCGTTGCGGCGACCAGGGCGGCGATCGAGGCGATCAGCTCGGGAAGCCTGTCCATCCTTCCTCCTCTCTGTTGTTGTACCTTAATCATACATCGTGACGATGCATGAATGCAAGAGGGGGCGGAATGACCACGCCTGCCGTCAACGCGAACGGTGCACGGCGTCGCTCGCTGGTGAAGCGGGTGAAGGCCGACGAGCACGACTGCGCACTGTGCGACAACCCGGTCGACAAGACGCTCACCTTCATCCTCGGAGAGCATGGAAAGCGATGCCCGCACCGTGACTGCATAGGCTGCATCCCGCACCCGATGCGCGGTGAAGTGGACGAGGACATCCCTCGCTCCCGAGGCGGCTCACCTTACGAGCGATCCAACTGCCACCTCATGCACCGCAAGTGCAACCAGTTCAAGAGCGACATGACGCTCGCCGAGGCGCGCGCCAAGCTCCGCGGACAGTCCGCGACCGAGGCTCCCGCCGACACAGACCGCACGGTCGTCGCCTCACCCATCTGGTAGTCGATCCTCACACTGCGCGCGCACGCCATCAGTCGGCACCT
>NZ_PCOT01000017.1 GCF_002979415.1 Microbacterium sp. MYb72 | reverse complement strand
GTGTGCCCGCTGGACTTGACCGAGATCGCCTCGGGGTCGCCGTTCGCGTTCTCGAACAGGTTGTACTCCACGATCGCCCCTCCGCTGGAGAGCGCCTTCGGGCTGGTGCCGAGCCTGATCGACTCGCCGCCGTTGGCTCCGGCGAAGGTCTGGTCGGAGAAGTAGTTGTGGTGGATGTGGGAGTTCTTGGCGACGGTGTCGGTCCCCGGCCCCTCGATGCCGAGGTAGACGCCGATCGTGCTCTTGCCGTGGAACCAGTTGTAGGCGATCTCCGAGTCGTCCGAGCGGACGATCAGGTTGTGCTCGGCCGACTGGGCGAAGAGGAACTCGTTGCGGATGAAGTCCACCGCCTTGCTGCTCGAGCCCACGTCGATCGTCGTCGACTGCGTGAACCTGAAGCCCTGGATGCTGACGTCGTGCACGCCGGAGAAGGAGAAGCTCGATGATCCGGTCAGCGTCACCCCGCCGACGGTCTCAGCCTTGATGGTCACCGGCTCGGACGAGGTCCCGGAGGCGCCGGAGCCGAGGCTCACCGCGGAGGAGACGCTGTAGCTGCCGTTCTTCAGCACGATCGTGTCACCGGGATCGGAGTTGTTGATGGCCGTCTGCAGCGCCGAGATCGAGGTGACCGTGGTGGTCGAACCGCTGCTGCTGCCGCCGCCCGGGGTGCCCGGCGTGCCGTAGACCTGCAGCTCCCAGAGCGAGTAGCCGTAGGCGGTGCCGCGCGCGGTGCCGTGCACCCGCAGGTAGCGGCCGGTGCCGTTGAGCCCTGTGATGTCATCGGTGCCGCCGTCGCCCGCCGTCTCGTTCTTGAGCGTGGTCCAAGTCGTGCCGTCGTCCGAGATCTGCACCGTGTACGTCGATGCGTATGCATCCTCCCAGTTCAGCAGCACCCGAGACACCGAGGCTCCGGCGCCCAGGTCGACCGTGATCCACTGCGGATCGACGCCCTCCTGGCTCGCCCAGCGGGTGGTCGAGGATCCGTCCAGAGCGGCGGATGCGGGGAACGCGGACGTCTCCACAGAGGATGCCGTCGCCGGACGCCCCTGCGAGATGAGCGTCTCGGCGAGTGGGCCGACCTCGGTGGAGGTCAGCGGGCCCGCCTGGCCTGCCGGCGACGCCGGTGCGGCGGACTGGGGTGCGATCTCCGCGGCGCCGGCCGCAGCCGGCACGCAGGTCAGCGACAGGGTCGCGGCGGCGAGCACCGCGATGACCCGATGGGTGGTCTTCATATGCAGCTTCCGATCTTCATCGATGGGGAGACGCGGTCAGGGGGTGACCGCGACGTTGGTGAGCCCGGAGGTGGCGCCTGTCACGGTGTTCGAGGCGTAGACCTTGTTGGGGTTGGCTGAGCACTTCGAGGTCGAGGAGACGAACACCGCATAGCGGCCGACGCCGCCGAGGTCGGAGTCGTTGCCGCGCCAGATGTTGCCGCATCCCCAACCGGTGAGCGGATTGTGGGTCTCGTAGCCGTTCGCGAAGACGCCGGGAGAGGAGAAGGTTCCGGTGTTGTCCTCGAAGAGGTACCCGTTGCCCTTGACGTCGATCCAGGAGTCGGCCGAGTTCTGCCCGGAGAGCCCGGTGCCGTCGAAGGTGTTGCCGCGGACGACGCCGCCCTCGGTGCCCTCCTTGACGTCGATGTGCTCGGCGGCGATCCCGGGGCCGAAGGCGTTGTCGAGCACCTGGACCCGGTCGGAGCGGTCACGCCCGGACGAATCGGCGTAACAGGTGAAGTTGGAGTTCGCGGAGCCGAGGTAGAGACCCTCGCCGTACCCGGGCTGGGCGAGTCCGGTGCGCATGATCTGCGAGTTCTTGATGACGCCGTCGGCGGAGGACTTCCGGAAGTGCACTCCCTCGTCGTCGATGTCGCGCACGAGCACCCCGTCGATCGTGACGTGGGTCGCCGTGTCGAGCACGATGCCCTTCTTCGCGTCGGCGACGGTGAGGCCCGAGACGTTCCAGTAGGAGGCGCCGTACAGCCAGAGACCGTATCCGGAGTCCCAGCCGTCACCGGGGTGCGGGCATCCGTTCAGGGTGCCGCTGGGGCCGTCGTTCGTGATGACGGCCGTGCGCGGCCCGGTGAGCGTGATGGGAGCGGATGCCGTGCCCGGCGTCGTCGCGACGAAGCTGCCCTGGTAGGTCCCCGGCGCGAGGCGGATGGTCTGGCCGGGGGTCGCGGCCGCGAGGGCCGACGTGAGCTGCGCCGCCGTGGAGACGTCGACGATCGTGCCGCCGCCCGGCGTGCCGGTGCCGGCCGTGCCGTACACCTGGACCTCGTAGAGCGAGTATCCGTACGAGGTGCCGCGGGCGGTGCCGTGGATGCGCAGATAGCGTCCGGCGCCGTTCAGTCCCGTGATGTCGTCGGTGCCGCCGTTGCCCGCCGTCTCGTCCTTCAGCGTCGTCCACGACGACCCGTCGGCGGAGATCTGCACTCGGTACTTCGACGCGTACGCGGCTTCCCAGTTCAGCAGCACCCGTGACACGGACGCCCCGGCGCCCAGGTCGATCTGGATCCACTGCGGGTCGACGCCCTCCACGCTCGCCCAGCGCGTCGTTCCCGACCCGTCCACCGCGGCGGATGCCGGGAATGCCGATGCCTCCACGGACGATGCCGTGGCCGGACGCCCCTGCGAGATCAGGGTCGCCGCGGTGACGGATGCCGCCGGCTGAGCCGTTGCTGCCGTTGCTGCGGATGCCGCGGACGGAGCGGTGCCCGTGGTCACGGATGCCGAGGCCGCCGGCGATGCGGCGCCCGTGGAGGCGGAGGCCGCTGTCGCGAAGCCGAGTGGCAGCGCGACCGCGGCGGCGACGCAGGCCGTGAGGAGGCGCCTGCGGAAGGAAGTGGATCGTGCGTGTGACATCGTCGTCTCCTGCGCGTTCGGAAGTGCATCCGTCGGAGCCGGTCAGCCCCGTTCGTAAAACTTCTTACCATTAGTCGGCCGGTGTACGCCAGCGTTCTTGGCAAACGTTTGCCAGCCCGGCGACAACACTCTACGACACGGAACCGCTCCCGAGCCAGCACGAATGCTCACGCGCAATCGGCGCCTGGCGCCGCAACACGGCGGGCGTAGCGACATCAGGTGCCGGATCGAGGGAGTCGCTTCCCCTCCACGAGCGCGACGCCAGACGTCAGGCCGCGAGGTAGGAGCGCAGCGTCGCCGCCTCGTACGCGAGGAGCGACGGGTCATCGCCGGGCACGAACTCCAGCAGCGCGTCGCGCGGCGGGTGCGCGGCGGCGCGCGCATCGGAGAAGAAGCGCGTCCACAGATCTGCGCGCTCGCGGAGCGGGAGGCGCTCCTTCACCGGCCACCAGGAGAAGACGTGGGCGGCGCTCGTGTGGGCCGCGATCTGTCGGTACTCGTCGATGGCGTCATCGACGGATGCTGCGACCGTCGGCTGCCAGTAGGTGCGCAGGTGCGGACTCCCGACCTCGGCGAGGAGCCGCAGCGTCGAGGGGGCGGTGGCGGCGAGGGTGCCGGAGTGGAACTCCAGCGCCAGCTCCATGTCCCGCTCCCCGGCTTCGGATGCCGCGGCCCGCAGCCGCTCGACGACCCGAGTCCACTCGGCATCCGTCGCTTCTGCGGCGTCGACGGAACCCGCCCAGATCCGCACGCGGTCGGCGCCGAGGGCCTCCGCGCTGTCGAGGACGGGGGCGATGTCCTCCCCCGCGCCCGCCCGGAAGTACGACCCGTACGAGGCCACCGCGAGGCCGGCATCCCTCGTCGCCCGCGCGACCTGCTGCGCCCGGGCGACGTCACCCGCAGGCACGTGGACGTCGCCGCCCCACTCGATCGCCTCGAGCCCGGCATCGGCGGCGAGCGCGACGATCTCCTCCGGCCCGAGGGCGCGGAAGGTCACCGAGCAGAGCCCTGCGCGGATCCTGGTCATGTGCTCATCCTCTCGTGTTCTCTCCTGCTGTGCCCGCAGCCCCGTCGCGGGCGACGGAACCCGTTTCGGCGCCGCGACCGCACCGGTCTTTGAGCGGCCTCAGCCCAGGTGCGGAGACACCGCGGCGGCGAAGGTCTCCGCGGTGCGGCGCACGACGGCATCCGGAGCATCCGCCCAGATGTCGGCGTTGAAGATCTCGACCTCGATGTCGTGGTTGTACCCGGCCTGGACGACGGCACGGGTGAGCGAGCCGAAGTCGATCACCCCGTCGCCCGTGTAGTGCCGCGACAGCAGCACATCGGCGGAGAGCGGGGTCTTCCAGTCGCACACCTGGTACGTCGCGATGCGGCCCTCCCGCCCTGCGCGGGCGATCTGGTCGAGCACCTGCGGGTCCCACCAGATGTGGAAGGTGTCGACCGCCGCGCCGACGACCGCAGGTTCGAAGTCCGCCGCGATGTCGAGCGCCTGGCCGAGGGTCGAGACGACCGCCCGGTCGGACGCGTACATCGGATGCAGCGGCTCGATCGCGAGCGTCACCCCTGCAGCTCTCGCGTCGTCGGCGAGCGCGCCGATCGCATCACGCACTCGTTCCCGCGCGCCCACGAGATCGCGTGAGCCCTCGGGAAGACCGCCGGCCACGAGCACGAGCACGGCCGTCGACCCGTCGGCGCCGGCCGCGGCGAGCGTCGCGGTCTCCTCGATCGCGCGACGGTTGTCGTCGAGCGCTGCGGTGCGCTCCGGTCCGTCGGGCAGGGTGAAGAAGCCTCCGCGGCAGTGCGTCGTGAACCGCAGACCCGAGTCGGCGAGCATCCGCGCGGCGACATCGAGCCCCACCTCGTTCACGGGCTCGCGCCAGAGCCCGATGGCCTGGATGCCGGCATCCGCCGTCACCCGCAGGGCCGTCGCGAGGTCGGCGTGCTTGATCGTGGCCTGATTGATCGACAGGCGAGGATCGGGGTCGCCGTCGCTCTGTCGGCTCAGATCCCGAATGTCGGTCGAAGGGATGCCGTGTCGACCGACATTCGGGTTTCCTGCTGACGTTCCGGCCTGGATGCTCATGCGTCGACTCCGTTCAGACTCAGCATCCCGTGCCAGCGCTCTCGCGCGAGCTCCGGATGCTCCAGCGCGAGCGAGGCGTTCGCGAGCTCGACGATGCGGCTGAGGTGCGGGAGGCTGCGGGCCGAGTGGAGCCCCGCGACCATCTGGAACGCGGGCTGGTGACCGTTCAGCCAGGACAGGAAGGCGACACCGGTCTTGTAGTAGAACGTCGGCGCGGCGAAGACCTGCCGACTGAGTTCCTCCGTCGGGCCCAGGATCTCCCGGTAGCGCGCCGGATCCCCTGCATCCAGCGCCTGGATCGCTGCCGATGCGACCGGGGTGATCGCGGCGAACGCGCCGAGCAGCGCATCGGAGTGCCCACTGTCTGAACCGCCGAGTTCACGTCCTCTCGCCGAGTGCACGGCATCCTCACGCGAGCTTCCCGTGCGCTCGGCGACGTCCCGTGAATTCGACGTTCCCGCGTCCGGCGCCGGGTCGCCGCCGATGAGACCCACGTAGTTGAAGTCGTCGCCGGTGAACATGCGCACGCCGTCGGGCAGTTGCGAGCGCACGGCGATCTCGCTCTCGGCGTTCAGCAGGCTCATCTTGACGCCCCCGACCTTGCCGGGGTTCTCCGCGATGATGTCGAGGAGCACGGCGGATGCCGTCTGCCAGTCGTCCGCTCCGAAATAGCCGGCGAGCTCCGGATCGAAGGCCGTGCCCAGCCAGTGCAGCACCACCGGAACGGTCGCGCTCTCCAGCACCGCGCGGTACACGCGACGGTAGTCGTCGGCATCCGCGGCCACGCGCGCGAGGTGGCGGGAGGCCATCAGCACCGGCCCCGCCCCCTGCTCCTCGGTGAAGTGCAGCTGCTCCCGGTAGGCGTCGATCACCCGATCGAGCGAGATGCGCTGCTCGTCGACGTGGTCGGTGTTGACACCGACCACGACCGAGCCGCCTTCCTCGCGCGCCACCTCGGCGCTGCGGGCGATGAGCTCGCGGGTGGCCGCGGCATCCAGTCCCATGTTGCGCTGCGCCGTGTCCATGGCGTCGGCGACGCCGAGACCCCACGAGTACACGTTGCGACGGAACGCGAGGGTGGAGTCCCAGTCGATGTCCGCGGGACGACCGGGGGTGTTGTCGGCGTGCGCCTTCGGCACGACGTGCGCCGCGGCGTACGCGACGCGGCTGCGCAGAGCGGATGCCGGGCGCGCGTAGCCTCCGGAGTCGTTCAGCGCCGCGTGCGACACCGTGCCGTCGGGTGCGAGGAGCGTCAGAGCGGCCATCAGAGCGCCAGCGGTTCGATGGCGATCTTGCGGCCCTCGGCACTGGAGGTGAGGCCGGCTTCGGCGAACCGCACGCCCTTGGCGCCGGCGAGCAGGTCGAACGGGTACTCGGTGCCCTCGACGTAGGAGACGAGGTACTCCTCCCACTGCTGGCGGAAGCCGTTGAGGAACACGTCGTTGGTCGGGACCTTCTGCCAGTCGGCGTCGTAGTCGCGGGTGTCTTCGAGGTCGGGGTTCCACACCGGCTTCGGCGTGGCGTTGCGCGGCTGGATCTTCGCGCCGAACAGTCCGACCACGGCGGAGCCGTGCGTGCCATCGACCTGGAACTCGACGAGCTCGTCGCGGTTCACGCGCACGGTCCAGCTGGAGTTGATCTCGGCGATGATGCCGCCCTCGATCTCGAAGATGCCGTACGCGGCGTCCTCGGCGGTGGCGGTGTAGTGCTCGCCCTTCTCGTCCCACCGGTCGGCGATGTGCACGGCGGCCTGCGCGTACACGCTCGTGACCTCGCCGAACAGGTTCTCGAGCACGTAGTTCCAGTGCGGGAACATGTCGGAGATGATGCCGCCGCCGTCTTCGGTGCGGTAGTTCCAGCTCGGGCGCTGCGCGGGCTGCCAGTCCCCCTCGAAGACCCAGTAGCCGAACTCGCCGCGCACCGACAGGATGCGTCCGAAGAAGCCGGAGTCGATGAGGCGCTTGAGCTTCTGCAGGCCGGGGAGGTACAGCTTGTCGTGCACGACGCCGGTCTTGACGCCGGCGGCCTTCGCCAGCCGGGCGAGTTCGAGCGCCTCGTCGAGGGACTCCGCCGTGGGCTTCTCCGTGTAGATCGCCTTCCCCGCGGCGATGGCCTTGCGGATCGCGGATGCTCTGGCCTTCGTCACGAGGAAGTCGGCGTAGATCTCCCACCGCGGGTCGGCGAGCGCGGCATCCAGATCGGTCGTGTAATCCTCGATGCCGTGCTTCTCGGCGAGCTCGGCGAGCTTCGCCTCGTTGCGTCCGACGAGGATCGGCTTCACGGTGATGCGGCTCCCGTCCGGCAGCTCGATGCCGCCCTCTTCGCGGATCGCGAGGATCGAGCGCACCAGGTGCTGCCGGTAGCCCATGCGTCCGGAGACGCCGTTCATGATGATCCCGATCTCGCGGGTGGTCGCCTGTGACATCAGTGGTCCGTTCTGTGGGAAGTGGGTGCGCGTCCGTCGCTAGTTGGGTAAGCGCTTTCCGACAGCATCCCATGCCGCATCACGCTCTCGCAACCCTTTCGGGAAAGCGCATTCCAGATTCCAGATCCTTCGCGCTCGACCACAAGCGCATCCGAAGGCGCCCCCGCTGTGGGCGGCGGGCCGACGGCAGGGTCAGAGAGTGCTGGAGCGCTCGATCAGCAGCGTCGGGATGATCGAGGGGCCGGATGCCGGACCCTCACCCTCGATGTCGGCGACCAGCGCGGCGACCGCACGGTGAGCGAGGGCCGTGAAGTCCTGGCGGATCGTCGTCAGCGGCGGGCGGTAGTTCGCGGCATCCGGGACGTCGTCGAAGCCGATCACGGCGACGTCCTCCGGCACACGGCGCCCCGACTCGGCGAGCGCGCGCAGCAGCCCCAGCGCCATCTGGTCGTTCGCGCAGAAGACGGCGGATGCCGCGGAGAGGGCGGCCCCCGCGGCGTATCCCGACTCGGCGCTCCAGTCGCCCCTGACCACCTCGGGGGCGTCGATCCCGGCCGCGGCGAGGGAGTCCCGCCACCCGCGCTCGCGCTCGGCCGCCGCGAAGGAGTCGGCGGGCCCCGCGAGGTGGTGGACGATCGGGCGCCCGGCCGCAAGGAGCCGCGCGGTGGCCAGAGCCGCACCTCCGGCGTGGTCGCTGTGCACGGAGATGAAGCCGTCGTCGGTGGCCGCATCGACCACGACGAGCCGCAACCCGGCAGGACGCTGAGCGGTCGGCACCTGCGCGGAGGCCTCGTTCAGCACGATCGCACCGTCGACCTCCTGCTCGGCGAGGTGCTCGAACGCCTCGGCGACGCCACCGGACGCGGTGACGAGCGTGAGGGCGTATCCCCGCTCCGCCGCGGCCTCGGCTGTGGCCTGCAGCATCCGCGAGTTGCCGACGGTGGCGAGGGTCGTCACGACGAGGCCGATGGTCTGCGAGCGGCCGGTGCGCAGAGCCCTGGCGGCGCGGTGCGGGCGGTAGCCGAGTTCGGCCATCGCCTTCTCGACGCGCTCGCGCGTGGCGGGGTCCACCCGGGGGCTGTCGTTGACGACGCGGGAGACGGTCTGGCCGGAGACTCCGGCGCGGGCGGCGACGAGGGCCATCGACACGCGCCCCGATGCCGGGCGACGGCGCGGCATCCGCTCGCCGGGGAGTCCGAGTTCGCTGCGGGTCACCGGCATCCTCCGTTCACAACTCCTCAATGTTGACGTTACCACGCCGTCGGACGTACCATGTTTACGTGAACACGCACGAATCTCCGGAGTTCCGAACGGCGACCCTCTCCGCCGGCGTCACCAAGCGCGCGACGACGCTCGCCGACGGCCGCGACCTCATCTACTACGACGACCCCGACACCGCGCTCCCCGCAGAGCGCTCGATCGACGCCCGCGTCCTCGACCCGCGCCCCGACACGGCCACGATGCGGCTCGACGTACTCACCGGTGACTGGATCACGGTCGCCGCGAACCGCCAGAACCGCGTCATGATGCCGAGCGCCGACGCCGACCCGCTGGCGCCGCAGACTCCGACCAATCCGTCGGAGGTCCCGTCGCGCTACGACGTCGCGGTGTTCGAGAACAAGTCCCCCGCGTTCGGACCCGCCCTCGCCGAGGCCACGGGCGACGCTCCCGGAGCATCCAACCCTCCGCGCGGACTCGACGACCTCGCCGCCCTCGGACTCGGACGCACCCGCACCTCGGTCGGCCGCTGCGAGGTCGTGTGCTTCAGCCCGGAGCACACCGGATCCTTCGGCACCCAGAGCGTCACCCGCGCCCGCACCGTGATCGAGGCCTGGGCCGACCGCACCGCCGCTCTGTCGCAGCTGCCCGGCATCGAGCAGGTCTTCCCCTTCGAGAACCGCGGCGAGGCGATCGGCGTGACCCTGCCCCACCCGCACGGCCAGATCTACGCCTACCCCTACGTCACCCCGCGCACCACCCGCGTGCTGGAGAGCATCGACCGCACGGCGCCCGACCTGTTCCAGCGCATCCTCGAGTTCGAGCAGTCGTCGGAGCGGGTCGTCTTCCGCGGCGAGCACTGGACGGCCTTCGTGCCCTTCGCCGCCCGCTGGCCGCTGGAGGTGCACCTGATGCCGCACCGTCACGTCCCCGACTTCGCCGAGACGACGGATGCCGAGCGCGACGAGCTCGCCCCGCTCTACCTGCGTCTGCTCCGCGGCGTCGACGCGCTGTACGAGACCCCGACCCCGTACATCGCCGCGTGGCACCAGGCTCCGGTCAACACCGGCCGCGACAGCGTGCGCCTGCACCTGCAGCTCACCAGCCCCCGCCGCGCCGCCGACAAGCTCAAGTTCCTGGCCGGATCGGAGGCCGCCATGTGGGCGTGGGCCGCCGAGGTCGCACCCGAGCAGGGCGCCGCCCGCATCCGCGAAGCCATCGCCCGCGCAGAGGAGGCGTCCGCATGACCACCACCCAGGATGCCGCGACGGCGCTGTTCCTCGAGCTCACCGGCCGCGAGCCCGAGGGCCTCTGGTCGGCTCCCGGCCGGGTGAACCTCATCGGCGAGCACACCGACTACAACGACGGATTCGTGCTGCCCTTCGCGATCCCGCACCGCACGGTCGCGGCCGTCGGTCGACGCGATGACGGCGTCGGCCGTGTGCGTGTCGCCTCGACGTTCGCCGCAGAGCCGGTCGAGGTCGCCCTCGACGAGCTCGACGGCCTGTTCCCGACGGCGGCCGGCGCCGAGCCCGCCGTCCCGGAGTGGGCGGCCTACCCGCTGGGGGTCGCCTGGGCTCTGGCTCAGGCCGCGTCCGTCACCGGATCGGGCGTCGACATCGCGATCGCCTCCGACGTCCCCGTCGGCGCCGGGCTCTCCTCGTCCGCTGCGATCGAGGGCGCCACGGCATCCGCCCTGAACGATCTGTGGGGAGCCGGCCTCGACCGGGTCGCCCTCGCCCGCGTGGGCCGCAGGGCCGAGAACGAGGCCGTGGGAGCGCCCACCGGGATCATGGACCAGATGGCCTCCATGCTCGGCGAGCCGGATGCCGCGACCTTCCTCGACTGCCGCTCGCTGGAGGCGCAGCTCGTGCCGCTCGGCGTGGCCGAGGCCGGTCTCGCGATCCTCGTCATGGACACCCGCGTGAAGCACGCGCACTCCACCGGTGGCTATGGAGAGCGCCGCGCCGCCTGCGAACGCGGAGCCGCGATCATGGGCGTCCCTTCGCTGCGCGACGTGACGGTCGCCGACCTGCCCAGGGCCGAGGCGCTCATGGACGACGTCACGTTCCGCCGCGTGCGCCACGTCGTGACCGAGAACCAGCGTGTGCTCGACACCGTCCGCGTGCTGCGCGAGTCCGGCGCCAGGGCGATCGGCGACCTGCTCGTCGCCTCGCACGCCTCGATGCGCGACGACTTCGAGATCTCGGTTCCCGAGCTCGACACGGCGGTCGAGGCGGCCCTCGCCGCCGGGGCGCTCGGCGCACGGATGACGGGCGGCGGCTTCGGCGGAGCCGCGATCGCGCTGATCGAGGCCGACGCCGTCGCGGACGTGTCGGATGCCGTGGCCTCCGCGTTCGCGGCATCCGGGTTCTCCGCGCCCCACCTGTTCACCGTCGTGCCGTCCGCCGGCGCCGGTCGCGACGCCTGAGGACGTGCGCCCGTGCGGCGAGCACGCAGGTCGCCCTGGAATACTGAGCACCCGACCCTGAAGGAGAACCATGTCCTGGATCGTCACCGGCGGCGCCGGCTACATCGGATCGCACGTCGTGCGGGCACTGTCGGATGCCGGGCTCACTCCGGTCGTGATCGATGACCTCTCCAGCGGGGTCGCGTCGTTCGTGCCGGAGGGCGTGCCGTTCGTCCGCGGCAGCATCCTCGATCGGGAGCTCGTCGAGCGCACGCTGCGTGAGCACGACGCCGAGGGAGTGATCCACGTCGCCGGCTTCAAGTACGCGGGCGTCTCGGTGCAGCGTCCGCTGCACACTTACGCGCAGAACGTCGAAGGCACGCGCGTGGTGCTGGAGGCGATGGCGGCCGCGGGTGTCGCGAACATCGTGTTCTCGTCGTCGGCCGCGGTGTTCGGCACCCCCGACGTCGATCTGGTCGTCGAAGACACGGCGAAGCGGCCGGCGAACCCCTACGGCGAGTCGAAGCTCATCGGCGAATGGCTGCTGCGCGACCAGGCCACCGCGACCGCCGACTCCGCGCATCCGCTCCGGCACACGTCGCTGCGCTACTTCAACGTCGTCGGCTCGGCCGACCCCACGGTCTATGACGTGAGTCCGCACAACCTCTTCCCCATCGTGTTCGAGGCGCTGATCGCGGGCAGGACCCCGAAGATCTTCGGAGACGACTACGCCACCCCCGACGGCACGAACGTGCGCGACTACGTGCACGTGGGCGACATCGCCGCCGCGCACGTCGCCGCCGCGCGACGCCTGTCGGCGGGCGAGTCGATCGAGCCCGCCTACAACCTGGGCTCGGGTGACGGCCTCAGCGTGACGCAGATCATGGATGCCGTGGCTCGCGTGACCGGCATCGACTTCACCCCCGAGGTCGGCCCCCGGCGCCCCGGCGACCCCGACCGCATCGTCGCGACCGGCGAGCTCGCCGCCCGCGACCTCGACTGGCGGATGCGCTACACGGTCGACGAGATGGTCCGCACGGGCTGGGAGGCTCGTCGCGCGGCAGTGTGATCGGGACGGCTCCGGGATCGCCCGTCCGGGCGAAGAACGGGTACCCCTTCCCCGCAAGCGGGGCCCCTTCCCCGATTCGCCCGGACGGGCGATCCCTCCGCCTCGCGTCGCGGTCGGGCGACGCCCCCGGGGTGCTCGGGAGGGTCAGAGGTCGCGGGTGCGGATCGGGTAGAACCAGAAGCACACCCAGGCCAGGGCTGTGAAGACGAGCGGGATCACCGCGACCATCACGCGGATGCCGCCGTCCACGGCATCCGGCTGGCTGTCGCCCAGCGTCGCGTCGAACCCGGATGCCGTCAGCACGACGGCGGCGACGATCGCCTGCACCACCACGGCCCCGCGCACGACGAACCCGTTCACCCCGAAGTACGCGCCCTCGCGCCGATGCCCCGTGCGCACGGCGTCGTCGTCGATGATCTGCGCCAGCATCACCTCGAGCAGCTGGAGGAGGCCTCCGATGCCGACCCCCACCGCGATGCCGACGAGAGCCGCGGCGAGCACCGTCGTCGGGAGCAGGTAGCCGAGCACGGCGACGCCGAAGACGCCGACGCTCCACAGCAGCGCCGTGCGCGGCGAGGTGCGCCGCACGACCGCGCTCCACAGCACGATCGACGGGATGGCCGTCACGAAGATGGCGCCGAGCAGCACGCTGCCCTCCCCTTCCGGCGCGTGCAGCGAGTACCGCACGTAGAACGGGAGGGCGGCGAGGATGATCGCGATCGACGTCTGCACGCACAGCGACCCGAGCACGTAGGGCACGAAGGCGCGGTTGGCGAAGGTGAGCGTCAGCTGGCGCCGCCAGGTCATGGCTTCGGATGCCACCTCCGGCACGGTGCGCTCGACCATGCCGCCGAGGAACGACCACACGAGGAGGACGAGGCAGACCCCGCCGAGCACGAGCGCCATGCCAGGCCAGCCCATCGAGCCGTACAGCGCCGGGGCTCCTGCCGTGCCCAGCACCATTCCGAGGATCGCGAAGATCTGCCGCGGGACGTTGCCGCGGGCGCGCTCCTCCGTGGTGCGGAAGATCTCGGGGAACAGGGCGGAGATGTTGAGCACGACCACGACGAAGGCGATGTCGTACACCGCGACGACCACGAGGAACCAGGCGATCAGCCCGGCGACGGGGAGCTCAGGCGGCATCCACACCAGCGCGAAGGCCACGACCAGCGGCACGATGCCGAGCCCGATCCAGGGCACCCGGCGCCCCCACGGCGTGCGGATCCGGTCGGACAGCGCACCCACGACCGGGTTGAGCACGGCGTTGAGGATGCCGTGGGCGATCATGGCCGCGGCGACCCACCCCGGCGGCACGCCCAGGTGCGTGACGTAGAAGTAGACGACGAAGGCCGAGAAGGTCTGCGCCATCAGCTGGGTCGGGAACCCGGAGGCGCCGAAGGCGATCGTCTGGGCGCGCGGGGGCGCCGCGTCGATGCGGCGGTCGCGGAGCGCGCCGAGCAGGGTCACCGCGCCGCACTCCGCTGCAGCTCGCGCAGCGCGCGCCAGCCGATGCGCACGAGACCCTCGTCCTCGATCGCCTGCAGCACCGCGGGGTCGGCGAGCAGCCGGTGCTCGTACCCGCGCTTGGCGGCGGCGAAGTCGACCGCCGCCCTGAGCTCCGCGTCGTCGATCATCGGATGCAGGTAGATCTCGGTGACTCCGGCGGGCACGGCGCGCAGCAGCGCGATGAAGCCGTCGCGCACCTGCTCGTACCCCTCCTCGGCATCCGTGCCCTCGCCGACGATCTCGAAGGGGTGCGACCAGAGCCGGTCGATGATCTCGACGCCGAGGGAATCCGCCGCAGCGGCCGCCCGGTCGAGGGTGCGCTGCAGCTCGACGTCCGCGCCTGCGCCGTCCATGCTGCGCGGCAGCCGGAAGGGCAGACCGTGGCGTGCGGCGAGCGCGAACACCGGTGCGAGGAAGTCGCGGCCGGTGAGGAGTCCGTAGACCGAGCCCATGTGGTTGTCGAGGTGGGTGACGTCGACCCCGGCGTCGAGCGCGGCCTGCAGCTGCGCGGCGATCTCGGCGGCGACGTCGTCTTCGGCCGCGTTCTCCTCGACCGGCCGCACCTCCGAGGGGAAGAACCCGTCGGCGTCGACGAGCGTCGTGCCCACGCCGGTGAGCGGCCGCCAGCGGTACCGGGTCCACTCGCTGGTCAGCACGAGGTGCACGCCCACGTCGAGATCGGTGCGGGATGCCGCGAACGCCAGCGCCTCCGGCGACCACGGGCACGGCACCATCACCGTCGTGGAGTCGATGCGCCCGGCATCCAGCAGCTCGGTGATCGCGAGGTTCGCCGCATGGCACATGCCGAAGTCGTCGGCGTTGAGGATGATCGCCCGTGCTCCGGGGGCGAGGCCGAGTCGATCGGCGAGGTCGGAGATCATCGACTGCTCCTGTCGGGGAGGACGCTGCTGAACACGGTGGTGCGGAGAGCGGATGCCGCCTCGCCGATCGCGCCGACCAGCGGCGCCTCCGGCCCGAACGACGAGACCAGGAAGCGCATGGGCAGCTGCGCGGCATAGGCGTCGGCCACGGACTGCACGGCGTCGACGAGCACGGGGTGCGCCGCCGATCCGCTCAGCACGAACGCCTCGGGGTCGAGCACGAGGGCGACGCTGCCCGCGACGAGGGTGATGCGCCGCCCCATCTCGGCGGCCATCGCGAGCGCGGCCTCATCACCGGCGGCGGCCGCGTCGAGGTGCTGGTCGAGCGTGAGCGAGGGGTCGCGCCCGTTCGTCAGCGCCAGGTCGCCCACGACCGCGTCGCCCAGCACGGGCGCGCCGATCGGCAGCGGTGTCTGCGGCAGGTACATGACCTCCCCCGCGACACCGGAGAAGCCTCTGTGCAGCATGCCGTCGATCACGATGCCCCCGCCGAGGCCGTCGTCGAGCAGCAGCAGCGCGAAGCTGGAGAGCTCGGCGCCCGCTCCCGAGGTGAGCTCTGCGAGAGCGGCGAGGTTGACGTCGTTCTCCACCCGCACGGGGCAGTCGAGTTGGGAGATCAGGGCCGCCTTGAACGCGCCGCCGTCTGGGCCCTGGTCGTCGCGGATGCCGCCGTCGGCCGTGACGATGCCCGGCACTCCGACGACAACGAGGCGCAGCGGCGCCTGCACCGCCAGCAGGCACTGATCGATGAGGCCCGTGATGTGCTCGACCCGGTCGCCGCGGAGCGGGAAGGGCGCGTGCTGCTCCGCTCTGACGACGCCCATCGGGTCGACGAGCGCGACGTGCGCGGCATGGTGGTCGACGTGGACGGCGGCGGCCACGCCGAGGCGGGGATGCAGCGCCACCCTGCTCGCCGCGGGTCCCCTGGTCTCACGGTCGACGCCGGCGGGGACGACGGCGCCCGCGCCCTCGAGCATCCGCAGCACCTGGGTGACGGCGGTGCGCGAGAGGCCGGTCGCGGCCATGAGCTCGGCGCGGGTCTGCGGCCCCCTGCGCCCGAGGGTCTCGAGGATCGCCCGCCCGTTGAGCGTGCGGAGCAGAGACTGCGGACCTGCGATCGGCCTGGCCATGGTGATCCCCCGGGAGTCGACTTCGATCAGCCTGACACATCGCGTCGTACTTGTCGACGGGTGTTGCACGTGCCCGATCCGCCTCCCTTAGGGTGGACGGATGACGCAGCTGGTGATCCGCGAGGCACAGATCGACGACGCCGACGAGGTCGCCGCCGTGCACGTGCGCTCCTGGCAGGTCGCGTATCGAGGGCTCATGCCGCAGGAGCTCCTCGACGGCCTCTCCATCGAGGAGCGCGCGGCGGGGTGGCGGCGCTTCGTCGCCGAACCGCTGCCGACCGGGCTCGGCATCCTCGTCGCCGTCCGCGACGGCGCCGTCATCGGCTGGACCTCGTTCGGCTCGGGGCGCGACGACGACGGGCTGGCCGACGGCGAGGTGTACGGCATCTACGCCGACCCCTCCGCGTGGTCGACCGGCGTCGGCCACGCCCTGCTCACCGCTGCGGAGAAGGTCATCGCGGATGCCGGGCACACCCGCGCCTACCTGTGGGTGCTCGACGGCAACGACAGGGCAGACGCCTTCTACGCGGCGCACGGCTGGATCGCCGACGGCGCGACCAAGGTCGAGCAGCGCCCCGACCAGTCGCTCGCGGAGCACCGCCGCGTCAAGGACCCGCTGCGCTGAACGGACGACGCCGGCGTCAGACGAACGGCGTCAGCGCGCTCGTCGCCGCGCGGCCTTCTCCGCACGCGCCGCGGAACGGACCTCCGCCGCGGAGAGGCCGAGATGCGGGGCGGAGCGGATCCAGGCGTAGGTCGCGGCCTCCGAGGCGTGATCGCCGAGCGCCGCGAAGCACGCGGCGAGATCGAACGCCGACGCCCTGACGCGCACCATCAGGTCGGCGTCGGCGGTGCCCGCACCGATGTCGAGCACCCGGCGGTGCGCTCCGGCGGCCTCCGCCGTGCGCCCGAGCCCTCCGAAGAGGATCGCCTGGTTGCGGAGCGCCTTCGCGCAGCGGAGCCGACCGGATGCCGTGTCGACCGACTGCCCGTGCACGGCGACGACGTGCTCGTAGGCGGCGAGAGCGCCGGCGACGTCGCCGATCTCGTCGATCATGATGGCGCGGTTGTAGACGCCCTGCTGGCGCGTCGTCGCCAGCTCTCCGTCTGTCTCCCCCTCGGCGAGCGCATCGAGCGCCTCGTACGCCGCGATCGCCCCGCGAGGGTCCCCGAGAGCTCCGAGCGCCATGCCCAGCCGGAGGTACGCGCGGGCCTGCACGCGCTCGGCGCGGAGGTCGCTCCCTGCCCGGATGACGGTCGCCTGGCGCGCCAGCGTCGCGACCTGCTCCCAGTACTTGGCGTCCTGGAGCCAGCCCGCCCAGGCGTCCAGCGCCGCGAGCCGCAGCATCGCGACATCGACGTCGTCTGTTCCGGCGCTCTCCTCGACGACGCCCCTCCAGAGGCCCTCCGCCTCGGCGACCCGCCCCTTCTCGGCGAGCTCGTCGGCGGCGTAGAGACGATCTCGCAGCGACCGGTACCGTTCGGTCGCCGCATCACCGGACGCGGCATCCGCCCCCGGCATCAGCGAGAGGATCCGGAGGTTCTCGCGGGCACGGCGGACCGTGTCCTGGATGTCGTCGTCGTCGGCGTCGCCGAAGCGGGCGTCGAGCGCACGGAGCAGGTCGATCGCCGCGCCCGTGCTCCCCTGCTCATGCGACTCCACCGCGTCGCCGAGCATCCTGGTCGCGTCGAGTCGGCGGATCCTCACGTCGGGGTCGTCGGCGAATCGTTCGGCGAAGAGGCGCCGCAGCTCCCTCGATTCGGTCTGCCCTGTGAGATCGGAGCGCCACGCCGACCACAGCGCGTTCGCCGCCCACCGGCGCACGTCGCCGGACGGGTCCGCGGAGAACTCGGCGAGAACCTCGTCGATCGCCTTCCGGGATGCGTCCTGCTGTCCGGCATCACGGAGGAACCTGCTCTCCCAGTACCCCGCCTGCACGCGCTCCGACCTGGCGATGTCGCGCCCCGTCGACCGCACGTTCGCGGAGAGCCGGGCGAGCGTCGACAGCGCATCGTCCCGCCCGCCGAGATCGGACTGCCGGAGCGCCCTGTCGAGGAGCAGCGCGGCCATCATCGGCACCGTCTCGACGTCGTCCCAGAAGGCGGCGAACCTCTCCTCCACGGCGAAGGACGCGGCCACGGCCGCCACGGGGTCTCGCTCGGGAGACGAGGGCTCGCGCGCCGCCGTCGCTCCATCGGGATGGCCGAGCACGCTCGCGATGCGCGCCGCGACGCCGAACCGGGCGAGGGCC
Source organism: Microbacterium sp. MYb72 (assembly GCF_002979415.1). GTDB lineage: Bacteria > Actinomycetota > Actinomycetes > Actinomycetales > Microbacteriaceae > Microbacterium > Microbacterium natoriense. Next base: position 68,706 of record NZ_PCOT01000017.1, on the reverse strand, counting down.
GACCGCGGGTCGTCGTCCGACAGGAACACCCGGTCGGCCTCGCGCAGCAGCGCGAGACCGGATGCCGTCGCATACGCGGTGGGGCCGACGTGGCGAAGGAGATCGGAGAGGACGAGGGAGCGCGCATCGGCGTCGGCGTCCGCTGCGTACCGCCCGAGGAGAGCAGACCACTCCTCGGCGGCGACGGCATCCCGATCCGCTCCGTCGAGACGATCGAGGATCTCCTCCAGGTGCCGGGTCTCGCGCCGCGCGCGCTGCACCCCTGGTTCGCCGAGCCCGTCTGCCAGCAGCCGCCTCACGGGGGCGACGGCCTCGAGCGCCGGAGCGCCCTCGGCGATCGCGATGTCGGCGAGGAGCAGCGCGGCGTCGAGGGCGAATCCCGCGGAGCCGGGACCGGAGCGCGCCTCCCGTACGACCAGATCGAGCACCTCGGGAACACCGGAGAGGTCGAGGTCGTTCTCGACGCGCAGCCGCGAGGCGGTGAACATCGCCTCGAGCCTGATCGACGCCGACCGCTGGTCGGCCTCTCCGCCGAGGCGGAGGGCGAGCTCGTCGAGAGCCACGGCGATGGACGAGGGCGACTGCCCCAGCCACTTGCGGATCATCTGCGCGGTCAGCGCGGCCTCGGCGGCTGCCCGCCGGACGCCCGCATGCGGGGAGTCGCGCCAGCGGGCGTCGAGGGCGACGGCGCGCTGGAGCACCTCCACGTGCAGCACCGGATCGACGTCGTCCAGACCGTGCACGAACTCGATCCGCGGGAGCTCCGCGTACGCCAGCGCCTCCGCCGTGCGCTCGTCGTCGACGCCATCGGTGAGAGCGGCCAGGCGTTCCAGGTGGCGATCGATCGTCTCCGGCTGCTCGATCTCCACGTCGAGTCCGATGAGCAGTCCGGTCGCCTCGGCGAGAGCGCACGCCTCGTCGGCGCCGGTCGCGGATGTCGCCCCTGCGAGTCCTTCGACCAGCAGGGCGCGCGCCGCCCCCTGCTCGCCCTCGTCGATGCGTGCTCGCGCCTCTTCGAGCAGGCTGAAGATCCCCATGTCGACGCGTCCCCCTCCTCGCCGGCCGGCGGGTGCTCTCGGCCGGCGTTCCGCCACGACCGACAGTCTCGCACGGGCGTCGGTCACGGCGCCCGTGCGAGACTCGTCGGTCCCGTCGGAGCGGGCCTCAGTCGGCCAGCATCCCCTCGTCGGTGTACTCCGGCGCGGGGAGCGGCGACAGCTGAAGGCGACGCATGATCTCCTTGACCTCGTCCTTCGGGCCGCGGCCGAGGTCGACGACGATGCCCTCCTCGTCGGGCTCGAGCGGCTCCAGGGTCGCGAACTGCGAGCCCAGCAGGCTCTGCGGCATGAAGTGGTCGAAGCGGGTGCTGAGCCTGTTCGCGATCGTCTCGCGCGTGCCGTCGAGATGGACGAAGGCGACGCCCGGTCCGCTGAGCCGGTCCCGGTAGACGCGGCGCAGCGCAGAGCAGGTCACGATCCCGGGGGTTCCGGATGCCGTGTGCAGCTGTATCCACGCGGCGATCCGCTCCAGCCACGGCCACCGGTCCTCGTCTGTGAGGGGCACCCCGGCGGCCATCTTGGCGACGTTCGCCGCGGGGTGGAGATCGTCGCCCTCTTCGAGGTCCCAGCCCAGCCGTCCGGCGAGCATGCCGGCCACGGTGGACTTGCCCGATCCGGAGACACCCATCACCACCAGCACGATGGGCGGGTCCGGCGGGGTCTGCACGGCGTCCTGTCCGTTCGTCGTCGTCATGATCAGACCACCAGATCCAGGAGCAGCACGCCGGCGAGGCCGACGACCGAGATCAGGCACTCCAGCACCGTCCAGGTCTTGAACGTCTGCGGCAGGCTCGTTCCGAGGTACTGCTTGACGAGCCAGAACCCGGCGTCGTTCACGTGCGAGAGGAACACCGAGCCGGAGCCGATCGCGAGCACGAGGAGGGCGACCTCCGGGCCGGGGAGCGTCGACGCGGCGGAGGTCATGAGACCGGCCGCCGTGATCGTGGCGATCGTGGCTGAGCCCGTGGCGATGCGCACGAGCACGGCGACGAGCCAGCCGAGCAGCAGCACCGAGACCCCGCTCTCGAGCACGGCCCTGGTGATGACCTCGCCGATGCCGGTGTCGATGAGGACCTGCTTGAACGCGCCGCCCGCACCCACGATGAGGAGGATGCCGGCGATCGGCGGGAGGCTGCTCTCCAGGGAGTGCGCGACGCTGGTGCGGTTCATCTTCCCGCCGGCGCCGAGCACGAAGATGCCGAAGATCAGCGTGATGAGCAGCGCGATCGCGGGGGTGCCGACGAAGTCGAGCACGACCTTCCAGGCATCCGTCGAGTCGGGCGCGATGACCGCGGCGAGCGCCTTGCCCATCATGAGCACGACCGGAAGCAGGATGCTGGAGAGCGCGGCGGCGAAGGAGGGGCGCGGGCGCTGCGTGACGTCCTCGCCCTTGTCCTCGGCGGTGAGGAACATGTCGGGCACGGGCACGGGAGCCCACTTCGCGGCGAACCCGCTGAAGACGGGGCCCGCGATGATGATCGTCGGGATCGCGATGATCACGCCGAACGCGAGGGTGAGGCCGAGGTTCGCGCCGAGGGCGTCGATCGCGATCAGCGGTCCGGGGTGCGGGGGCACGAGACCGTGCATCGCGGAGAGGCCGGCGAGGGTGGGGATGGCGATCTTCATCAGCGCGACGCCCGAGCGGCGGGCGACGAGGATGATCACCGGGATGAGCAGCACGAGGCCGATCTCGAAGAACATCGGCAGACCGATCACGGCGCCGACGACGCCCATCGTCCAGGGCAGTGCCCTCTTGCTCGACCGCGAGACGAGGGTGTCGACGACGCGATCCGCGCCGCCGGAGTCGGCGAGCAGCTTGCCGAACATCGCGCCGAGGGCGATCAACACGCCGACGCCGCCCATGGTCGAGCCGAAGCCGTTGGAGAAGCTGGTGAGCGCCTGGCCGGTGGCCATACCCGCGCCGATGCCGACGCCGAGTGCGCCGATCGTCAGGGCGAGGAAGGGATGCACCTTCAGCCAGGTGATCAGGACGATGATCACGGCGAAGCCGATCAGTGCGGCGGTGATGAGCTGGGCGTCCGAGCCGACGGGGACGATCGGGGCAGGGTCCGCCGTCTTCAGCAGTGTCAAGGGAACCATCATTGTTCCTCCCATGGGGGAAGCACTGTCCGAGAGCCACGGCGCTTCCGTCTGATATTTACGAGTACGGTACCTAAATAATCTGACTATTTCAAGATCTGTGCGGGATTATCTGCTCCGCTTGCGTGAGCGGATGCAAACATCGGGTCTTTCCCCTACCATGAGGCCATGCCTCAGAACGCTCTGCACGATGTGATCGTCGAGCGCTGGGGTGCGGACATCGGCGCCGAGCGCCGCACCCCCGGCAGCCGGATCATCATGGACGACGCCGTGGCCGAGTTCGGCGCCTCACGCAGCGCGATCCGCGAGGCGGTGCGCGTGCTCGAATCGCTCGGCATGGTCGCGTCGCGCCAGCGCGTCGGCATCATCGTGCAGCCGCCGGAGACGTGGAGCCCCTACGACCAGCGCGTGCTGCGGTGGCGGCTCGACGGACCGCGGCGCGCCGAGCTGCTGCAGAGCCTCAGCGAGCTCCGCAGCGCCGTCGAGCCCGTCGCCGCCCGGCTCGCCGCGTTGCACGCGACTCCGGCGCAGTGCGGTGCGCTGACCGCTGCGGTCATCGGGATGTCGTCGACCTCACGCGCCGCCGACACCGACGAGTACCTCGCCCACGACATCGACTTCCACACCACGCTGCTCCAGGCCTCGCACAACGTCATGCTCAGCAGCCTGTCGCCGATCGTCGTCGCGGTCCTCGAGGGCAGGACGCACCACGACCTGATGCCGGACGTCGCGGATCCGGAGGCGCTGCGCCTGCACGGCGAGGTCGCCGCCGGGGTGCAGTCGAGGGATGCCGAGCGCGCCGAGTCGGCCATGCGGGCGATCGTCGCCGAATCCGCCGAGGCGATGGAGCAGACCACCCGCGCACTGCGCCGGTCGTCGAACGACTGACCCGCTCGCACCTCACCGCGTTTCGTCTCGCTCCGCTCGCTCAACGACCCGCGGGGCCACCACACCCGCGGGTCACCGCCGCCCGGTCGGGGTACCGCCACCCGGTCGTTGAGCGAGGAGCGCAGCGACCGAGCGCCGTACTGAGCGAGCGCAGCGAGTCGAAGTGACGAAACGGGATCAGTCGAGCGCGGTCATGACGTGCTTGATGCGCGTGTAGTCGTCGAAGCCGTACTGCGACAGGTCCTTGCCGTAGCCGGAGTGCTTGAAGCCGCCGTGCGGCATGTCCGACACGAACGGGATGTGCGTGTTGATCCACACGCAGCCGAAGTCGAGGTCACGCGAGAAGCGCATGGCCCGCGCGTGATCGGTCGTCCACACCGACGACGCGAGCGCGTAGTCCACGCCGTTCGCCAGCGCGAGCGCCTCCTCGTCGGTCTCGAAGGACTGCACCGTCAGCACGGGGCCGAAGATCTCGCCCTGCACGGCCTCGTCGTCCTGCTGCATCCCCGACACGATCGTGGCCTCGAAGAAGTACCCGGCATCCCCCTGTCGCTTGCCGCCGACCTCGATCTTCGCGTGCGCGGGGAGCCGGTCGACGAAGCCCTGCACCTGCGCGAGCTGCGCCGCGCTCGACAGCGGCCCGTAGAGCACGCCCTCCTCACGCGGACCCCCGGTGCGGGCATCCGTCTTCGTCTTCTCCACCAGAGCGGCGACGAGCTCGTCGTGGATCGACGAGTGCACGAGCACGCGGGTCGCGGCGGTGCAGTCCTGCCCGGCGTTGAAGAAGGCGCCCGTGACGATGCCGGATGCCGCCTTCGCGATGTCGGCGCCGGGGAACACGATCGCCGGGGCCTTGCCGCCGAGCTCCAGGTGCACGCGCTTGACGTCGTTCGCGGCCGACCGTGCGACGGCCATGCCCGCGCGGACCGAACCCGTGATCGCGACCATCTGCGGAACAGGATGCTCGACCAGGGCCACACCGGTGTCACGGTCGCCCAGCACGACGTTGAGCGTGCCGCCGGGGGTGTGCATCGCCACGATCTCGGCGAGCAGCAGCGTGGTGAGCGGAGTCGACTCTGCAGGCTTGAGCACGACCGTGTTGCCGGCGGCGAGCGCGGGGGCGATCTTCCACACCGCCATGTTGAGCGGGTAGTTCCACGGGGTGACCTGCCCGATCACGCCGACGGGCTCGCGCCGCACGAAGGACGTGTGGCCGGCCATGTACTCCGCGGCGGCCCGCCCCTCGAGGCTGCGGGCGGCTCCGGCGAAGAAGCGCAGCTGGTCGATCGACTGCACGATCTCATCGGCCACGAGGCTCGCGCGCGGCTTGCCGGTGTCCTGCGACTCCAGGTCGGCGAACTCCTCCGCACGCGCCTCCATCTCGTCGGCGATGCGGAACAGCGCCAGCTGACGGTCGGCGGGCGTGGTGTCGCGCCAGAGCGGGAAGGCGGCGGATGCCGCGGCGTAGGCCGCGTCGACGTCGCTCGCATCCGACAAAGGCAGCTGCCCGTAGACCTCTTCGGTCGCGGGGTCGATGAGCGGCAGGTGACCCGCTCCGTTCACGGGCACGTAGCGGCCGCCGATGAAGTTCTGCAGCGTCGCGGAGTTCTTCTCTGAGGACATGGCGATATCGTACCGGCATCCGTGCGGATTCTGAAGCTCTTTCTCCCTCGAAACAACTGAATCAGTTGCATGGGCGTGTTCAACCTGTCAATATCGACACATGAGCAGCACTCCGAAGCACCCCGCCCTGGACGACGTCTCGAAGAGGATCGTCGAGCTCCTCCAGGAGGACGGCCGCCGCCCCTACGCCGAGATCGGCCGCGCGGTCGGGCTCAGCGAGGCCGCCGCACGCCAGCGGGTGCAGCGGATGACGGAGGCGGGCATCATCCAGATCGTCGCCGTGACCGATCCGATGCAGCTCGGCTTCCACCGCATGTCGATGATCGGCATCCGCGTCGACAAGGATCCGCGGTCGATCGCGCAGGAGCTCACCAAGATCACCGAGCTGGCCTACGTCGTCGTCACGCTCGGCACCTTCGACATCCTCGTCGAGGCCGTGTGCGAGAGCGACGAGGACCTCATCGACCTCATCGCGACCCGCATCCGCACCATCCCCGGCGTCGTGCACACCGAGAGCCTGCTCTACGCGGGCCTCTACAAGGACCTCTACAACTGGGGCACGCGCTGACGCGCGCCCCGATCGCAACGGAGTGATCATGGGAACCACCGTCTTCGAACGCCAGAAGCCCGCCGAGTCGGTCATCGACGCCTCCCTGCGCGACACCGCGCTCGGGGTGTTCTGGCTCGACGACGTCGAACGCGTCGAGCACCCGACGCTCTCCGCCGACATCACGGCCGACCTGGCCATCGTCGGAGGCGGATACGCCGGCCTGTGGACGGCCGTCCGCGCCAAGGAGCGCGATCCCGAGCGGCGCGTCGTGCTGCTGGAGGCCTCGCGCATCGCCTGGGCGGCGTCGGGTCGCAACGGCGGCTTCTGCGAGGCCAGCCTCACCCACGGGCACGAGAACGGCGTGAACCGCTGGCCCGAGGAGATCGACCGGCTCGAGGAGCTGGGGCTCGAGAACCTCGACGCGATCGAGGCGACGGTCGCGAAGTACGACATGAAGGTCGACTTCGAGCGCACGGGACAGCTGGCCGTCGCGGTCGAGCCGCACCAGGTCGAGTGGTACCGGGAGGAGCACGGCTACCTCGACGAGTCCGCGGTGCAGGCCGAGGTGCACTCCCCCACGTTCCTCGCCGGAGACTGGGACCGCGAGGGCTGCGCGATGGTGCACCCCGCGAAGCTCGGGATGGAGCTGGCCCGCGTCGCCGTCGAGCTCGGCGTGGAGATCTACGAGCACTCCATCGTGCGCGGCGTCGAGGGCGACGGGTCGGGTCCGATCACTCTGATCGCCCCCGGCGGGCGGGTGACGGCGGATGCCGTGGCGCTCGCGACCAACGTGTTCCCGTCGCTGCTGAAGCGCAACCGCCTCATGACCGTTCCCGTGTACGACTACGTGCTGATGACGGAGCCGCTGAGCGCTGAGCAGCTCGCGTCGATCGGCTGGTCGAACCGTCAGGGCCTCGCCGACAGCGCGAACCAGTTCCACTACTACCGGCTCACCGCCGACAACCGCATCCTGTTCGGCGGCTACGACGCGATCTACCACTTCGGCGGCAAGGTGCGCCCGGAGTACGAGGACCGCATGGAGAGCCACCGCAAGCTCGCCTCGCACTTCTTCACGACGTTCCCGCAGCTGGAGGGGCTGACGTTCACGCACCGCTGGGCGGGGGCGATCGACTCGTCCAGCCGCTTCTGCGCGTTCTTCGGCACCGCGCGCAAGGGCCGCGTGGCGTACGCGACCGGCTTCACCGGACTGGGCGTCGGCGCCGCGCGCTTCGCGGCCGACGTCATGCTCGACAAGCTGTCGGGTGAGGAGACCGAGCGCACCGAGCTGAAGATGGTGCGCGAGAAGCCGATCCCGTTCCCGCCGGAGCCCGCCGCCGCGATCGGCATCAACCTGGTCCGCGCCGCGATGAACCAGGCCGACCACAACGACGGGAAGCGCAACCTCTTCCTCAAGGCGCTCGACGCCGTGGGCATGGGGTTCGACTCGTGAGCGCGCTCGACGCCGGGTCCGGACTCGACGCCGGCGCCGGGTCGGGGGTCGACGCCGTCGCCGTCGCCAGCGCCGGGCCCGACGCGGGGTCCGGGGCTGACGCCGGCGCCGGGTCTGACGCGGGGTCGGGGATCGACGCGGGATCCGGGATCGATGCGCGCGCCGTCGATCTCCCGCACGAGGCGCTGCCCGCGGCGACGGTCGTGTCCGGGTCGCCGACCGCGGCGCTGCTGCCCCTCGCGACCGTCGGGGACACCGAGGTCGGCATCTGGGAGATGACCCCCGGCACGGCATCCGACACCGAGGCCGACGAGGTCTTCGTCGTGCTGTCGGGTCGCGCCGTGATCGAGTTCGTGTCGCCTCCTCTGCCGCCGCTGGAGGTGGGCCCCGGCTCTCTCGTGCGTCTGGCCGAGGGCATGCAGACCGTGTGGACCGTGACCGAGACGCTCCGCAAGGTGTACGTGGCCTGAGCCGCCGTGGCGGGCTGGTCGTGCTGGCCTCGTCCCGGCATCCGTCGTCGTCCTGTCGGCGCGAGACACCGGATGCCGGCGCAGCCCCGGCGCGTCCGCCGGCACAGCGTCCATGGCGCCGACAAAGTGACGGCGGCGGCCCCGATCTTCACACGACGGGGACGGGCACCGAGTCGATGAGCAGGCGGGTGTACTCGTGCTGCGGATCATCGAGCAGCTGCGACGTGGGTCCGGCTTCGACGATGCGTCCGCGCTTCATCACGATCGTCTCGGCGCACACTCGGCGCACCACGGCGAGGTCATGGCTGATGAACAGCAGCGTGAGCCCCTGCTGCTGACGGATGCCGGCGACGAGATCGAGCACCTGCGCCTGCACCGAGACGTCGAGCGCACTGGTGGCCTCGTCCATCACGAGCAGCTCCGGCTCCACCGCGAGCGCCCTGGCGATCGCGACGCGCTGGCGCTGGCCCCCGGAGAGGGTGCGGGGTCGCGCGGTCAGGTGCTCCTCGGAGAGGCCGACCGCGACGAGGAGCTCCAGCGCCCGTGCGCGTGCCGCGGCGCCGGTGCGCCCCGTGTGCAGCGTCAGCACGTCTTCGATCGCGCGCCCGGCCGGGATGCGGGGGTCGAGCGACAGGTACGGGTCCTGGAACACCATCTGCACGCTCTTGGCGCGCTCCAGGCGCTCCGCGCGCGTGCGGGGGATGCCGGCCATCGAGCGACCGCCGATGCGGATCTCCCCGGCATCCGGCTCCTCCAGCCCGACGATCATGCGCGCGAGCGTCGACTTGCCCGAGCCCGACTCGCCCACGACGGCGAGCGAACCGCCTCGGGGGATCACGAGCTCGGCGTCGACCACGGCGGCGACGTCGCTGCGCCCCCGGCGACGATAGGTCTTCCCCACCCCGGTGACCACGAGCTGGGCGTCGGCGGAGGTCTCGGGCGCCACCGTCACCGCGCCGGTGAGCTTCGGCGTCGCCGCGACCAGCCTGCGGGTGTAGTCCGCTGCGGGCGCGGTCAGCACGGATCGGGCCGGGCCCTCCTCCACGACGGCGCCGTCCTTCATCACGACGAGCCGGTCGCACAGGGATCCGGCGAGGTTGAGGTCGTGGGTGATGAACAGCATCCCCATCCCGGTCTGCGCGCAGAGGTCGCGCAGCACCTGCACGATCTCGGCCTGGGTGGTGACGTCGAGCGCCGTGGTGGGCTCGTCGCACACGAGCAGCTTCGGCGACGCGCTCAGCGCCCCCGCGATCATCACCCGCTGCAGCATGCCTCCGGAGAGCTCGTGGGGATGCTGCTCCAGGTGTTCGCTCGGCGCGGGCAGCCGCACGGCGGTCAGCAGCTCGACGGCGCGGTCGCGCGCCTTCCCCGCAGGCCAGCCCTCGCACAGCCGCAGCGCCTCGGTGACGTGATCGCCGACCGTGCGCATGGGATTGATGCCTGCGCGGGGGTCCTGGAAGACCATCGCCGCCTCGTGCCGACGGATCTCCTGCCGATCGGCCCCTGCTCGAAGCGGCGAGCGGCCGTCGACCGTCGCGGAGCCTCCGAGCGCGGCACCGTCGGGCAGCAGACCGAGCACGGAGCGCGCGGTGAGGGATTTGCCGGAGCCGGACTCGCCCACGAGTCCGACGGTCTCCCCTGGCGCGACGCTCAGCGAGATGCCGTGGAGCAGGCGGATGCCGTTCGGCAGGTCGAGCGTCAGGTCGCGGATGTCGAGAAGGGTCATGCGAACTCCGATCCGCCGATGCGGTCCGACAGTTCCTCGCCGATGATGTTCACCGCGACGACCACGATCACGACGATCACGGCCGGGGCGATGGCGGGGAGGAACTGTCCTGAGGCGACGCCCGACTGGGCCTCGTTGATCATGCCGCCCCAGTCGGCCGTCGGCGGCTGCACGCCGAGGCCGAGGAAGGAGAGGCCGGCGAGCTCGGCAAGCACGTAGCCGAAGTTCAGCGTCGACTGCGCGCCGACGATGGGGGTGATGTTGGGCAGCACGCGGCGCAGTGCGATCCACGCGCCGCCGAACCCCTGCACCCGATAGGCCGAGACGTAGGGTCTGGTGCGCTCGGCGGCGACGAGCGACCGCGTCAGTCGCGCGACGAACGGCGCGTAGGCGATGCTCATCGCGATCACCGGGGCGAGCAGCCCCTTGCCGAACAGCGCGACGGCCATGATCGCGATCAGCAGCGAGGGGAACGCGAACAGCACGTCGAACACGCGGCCGAGGACGGCGTCGATCCACCCGCCGCGCCACCCTGCGAGGAGGCCGAGCAGGATGCCGAGCACCGTGGAGAACAGCACGACGGCGAGCGGGCCGATCAGCGCGGTGCGCCCGCCCCAGATGATGCGGCTGAGGATGTCGCGGCCGAGCGCGTCGGTGCCGAGCCAGTGCGCGGCGGACGGCGGGGCGTAGAACGCGGTGAAGTCGACGGCATCCGGGTCGTAGGGGGAGATCCACGGGGCGAGGACCGCGGCCAGCGTGACGACGAGGAGCACGATGGCGCTGATCGCGAAGAGGATCGGCGGCCGGGGGATGCGCGGCGCGCGCAGGACGCGCACCGCCAGCGTGGGGGTCGAGGAGGTCATCGGGCACCAGCTCCTGCGGCGGATCGGGGGTCGATCCAGGGTTCGAGGATGTCGACGATCGCGTTGATGACGACGAACGCCGCCACCACCACCAGCACGATCGCCTGGACGACGGGGAAGTCCAGGCGGTCGACCGACTGGACGAGCAGCGAGCCCACGCCCGAGAGGCCGAACGCGGCCTCCACGATCGAGCTCGCGACGATGAGTCCGGCGACGAGCACGCCGCTGACCGTGAGGATGGGGCCCAGCGCGTTGCGCAGCACGTGTCGGCGCACGACGATCGAGCGCTTCACGCCGCGGCTCGTGGAGACCTCGACGTGCTCCCGGCTCAGCTGCTCGACCATCGCGGAGCGCGTCACCTTTCCGACGAGCACGATGAACACGATCGCCAGCGCGATGGAGGGCAGCACCAGGTGGTGGACGGTGTCGAGGAAGCCCTCCCCCGACCCGAACGAGGGGAACCAGCCGAGCTGCACCGAGAACACCGCGATGAGCATGATCGAGCCGACGAACGACGGGATCGCCCCGAGCACGGTGAGTCCGATCAGCACGACGCGGTCCACGAGCAGGCCCCTGTTCAGGGCGGCCACGGCTCCGAGCACGAGCCCGACGACCGCGATGATCGCGCCCGCCATCACCACCAGGGTGAGCGTGACGGGCAGCCGCTCGCCGAGCACGACGCTCACGTCCTGCCGGAACTGCAGCGAGCGGCCGAAGTCGCCCCGCACCGCGCCGCCGATCCAGCGGAGGTACTGCTCGATCGGCGAGCGGTCGAGGCCGTACTGGGCGGTGACCTGCGCCACGGCCTCGGGGCTGGGTTTGCGGCCCCGCAGCAGGAAGCTCACGGGATCCCCCGGCACGAGGAAGCGCGAGAAGAAGACGAGCAGCGAGGCGAGGAACAGCGTCAGCAGCAGTCCGCCGAGCTTCCCGGCGACGCGTCGAGCGGCATGCATCGGGTGATCTCCTCAGGGTTCAGGGGTGAAGGGCGTCCGTGTCGGGAGAGGGGTGGATGCCGCGCACCGGGCGATGCGCGGCATCCGACCTCAGCGAGCCCCGACCTCGGCGGCCCAGGGGTAGTAGAGGAAGGCCATCGACGGGGAGATCCCGCTGATGCGCTCGCCCTGGAAGAGCGACAGCGGGCCGGTCGACAGCGGCAGCCACGGCAGCTCGGCGTTCGCGATCTGCTGCGCCTTCGCGGTGAGCTCGCTCCGGGCGGCGGGGTCGTCGGTGGCGATCGCCTGGTTCACGACCTCGTCGAACTCGGGGTCGGACCAGCCGCCGTAGTTGCTGAACTCGCCGGTGCGCAGAACCGAGTACATCTCGAGCGCGTCGGGGCTGGAGAGGTACCAGCTCGTGTAGAAGAGGTCGACCCCTTCCCTGGCGCTCGGGTCGGAGAACAGCGCCGTGTACGCGGCGGGGCTCACGGACTCGACCTTCACCTTCAGGCCGATCGACTGCGCGGCCGCGGCCGTGGCCTGTGAGATGACGGCGAAGTCGTTGCCGATCGGCGCCGTGACGTAGGTGAGGGTCTCCCCTTCGACGCCCGCTTCGGCGATGAGCTTCTTCGCCTCCTCGAGGTTCTGCTCGTAGTGGGTGATGTCGTCGAAAGCTGTGGTGCGGGCGGCATCCGATCCGTCTCGCCAGACCGACTCGGTGGTCATGACGTCGGTGACCTCGCCCACGCCTCGGGCCGCGGCCTGCACGATGCCCTGGCGGTCCATCGCCAGCAGCAGCGCCTTGCGCACCCTGAGGTCGCCGAGCGGGCCGTCGAGGTCGCTGATCACGATGTTGCCGACGGCGGTGGAGGGGCCGAACAGCACGTCGCCCTTGCCGGAGGCGCGCAGCTGAGGCACGGCCTCCATCGGGATCATCCAGCCGCCGTCGACGCTGCCCGACTTCATCGCGTTCACCCGCGCCGTGGAGTCGCCCATGAAGACGAACGTCACCTCGCCCGAGCGTGCCCGGAGATCCTCGTCCCAGTATCCGTCGTAGCGCGTGAGGGTGATCGACTCCCCCGACTCCCACGTCGTGAAGGAGAACGGCCCGGTGCAGTTGACCCCTCCGGTCGAGTTGCCGTAGTCGGCGCCCTTCTCGGCGAGGGTCGCCGCGGATTCGATCACACCCGCAGAGCCGCCCATCGAGAGGTTGAACTGCGAGTCGGGACCCGACATGGTCACGGTGACCTGGTTCTCTCCCGTCTGCGAGATGTCGACGACGTTCTGGTACACCGAGAACCACGACGATCCGACCGCGGGGTCGAGGTGGCGCGACATGGAGGCGACGACGTCGGCGGCGGTCAACGGCGTGCCGTCGTGGAACGTCACGCCCTGGCGGATGGTGTAGACCCAGGTCTCCGGCGTCGGGTGATCGACGGACTCGGCGAGGGCCGGCGTGAGCGAGAAGTCGGGGTTCAGCCGCAGGAGCGACTCGCAGACGTTCGCGAGCACCTGGTTGTCGGAGTAGTCGAAGGCGTAGGCGTAGTCGAGCGAGTACGGCTCGGAGTAGCTCGCGAAGGTGAACGAGTCGATGTCGCCGCTGGGGGCCGCGGTCGTCGACGTGATCTTCCAGTCGATCGGCTCGTCGGCGCCTCCTCCCCCGGCGGCGGGCGAGCAGGCGGCCAGGGCGGCGACCGAGAGGATGCCGGCGACGGCGACGGCGCCGCCACGGAGGAACATGCGCGACATCAGGACTCCTTGCGGGTGGTGGCGGATTCGGCTTCGTACACGGGCTGCCCCTCGATCCAGGTCGAGGCGACGCGGGTGCGGTGGATCTCGGATGCCGGACCGGCGAACGGGTTCGGGTCGAGCACGACGAGGTTGGCGAGATAGCCCTCGCGGATGCTGCCGGTGTCGCCCTCTCGGCGGTTCACGTACGCGGTGCCGGAGGTGTACGCGGCGAGCGCGGTCTCCAGGTCGAGACGCTGGTGGGCGCCGCCGAGCGGGCCGCGGTCGGAGCCGGGCACGGTGCGGTTCACGGCGATGTGGATGGCCGCGATCGGGTCGGCGGTCGACACCGGCCAGTCGCTGCCGGCGGCGAAGCGGACGCCCTCGCGTGCGAAGTCCCCGAACGGGTACTGCCTGGCCTCCTGCCCGTCCTGGAGGAAAGGGAGGGTGAGCTCGTCGAGCTGGTCCTCGTGCGTGGCCCACAGCGCCTGGATGTTCGCGATGGCGTCGAGCTCCGCGAAGCGGGGAACGTCGTCCTCCGCGACGATCTGCAGGTGGGCGAGGTGGTGCCGGCCGTCGGTCGCGCCGTTCACGTCGTGAGCATCCTGGAGGGCGTCGAGCGCCTCGCGCACCGCCCGGTCGCCGAGCGCGTGCATGTGCACCTGCTGCCCTGCGGCATCCAGCGCGGTGACGTAGCGGCGCAGGTTCTCGGGGGCGATGAAGCTGAGGCCGTGGTTGCAGGTGTCGTGCCCCGAGCCGTCGCGGTACGGCGTGAGCATCGCGGCCGTCTGGTTCTCGGCGACGCCGTCGACCATGATCTTCGTGGTGCCGAGATCGAGGCGGCGGTCGGGATGAGCCGCCGCTGCCGCCTCGCGCCGGGCGATCATCCGTTCGACCTGCTCGATGCCTCCGTCGCGCACCCACCACTGGGCTCCGACCACGTGCACCTTGAGGGTTCCCTCCTCGATGGCCCGCTCGTAGGCGCCGAGCGGATCGGCGATGCCGGCGACCCCGGCGCCGACCATCGCGTCCTGCCAGCCGGTGATGCCGAGGGCGATGAGCTCGTCCTGCGCGCGCAGCAGCCCCTGGTAGGCGAGCTCGTCCGAGGTCGCGGGGCGCACCTGGGCGAACAGGTCGCCCGCGCCCTCGTGGAAGGTCCCGGCGGGGTACCCGTCGGCTTCACGGACGATGCGGCCGTCTTCGGGATCCACGGTCTCGGCGGTGATGCCGGCGCGCTCGATGGCCGCGGTGCTGGCCCAGGTGCTGTGGTGGTCGCGGCTCTGCAGCAGCACGGGTCGTCCGCCCGCCGCCTCGTCGAGCAGCTGCCGGGGCGGGTTGCCGCCCGGGTAGTGGTCCATGCCCCAGCCGCCGCCGAGAACCCATTCGACCTCGGGGTTCTCCGCGACGTATGCGCGGATGAGGGCTGCGGTCTCCTCGGCGTTCTCGGCATCCGTGAGGTTGCACTGCAGCAGCTCGATGCCGCCGCCGACCGGATGGATGTGCGCGTCCTGGAACCCCGGGCTGAGCAGGGCTCCGCGCAGGTCGATGCGCCGGGCGTCGGATGCGGCGGCGAGGTCGGTCTCGGGGACCACGGCCGCGATGCGTCCGCCGCGGACGATGACCGCGTGGTTCTCGAGGGGTGCACCGCTTCCGGTGAACACGGGACCTCCGTGGAAGATGATGTCGCTCGTCATCGCGCGCCTTTCTTCGTCGTCGAAGCTGCAGGATCGCGATAAAGCTATCCGTCGTCATCGGCAATGTCAACACTGTTGTCATGACTGTTGCGCGGCCGTAGTCTGCTGAGGAGATCGCGCCGCGTCATGGCACGATGGAGCGAGGAAGACCGGAGAGACGATGGCGAACGACAAGGCATCAACCCGCGTGCGGCTGGATCGCGCGGTGATCATCGAGGCCGGCATGGAGCTCGCGGCGACCGGGGTCGCGTCGATCTCGGTCCGCGACCTCGGCGCACGGCTCGGTGCGGACCCCACGGCGATCTACCGGCACTTCGCGAGCAAGGAGGCGCTGATGGGCGCGCTCCTCGACGAGCTGAACGGCCGCGCCGCCGCATCCGTCTCCCTGCCCGTCGAGGAGTGGGCGGATCGCCTGCGCGCACTCGCCGAGGAGACGCTCGCGCTGTACGTCCGCCACCCCGCGATCGGCACCGAGGCGACCACGCTGACCACCCACGGCCCCGGGGAACTCGCCGCCATCGAGCTCATGCTCGACGCTCTGCATCAGGCGGGGCTCCGCGGACAGACTCTCGTGCATCACTACGCGCTGCTCGCCTCGCACGTCCTGTCGGTCGCAGCCGGCATCGCCAGGGCGCGCGCGGTCGCCGAGGACGACGACGCGGACAGCCCGTGGATCGACTCCCCGCTCCTCGCCGATCCGCGGCAGTTCCCGCTGATCGCGGAGCACAGCGTCCTGCTGTCGGACCTGCAGGACCGGGAGCTCTTCCTGCTCGGGGTCGACGTCATCCTCGAGTCCGCCGCCCGCGCGGCCGCCCAGGACTGAACCCCCTCTTGCGCCCAAACTAGTTTTGTTGCAAAACTATCTCCGGCGCCCACGGCGGGTGCGAGAGGGAGAGATCGATGAAGATCATCGTCGTCGGCGCGGGCATCGGCGGGCTCGCCGCCGCGATCAGCCTGCATGAGGCCGGCCTCATGGACGTCACCGTCTACGAGCGCAGCACCGGCATCCGCGGACTCGGGGTCGGCATCAACCTGCTCCCGCATGCGGTGCGCGAGCTCACCGAACTGGGCGTCGCCGAGACGATCGCCGCGCTCGGGGTCGAGCCGCGCACGCTCGCGTACTTCACGCGCTTCGGGCAGGCGATCTGGGACGAGCCGCGCGGCGTCGCCGCCGGGTACCGCTGGCCGCAGCTGTCGGTGCACCGCGGGCGGCTGCAGCTGGCCCTGCGCGATCTCGCCGACGCGCGGCTGGCCGAGCCGATCCGTCTCGGCCACCGCCTCATCGGCATCCGCTCGAACGCCGACGGCACCGAGACCGCGCGATTCGCGACGGCCGACGGCGAGGTCGAGGCGACGGCCGACGTGGTCGTCGGTGCCGACGGCATCCACTCCGCCCTGCGCGCCCTGCGCTATCCCGCGGAGGGCGCTCCGCCCTGGAGCGGCCTGACGCTGTGGCGGGGGGTCGCCCGCATCCCGGCGTTCCTCGACGGTCGCACCATGATCATGGCCGGCGACGGCGAGCAGAAGTTCGTCGCGTATCCGCTGCAGGAGGCCGATGCCGACGGCCGGGTGCTCGTGAACTTCATCGCCGAGAAGCGCGTCGGGGGCTCGGGCGACGCCGACTGGAACCGGGCGATCGACCCGGCGCCGATCGCGGAGCTGTTCCGCGACTGGAGCTTCGACTGGCTCGATGTTCCGGGGGCGATCGCCGCAGCCGAGGAGATCCTGGAGTATCCGATGGTCGACCGCGACGCACTGCCCCGGTGGACCTTCGGCCGCACGACGCTCCTCGGCGACGCCGCGCACGCGATGTACCCGAACGGCTCGAACGGCGGCTCACAGGCGATCCTCGACGCGCGCACCCTCGCGTTCCACCTCGCCACGGCCGACTCGATCGACGAGGCGCTCACCCGCTACGAGGACGACCGCCGTCCCGCGATGACCGCCCTGCTCGCCGGCACCAGGGCCACCGGCCCCGAGCGGGTGATGCTCGTCGCCGCCGAGCGCGCGCCCGAGGGGTTCGCCGACATCGACGACGTGGTGCCGCGCGCCGAGCGCGAGCGGATCGCCGCCGACTACAAGACCGCGGCGGGCTTCCTCCCGGAGACGCTCAACGAGCGTCCGTCGCTGAGCGCGAGGGCGGACCGATGAGCGCTCTCGACGCCGCCCGCCTCGCCGGCGTGATCTCCCCGCTGCGGCGGGCGCTGCTCGCGGCGACCCGTGCCGAGGCCCGCCTCCCCGAGCTCTCCGAGGCGCAGATCGACGTGCTCCGCACCCTCCCGCGCGGTGTCGCGAAGGGTCCGGCCGAGATCGCGGCGACGCTGCGTCTGAGCCGTCCGACGGTGAGCAACCTGCTCGGAGCCATGCAGGCCGATGATCTCGTCGAGCGCACCCCCGACCCGGCCGACGGTCGCCGCGTCGTCGTCCGCGCCTCGGCGCGCGCGCTCGATCTGTTCGACCGCTTCGACGCCGCCCACTCCGCGCTCGTGGCGCGCGCGGCCGATGCCCTCGACGAGGAGGAGCGCGCGGTGCTCTCCGCGGCGGTTCCGGTGCTCGAGAGGCTGTGCACCGTGCTCACCGGAGCGGATGCCGCGGCATCCGCTCCCCACGACCCGAAGGACGACCGATGACCCTGCCCGTCCCCACGCTCACCCCCGCCTTCGACGTCGAGGTCGCGCTCGGCCCGTTGGAGGACCACCTCGGCACCAGCGCCGGCCACCGCAGGGTCGTGCCGATCCTCGGCGGGCGGGTGAGCGGAGAGGTGGACGCGGAGGTCCTGCCCGGCGGCGCCGACTGGCAGCTCGTCCGCCCCGACGGCACGATCGAGATCGACAGCAGGTACTCGGCGCGCACGGCATCCGGCGACCTCCTGCTGCTCCACGCCCGCGGGCTGCGCACGGGTTCGCCCGAGGTGCTCGCCCGGCTGGGCCGCGGGGAGGACGTCGATCCGGCGCTGTACTCCTTCCGCACGACGGTGACGGTCGAGACCTCGGCCCCGGCGCTCGCCCACCTGCAGCAGAGCCTCTTCCTCGCGTCGGCGCAGCGCCTGGCCAGCGCCGTGCACTACCGCGCGTACCGCGTGGGGTAGCGCCGCGCGGCGCCACCCCACGCCGTACCGGGGCTCAGCGCTCAGCGGCCGAGGAAGCTCGCCTTCCGGGCTCGATCCCGACGCAGCCAGGGCTCGAACGCCCACCAGAGCAGCAGCGCGACCGCCGCGCCTCCGATGAGTCCGGCGAGCGTGTCGCTGAACCAGTGCGCGTTGATGAGCGTGCGCTGCCACACGATGCCGATCGCGAGCAGCACGCCGACGACTGTCCAGATGCGGCGCATCCACACCGCGGATGCCGGAATCAGCGCGAACACCGTGACGATCACCGTCGCCGTGCTCACGGCGTGCCCCGAGGGGAACGATCCGTGGTCGACCATGACGAGTGGCCCGAAGAGACCCGCGGCCTCGTCGGCGGCGGGGCGGGGTCGATCGACGAGGTTCTTCGTGAGCTGCGAGAGCAGTCCGGGGCCGGCGAGCTGCACGGCGATCACGAAGAGCGCGGATCGCCAGCGCCCGATCGCGACGAGCGCGAGCGGCAGCACGATCATCATGAGCGCGAAGCCGGGCAGGGCGCCGAGGTTCTGGAACAGCTGCGCCACCGGACCGGCCGGCAGCGCCGACTCCGGCCCCACTCCGAGCAGCGCCCGCCACGCGTCGTCGAGCGCCTGCGTCCACGGAGACGGCGGGGAGGCGAGCACGCCGACGCCGAGCAGCACGAACACGACGAACAGGGCGACGGCGGTCCACAGCAGCGCACGCGGGCGCGACGGACTGGCGGGAGGGGCCTGCCCCTCCCGCCCGGATGCCGCGGTCACGACACCGGTTCCCGCAGCGCACGCACCGACGCGTACCCGTCGACCACGTCGCTGACCGGCGTGTCCCACACGCGGACGACGCCGCGATCGCCCTCGTGGACGGGCCAACCGGGGTCGCCCGTCTCGATGAACGAGGTCGCGGCCGCGTGCACCTGATCGGCGAGGGCCTGGGGCGGGTTCGGGCCGGCGAGCGGCACCATCGCGGGGCCGTCGAGGCAGTCGAAGAAGAAGGGCACGTCGAGGCAGTGCTCGGCGAAACCGAATGTGCCGGACGGCCAGGAGAACCGGTACAGCCAGGTCGGAGCGTCCCCGCGGTCCTCGGCGATGTTCAGCACGGCGGTGCGGAACATCCTGTCGGTGAGCAGGCGCCCGGCGATGCCCGCGGTGCCGCGCTCCAGGGCGTCCTGGTTGGCGGCCAGGTAGGGACGCATCGCGCCCTTCGGCATCCCGAGCCTGTTCAGCAGGAACGCCTTGGGAACCCAGCGCAGCTTCTTCGCGACCCCCGAGAAGGCCATCGTGAACTCGTCGTCGGTCGCGCCCATCACCAGCGGCTTGTCGGCGCCGACGCCCGCCCGCAGCGACTCCCGCGTCGGACGCACGAGAAGGTCGCCGTCGATCGACGGGCCGAGCGGAAGCCCCTCTTCGACGATGCTGCCGAGAGAGCTCGGGCCCAGCTCCGTCGCCTTCTTCTGGAGCGCGATCACGCGCTCCTCGTCGAGAGAGGAGAAGCCGGCGACGGTCGGGGCGACCCCGCCGGCCGCGGCCAGCCCTCGGCCGAACTTCTCGGCGCGCTCCGCCGAGACGTCGGCGAGCGCACCCGAGATCGCGTAGACGCCGTGGAACAGGTGCTGCGCCTTCTCCATCCCGAGCAGGGTGAGCACCGCGCCGCCGCCGGCGGACTGCCCGGCGATCGTGACGCGCGAGGGGTCGCCGCCGAAGGCCGCGATGTTCTGCTGCACCCACTCCAGGGCGAGCAGCCAGTCGCGGATGCCGCGGTTCGACGGGGCGTCCTCGATCCACCCGAAGCCGTCGAAGCCGAGCCGGTACGAGATCGACACGGTGACCACGCCGTCGCGGTTGAAGTTGCGGCCGTCGTACCAGGCGCTCGCGGGGGACCCGGCGAAGTAGCCTCCACCGTGGATCCACACGAGCACGGGCAGGCCAGCCGCCTCGGGATCGGGCGTGAAGACGTTCACGTTGAGGGTGGACTCCCCCGGCACGGACGGCTCGGGGATCAGCGTCACACCCGGGTCGCCGCGCTGCGCGGTGGCGGCGAACTCGAGCGCGTCGCGCACGCCCTCCCACGGAGCCTTGGGCACGGGCGCCTGGAATCGCAGCGGCCCGACGGGGGCTTCGGCGAACGGGATGCCGAGGAACGCCGCCGACCGCGGCATCCGTCCGGTCCCCGTCGTCGGGCGCCAGCGTCCGCGCACCCGCCCTGCCGCGGTGTCCACCTCTTCGAAATCGGTCATGGTCGTATTCTCGGTCATCAGCGGACTCCCTTGATCGGTGCGGTGGCGATGGCGGCGAGGATCACGAAGACGATCGCGAAGCCGAAGAGCATGGCGTAGCCGCCGAAGGACGTGATGATCACCGCGGCGATCGCGGGGCTCATCGCCTGCGGGATGTTGGTCGCGACGTTGAGGATGCCGAGATCCTTGCCCGCCGCGGTGCCCTCGCTCGGCAGGACCTCGGTCATCAGCGCGGCGTCCACCGACATGTACAGACCGAACCCGATGCCGTTCACGACGCTCATGATGATCATGCCCGTCATGTTCGGCAGGAAGATCGGCGCCGAGAGCCCCGCCACCATGACGACGGAGGCGACGTAGATGAACACCTTGCGGCGTCCGAGCCTGTCGCTCAGCCACCCGGAGAGCACGATGGCGATCAGCGTCGGGACCAGAGGGATCAGCGTCAGGGTGAGGGTCGCGCCCTGCGCCTCGACGAGCGACATCCCGATGTAGTCGGTGAGCAGGTAGAGCTGGTAGGTCGCGACCACGAAGTAGCCGAGGATGAGGAGGAACCTCGCCCCGAAGGCCCAGGCGAAGTCGGGGTGCTTGCGCGGGTTGATCCAGAAGCCCTTGAAGAAGGCGCCCCAGCTGAAGGGCTCGACCAGGGCGCTCTTGGACGACCAGTCGCGGTTGAGGAGGACGAACAGGACCGTCACCACGATCACCGCGATGCCGAAGGTGGAGTAGCCGATCCCGATCTGCGAGCCGAGTGCGGCCGCGATCATGACGCCGACCGTCATCCCGAGCTGCGTGCCGAGTCCGATCATCGCGCTCGCGCCGCCGCGCTTCGACCGCGGGAACCGGTCGGCGGTGATCGTCGTCAGCGGCGCCTGGAGGAAGTTCAGCGCGACCTGGATGACGACCCAGAACACCGTGATCCACAGGATGTCGGTCAGCGACCCCAGGCCGAAGAGGAAGATGCCACCGACGATCGCGCCCATGACCATCCACGGCGCTCGGCGGCCGAAGCGCGAGCGCGTCCTGTCGCTGAAGGCGCCGGCGAGGGGCTGCGCGAACAGCGTGAAGACGAACGACACGGTCGTGACGATCGCGAGGTTCGCGACCTTGTTCTTCTCGTCCAGGAGCGCGATCTGCGACGGCAGCAGGATCGCGATGAGGCCGCCGTAGGTGGCGAACAGGGTGAGCGACGAGATCAGCATGCTGGGCAGCAGCCGCCGATTCGCGGGCGGACTCGCGGCGGGAGAGCCTGCGGACGGCGGTTCGGTGGCGATGACGCCGGTGGCCGCGATCTCGGCGGCCGGGTCGAGCGGGGAGAGAGACATGGGGGCTCCTCGTTGAGCGGTTTCAGGACCAATACCAAACATCATTCGGTATTCATGAGACATGCTGGCAGATCGGATGCCGACCTTGCAAGCCATTCACGAACTTCGTTCGGTTTTCGCGATCGGCGCCGCCGGTTTACGCTGGGGTCATGGCGACTCGAGGGGCATACGCGAAGGGCGTCATCAAGCGCGAGGAGATCCTCGAGGCGGCGCTGTCCGTCGTCGCGGCGCATGGATACCGCAAGGCGTCGGTGCGGGAGATCGCGGATGCCGCAGGTCTGAGCCCCGCCGGACTCCTGCACTACTTCGGCACCAAGGAGGAGCTGTTCGTGGCCATCCTCCGCGCCCGCGACGAGCGCGACGAGCTGGAGTACGTCGGGGAGGACACCACCGAGGCCTTCCTCGCCGTGATCCGGCACAACGCCTCGGTGCCCGGCCTGGTCCAGCTCTACTCCCAGCTCGCGGCCGAGGCCGGAGACCCGGAGCACCCGGCGCACGCCTACTTCCGCGCCCGCACCGCCACCGTCGAGAGCGCCGCGATCGCCGGTGTCATCGAGGCGCAGGATGCCGGCGGCATCCGCGCCGACCTCGACCCCGCCTGGGTCGTCCGCTCGCTGCACGCCCTCGCCGACGGCCTCCAGTCCGCGTGGATGCTCGACCCGACGCTCGACATGGCCGCCGACATCGAACGGTTCATCGCGCTGCTGCGCCCGTAGCCCGGTGGCGGCGGCGCAGGCACCGCCGCCCCGCCTGCCCTGCTCGCCTGCCCGCCCTGCCTGCCTGCCTGCGCTGCAGGTCGACATGCCGGTGCGAAGCTCGCGCTGCCGGTCGGATCCGCCTGTTTCGGCCGACGAACCGGACTCTCCGCCGACAGAACGACCGGCCTGACTCAGTCGACCCGCGTCACCTCGGCGTGCGGCATCCGCTCGCTCATGACCCTGATCGCCTCGGGGTTGTCGTCGACGAGCACAGCGTCGCGCCCCAGGGCCGACGCCACGGCCCCCGTCGTGCCGGATCCGGCGAAGAGGTCGAGGACCCTGTCTCCCGGACGACTCGACGCCGTCACGATGCGGCGCAGGATGCCGGCGGGCTTCTGCGTCGGGTACCCGGTCTTCTCGCGCCCCGTCGTCGGCACGATGGTGTGCCACCACACGTCGGTGGGGAGCTTGCCCCGTGCGGCCTTCTCGGCCGTGACCAGCCCGGGGGCCATGTACGGCTCCCGGTCGACGTCGTCGGAGTTGAACACGTACTCGCGCGGGTTCTTCACGTAGACGAGGATCGTGTCGTGCTTGGTGGGCCAGCGGCGGCGCGACTTGGCGCCGTAGTCGTAGGCCCAGATCAGCTCGTTGAGGAAGCAGTCCCGCCCGAAGACCGCGTCCAGCATCACCTTGGCGTAGTGCGCCTCGCGGTAGTCAAGGTGCAGGTAGAGCGTGCCGTCGTCGGCGAGCAGCCGCCAGGCCTCCTCGAGCCGCGGCATGAGGAAGTCGCCGTAGTCGTCGAAGCGGTCGTCGTAGGCGCGGAGCATCCCGCGCACCCGCTCGTACTGGTGCCCGTGGAAGCCGTGCCGCACCTCGGTCTCGGGTTCGGGCTCCGGTCTCGCCGGTTCCGCACCGCGGGACTCGCTCGGCTCCGTGCCAGAACTCCGGAGATCTGCGTCGGATCCGCCAGCTTCGGCAGCATCCGCCCCGGTATCGACCCGATCCTCCGGAGTCGTGGACATCCGCGTGGCGGTCATCACCCGGCGTTCGCGCGTGCGCCCCGTGTTGAACGGCGGATCGAGGTACACGAGCGTGAACGATCCGGAGGGGAGCGTGGCGGCGGCCACCAGATTGTCGCCCTCGATCACGGTCACCGCACCCACGGTCACCGCACCGTTTTTCGGAGACTGGTCCGTTTTTCGGATGGATGCCGCAGAATCGTCCGAGATTCCTGCATCCGTCCGAATTCCTGGAGCGTCTGCCGCCCCGGGTTCCTCCGAGGGGTCGGTCACGGAACCCTGTGCAGCCACGCGTCCGTCGCGAACTTCGACGCGACGAGGGCCTCGGCGTCGGCGTACTCGTCGGCCGTGATCGCACCGTCCTCCGCGGAGGTGAGCGAGCGGAAGGTGTCCTTGAAGCGCTCGATGATCTCGGCGCGGGGCAGGCCGGTCTGGCTGCGCAGCGGGTCGACGCGCTTGGCGGCGGACGTCGTGCCCTTGTCGCTGAGCTTCTCGCGGCCGATGCGCAGCACCTCGGTCATGACCTGTCCGTCGATGTCGTACGACAGGGTCGCGTGGTGCAGCACCCCGCCGTTGGCGAGGCGCTTCTGCGCGGCGCCGCCGATCTTGCCCGACGAGGAGGCGATGTCGTTGAGGGGCTGGTAGACCGCGTCGATGCCGAGGGAGCGCAGCGCCTGCAGCACCCAGTCGTCGAGGAACGCGTAGGAGTCGGCGAAGGTCATCCCGGCGACGAGGGATGCCGGCACGTAGAGCGAGTACGTGATGATCTGCCCGGCGGCCATGAGCATCGCCCCGCCGCCGGAGATGCGGCGGACGACGTCGAAGCCGTGCTGAGCTGCGCCCTCGGGGTCGACCTCGTTGCGGTACGACTGGAACGAGCCGATCACCACGGCCGACTGGTCCCACTCCCAGATGCGCAGCGTGGGGCGCCGGCGGCCTTCGCCCACGCGCGAGGTGAGCACCTCGTCGAGCGCCAGGTTCATGCGCGGGGAGACGGCCTTCTCGTGCACGATCTCCCAGTCGAAGTCACGCCATCCGGGGGCCGTGACGAGCGCACGACGCACCGCGGTGCCGACCGCGTCGGGGGTGAACCCGAGCAGCTGCGCGCCGTCGGGCAGCGCGGCGCGCACGGCGGCGGCGATGGCCGTCGCGTCCGCCTCGGCGGGGAGGCCGTTCACCGCGGCGTTGATGTCGTCGAGCGCCGAGTCCGGCTCGAGGAAGAAGTCGCCGGCGAGGCGGAATCCCGCGAGCCTGCCGTCCTCTACCTCGACGTCGACGACGACGAGCTTTCCTCCGGGGACCTTGTATTCACCGTGCACCCCTCCAGCTTAAGGCGCGAGGAGCCTCACCGGCCGAGGATCACCGCCCGCTCGCCCGCGCGGATCGACGCCGTGTAGCGGTTGCCGGCCGGGGGCAGCGGGCACACGAACTGGTCGGAGAACGCGCACGGCGGCAGATACGCCCTGTTGAAGTCGATCCAGGCGCTCCCGTCCGCCGCGGGCTCGTCGATCGGCAGGAACCGGAACCGGTACGTCTCGATGCCGTTCGTGGCGTCGGCGAACACGGCGCTGAGCGCCCCCTGCGCCCCGCGCGTCACCGTGAGGGAGAGCGGGATGCCGTCGAGCGTGAAGTGCAGTCGCCCGGCGACGGGAGAATCCTGCTCCTCGCCGTCTACTGCGGTGATGGTGATGCTCTCTCCCGGCGTCTCCTCGAAGACGGCGGGCACCCGCCAGCCCTCCCGCGGCGGGTAGGCGTCGATCGCGCTGAACCGCTGCCGCTGCGGCCGCTGCGGGTTGAACACCCGGAGGCCGATCGTGCCGTTGCGCTCGAACACGCGCAGCTCGCGCCTGCCGAACCTGATCGTCTCGGTTCCGCGCAGGGTGACGCTGGCCCCCGCCGTTCCGAGGTCGCTGCCCCGGATGCCGCCGTCGCCGGTGAGCGCCCAGAGCCCCGGGACCCCGTCGACCGCGGCGGGTTCGGTGATCAGCCAGTTCGTCGATTCCAGCGCGGACGGCCCGTACTCGGCGCCCGCGTAGCTCTCCCGCGACGCGTGCCAGCCGCGCCAGTCATCCTCGAAGCCCATCGGAGAACCTCCCTCTCGCCGCGAATCTACGGGGAGGGAGAGGGCTGGCGCGCGCGCATCGTCATCCGGTTACACCCGACGTAACGTCACGACTCCGAGCGAAATGTTTCGGGGTCGAGGGAATGCGCGGCTCAGCGTCGGGCGATGTGCGCGTCGAGCCAGGCGAGGACGTCGGCGCGCACCTCCTCCTGCTGCAGCTCCTTGAAGATCTCGTGCCGGGCGTCGGGGTAGACGAGCGTCGTGACATCGGTCAAACCAGAGCGCGAGCGGTACTCGTCGGCGAGCTTGTGCACGCTGCGGGGGCCGCCGACCGGGTCGTCGCGGCCGACGAGGAGCAGCATCGGGATGTCGCGGCCGAGGTCCTTGCGCGGGCGGCCGTAGAGCTTCGCGGCCTCGATGGGGCCGAACAGCTTCAGCAGCGGGACGTCGGTGGTGAGGGGGTCCTCGTCGAACTCCTTCCACACCGCGGGGTCGCGGCTGAGCCACTCGAGTCCCGTCGCACCCTCCCCTGCCCAGCGGGCGTTCAGCGGGGCGGCGTTCAGGGAGGTCGGCGTGCGCAGGGCGGAGCCGGAGAGGATGACGGCATCCCACGCCTCCGGGTGGTCGTTGACGAGCATCTGCGCGAGGAACGATCCCCACGAGTGCCCGAGGAGCACGAGGGGGAGATCGGGGTTCTCTTCACGGATGATGCCCGTGAGCTGCCAGATCGCCTCCTTCGTCGCACGGATGCCGCCCTTGCCGAGGTGGCCGAGCCCTGCAGGTCCGTCGTGCTGGCGGATGCCGGTGCGCCCGTGGCCTCGGTGGTCGTCGGCGTAGACGATGAATCCGGCGTCGGTGAGGGCGGCGATCAGCGCGCCGTAGCGGCCCGCGTGCTCGCCGACTCCGTGGAGCAGCTGCACCACCCCTCGCGCGACACCCGCCGCGGGGTGCACGTCGTAGACGATGGCGATGCCGTGGGCATCCGTGAACTCACGCGTATCCGTCACGCCCCCACCCTACCCACGGGGTGCGGGGGCCGCGAGGGCGATGGCTCAGGCGAGAGCGGCGACGAGGGCGCGCGCGGTGGCGAGGTCGGTCACCTCGTAGCCGCCTACGCCGTCGGCCGCCGATCCCATGCGCACGCCGCCGTCTTCGACGACGCTGCGCTTGGCGGAGAAGTGCAGGGCGTCGACTCCGGTGGCGGCGAGCGCTCTGGCGGATGCCGCGGTCACCCCGCTTCCGGCCATGATCTCAATCGCCCCCTCAGCCTCGGCGACGAGGGCGCGCAGGGTGTCGATGCCGTCGACGGCCGCCGAGGCGCCGCCGGAGGTGAGCACCCGGCGCAGCCCGAGTTCACGGGCGGCGCGGAGGGTCGCGAGCGGGTCGGGTGTCACGTCGATGGCGCGGTGCAGGGTGACGGAAGCTCCGCCCGCGGCGTCGCGCAGCCGCGCCATCGCGTCGAGGTCGAGGACGCCGGATGCGCCGAGGGCGCCGATCACGACGCCGTGCGCCCCCGCGTCGACGGCACGGCGGACGTCGCGCTCGGAGACGGCGAGCTCGTCGGCGTCGTAGTGGAAGCCGCCGGCGCGGGGGCGGATCAGGACGTGCACCTCGGGCCCCGCCTCTCGGGCGGCCTCGATCGAGAGCTCCAGGGTGGCGGGTGACGGCGTGAGTCCGCCGAGGGCGAGGGCCTGGGCGAGCTCGACGCGGGCGGCGCCGACGGCTCCGGCGACGCGCACTCCGGCGGGGTCCTGTACGGCGATCTCGAGGGCGAGGTTCTGCGGCATCCGTCCATTCTCGCGCGCCGAGCCGGCATCCGCGCTTCCCTCCGGCCGAAGAATTACTTAGACTGTCTAAGTAATGTCTGCGTCTGATGAATCCCTCCACCTCACGGCGACAGAACTGCGCATGGCCACGTTCCGGTTGGCGAGGCGCCTGCGGTGCGCTCGCGCGATCGATGCCATGAGCGATGCGCAGCTCGCCGTCCTGTCCACCCTGCGCATGTACGGCCGGCGCACGATCACGTCTCTCGCCGAGCGCGAGCGCGTGACCGCCCCGTCGATGACGAGCATGATCAACGGCCTCGAAGAACAGGGGTTCGTGACCCGCACCCCCGACGACGAGGACCGCAGACGCGTGCAGGTCGACATCACGGATGCCGGGGTCGAGATCGTCGCCGAGACGATCCAGCGCCGAGACGAGCTGCTGTTCGACGCCATGCGCGAGCTCGAGTTCACGGAGGACGAGCTGAAGATCCTGCACGACGCCAGCGTCCTGATGCGGAGGGTGGCCGAGCGATGAGCGCGATGTTCCGTTCCTTCTCCAACGTCAACTACCGCATCTGGTTCGGCGGGGCTCTCGTCTCGAACGTCGGCGGATGGATGCAGGCCACCGCCCAGGACTGGGTCGTGCTCACCGAGCTGACGAACAATGACGCCGCGGCGATGGGCGCCACGATGGCGCTGCAGTTCGGACCGCCCCTGGTGCTGGTGAGCCTCACCGGCTGGGTCGCCGACCGCTTCGACCGCCGACGCATCCTGCTCACCACCCAGACCGCCCTGCTCGCCCTGGCGGTCGCGGTGGGAACGCTGCTGCTGCTCGGCGTGATGACGCTGCCGATGATGTTCTGCTTCGCGGCGGGGTTCGGTGTCGTGAACGCGTTCGACGCCCCGGCCAGGCAGACCTTCGTGTCCGACATGGTGTCGGCGAGCGAGACCTCCAACGCCGTCGCGCTCAACTCGGCGTCGTTCAACCTGGCGCGCATGATCGGCCCCGCCGTTGGGGGTCTGCTCATCGTCGCGATCGGCTCCGGGTGGGTGTTCATCGTGAACGCCGCCACGTTCCTTGCGATGATCGTCGCGCTGATGCTCATGCGCAGGAGTCAGCTCGCGCCGCGCCCCAAACACCGCAACCGCGGTGGCCTCGCCGCGGGCTTCCGCTACGTGTGGGGGCGCAGCGATCTGCGCGTCGTGTTCGTGACGGTGTTCCTCATCGGCGCCTTCGGCATGAACTTCCCGATCTTCGCGTCGACCATGGCGATCGAGTTCGGCGCGGGCGCCGACGGCTACGGCATCCTGAGCTCGATCCTCGCGATCGGTTCGCTCACCGGTGCGCTGCTGGCCGCACGCCGTGACCGCGCCAGGGTGCGGGTGGTGATCTTCGCCGCCGGCGGGTTCGGCGTGTTCGCGTTCGTCTCCGCGGCGATGCCGACGTATGCGGCGTACGCCGTGACGCTCATGTTCACCGGATTCACGATCGTGACCCTGCTCACCACCGCGAACGGCTACGTGCAGACCACCACCGATCCGGCGCTGCGCGGACGTGTGCTCGCGCTGTACATGGCGGTCATCATGGGGGCGACTCCGATCGGCGCGCCGATCGCCGGATGGGTGGCCGACACGTTCGGGCCGCGCACCGCGATCATGCTCGGCGGTGTGGCCGGACTCGTCGCGTGCGCGATCGGGGTGACCTGGGTGCTCACGAGCGGGCGTCTGCACCGCGACGAGAACCGGCGGTTCCTGATGACACTCGACGAGACGCGTCCGCTGAGCGTGATCGACGAGGTCGACCCGGTGGAGTTCAGCGACGAGGCGGCGGCGACCACGCCGATCCGCACGGCGAAGAAGTCGAGCTGACCCCGCCGAGCGCGGGCCTCCCTTCGCCGGGTGCGGTCGCCCGGAAGGACTCCGGCGTGATCAGCCGCCCGCGGCATCCACGCGAGAACGCCACTCCTTCCAGAACCGGCGCCATCCTGCGGCATCGGACTCGTCGTCGGGCAGCGCCCGAGGCACGGAACGGGAGTAGAACGCATCGATCTGGCGGGCGAAACCGAGAACAGCTTCCCTCCACTGCGCACGCGTCGTGGTCGCGATCGTCGTGTCCCGCCGGAGCGTGACAGACTCCCCCTCCGTGACCACCGACATGTCGACGCCCATCGGGCAGCCGCTGATGAAGCATCCGCCGCTTCCATCATCGATGACGAGATGCCCACAACAGGGGAAGAGCTGGTTCCCACCCGTGAGCAAATCACCCGGCAGGTGATCTGCGTCCAGCGTCCGCAGCAGGAACAGACCGGCAGCCGAGACCGTGACTTCCTCGTCCTCCGGTCCGACCAGCACGAGGTCCCCCACGTCCAGTCGAACCAGACCGTGCGCGCACTGGTCCTCCCCCGCATCTGCATCTCCAGCGAGCCATCTCAGCCCCGTCGCTTGCAGGGTGACTTCCACGTCCGTTCCTCTCGAGTTCATGTCGCCACTCCGATCAGCTTCCGTACTCATCGCAATCGAGGCTCGCCCCGATGCGGACCAGGAACGCAAGGTCGGCAGGCTCCAACCCCCATCCGAGCAACTGATGCTGGCCGGGCAGCTTGGTGAGGATCTCTCCGTCCGGGGTCACGATCTCGTCGAGGACTTCGTCCTCTCCGTTTCTCGCGTTGAAGTCGCGAACGATCTGTAGCCTGGCGGTGACGTCGGTCGTCTCGATGAGAGCGACTATCGGTTCGACCAGCGGGCGGACGCGTCCGAGAACACGTTCGATCTGCTCGTCGATCGTAAGGCCCGGCTCGTCGCAGCGCACCTGCCACGAATGCTGGATCGGAATCGGCGGCTCTGATCGTCTGCTCGCCCGCACGGTGAACCGGCCGGGTTCGCTCGCGAGCACACCGCTGATGTCTGCTGCGGGCACAGTCTCACTGTCCAGAGCGAAGTACACGTACTGGCGGATGCGCATGGGCTTTCCTATCTCCGGTCGCCCGGGCTCGCGGGTTCGCGATGCACCTTCACGGCTGTGAAGGCGACCTCGTACTCGCCACGAGGCCAGAGCAGAACACGATGCACGAATCGGCCGTCGGCTTCCGCATCGACTTCCGTGTAAAGAATCTCCGTCCGGTCGTGCAGAAGTCGAAGAGCTCGAACGCTCCCGACCTCGCTCACCCGAAGCTCGGCGTCCATGTACGTGAGCTCGGCGAACTCGTATCCGACGATGAGATCACCCATGAGCGCGCGAACCGTGAGGGTCTCATGCGGGCTGTACTCGAACGACCGATGCTGCGCATCGTGCAGATTCACGTCCAGCAACAACTCTGCATCCTTGGAGAGACGCGAACGCACCTCAGCGCAATGAGAGGCGTACTGCTCCCACCGCGCGTCCCACTCGGAGTCGTCCAACTCCCCCGACGCCCACTCTCGCGTCAACCATTTCACCGCGGGTCCCTCTGTCCGGTCATTGATCAATTCCTCTGTTCCGATTCCCCCGCGCCCGGCACCATCCGTGACCTGATGTACGGCCCGAGAGGCCGAGCTGGCATCGTGTCGATCTCGATCCCGATGGGGCGACACACCCCTCCGTGTGTGCTTGCGGGCTTGCTACCGTCTCACCACATCTCACCGACGCCGCACTCATGAGTACGCGCCGACGAGGTAGGCGACGCCGATCGCGGAGAGCACGCACACGAGGACTCCGAGCACCGTGCCCGAGAGCGCGCGGGCGAGTCCAACCCCGGTCTTCACCGCTCGACGCACGCCGATCAGACCCCATACGACCGCGCTGATTGCCGTGAGCACGCTCAACAACACGGCCGTGAAGTGCGGAATCTGCCCGGTGATGACCGAAGCCACCCCCATCACGACCGACATGGTCGCAGCGGCGTTGCCCCTCGCCGACTCGTCTGCTCGAGCGCTGTACAACCGCGACCAGAAATCCGCTTCGACGGCCACCGCACCGGGGAGAGAAGCGACGTCCGCCGTAGACGGAGCGGTCGCCTCAGCCCAGTCCTGTCCGTCCCACCACCGCAGCGACCCATCGAGATCTTCCGGGTCCGGATACCAGCCAGGCTTCGGCGCAACAGCGATCAGCCCTTCCCGCGACATTCGCGACCTTCGCATCACTTCTTCCCTTCTTCATCCTCAAGGACCGCAGCACGCCCCGGCCGGTGAACGTCCTCGTCGATGCCTGCTCGGTCCTGCCGGACGTCACCCATCCCGATCAGTCGCATGCCTCATTCGTTCCGCGATAGCTGCGAAGGCTTCGTCGGTCACGAGCCGCCCCGAGAAGATGAACACCACCTTGGTCGCCGTGTTCGTGACGAAAACCGCACCATTCTCCCTCTTCAGATCGGACAACCGATCCCACGGGAGAGTCATCGTGCCCAACTGCCCTGTCACTTCGAGCCCTTCCTCCCGAAGGACGAGGCGCTGCTCCGCCCCGAGCGGAAACGCTGACTTCGTATTCTTTCCGATCCCCCGGACGACTGTTGCGACCAACAAACACGCGATTCCCGCGACTGTCAGAAAGACCGCCAGGAGCGGCCGGGAAGGACCCCCCAAACGATCATTCATGGGACCGGCCTACCCGCTCACCAGTCACCTCCAGTTGTGCTCCGAGAGCGCGCAAGCCGTTGATGATTCGGGCAGGCACAATGATCCCCGCGTTTCCTGAGCCCGCCTGTAGGTGTATTTGGATACTACGGGCCCTCTGCGCTGCGGCGTCAGCGAGAACAGTCTCCAGCTGGCTTTGACGCTTTGCTGCCACCGCCTCACGGATGATGAAATTCCTTGCGAGACCTTCTGACGACCATTTCACAACCACCGTGTCGATGCCAGGATCAGTTGGATCCTCAGCGGGATCGTCCCAATGGAGAACTTCAGCCCAGACA
The DNA here is from genome assembly GCF_002979415.1 of Microbacterium sp. MYb72. GTDB lineage: Bacteria > Actinomycetota > Actinomycetes > Actinomycetales > Microbacteriaceae > Microbacterium > Microbacterium natoriense. Next base: position 36,529 of record NZ_PCOT01000017.1, on the reverse strand, counting down.
TCGAAAGACCTCCCGCATCGTGCTAGCCAATCCCCCCTCAGCATCGCGGTCTGTCCTCCTCCGGACGCTTCGAACCACAGCGCCAGGTCGACATCTATGTCTTGTTCGTTTCTAAGGAGCGGCCAGATGCGCTCACCCCGAAGGAGAACCGCATCGATTGCCTTCCCAAGATCTGTCACCCCTTCCTGGGTCATGACATCAAAGTTGGCAACCGCACGCCGAGCGTTTTTCGCGACGTACCAACCTGGATCGACGCGATCCGCGACACGTGTCAGGGGTGGACCTACCTCGACCCACGCTACAAGAGAACTCGTCAAGATCGTTGACATTTGTACCTATCCGGATGCTGCGGTAATTGGTGAAGCAACGATGACAAGTATCGCACCGAAGATCGTCAAGATGGTTGGACCCCAATCAATCCGTCCTCCGCGAGGTTAGATCAGGCCGCCGTCTTCCTCTTCATGTCGGCGATATACCCATAACTCCCCTTGACGCACCACTCTACGTTCTGCTCGAGGGAGGCTGACGACGCTGCAAACGACCTCAACTGGTGGCACGAAATCAGCTACAACAAGTGCCTCTATGTCATCAGTCGCAGATCGCTCATCAAGCCCGACCAGCTCATATATGCATTGGACTTCTATCCGAGGGTACGCGATAACGACTGCAACGCCACGAAGAGTTGGCAGTACCAGATCAAGCATCGCGTCCTGGAGCGATAGTAGAACCTCAGTCCGGAACGAGACTTCGAAAGAACTCATGGCGTTGGCCTCCCCGGAATTATGTGGATAGTCCCATCTAGTCGATAGTGCAGGATCCCCACCGACGTCGGCTGGGTCGCGATTCCGCCTACAACCACGCCGATGGCAGACAGCGGGAGGTTGCGAATCCATCGCACTGTCGGCGGAATCACCTCGCGCACCATGTATGCCTATTTCGGAGCAACGTCTTTACAGACGGTATCGCGCACATCACCGGTCGAGGTAAGCCATTTACCCTTGGGAAGCCCTGTCTCGGGGACGACAAACCATGCCGAAGATAGATTCACTTTATCCTGATTGAATTCCACATAGTACTCGTGCCCCGCCTCCAGAAGCGAAGATTCGACGAGAGTGTTTTCAAGTCCACTGTTTTCACCCCCGACGATGAGAAGGTCGCCGACAGATAGTCGCCGGGAGCCTTCCGCTTTCCACACATCACGAGATTTCCGAGCGCCATCAACGAGGAAGAACTCTGATACAGATACCGTCTCCACGTCGCGGTTGACGCAACTGACAACTTGAAGGTTACGACCATCGAACCCGAGCTCATATGGCCCATGACGGTAAGAATTCTCGCAGCCCGTGAGCGTTACAAGGAGTACAGCACCCGCCACGATACCTACTATCTTTGCCTTGCCAGTTACTTGCATATCACCTCATAGTTGCCGCCAGGACCAGCGGCCCATTCAATCGGATTGAGGCACCCGCCTCCGCCTTTCGCTTGTCCGAACATCCAGGATGTCGCCAGGCCATCCGTCCCACCACCAAACCGCCGCCGATCCGTCCGGCGCCGGATACCACCCCGCCACAGGGGGTCCGCTCAGCCTCTTCACACTTTCATCCACGTGAATCACGCAGCCAGGGATCGGCTGCCCGCAATGGTCCGCGCAACCAGCCACGAAACTCGGATCCGGGAAACCCTGGGTCTGGGATCATTTCGACACCGCTCACGACGACGAGTTCTTGAACAGACTCCGAGCCAGCGGCATACGATTCTTCCATCCAGCGAATGACAGTGACACACGCTTCATGTTCGTCTGCGCGATGGTTCGTCATCCATCTAATGACATCCGAAAGCACCAAGTGCGGCAAGATCTCGTCATTGTCGATCTCACTCTCACGAAGAATCGGATTCAATTGCGGAACCGAATCTATTAATTGCATAATCGCGCGCTGCGTGTCGCTCTTCATTGCGATCACCTTCTAACTTCGGCGGGAGGCCTGGTTGAAACATCTAAGCGCGGCAGCATGCAAGATCGTCCCACCAAGCCCCAGCAAGAGCGTCCAGATGGCGGCATCCAGGTATCGCCACCAAACGAGGGAGAGAAAAACGAATCCTACGGGCACCGCAACAAGGTTTGCAATCGATGATGCAAACAGTGCACGTCGCCAAGAAAGACGCCGAACCTTTCTCGCCTGCACGAGAATCACTAGAGATGCAATGATCCCCCCAAGCAAGATCACACCACACTCCACCAGCTGACGCAGGATTGTAACCTCACCTCGGGCGATGATCCTTGAAGGTTCGAAAAAGATGATCTCTCTAACAATTGTGGATCCGACAGCAACAACAAGCGATGCGCCAAAGAGCAAGATCACGCGCCAAAATAGCTGTCGTCGACTTAGTGGGCCTTCGATTTGCATAATCTGATCAACTCGCTAGGGCTGTCCGCCTCTTCATTCAGGCAGATCTCCTTTCTACGGACATGGAGCCAACCCGGTGCTTCCATCCCAACGGATCCAGTAGTTCTCCTTAGCATCCGCGAGATCATATGTACTCACACCATCCGGATCACCATAAATAAAGACGACCAGGCTCTTCGAGTTCTCCAGGTTCTCGGGGAAGAGCTTCGTTTCCGTCATTCCTACTGGCACGCGGAAGACCTCAAATTTCTGTCCGGCGGTGATCTGTAGATCACCATCAATTTCCCATGCAGTCCGACTAGTCGACCCATCTCCGGAGCTGGCGCCCAACGCCAAGCCTGTCATCGAGACGTTCTCGCATGCAACGATGCGAATGTCCTCTCCGTCTTTCAGAACTGAAAACTCCGCCTCTCTTGCGCGATCGCATCCTGTGAGCAGGACGGCGATAGCGACAAGACTTAACGAGAGCGCAAAAGACCTATACGGAACCGATCTGCTAGCGACAATCATCAACATGTTCGGCATAGCTTGCCCCCTTAACTCCCGCTTCTTGTTCCAGCGCATTACATGCATTAGCTCCTCCACCAATAAGCCATGGCACGAGAAAACCCAAATTGCCTCCGCCTCGCGCCCATTGCCAGGTGTGATTGGTTTCGTGAGCAAGCAGGTCCGGCTTCTTGCTCAGCAGGACGTCTATGTCATGTCCGCCGTAAATTGTATTGCCAATCGTCACTGCTGCACCTGTTGAGGTGCCCCAGCCTTGTCCCCTGATCCCGTTGCCTCCGCCCCCGGCATTCGCCCACACACCACAAGCCCCTCGAAGGTCATACGCGACAGACGTCGTCACCTGATTCGGGCGCGTCACACCCGTCAACCGATTCGCGGCATCCCACGTGTACCCGAGATCCCCCTCGGGTGTGGTCTGAGTCACCGGGTTCCCCGCCTCGTCGCCGCATCCGGATAGGTGAGGGAGGAACATTTGAACCTTGTCTGCGCATTCTTCCGCAGTCGCCTTTCAATCTCGACAGCGCCTCCGACGGGTAGCTCCTCAGAGAATGCTAAAGTCTACTCGCTCATCAGCCTCAACATGTCTTTTCCTTCATCGGCACTGATTTCTCCGTCAACGAGGTCACCTATTTCGTCAAGTCTCGCGAGGACATCAATGATCTTGTCCTCAAAAGAACGTTCATAGTCGACTTCCACCGCGATAAGACCCGAAGGGCGACGCATTGCTCCCCAGCGCATCATTGACGCCCACGACTGAACCGCCTCCGGACTGACGTCACCCGCAAGCATCAGTCGGAGCACGCGTGAGACCGCAGTGCGGCCAACTGTGAGCGGTTGAGCAAGTGTGTCAGCCCACGCCTTAATTTCCTCGGCACCGGCGCTGTCAAGCGCCGACAGTTCACTGAGCTCCCCCTCCGCGAGACGTCTCATCGATTCCTCAAGGTTGTATTCCTGACTAGGGCCCACCCGCCAACCACTTCCTCTCAATCAGGCCCTTGGGCCCAACAGTGTCCTTGTACCATCGCAAGACATTACCAAGCGCGTCAACTTCTTGTATATACCATTTACCATAGCCCGCGTTGTTGGCAGGCGAAAAGAACTTCAGTTGATAGCCACCTCCAGCGAGCTCCTGAGCCGAAAAGTTTGTACTCTTGCTTGTTGCACCTCTAAAGAATTTGTTTACAGCGGCCGCGGCGGCACCCTCGATACCTGCTCGAGCTTCTGACTTTGTTGCAAATACAATTAGTTGTCCTACGGTCTGGGTGACCTTCTTCGCAACAAGCCTTGCAATTAGTTTTTCGATAAGAAATTTGATTGCTCGAACAGCAGGCCCTCCGACCGGAATCGCCAGGATAAGGATGTCGACGGCCTTCGACATCAGCGTTGACAGCCGGTAGTCCATCGTGCAGGTCGCCGGCGCAATCGTCCCGAGAATGTTGTCAGAGCAGTAGACGCTTTCGCGCCCACCCGGGCGCTTACAGATCGGTTCAAACTCTGAGCATTTGTCGGCAATGCCCGTCCGATGTACGGCGGAAAGCAGCGATCGAGATCGCGTCAACGGCGACTTCACGCCTTGCTTCGGTAGCGACTTCATGAACTTGGAACCCGCGTTTCTCGCGGTGTCCTGGTTCAACGTGGTTCCGGTCCTCGCGATCACGGTCTTCGCCAGCGCCTTGCCGACGACCTTGGCCGTGACGGATCTGCCTCCGTCCGACATCGCCATGGCTTTGATGACGTACCCGAGGTGGTCACTGAAGGCGACGGGGGTGTTCTCGATGTACGCGTACCGATTCAAGGACTGAGGCCGCTGAAGCAGGCCCCGCCATTCGTCGGGTTGGACCCACGTGCCTGTGGTGGTGTCGTAGTCGCGGGCGTAGTAGTTGTCGAGTCCGAGGGTGGGGTCACCGGGTTGCTGGTCGTTGCCGACCAAGCTGGACCATCCTGTGGATTCGTAGTCCGCACCGCCGAAGTCGGCGTAGTCGACGAGGTCTGTGATGGCGCCGTCCGCTCCCGCGGTCGCGGTCGCGTTGCGCTGGTCACCGAGAACCCACTCGTTCCCGTACGGGCCGTCCTGGAACGCGACCGCACCATACGGGTCACGGAACAAGTCGGTGGCCCCGTGCAGGTCACTAGACGTCGCGGCGGGGTCGAACCCGTCCCAGACCGTGCCGGTCGTGTTCGTCCCGAACTCGGTTTGCTCTGCCGTCGTCACACGCCGGTCGAGACCGTCATACGCGTACGACGTCGACCGCCCATCCGCCTGGGTGCCGAGGAGGCGTCCGGCGGGGTCGTGGGAGAACGAGGTCGACTGGCCGTTCACGGTCTGCGACGACCGGTTCCCCGCCCCGTCGAACGCATACGACGCAGACCCTGCACCAGCACCGGTCGTGGTGGTGCCGGTGAGCTGCCCCGCCGCGTTGAACTGCGCCACCAGCTCCGACTCCCCCGCGGGAGTGCCGGAGGTGGTCACACGGGTGCGGTTGCCGGCCGGGTCATACCCGTACTCGTTGACCTCCCCATCCGACGCCGTCGACGACGACAGCCTCCCGACCCGGTCATACGTGTACGCATGCTCGAGAACCTCCGGCACCACAGCAGCAGGCGTCGGAACCACCGGAGCCTCCACGGCAGGCACCTCACCCGCCGGAACCTCCGGAGTCACCGGCGTCTCCGGCTCGGCCAGCTCGGGGCCGTCGATGGTGCGGACCGTGTCGGTGACGTTCCCCGCCGGGTCGTACTCGTAGTCGTACTGCAACGACGCACCCGCCGGAACCGGAGACACCGGCTCCGGGAGCGTACGACGGTTCAGATAATCCCACGTCTTCACACACGGCTTCTGCCCACCCGCCGCGGGGATATCCCGATCCTTGTAGTAATCGGATGCCGCGCACTGCTCAGCCGTCATCTGCAACGGCACCACCGGCGCCACCGCCGGCGGGGCCACCGTCGCGGGCTGCGGGGTCTCGTGCCGCACCTGCGTGACCCGACCCGTCACGTCATACGCGACAGACGTCGTCACCTGATTCGGGCGCGTCACACCGGTCAACCGATTCGCGGCATCCCACGTGTACCCCAGGTCCCCATCCGGGGTCGACTGAGTCACCGGGTTCCCCGCCGCATCGAACGTGTACGCCGTCGTCGCCCCATCCGGATACGTCAACGACTCCCGCAACCCCGCCGCCGTATACGTCGAGGTCAGGGTCTGGCCGTGCGTGTCCGTCTGCTCCACCAGCCGGCCGACCTCGTCGTACACCCACCCGGTGGTGCCGGTCGGGTCGTCCATCACGATGGGCTGCTGCTCCCCGTCGTACTCGAACGACACCTCCCCATCCGCCCGCGACAGGGTCGCAACGTCACTGCGCGCGTCATACGCGTACGCCGCGACAAGACCCGCAGGATTCGTGACCCGAGCCACCCGCCCCGCCGCGTCATACGCGGTCGTCGTGGTGATACCGGTCGGACCCGTCTCCGACGTCGGACGACCCGCCGCGTCATACGCGAACGACGTCACCGCATCCAGCGGATTCGTGATGCTCTCCAATAGCCCGGTCGGCGTGTACGCGTACGCGGTCTTCACGTTCGTGTCCGCCGACACGGGCTCCCCGGACGCGTACCCCTCGATCACGCTCGTGAGTTGACCGGCAGAGTCGTACCCGAAACGCGTGGTCTCCTCCCGCGGATCTGTGACGGACGTCTGCCGCCCCGCCCTGTCGTACGCGAACGACGACACCGCGCCGAGCGCGTCGGTCGCCGACACGACACGCGACGCCCTGTCATACGCATACGTCGTGGTGGCGCCCATCGGGTCGGTCATCGACAGCATCCGCCCCGCCGCGTCATAGGCGTACTCCGTGCGCGCCCCACCCGGAGCGACGATCGCGGTCTCCTGGCCGTTGCGGTCGTACTCGATGCCCGTGACTCGTCCGTCGGGATCGGTGATGGAGACGATGCGCCCGGCGGGGTCGTACTCGAAGCTCGTGACCGCCCCGGTCGCATCCGTCTCGGTCAGCACCTGCCCCGCGGCATCCACTTCGTACAGCGTCGGGTTGCCGTTGCGGTCCACCATCCCGATGAGGAACCCGTCCACGTCGTACAGGTACGTGGTCTCGAAGCCGGCCGGGTCGGTGACCTTCGTGACCCGGTCCATCAGGTCGTACGTGTAGGTCGTCTTCCCACCCGCGGCGTCGGTCTCCGACGCCACTCGGCCCGCACTGTCGTACGCCACCTTCGAGGAGGCGCCGGTCGCATCGGTCGTCGTCGTGGGACGGCCGGCATCGTCCACCGCGAACGTCGTGGAGGCGCCGAGCGGGTCGGTCGAGCCGGTCAGGATGCCGGTCGGATCGTAGGTCCTCTTCCACTCCCCGCCGTTGGGGTCGACGACCCCGACCGTGCGGTACGTATCGTCGAGAAGGAACTTCGTCGTCCCGCCCTCCGGGTCGACCGTCCCGGTGAGGTTGTCTTCCGCATCGTAGGAGAACGACGACTCCCCACCCTCAGGGTCGGTGACCGTCACCAGACGTGCCGTCGAGTCCCACGCATACGCGGTGACCGCACCGGTCGGGTCGGTCGCAGACGTGAGCTGTCCGTTCGCGTCATACGCGTACGCCGTGACCCCGCCCTCGGCATCCGTCGACGCGGTGAGGCGGTCAGCAGCATCCCACGCGAACGAGGTGACGCCGCCCGCCGGGTCGGTCACCGACGTGAGCCTGTTGCCCGCGTCGTAGGCGAACGTCGTGACGCGGCCGAGCGGGTCCGTGGACGTGACGAGGTTGCCCCGGGCGTCGTACACGTACGTGGTCGCAGACCCTGAGGGCAGGATGCTGCGGGTCAGGTCACCCGCCGCGTCGTACTCGAACCGCACGGTCGTGCCATCGGCCTGCTGCACCTCGGTCACCAGACCCCGCGCGTCGTACACGGTCGTCTCCGTGCGGTCGCCGTCGAGGTCGGTGACCGTCGCGACATCGCCCTCGGCGGTGTACGTGTACTCCACGATCGCGCCGGTCGGATCGGTCTCCGTGAGGAGGTTCCCGTCGCCGTCGTACGTGTAGCTCCAGGTGCGGCCGGCCTCATCGGTGTGGGACTTCACTTCGCCCGTGGACGTGAACGTCCACTTCGCCGTCTCACCCGCGGCGTTCGTGATGCCGGTGATGCGGGACTTGTCGTCGAACGCGAAGACCGTGTCCTGGCCCTCGTTGTCGGTGTACGTGGTCTCCCCGTCGCCGTACTCGAACGTGCGGACGTTGCTCTCCGCATCCAGTTGCTTCGTCACACGACCCGCGTCGTCGTACTCGTTGACGAGGTACGTGACGCCGTTCGGGTCGACAGCGGTCAGCATCCGATGCGCCGCGTCGTACGTGAACGACCGGGTCGTCCCATCCGGGTACGAGAGAGACGTCAGGTCGCCCGCCGCGTTGTACGCCAGCCCCCACGTGCGACCGTCCGGGAGCGTGAACCCTGTCACACGTCCGACGCCGTCGCTGCTGGCGGAGACGGTCTGCCCCGCGGCATCCGTGATGGAGGTCAGCGGGGTGAACTGGTGGACGTTCCGGTCCGCCGGACCATAAGTCAGCGTCGTCGCATTGCCCTGCCGGTCGACATGGCGGACGAGCTCGCCGATGCCCCAGACATCCGCCGCGTCGAACACCCACGTCTCACCCGTGTCGCTGTCCAGCCGCAGCTGCCCGGCGCCGGCCTCGGTCAGCGTCAGCCCCAGGCCATCCTCGCCCTCGTATCCCCCGTTCCCGTCGGGAGCGAACACGAACGACGCCCCGTCACCGCGCACGACCATGACCGAGTCGTCGTCGAAGCGCTGCGCCCGAGCTCCCAGCCCGAACGTCCACCCCGCCCCGACGCGCGACAGCCGCCCGTCCTGCGAGTTGTAGACCAGCGATGCGCCGATGCTGCTCTCGCCGGGGCCCGTGAGGTCGAAGAGCGGGAAGGACTCGACGAGGTTGCCCGTCGAGAACGACACCGGGTCAGCCCCGTAGGTCTGGTAGTTCTGGTAGCCGAGCTGCCGCCACCGGGCGAGCTCCGCCTGCGACGGCGGCGACGGCCAGCCGCCCACCACCGGGTCGGTGCAGTCGAACCCCGCACCCTCCAGATACCCGCCCAGGCTCCGGAACGCCCCGTCGACGATGGACGGGAACCCGTTGTCGATGACCGGGCGGTCGAAGTTGCCGTCCAGGAACAACGTCTCGATGTGCGCGTACGCCCCGGGAAGACCCGCGTACTGAGAGAACGGGAAGTTCGCGTTCGACGGCTCCGCATTCGCCGGCCGACCTGTGTACGTCGGCATGTGCGTCAGGAACGAATCCCGCAGCGCATTGTCCGCAGCCCCTCCTCGGGAGAAGCCCATCGTGCCGCCTTCCGACACCGTCCCCCACGCGTGCCCCTGGTTCGTCGCGAAACCGAACCCCACCGTCGCGACCGGGTTCGCCGCCGCGGCGACCCCCGCACGAGTCGCGCGGGACACGAACGGAACCCCTGCCGGGCGGGTGACGACGACCTGCGCGTTGCACTGGAGGGCCAGGTACGCGCTCAGCCCCTGCACGAGATTCCAGTTGTACGGGAACTCCGTCGCCGGCGACGGAGTCGTGACGATGCCCTCGTCGTTGTCCGGGTCGAGAACGACCACCGGGCCAGGGGGAACGGGGAACGGGGTGCCGATGACGACGAACTGCGACAGGTGATCCGACTCGCCCTTGACCGTCTTCGTCTTCGCGTCGAAGTACGACGGCAGCTCCGTCCACTCCTCATCCGGCGTCGACCGCGTGTAGATCCGCAGCGTCGACGTCGCCACACCGGCATCCTTCACCCGGTCCATGTCGACATCGAACGAGAGGCTGATGCCCGGGATGACGTCCTTGACCACCGGGCCGTGCTCGGGGTCCTCGTCGGGGACGTCGATGAGTTCCGCGGGGAACGACGTGACCTTGTCGCCGTCGCCGTTGCGGGCGATGATCTCCACCGGGTCGCTCACCACGACCCCGGAGGTGTCCACCACGGCCGACCGGCGCGCCTGCGCCTCCGCCGGCGCCTCCGTGAGACTCAGCGTCACCGGCGCCGTCACCTCATGCCCGGAGAACACCGCCTCCACGCCCAGCGCATCGGACGACACCGTCGCCTGCTCACCGGGGCTCAGGTCGGCATCCGTCGCGGCTGCGGTCTTCGCGCCCGCCACCGGCACCGACGACAACCCGCCCGGAACAGCGGGCGTCGACTCCGGCTCGGGCGTGGCCGTCGCCTCCGGCTCCCCCTCCGCGTTCAGTCCCGCAGCGGCGTAGACACGCTGCAGCACCTCATCACGCGCAGCCTCCATCAACTCGGCCGCGGTCATCGGAGCGGGCGCGACCGCGCCGACACCGAGCACGAGCACCGCCGCCGTCGAGGCGGCCAGCGAACGGAACCACATCAGAGAACAGCCTCGGTCGAGTCGGCATCCGCCACCTCAGCGGCAGCCCGGCGCCGACGCCACCACCACAGTCCTCCACCACCGCCGAGGAGGACCACCGCGAGGATGATCAGCCCCCAGGCGATCTGCCCGCCCGTGATGGCGAGATCATCGATGCGCACCACGCACGCCGCAAGCTCCGCCGCATCCGAGACGCCGTTGCCGTCGAAGTCCTCACTGCCGTCCGCGCACGTCCGCGTCCCGCAGATCACGAACTCGACCCAGTCGCCGATACGGTCGCCGTCGGCATCCTCCTTCGAGTTCGAACACGTGTCGGTCCCGCACACCAGACGCTCCGCGAAGTCGGGGATGCCGTCCTTGTCACGGTCGGCCGTCACCTTCGCGCACGTCGTCGAATCGCACGACAGCACCTCGGTCCAATCCGGGATGCCGTCCGCATCCCGATCCTCGGTGCCCACCGCGCACGTCGCCGTGCCGCACACCTCCCGCTCGACCACGTCGGGGATCGTGTCGCCATCGACATCCTTCTCCGACGCCGCCAGCGGCACCAGCACGCTCGCCGGAGCCGCCAGAGCCTGCACTCCGACCGCCGGACCGGCCGGCAGCACTCCGGCCGACGCCACCTGCGGCACCAGCATCATCGACAGCACAGCAACGACACCGAGCACCGTGCGAGCCACCGCTCGCCTCACACCACGACCAGCCACAGCGATCCCCCCGGACGCTCACAGGCGCCTCACAGGCGCCGACACTGCCACCCAGAATGGCGGCATGCACAGGTCTACTGCAAGCCCGAAGACGGAAAAATCCCCCGTTCAGGGGAACTTCTCGCAATCGCGTAATGAAACCGCCGTCACCGGGTCTTGTTAACCTCGAAACCGCATCCGGTCACGCACGAGCGCGGCGAAGAACAGCCCAGGCGGTCTACGCCCCGAGCTCCGGCCACTCGTCGAACCGGTAGACGCGAGCGGGATCGAGCGGCTCCCGGTCTCCGATGACCTCGCCGATGTCGTAGTCGTAGCCCCACCAGTGCGGGCTCGTGACCTCGACATAGATGTCGTCTCGCACGACCTCGATGCGCAGGGTGTAGCCCTGCGCGTCGGTCGCCTCGAGGCGGCTTGTCGCCTCGACATCCCAGCCCTGAGCACGCAGCGGCTCGACGATCGACTCCAGGTCCGACGCCCCCGACGTCGAGGGGACCGCGAACTCCGCGGCGAACGCGTAGCACTCGGCATCCGCGATGCGGCACGCCGTCGGGGTTCCGGTGAAGCCGCTCTCGCTCACGGTCCACCCGTCCGGCGCGATCAGCTCGCGCACCGCCGATGCCCGCTCCTGCGTCTCGGTGTAGTTCTCCCGTGCGCGGTCGGCCTGCTCCTGCAGGGGCGTCGCCGCGACCTCCGCGACCGTGAACCCCGCGGAGTCCCGCTGCTGCGGGGTCAGCGAGACGCCGAGCACGATCACCCCGATGAGCAGGGCAGGGACGACGACGGCGGATGTCCACGCCGCGATGCTCCACGTGCGGGTCTGCTGCGACGGCTGCGGCTTCAGCACGCACGCGAGCACGAGGACCACCACCCAGGCGGCCACCGCGGTCAGAACGGCTCCGCCGAAGAGAGTCCCCTCGTAGTCACGCGCCAGCGGGGCCGTGACGAACATCCGGAGCATCGAGGGCAGTGCGCCGTTGTCTCCGGATCCCTCCATCGTGAGGGTGAACGTCACCCACCCCCACCAGTTGAGGAAGAGCAGCGGAACGATGACACCGGGCGCCGTGCGGTGGCCGCGCCTGCGGAGGATGAAGCGGGGCAGGGAGCCGAGGAGTCCGAACGCCGGGACGATCACGGGCGAGCCGACGAGGAGCATCAGCGACTCCCAGCCGCCGACGCTGCCGATGAATCCGTGGAGCACGAGGAACACCGGCAGGATCCAGTTCATCCACGGCCAGACCGCCCAGACGAAGCCGAGGATCCCGGTCGGTCCGCCGCGGCCCGGAGGCGGCGCGGAGAAGGCGTCGATGCCGACGCGCATGTCCGTTCGCTGCTCGATGCGGACCACCCCCTGGATGGTCAGCCTAGCCCGACGCCGCGACTCCGCACGCGAACCGCTCCCCGGTGCGCGGCGGGGAGCGGTTCGATGCGATGGACTACTCGCCGAGCACGAGACGGAGCTGCTCGACCGCCCAGTCGAGCTCCGTCGCGCGGATCACCAGGGGCGGTGCGATGCGGATCGTCTGGCCGTGCGTGTCTTTCACGAGCACGCCGCGGTGCATCAGCTTCTCGGAGATCTCACGCCCCGTTCCGCGAGCGGGGTCGATGTCGACGCCGGCCCACAGGCCCGCGATGCGCACCACGGTGACGCCGTGCCCGATCAGCGGCTCGAGTGCCTGCGCGAGGTGGGCGCCGAGAGCGCGGGCGCGCTCCTGGAACTCACCCGACTCGAGCATCTCGACGACGCGGAGCCCGACGGCCGCCGCGAGCGGGTTGCCGCCGAAGGTCGAGCCGTGCTCGCCCGGCTGGATGACACCCAGCACGTCGGCGTTCCCGACGACAGCCGAGACCGGAAGGATGCCGCCGCCGAGCGCCTTGCCGAGCAGGTACAGGTCGGGCACGACCTCCTCGCGGTCGCACGCGAACGTCTCGCCCACGCGGCCGAGACCGGCCTGGATCTCGTCGGCGATGAACAGCACGTTGTTCTCATCGCAGATCTCGCGGATGCGTCGGAGGTAGCCCTCCGGCGGGATGACGACTCCCGCCTCGCCCTGGATCGGCTCGATCAGCACGGCGGCGGTGTCCGGCGTGATCGCGGCGGCCACGGCATCCGCATCTCCGTACGGGACGACGTCGAAGCCGGGCGTGTACGGGCCGAAGCCCTCGCGCGCCGACTCGTCGTCGCTGAAGCTCACGATCGTGGTGGTGCGACCGTGGAAGTTGCCCGCCGCGACGATGATCCGGGCCCGCCCGTCGGCGATGCCCTTGACCCGGTAGCCCCAGGCGCGGGCGACCTTGATGCCGGTCTCCACCGCCTCGGCCCCGGTGTTCATCGGCAGGACCATGTCCTTGCCCGCGAGCTTCGCGAGCGCCGCGGCGAACGGCTCGAGCCGATCGCTCATGAACGCGCGGCTCGTGAGCGTGACCCTGCCGAGCTGCTCGGTGAGCGCGGCGACGAGGGCCGGATGCCGGTGGCCGAAGTTCACCGCGGAGTAGGCCGCCAGCAGATCGAGGTAGCGCTTGCCCTCGACGTCCGTCACCCAGGCGCCCTCACCGCGGGCGATGTTGACAGGCAGCGGGTGGTAGTTGTGCGCGACGTGCGGCTCGGCCGCGGCGTCGACGCCCGCGGAGGTCACTCGGCACCGCGCAGTTCGAGGGTGCAGCACTTGATGCCACCGCCGCCGAGCAGCAGCTCGGACAGGTCGATGAGGATCGGGTTGTAGCCGCGCTCGCGCAGCTGCTTCTCGAAGCCCTTCGCCCGCGGCGAGATGACGACGTTGTAGCCGTCGCTGGCCGAGTTCAGCCCGAAGACGGCGCCGTCCTCGTCGGAGACCAGGATGGCGTCGGGGAAGCGCTCGGCGAGCACCTTCTGCGAGGCCTCGTCGAAGGCGTGCGGCAGGTACGCGATGCCCGCGGTCCGTCCTTCTTCGACCACGGGGTCGAGCACGGTGAGCGCGGTGTCGAGGTGGTAGAAGCGCGGGTCGACCAGGGTCAGCGTCACGACCTCGCGGCCGAAGACCTCGCTCACCTCGCGGTGGCTGTCGCCGGCGGAGCGGAAACCGGTGCCGGCGAGGATCACATCGCCCGCGAGCAGGAAGTCGCCCTCGCCCTCGTTGATCTCCTTCGGCATCACGGTGTCGAAGCCGTGCGCGCGGAACCAGTCGGCGAACGCGGGGGACTCGCCCTGGCGCTGCTCGTAGTAGAACGAGGGCACGTACGCGCGTCCGCCGATGAGGAAGCCGCCGTTGGCGGTGTAGACCATGTCGGGGTAGCCGGGGAGCGGCTCGATGAGCTCCACCTCGTGGCCGAGCTCGATGTAGAGGTCGTACAGCTTCTGCCACTGCGCGACGGCCTTGGCCGTGTCGGTCGGGTTGGCCGGCTCCATCCACGGGTTGATCGAGTAGTTCACCGTGAAGTGCTCCGGCTTGCACATCAGGTAGCGGCGGTGATGCGCGGTGCGAGTGGACGTGACGGCGGTCTCAGGCGTCGACATGGTGCTCCTTGGGGACACAGGTGCGGCGGACGCTGTCCAGGGGCCCGGCGGTCCTTCGACCCACGCCGCTCTGTCAGAGTCGGCGCCCGGGGAAGATGCGACTCGGGCACGCCAGCATCCATTCTGTCACCGCTGGCTGGGCGTCGCCAGGGATGCCGCGGCCGCCCGCGGCTCAGGAGCCACGGACCACGAGCTTGCCCACGACGTGCCCCGCTTCGAGCCGCTCCAGCGCCGCACCGGCATCCGCGAAGTCGTACTCCTGCGCGATCACGGGCGCGAAGCGTCCGGCGGCCAGCAGTTCGAGCATCTTCGTGAGCACCTCCGGACGGTTGCTCGCGGCGAGCGAGCGGATGCGCGGCCCCGAACCGATCGACAGCAGCGCCGCCCTGATCATGCGCGGGATCGGCCCCATCACGTGACCGCCGTCTCCGGTGACGAGCACGATCACGCCGTCGCGCGCGACGAGCCGCTGCAGGTCGCGCAGGTCGATGCCTCCGGCGATGTCGACGACCGCGTCGAAGTGGCCACCGGGGATCGCCGAGAGCGGCTCGCGACGGTGATCGAGAGTCCGCACCGCTCCGAGGCCCTGCACGAACGACGCGTTGCGCCCGGAGCAGCTGGCCCACACCTCGGCGCCGCGCAGGGCGGCGAACTGCACGGCGAAGGTGCCGACCCCGCCCGAGGCGCCGATGATCAGCACCCGCGCGGGGCGTTCGCCGAGGCCCACCCCGGCGAGGTCGAGCGCCTGCCACGCGGTGCCACCGGCGACCGGGAGGGTGACCGCGATGCGCTCGTCGATCCCCGGCGGCAGCGGCTGCACCCTGGTGGCCGGAACGCTCACGTACTCCCCCAGCCCGCCGCCGCCCTGCATCTCGCCCAGGACGACATCGCCGACCTCGACGCCGATGACACCGGGGCCCGCCGCGACGACCTCGCCCACGGCATCCATCCCGCGGATCGGATACTTCGGGCGGGTGAGCCCGAACACCGGACGCACCAGGAGGGGATCTCCGAGCAGGAGCCGCACGTCGCCCGCGTTGAGGGACGTCGCACGCACACGAAGCAGCACCTCGCCGGCGCCGGGCTCGGGGATCGGCACCTGCTCCAGCGCCACGCCCGCGGCCGGCCCGTACGTCTCACGACGCCAGGCCCTCATCGATTCAGTCATTGCGCACCTCCGGGTACTGGAAGAGTTCGTCGAGCCCGACGCCGAACGCGCGTGCGATCTGGAACGCCAGCTCGAGAGTCGGGGAGTACTTCTGCTGTTCGATCGCGATGAGGGTCTGCCTCGTCACGCCGACCGTGCGAGCGAGCTCGGCCTGCGTGAACCCCGCCGCCTCGCGATGAGAGCGGATGCTGTTGGACACCAGCGTCGGCTTGACCATCAGACGAGCCCCCTGCGGTAGGCGACCACCCTGGCGATCCCGCCGACGAACGCCGCGATCGCGAAGCCCGCGAACATCGTGTTGGCGATCCAGAACACGTCGGCTCCGACCGCGCAGAGGGCGATCACGCCGAGCCCGGCGATCGTGACGAAGCCCTGTTCGACCCGTCCGCCCAGCTGGCTGATGTCGCGGTCGCGGATGTCCGACGCCATCGCCGACTCGCGATCGCCGCGGCTGCCGATGATGCCCCACGCGATCGTGAGCACGATGCTGAGCACGATGCCGCCGCCGATGGTCCACAGCATCAGCGGGAGCCAGTCGACCTGCTCCAGAGGCCCGCCCGCGGCATCCCGCAGCACGAGCACGACATAGGCGACCATCGTGACGACCGAGGTGATGAGCCCCGACCAGGCGAAGCGCTCGTGATAGACCATGTCAGCCTCCATGTAAAAGATTCTTGACATGAGCGTACGCCGCCCCCTCGTCACATGTCAAGAATTCTTTACACTCCCATCGTTGCCTCTCCGCTCCCGTCGCGAAAGATCCCGGTATCGACGCCGGATACCGGGATCTTCTGCGACGGGAGCGCACAGCCCCGAGGGCGGAGGCTCAGATGACGTCGCTGAACGTGGAGTCTGGGTTGCCGTAGCGGTGCGCGGTGATCGTGATGGACTGCTCGTGCACGAACGTGAGCAGCTCGATGCGACCGGCGGACGTGACCTCGCCGGCGTAGACCGCGAGGTCGGGGTCGCCCTCCACGGCGACGGCCAGCGCTCGATGCAGCGCCGCCACCGATGCGCGCTGCCCGACGAGCCGCACGCGGTCGGGGCGCGGCGCCGCGTCGGCGAACGGGTCCGCCTCGGTCGCATCGCGCCGGCGCATCCGCTCGATCCACTCCTCGTCGGTCTCCATGAACACGACCGCGCCGAGGTCGCCCAGGGCATGACGAACGGCCGACGGCAGGCCCACCGGGGTCGACAGGGTGAAGCCGGCACCCGCACGCACCGCGGCGATGACGACCCGCAGCAGCTCCTGCCATCCGGCATCCCCCGTCGCCCTGATCGCGACGGGCACCGGGCGGTAGCGGAACAGGTTGCGCTCGACGCCGAGCCTCGACACGTCGCGCACCCTGCCGAACTCGCGATCCCAGGCGAGGGCGTCGGACAGCGCCGCCCTCCGCAGCCACTCGAAGGCCTCGTAGTCGAGCGACGGCTGGGCGGCCTCGATGAGAGCAGTGATCCGGGCGTCGAGTCCGCGGAGGTGGAGTGTGCTCGACACGGCGCCCGCCTGCTGAGCACGCCAGGAGCCGAGGCCGATGAGGTAGTTCGGGCCTCCCGCCTTGGCACCGGGTCCGACCGACGAGCGCTTCCAGCCGCCGAAGGGCTGCCGCTGCACGATCGCGCCGGTGATGCCGCGATTGACGTAGAGGTTGCCCGCCTCGACGCGGTCCAGCCACAGCGCGAGGTCGTCGGGGTCCTGCGTGTGCAGCCCGGCGGTGAGGCCATAGGCGACCGCGTTCTGCAGCTCGATCGCCTTCTCCAGCGTCGGCGCGTGCATGACGCCGAGCACCGGTCCGAAGAACTCCTCCCGGTGGAAGCGCGAGCCCGGCTGCACGCCGACCCGGATGCCGGGGCTCCACAGCCTCCCGGACGGATCTCCGCCAACCAGCCGGGGGCGGATCAGCCACTCCTCGTCGGCCTCCAGCTCGCTCAGCGCCCAGGCCAGCTTGCCCTGCGGCTTCTCGATCACCGGACCGACCTCGGCGAGCGGGTCGGACGGCCAGCCGACGTGCAGCGACCGCGCGGCATCCGCCAGCTGCCGCGCGAACCGCTTCGACCGACCCACGGGACCGACGAGGATCGCGAGGGATGCCGCCGAGTACTTCTGCCCCGCGTGCCCGAAGGCGCTGCGGACCAGGTCGGATGCCGCCTGATCGAGATCGGCCGATGGGGTGATGATCATCGCGTTCTTGCCGCTCGTCTCGGCGAGCAGCGGCAGGTCGGGGCGCCACGACCGGAACAGGGCGGCGGTCTCCCACGACCCGGTGAGGATGACGCGGTCGACGGCCTCGTGCGCGATGAGCCGCTGACCGAGACCGTCCTCGTCGATGTCGATGAGGGCGAGCGCGTCGCGCGGCACCCCCACCTGCCACAGCACCTCGGCGATGGCGGCGGCGCAGCGGCGGGCCTGCGGCGCCGGCTTGAAGACGACACCGGAGCCCGCGGCGAGCGCGGCGAGCACTCCCCCGGCCGGGATCGCGAGGGGGAAGTTCCACGGGGGCGTGACGACCGTCACGCGAGCGGGCTCGAAGGCGGCGCCGGAGACGGCATCCAGCTCCCTCGCCTTGGCGGCGTAGTAGCGGGCGAAGTCGACCGCCTCGCTCACCTCGACGTCGCCCTCGGCGAAGACCTTGCCGGTCTCGGATGCCGCGATCTCGATGAGCTCGCCCCGACGCCCCTCCAGAGCGGCCGCGGCACGCAGCAGGACCTCGGCGCGTTCCGCCGCCGACCGCGACCCCCAGCGCGCACCGGCCTCCTGCACCCCGGCGATCACGCGATCGAGCTCATCGGGGTCGCTGACACGAGGGGGAACCGCGTGCTCCGCGGAGCCGATGCGGCCGATCACGGCGCGCGCCCAGTCGCGGTTGGCCGGCAGGGAGGGGTCGCTGTCCGTGGTGTTCACGAAGCCGGGGGCTCCGCCGGCATCCGCACCGACCTCCGCGGCGGCCAGCTCCCGGTCGGAGTAGACGGCGGTCTCGAGGAACGCCTCATCGTCCGAGCCCCGGGTGATGCCGAGCACCGCCTTGGTCAGCTCCTCCTCCTCGCGCGGAGCGGCCGGTGCGGGTCGCGCCGACTCGTGCACGGGAGAGAGTCGGTTCTGCGAGCGCCGCGGGCCGGTCCGCAACGTCGGCGACGTCGAACGGCGCAGCGCATCGAGGAAGCGATCCCGTTCGCGGTCGAAGAGCGCCGGGTCCTCGTCGAGGCGGAACGCGGCGGAGAGGAAGTTGTCCGACGACGCGTTCTCCTCGAGACGGCGGACCAGGTAGCTGATCGCGACGTCGAACTCGGCGGGCTTCACGACGGGGACGTACAGCAGCACCGGTCCGACCTCGCGCGACACGGCCTGCACCTGCCCCTGCGCCATGCCGAGCAGCATCTCGAACTCGACGCCGTCGCGCACGCCGCGCTCCCCCGCGAGCAGCCACGCGTAGGCGATGCCGAAGAGGTTGTGTCCGGCGACGCCGATCCGCACAGCGTGGGTGCGGTCGGAGTCCAGCGCCCAGTCCAGGCAGCGCAGGTAGTTCGCGTCGGTGTCGAGTTTGGTGTCGTAGGTCGCGGGCGTCCAGCCGTGCATGGTCGCGTCCACGCGCTCCATGGCGAGATTGGCGCCCTTCACGAGGCGCACCTTGATGGCCGCGCCGCCGTGCAGAACCCTGTCCTGCGCCCAGGCGCTGAGCTCCTGCAGAGCGGGGAGGGCATCGGGCAGATAGGTCTGCAGGACGATCCCGGCCTCCAGTCCCTTCAGGCGCGGATCCTCCAGGATGCGCGTGAACACCGCGATGGTGAGGTCGAGGTCGCGGTACTCCTCCATGTCGAGGTTGATGAACGTGCCGTCGGCGGACGCCGTGAGGTAGAGGGGCAGCAGACGCTCGACCACGCTGTCGACGACCTCGTCGAACGCCCACATGGAGATGTGGCTGATGATCGACGACACCTTCACCGACACGTAGTCCACGTCATCACGACGGATCAGCTCGTGGATGCCGTCGAGCCGCCGCTTCGCCTCGGTCTCGCCGAGCACCGCCTCGCCGAGCAGGTTGAGGTTGAGCCGCGCGCCGGTCTCGCGGATGCGCGCGACCGCGGCCCCGAGTCTCGCCGGCCGGGCGTCCACCACGAGATGACCCACCATGTCGCGCAGCATCCGCCGGGCGATCGGCACCACCGGCGACGGGAGGATCGGAGCGACGCCGCCGCCGACGCGCACGGCTCCGCGCAGATACCAGGGCAGGAACTCGGGCACGAGGGGCGCGATCCGGTGCAGTCGGGATGCCGCGGCGCCGAGGCTCTCCGGCCTCATCACGCCGTCGACGAAGCCGAGGGTGAACGGGAGCCCGTTCGCGTCCTGCAGGACGCCGGCGAGGCGCTCGGCCGCGGGATCGACGTCAGCCGCCGCGGCTTCGGACACCCATCGCCGCGCGAGCTCCACCGCCCGCTCGGCGAGCGTGGGGGAATCGGACGACAACGGCTCTGGCATGGCTTCAGCCTAGGCGCGGCAGGGGCGGCAACCGGGTCGGACGGTGGCGCGTTTCCCGGACGGTCCGGCCGCGTCGAGGCGAGAAACCGCGCGGTCTCCGCAAAGGGGCCGCGATCGAGCGCCGATGACCGTTCTATGCTGTCTGCGTGGGGGAAGAGAAGGCGTCAGGAGCCGCCGAGGCGCGCGCGAACGCGAGCGCCAGGGCGAAGGTGCTCGGGTGGGCGCGGCGCACCGTCGACCTCATCCCCACCGGATGGCTGATCACGGGCGCCGGCGCCGTGCTGCTCACCACGACCGCCGCGTTCGGAGGGCTCGCGACCGCACCCGTCGCCCCCGTTCCCGAACTCGCCGTGGGAGACCCGTACACCGGCTCGGATCTCGAGCTGTCGGTCGTCGGTGTCGAGCTGCGCGAGGACCAGGGCAATACGGCCATCTACCCCGATCCGGAGAGCGGCGAGAAGGTCCTGGTCGTGACGGTCGATGTCACGAACAGGTTCGAGAAGCCGCGCTTGGCCTCGGGCAGCGAGTTCGACGAGGGGTCTGCGGGCGCCATCCGGGTCGGCGAGCTGGAGGACGCCCCGTTCCTCACCTACGCCGACGACGGCGGCACGGCCACGACGCTGCAGCCCGACGTCCCCGTTCGGCTGCTGCTCGCTTGGAGCGTCGGCCCCGATGACTTCCACGACGGCGACGCCGTGACGCTGACGCTTCCGGCGTCGACGCACCGGGTCGGCGACAACGTGCTACGCGGAACGGACCTCTGGGAGGACCCCCGCGTCGGCGCGACGATGACGGCGACCGTCGAGCAGGTGAGCGCGCCGTGAGGTCGGATGCCGTGAGGTCGAAGATCCTGCCGTGGCTGCTCACCGCGGTGCTGCTGGCCGGCGCCTGGGTGATCGTGAAGGCCACCCTCCCGGTCGACGCCGCTCAGGAGCCGTTCGTGACCACGGCGACGCTCGGCGAGGCGGCATCCGCCCGCAACCTCGTCGCCACGGTCACAGATGTGCACGCCGCACGCTCCGTGACCGATGCCACGGGCTGGTCGGCCGACGGCGACTGGCTCGTGATCGACCTCGAGGCCGCGGCGCAGGTGACCCAGGAGGGGGCGTCGCTCCGCACCGCGACGCTGGTCGTCGGGGACCGCACGTTCACCGCGACCGAGCGCGGGACGACGTTCCTCAACCAGGCTCTCGTGACCGGGGTGCCGCGCTCGGGGAGCCTCGCCTTCCAGCTCCCCGACGACGCATGGACGGAGCACGCGACGCTGCGGCTCGGGCTGGGAACCCCCGTTCTCGACGGTGTGATCGAGATGGGCATCGACCTCTCCGACCTGCCCTTCGAGCCCGAGGTCTCCTTCGAAGAGAACGGCTGGGCGCGATGACGATCCCCGAACCGCCCCGACCTTCTTCCTCCTCCGCGAACTCCGGGGCTCCCGCACCGTCGAGCATTCCCCCGGTCCCCACGCCATCCGCGGATCCCGCAGGCGATGCGGCTGGCCCCGTATCGGCGACGTCGCCCTCGTGGTGGCGGCGCAACCGACTGGGTCTCGCCGCGACCGCGGTGCTCCTGCCCGCGACGCTGTTCGCCGTCGGATGGCAGCACTGGCACCTGATCTACGACTTCGGCGCCCGCCCCGTCGACCCGATCATCGTGGCGGAGGATGACAGCGCCGAGCTGGCGGGCGCGTCCTTCGGCCCCGTGCGCAGCGCGGTCATCGAAGATCTCAGCGGTCTGGACGTCCCCGACGGCACGCGGGTCATCGCCGCGGCGGTCCCCGTCGAGCCCGGTCCGGAGGGGGTGTCGTGTCGGCGCCCCACTCTGACGCAGCAGTCGTCGGGGCGGCAGTGGGCGCTGCAGAGATCGGAGATCGGCGTCCCCGACAACGCCGACGAACCCGAGTTCTGCTCGTCGGACGAGCTCGGCGACTACGAGCTCATCGCGCCGTTCGTCCTCCCCGATGACGTGGAGGGCCCGTTCTGGCTGGACGTCTGGCCTCAGGACTCCGGCGGGACGTTCCTGAGGTTCTCGATCGACCCCTGACCCCCGAGGACGTCGCGGTCGGATGCCGACACGACCGCCGCGGCGACGGCATCCGCAGAACTCGGCAGAAGACCCGCCGCATCCGCCACCGCACGGATCTCCGCCTCCTCCGACGTGGTCCCTTCCGACCGGAGATCCTGCTGCCTGCGGCGCAGCCGGCCCAGCGTGGCGTCGTAGGCCCCGCTGATCACCGCGATCCGCAGCGGCTCGACGATCAGCATCGGGATGAGCGTGACCACCGGCAGCGCGATCGACCAGAAATCGAACTCGTGCGGTCCGATCAGACGGGTGACGCCCAGGTCGAGGTAGGAGCCCAGCGCCTTCACCGCCACGAAGAGGAGCGCATAGGACGCGACGAGCACGGGGCCCGCGCGCCACATCAACAGGAGAGCGCGGCCGATGGGGCGGAACCGGGCGCCGAGCTCATCGCCCAGATCCTTCAGCCGACGCACCAGCGGGTTGGGGATGACCTTCGCGTGCTCGCGGATGCGGGTGATCAGCTCGCTCTCCACGCGCAGCTTCTCCGCGACGATCGCCTGGCCGAACACGACGCCGGCGATGGTCAGCCACGCGAGCGGCGCGAGCAGCACCGGCCCTGCCTCCGAGAGCACCCAGCCGATGCCGTCCCACAGCCAGCGCAGCGGCGCGACCGCGGCGAGGATCTGCTCGCGCATGTCGTCGAGGAGCACCATCACGGCGCGGCCGTCCACCCAGGCACGGATGGATTCGAAGAGATCGCCGAGCAGGATCACCGAGAAGAAGACCCAGACGACCTCGAAGTACACCGCGACCGGCGAGAGCCACGCGGCGAGCCGGTCCGACCACTTCGACCAGGCCCAGCGGCCGGCGAAGGCGAGCACGATGATCGAGACGGTCCACACGTTGAACGGGAGGTTCTGCACGGAGTCCTCGCTGCTCAGCGGCCCGTCGCCGTTCGCCGCAGCTATCCAATGGAGGTCCGTGCGCACCTGCAGCGCGCGAGCCGAGTAGTCGATCACGTCGTCCCGCAGCAGCTTCTGCGCCCAGTACACCGCGAAGAAGGGGAGGATGCCGGCGAGCAGCGCCGAGAGGAACGTGCGCCGCCGCTCGGCCGGGGACTCCGGCAGAGGAGCGACCTCCTGCAGATTGCGCAGGCCGTCGCGCAGCACGAGGAACATGGCGACGTAGCTGATGAGCTTCGCGAGGATCGCGACGGGCAGCACGAGGAACCCGACGGTCGCCGTGTAGGCGCCGATGATGCCGGCGAACTGCAGGATGACGTAATGCACGAGGATGCCGCCGAGGTACCACGCGAGCATCGCCGGCCAGTGCCGCCACAGCACCCGGCCGGCGGTCGTCAGAATGTCCCCCACGCCCCCAAAATAGCGCGTCGCACCGACTCCGGGCGAGGTCGCGTCGCTGCATCCCCCTCCGGGGCCGAGCGACCCGTTCTCAGGTCCAAAGGCTCGGCGCGCTCTTGCGCACCGGCGGGAGAGCGGATGCCGCGGCCCAGTCGTGCACCCACTCGTCGATCTCCGGTACGCCCTCGGGCTTGCCGACCGCGGCGAACAGCTCCTCGTTGCTGACCGTGCCGCCGGAGCGACGCAGCATCCGGGCCCTCACGATCGCCCTCGCGTAGATCTCGCCGTCGACGACGGCGCGGTGCTCCATGAACACGGCCTTGTCGTCGTGGCCGATGAAGCGCGACTGCACCTCGAACCGCTGCCACAGCTGCAGCGACTTGCGGAAGGTGATCGTCTCGCTCGACACGACGGCGTACCAGCCGCGCTCCTTCATGGCGTCGAAGAGGCCGGTGCGGATCAGCTGGTCCCAGCGTCCGAGGTCGAACAGCGACAGGTAGCGGCCGTTGTTCATGTGGCGGAGGATGTCGATGTCGGTCGGCAGCGTCGTCAGACGGATGGTGCCGACGGCGGACGGTTCGAGGGCCTTGCCCTGCCGCACGCGGCGGCGGGCGCCGAGGATCACGAGGAGGGTGCGCCAGATCACGTTCACGATGTCCGATCGTAGCCATTCGCGAACGATCCGCGAACATCGTTGTACGGATCCTCCATCGGCGTCGGATGCCCTGTTGACGACATCCACTCGATTTCCGGTTCGCCGACGCCGCGCGTAGAGTCGCGGCATGAGCGCCGAAGCCCAGCCCCAGATCTCCGTTCGTCCGGTCCGCGACGTGGATGCGGAAGCCCTAGGCCGCGTGCACGCGCAGTGCTGGCACGAGACCTACGACCACCTGATCAGCAAGGCCGCCCTCGAGAAGGTGTCGCCCCGCCGCATGGCCGAGCTGTGGACGCACTGGGCCTCGCAGGGGCCGGAGTTCAAGATGAACGCGGCCCTCGTCGATGGCGAGATCGTCGGCTTCGTCGGTTCGGGTCCCGCCCGCGACAAGGATGCTCCGGCGTTCCGCGAGCTCTACTTCATCTACCTGCTCGACGCGTACCACGGCACCGGCATCGGTCAGAAGCTGTTCGACGCCGCCGTCGAGAAGGACGAGCCGCTGTACCTCTGGGTCGCCGAGGACAACCCCCGCGCGCACCGCTTCTACACCCGCAACGGCTTCGCCCTCGACGGCGCCAGCCACACCGAGCCGTTCCTCGGCGAGACGCTGACCGAGGTCCGCTTCACGCGCTGAGCCCGCCCGCTTCGCCCGAGCCGCTTCGGCTCGGGCTGAGCCGCTCCGTCGGCTCGGGCTGAGCCGCTCCGTCGGCTCGGGCTGAGCCGCTCCGGCTGACCCGCTCGGGCTGAACCGCCCTCTCGGGCTGAGTCGCTCGTTCGGCTCCAGAACTCCGGAGAAGAGGCCGCCATCCACGGATGGCGGCCTCTTCTGCATCCGCACGCGGCAGATCTCCGGAGTTCTGGAGCTCGGCCGAGCCGCACCGCGTTCACAACTCCGCACAGATCGGCCCATCAGCCGCCCACACGGCCGGATCTGCGGAAGATCACCCGGCTCATGAGGAGTTGTGAACGCAGAACCCTCGCCTCAGGGTTCGGCGGCATGGACCCGCACGAGTCAGGGGGCGGCGCGGAGCCCGCGCGACTCAGCGGGCGATGCGGAACCCACGCGACTCAGGGGCAGCGCAGAACCCACGCGACTCAGGGGCAGCGCAGAACCCACGCGACTCAGGGGCAGCGCAGAACCCACGCGACTCAGGAGGCGATGCGGAACCCACGCGACTCAGCGGCCGGAGACGGTCCCGAAGAGCTTGGCGATCGGGGCGATCACCAGCGGGCGGGCGGCTGCCCAGCCGGCGGCGATCACGGCGACGGCCGCGACGAACACCCAGAAACCCGTCCACGTGACCGCGTCAGAGGACGCGAACATGTGGTTGAGGTTCGCGAGGAAGCCGGTGAGGAACACCAGTGCGACGTGCGCGATGATGAACAGCACGAAGTACAGCATCACCGGGAAGTGCACGGCGCGGGCCCACTCGATCGGGTAGGCCTTCGACAGCCGCTCCGCCTTCTTCGGCCACAGCCCCGACATCCGGAATCCGGTGACCGCAGCCAGAGGCGCTGCGAGGAACACGGTGACGAAGTAGGCCAGCTGCTGCAGGCTGTTGTAGTTGTTCCACCCGTTCTCGTGCGGCCAGTTGAACGAGACGTACTGCAGAGCCGCCGACAGCGCATTCGGGAAGACCTCCCAGCTCGTCGGCACGATCCGCGCCCAGTGCCCGGTGACGAACAGCAGGACGACGAAGATCGCGCCGTTGACGAGCCACAGGATGTCGAGGGCCTGGTGGAACCAGATCGTCAGGCTGACCTTGCCCTTCGGGTTGTTCTTGGGCGTCCAGAACGCGGTCGGCCGCTTCTCGCGCCGGATGGTGAGTCCCGATCGGATGATCAGCACCATCAGGAACATGTTGAAGAAGTGCTGCCATCCGATCCATGGCGCGAAGCCCGGCTCCACGTGCACCGCGGGCGCATACTCCCCGGGGAAGGCCGCGAGGAAGTCCTGCAGCGGATCCAGGCTCAGCAGCGTCCGGACGAGGGCGACGGCGGCGCCGGCCAGCACTCCGAGACCGGCGGCGGCCATGAGCGCGGCGATCCCCTGCGTCCACGTCGGACGACGGCGGTCGGATGCCGGTGCGGCGGGGAGATGCCGGGGCGCACTGCCGTTCCACACCGTGCGCGCGCCCCGCAGGGGGACGCTGAGGTCGGCGCCAGGCACGACGGCGGATGCCGCGACCGGAGCGACAGCGGATGCCGCGGAGACGGCGTCCCCCTCGCCGAGGGCGGATGCCGCCGCGACGGATGCCGCCGCAGATGCGGAGTCGACGCCCACAGCGTCGGAGGCAGACGGCGCGGCGGCCGCCCGATCATCGGGCGAGGATGGCGCCCCGGCCCGATCCGCCGCTCCGACCGGCGCCACGGCTGCCGGCACGAGTCCCGCCGGCGGCCAGGGCTCGCCACCCGCGGTTCTCGGAAGTCCTCGGCGCATGACGCCATCGGCAGTCGCGCCCTCGCTCTGCGCGGACGACCCCGTCGATGCGCGCGTTGCGTCTGGCGCCGACTCGGACGACTGCGGCCGCTCCGGTGCTGCGACCGCGCTCGGGACTGTGGTCGGCGCGACGGACGAGACGGACGACGGCGCGACAGACGAGGAGTCCGTCGACGCGACGGTTGAGGCGGTAGACGAACTGTTCGGCGCGACATCCGCCGGGGGCCACGGCTCTCCGCCCGGCACACGCGGGAGTCCGCGACGGATGCGAACTGCAGCGGTGGAGGCAGCAGCGGCGACAGAGGCAGCGGCGACAGAGGCAGCGGCGGCCGAATCGGCAGCGCGCGCCTCGTCTCGTTCTGCCCGCTCGACCGAGGCAGCAACCGAAGCACCGGAACCGGCAGCCGCATCTCCGGAAGCGCCCGCCGCGTCTCCCGATGCGCCCGCCGCGGCGCCCGAGGCACTCGGCTGCGTCGCAGTTCCGGACTCCGCACCCGGATCCGTCGCAGCATCCGCCATCGCGTCCGCATCGGCGCCGTCGCTCACCCCCGCGGGAGGCCAGGGCTCTCCGCCCGGTACCCGCGGAAGTCCGCGTCGCAGCGTGGCCATGCCTACTTCTTCCGCGCCTCGAGAGCGGCGATGACCTGCGGCACGATGGTGAACAGGTCGCCCACGATGCCGAAGTCGGCGACGTCGAAGATGGGAGCCTCGGCGTCCTTGTTGATCGCGACGATCGTCTTCGAGGTCTGCATGCCCGCGCGGTGCTGGATGGCGCCGGAGATGCCGAGCGCGACGTAGAGCTGCGGCGACACCGAGACGCCGGTCTGGCCGACCTGGTGCGACTGCGGGATGTACCCCGCATCGACGGCGGCCCTGGACGCGCCCACGGCTGCGCCGAGCGCATCGGCGAGCTCTTCGACGAGCACGAACTTCTCCTTCGACGCGAGCCCGCGTCCGCCCGACACGACGCGTGCGGCGCCGCGGAGCTCCGGGCGCGAGGACGCCTGCTCGACGGCGTCGATCGTCCCGGCGGTCGCGGCGACTCCGCTCACCGGGAATGCTCCGGTGGCCCCCGTGAACACGGCGTCGTCGATGCGCTCCGCGCGTGCGTCGATCGCGCCCTGCCGCACGGTGATGACAGGAGTCCCGAACGTCGGGGCGGAGTCGGTCAGGTAGGCGCCGCCGTAGACGGAGTGGTGTGCGACGATGCCCTCGTCGTCACGGGAGACGCCGACCGCGTCGACCGAGAGCGCGAGCTTCGCACGCACGGCGAAACGGCCGGCGACATCGCGGCCGGCGATCGAGTTCGAGATGAGCACGGCATCCGGTCGCACCCGCTCGTATGCCCGCTGCAGCGCGTCGACGATCGGCACGGTGAGCAGCGCGGCGTCGCCCTCCTCGGAGATGATCTCCGCCGCGCCGGCCTGGGCGGCCTGCTCCGCGGCATCCGCAGAGCCGCCGACGATCAGCGCGACCGGCCTGCCGATGGTCGATGCCGCGCCGATCAGCGCAGCGGTGCTGGACGCGACGTCTCCTGCGGGGTCGACGTCCACGAGGACGAGGATCGGGTTCTCGGACGAGCTCATCTCACACCAGCCTGTTCTGCACGAGGTACTCCACCAGCTTGTCGGCGGCGTCTCCCTCATCGACGATCTTCACGCCCGCTGCGCGCGGGGGCTTCTCCGCGACCGTCGTCATGATGGTCCGCGGCGCGAGGGACGGGTCGGCGGAGACGCCGAGGTCTGCGAGGGAGAGCACCTCGAGCGGCTTCTTCTTCGCCGCCATGATGCCCTTGAAGTTCGGGAAGCGCGCATCCGGCAGCGCCTCCGTGATCGAGATCACCGCCGGCAGGCTCGCCGACACTGGCTGGGATCCCGCGTCGGCGGCCCGCGTGCCCGCGACGGCATCCGCGCTGATCTCCACTGAGGAGAGCGCGGTCGCCTGCGCCCAGCCCAGGTGCTCCGCGAGCATCGCCGGGATCACACCGCCCGAGCCGTCGGTCGAGAGGTTGCCGGTGATGACGAGGTCGGGCTCTCCGCGACGGATCGCGGCGGCCAGCACCTCGGCGGTCAAGGTCAGGTCGGCGCCGGCGAGCTGCTCGTCGGCGACGTGCACGGCGGATGCGGCACCGATCGCGAGCGCGCGGCGGACGGATGCCGTGGACCCCTCGGGCGCCATCGAGAGGGCGACCACCTCGGTGCCCTCGTTCTTGTCGGCGTAGCTCAGTGCGACCTCGAGCGCGCGCTCCGTGATCTCATCGAGCACCACGTCTCCGGCGGCGCGGTCGGCCAGACCCGTCTCGAGATTCAGCTTGCGATCGCCATAGGTGTCCGGCACCTCTTTGACCAGGACGAAGATCTTCATCGATTGCTCCTCACGACTGGCTCGATTCTAGTCCCTTGAAACTGAGTGCCAACTTTTCTGCAACTGAGACTCAGAGCATCCGATGGCCTACCGTAGAACCTGTGACCCCGTCCCGCCCGTTGCCCGTGGATCCGCTCGCCGAGGCGAAGCGGCAGTGGCTCGCGCACGGGTGGTCGGATGCCGCAGACGGGATGACCGTCGTCACCTCGGTGATGCGTGCGCAGCAGTTGCTGCTCGCCCGCGTCGACGCCGCACTCAAGCCCTTCTCGCTGTCCTTCGCGCGCTACGAGGTGCTGCGCCTGCTCGCGTTCAGCCGCGCGGGGCGTCTGCCGCTGTCGAGCGTGGTGGCCCGTCTCCAGGTGCATGCGACGACGATCACGAGCACGTCCGAGCGCCTGGTCCGCGACGGTCTCGTGATCCGCGAGCCGCATCCGCACGACGGCAGGGCCGCGCTCCTCGCGCTCACGCCGGCCGGACGCGACCTCGTCGATCGCGCGACCACAGCCCTGAACGCCGACGTGTTCGCGAACCCCGGCCTCAGCGCCGACGACGCCGCGGAGCTCGTCGCGATCGTCGCGCGCATGCGCAAAGCCGCGGGCGACTTCACCGACCCGCGCCCCCAGCCCGAACCGCTCTGACATGGCGGCGTTCGTGCTCGAACGGGTGATCGCGGCGCCGCCGTCTGCCGTATTCGCGGCCTCCCTCGACCCCGGCCTGCACGTGCGCTCGATGGTGCGATATGGGGAGACGATGGTCGAGGCGCCTGCGGGCGGAGCCTTCACCGAGGGGTCGACGGTCACCTGGCGGGCGCAGCACTTCGGCATCCCGTTCCGGCTGCGTTCCGTCGTGTTCGACATCGACCCTCCGCACGGCTTCAGCGACCGGCAGCTGTCGGGGCCCTTCGGGGACTTCCTCCACGAGCATGTGTTCGAGGAGCATCCGCGGGGCACGCTGATGCGCGACACGATCACGTTCCGCTCCCCGTTCGGCCCGATCGGCCGGATCGTCGACCGCCTGTTCCTGCGCGAGTACATGCGGCGGCTGATCTCCGAGCGCAACGACCTGCTCGCCTCCGAGATCGAGGCGACGCCGCCCGAGTGGCGGCCGCTCGGGACACGCGGCGCGGTGCACCCGATGCCGAGGTCAGGACGACCCCGCACCGGGGCTGCTTCGGCGTGACCGCGCGCACCGCCCGGGCGTACGCTGTCGGGATGACCGAACTGCACCTGCACACCGTCCTCGCGGGGTCCGGGCCCGCGGCTGCCATCGTGCTCACCGATGAGCAGGTCGCCGCCTTCGGCGCGGGCAAGGCTTTCCCCGTCGCCGTCACGATCGGCGGGCGGACCGCTCGTCTGCGTCTCTCCCGCATGGGCGGGAAGAACATGATCGGCTTCAGCAAGGCCACGCGCGCCGAGCTCGGCGTCGAGATCGACCAGGAGGTCGACGCCGTCATCGCCGTGGACACCGCCGAGCGCACGGTCGAAGAGCCTCCCGAGCTCACGGCCGCCCTCGACGCGGAGCCCGCCCTGCGCGCCGCCTTCGAGAAGCTCCCCTACACGCACCGTAAGGAGCATGCCCGCTCCGTCGCCGAGGCGAAGCAGGAGGCCACGCGCGACCGCCGCATCGCCAAGGTCGTCGAGGCGATGCGCGGCTGAGAGCTCACCTGTTCCGGAAGTCGGGCGCACGCTTCTCCCGGAAGGCCGACATGCCCTCCTTCTGGTCCTCCGTGTCGAACAGCGCGGCGAACGCCGCCTTCTCGTGCGCGAGTCCTTCGGCGAGTGTCGTCTCCATCGCGGCGTCCAGGGCGGCCTTCGCGGCGTAGACCGATGGCAGCGACTTCGAGGCGATGGTCTCGGCCAGCTTCTCGGCCTCGGCGAGCAGGTCGGATGCCGGCACGACGCGCGACACGAGACCGGAGCGCTCCGCCTCCTCGGCGCCCATGAAGCGCCCGGTGAGCACGAGCTCCGCCGCCTTGTAGTAGCCGACCGCGCGGATCAGCCGCTGCGTGCCGCCCATGCCGGGGATGACGCCGAGATTGATCTCGGGCTGCCCGAACTTCGCGGTGTCGGCGGCGAGGATGATGTCGCACATCATCGCCAGCTCGCAGCCCCCGCCCAGGGCGAAGCCGGACACCGCGGCGATCACCGGGGTGCGCACCGCGGCGAAGTCGTACCAGATGCCGAAGTGGTCGGTCTCGAGCATCTCGGCGGCCGACATCGCCTCCATCTCCTTGATGTCGGCTCCGGCGGCGAACGCCTTCTCGGAGCCGGTCAGGACGATGGCGCCCACGCCCTCATCGGCGTCGAAGGCGACGGCCGCCGCCGTGACCTCCTCGGCGATGCGGCTGTTCAGAGCGTTGAGCGCCTGCGGGCGGTTCAGCGTGATCCAGCCGACCCTTCCGCGCTGCTCGACCAGGATCGTCTCGTACTCGGTCATCGTGAAGGCCCTCTCCGTCGTGGTCTTCTCAGTATGTCCTGCGTCATCAGACGCGATCGTCGCGGATGTCGGTGATGATGCCGGAGAAGTCGCGCGTCGCGCCGTCTCCCTCGGCGAAGGCCGCGTACAGCTGCTGCGCGAGCCTGCCCATCTTCGCGTCGGTGGACGTCTGCTCGATGGCCTGCAGCGCGAGCCCGAGGTCCTTCGCCATGAGCGCCCCTGCGAACCCCGGCTGATAGTCGCGGTTGGCGGGGCTCGTCGGAACCGGGCCCGGCACGGGGCAGTTGGTCGTGATCGACCAGCACTGGCCGGAGGCCTGGGAGACCACGTCGAACAGGGCCTGATGCTCGAGACCCAGCCGCTCGCCCAGCACGAAGGCCTCCGCCACGGCGATCTGCGAGACCGCGAGGACCATGTTGTTGCACACCTTCGCTGCCTGGCCGAGGCCGGGACCACCGCAGTGCACGATCCGCCTGCCCATCGCCTCGAGCAGAGGGAGCGCCGCAGCGAAGTCCTCGTCGGCCCCTCCCACCATGAAGGCGAGGGTGCCGTTCTCCGCGCCGACCACTCCGCCAGACACGGGCGCGTCGACGTTGCGGTGCCCAGCGGCGATCGCGAGCTCGTGGGCCGTGCGGGCCTCGTCGACCGCGATCGTCGAGGACTCGATGAACAGTGTGCCGGGGCGCGCCGCGGCCAGCAGCTCGTCCTGGTAGGCGGCGATCACGTGGCGCCCGGCGGGGAACATCGTGATGACGACATCCGCATCGGCGACGGCATCCGACCCGCTCGCGGCGACCGGGATGCCGGCGGCCCGCGCGGCGTCGATGGCCGCAGGCACCAGGTCGAAGCCGTGCACCTCGTGCCCGGCCTTGACGAGGTTGACGGCCATCGGGAGTCCCATGTGCCCCAGCCCGAGGAAGGCGACCCTGCTCATGACGCGCTCCGCGTCTGGCTTCCGCCGCTGCGCTGGAGGGAGGCCGACCCTGCGGGGCGCAGCATCTCCCGCCCGACGATGAGTCTCATGATCTCGTTCGTCCCTTCCAGGATCTGGTGCACCCGCAGATCACGGACGACTTTCTCGATCCCGTAGTCCTGAAGGTACCCGTACCCGCCGTGCAGCTGAAGGGCCCTGTTGGCGACGTCGAAGCCGGCGTCGGTGGCGAAGCGCTTGGCCATGGCGCAGCGCATCGTAGCGTCGGGGGCATGCTCGTCGACGGCCTGAGCTCCGTCGCGGACCATGAGTCGTGCGGCCTGCAGGTCGGTGCGCATGTCGGCGATGGCGAAGAGGATCGACTGCTTCTCGGCGAGCGGCTCGCCGAAGGCGACGCGCTCGTGCACGTACTGCACAGCCCGGTCGAGCGCCCACTGCGCTCCGCCGAGGGAGCAGGCGGCGATGTTCAGCCGACCTCCGTTGAGGGCGGACATCGCGATCGCGAACCCCTTGCCCTCGTCGCCCAGCATGGCCGAGGCTGGCACCCGCACCCCGTCGAAGATGACCTGGCGCGTGGGCTGCGCGTGCCAGCCCATCTTCTTCTCGGGTGCGCCGAAGCTCAGTCCTTCGGCGTCGCCCGCCACGAGGAAGGCGCTGATGCCGCGGGCCCCGGGTTCGCCGGTGCGCGCCATGACGACGTACACGCCCGCCTCGCCTGCTCCGGAGATGAACTGCTTGACGCCGGTGAGCACATAGGCGTCGCCGTCGCGGACCGCGCTGGTGGCGATGTTCGCGGCATCCGATCCCGCTCCCGGCTCGGTGAGGCAGTACCCGCCGAACTGCTCCATCGTGGTGAGCGCGGGAAGCCACTCGCCCCTCTGGGCGTCGTCGCCGTAGGTGTCGATCATCCAGACGACCATGTTGTGGATCGAGATGTAGGCCGCGACCGCGGGATCGGCCTTCGCGAGCTCCTCGAAGATCGCGACGGTGTCGGTGCGGCTGAGCCCCGTGCCGCCGAACTCCTCGCGCACGTAGATGCCGCCGAGTCCGAGCTCGCCGGCGCGGCCGAGACTCTCGCGCGGGAACAGGTGCTTCTCGTCCCGCTCGAGGGCGTACGGGGCCAGCTCGGTGTCGGCGAACTCGCGGACGGCGTCGAGGATCGCCTCGCGCTCCTCGGCGGTGGTGGTGACGGTGGTGAGTGTCATGGGGATTCCTAGTGGGATGGAGGCAGTCGCTGTTCAGTGCATGGTGGGGCAGTCGCTGCTCAGTGCATGGTGGGGTAGTCGCTGCTCAGTGCATGGTGGGGATGACGAAGCTCGCACCCTCTGCTGGTTGTTCGGCGCCCGACTGGCGGATCCCGCTGGGCCAGCGGCTCGTCACCGTCTTGGTCTTCGTGTAGAAGCGGAACGCATCGGCGCCGTGCTGGTTGAGGTCTCCGAAGCCGCTGCGCTTCCAGCCGCCGAACGTGAAGTAGGCGATCGGCACGGGGATCGGCACGTTGACGCCGACCATGCCCACGTCGACTCGCGCCGCGAAGTCACGCGCGGAATCGCCGTCGCGCGTGAAGATCGCGACGCCGTTGCCGTACTCGTGCTCGTTCGCCATGCGGAGCGCCTCCTCATAGTCCGCCGCACGGGCGATCACGAGCACGGGGCCGAAGATCTCCTCGCGGTAGATCGCCATGTCGGTCGTGACGTGGTCGAACAGGGTCGGACCGAGGTAGAAGCCCTCCTCGTGGCCGGGGACCGTGAAGCCACGACCGTCGGCGAGGAGCGTGGCGCCCTCGTCGACGCCCTGCTGGATGTAGCCCTCGACCCGTTCGACCGCGGCCCGCGTGACGAGCGGGCCGTAGTCGACGTCGGCGGCGAGGGAGGGGCCGATGCGGAGCTGTGCGACGCGTTCGGTGAGCTTCGCGGCGAGAGCATCCGCGGTCTCCTGCCCCACGGGCACCGCGACGGATATCGCCATGCAGCGCTCGCCCGCGGAGCCGTACCCCGCGCCGATCAGCGCGTCGACGGCCTGATCGAGGTCGGCATCCGGCATCACGATCATGTGGTTCTTCGCTCCGCCGAAGCACTGGGCCCTCTTGCCGTGGGCGGCGGCGGTCGCGTAGATGTACTCGGCGATCGGCGTCGAGCCGACGAAGCCGACGGCACGGATGCGGTCATCGGTCAGCAGCGTGTCGACCGCCTCCTTGTCGCCGTGGACGACGTTGAGGACTCCGGCGGGGAGACCCGCCTCCAGGAACAGCTCGGCGAGACGCACCGGCACGGACGGGTCGCGCTCGCTGGGCTTGAGGACGACGGCGTTGCCTGCGGCGAGGGCGGGACCCGCCTTCCACAGCGGGATCATCGCGGGGAAGTTGAACGGAGTGATCGCGGCCACGACGCCGAGGGGCTGACGCATCGAGTACACGTCGATCCCCGCGCCGGCGCCCGTGGAGTACTCGCCCTTCAGGAGGTGCGGCGCCCCTGCGGCGAACTCGATGACCTCGAGTCCGCGCTGGATGTCGCCCTTCGCGTCGTCGACCGTCTTGCCGTGCTCGCTGGCGAGCAGCTCCGCGAGCGACTGCATCTCGCGCTGCACGAGGTCGAGGAAGCGCAGCAGCACGCGGGCGCGCTTCTGCGGATTCGTCGCCGCCCATCCGACCTGAGCAGCCTCAGCATCGGCGATCACGTTGCGCACCTCGTCGGCGGAGGCGAGCGGCACCCTGGCCTGCACTGCTCCCGTGCTCGGATCGAACACGTCGGCGAAGCGCCCGTCTTCAGGGGTGAGAAGCGATCCGCCTACAAAATGCGGAATGGTACGAGTCATTGTGTGACATCCCTTCGCGCCTTCGTTGGCACATTGTCGATGTTACTCGGGTCTCCGGATATTTACTAGGACACCCTTGTATCTGTGTCATCGATAGATACTCCGCCTGTGCCCGACATCGACCGCCACGATGACCACCTCATCCGGCCTCACGTCGAGGACGACCCGATGGTCGCCGACCCGCAGCCTCCAGAGCCCCGCGAGTTCGCGTCGCAACGGCTTGAGCCTGACGGTGGGATCCTCCAACTCGGCCAGCTCGTACAGCGCGACGAGGATGCGCCGCGACGTGCTGCGGTCGAGCTTGCGCAGTTGCTTCTCGAATCGGGGCGCCGGCGTGAGCCGGTAGCGCATCAGGCGGGTGCAGGCGTTGCGGCGCCGTCGTGCGGCGTTCGGCGGAGCTCCATCGGATCGAAGCCGAGGTCGCGTGCGAGATCGTCCAGCGAGCGTGATGGCACCTCGCCGCGACGGACGGCTTCCGCCTCCGCCCGCACCGCGTAGGCGTACTCGAGGTCGGCGAGATGCTGCGACACCGCCTCCCGAACGTAGTAGGCCGCAGAGCGCCCGGTCGAGGCTGCAAGCGCGTCGAGACGAGCCTTCAGCTCTTCCGGAAGACGGACGCTCAGCACCCCTGTAGACATGTATACATCGTTCCACATGATCAGGCGCCTGTCACAGGATGTCATCGAGGTGGAGCAGACGCACTCCCCCGTCGTGCAGTATGAACTGCGCACGCAGCGGCACCCTGAGCGCGAACGCCGCATCGCGCATCGCCCGCGCCCACTCACGGTCGTCGACGCCCACGGCCGACGGGCCGATGCGCTCCCAGACGATCACGACGGACTCGCTGGAGGTCACCTCGCGCAGGAGGTCCGCGCGCTGCACGAGCAGCTGGGCCTCGGTGAGCTCGCCGAGATCCTCCGTGCGCGTCAGCGCGTTCGGATCTTCGGGATACCCCTCCATCGGGATGAGGGGCTCACCGAGGCATCCGCGCGCATCGATGAACATGAGCCACACCTGACGCCGACTGGCGCGTTCGAGCATTCTTTCGAGGAGGTCGCGGAGGTCGTCGTCATCGCGCAGCGGGCGGTCGTTCTTGGGGGTGTTCTGATCGGTCATGCCCCTGATGCTGGCGCGTTCGCCACCCCTCGTTCCGCGGCATCCACCTGATCACGGCGCGGTTCGAGGGAACAGAGCCGTACACGGACTCACGTTCCTGGCTCCCGCTCCCCGTGATCGCCTACTGAGTCCTGGCGGCCCGCCCCGCCGCCGAGCGCACGGGTTGTCGCCGAGTGCACGGGTCGTCCACGTCGACGACCCGTGCACTCGGCGACAACCCGTGCGCTCGGCGGC
>NZ_PCOT01000016.1 GCF_002979415.1 Microbacterium sp. MYb72 | reverse complement strand
TGATCCGCGTGCAGGGCGGCGTGAGGACGATGGCGGTGTCGGGCTGGCCGACCGGACCGACGGTGACCCACCGCATCTGCTCGTACCCGACGTCCTTGCGGACCTCGAATCCGAGCACGTCACGGTAGAAGGCGACGGATGCCTCGGCGTCCGTGTGCGGGAGGAAGCTGGCGTTGATGGTGATGTTCATGCCCACGACGCTACCGATCCCCTCGCTCCGACACTTCTCGATTCCTCGCGCGGCGACCGGCCGACGAGCTCCGAGAAGCGCGTGCTGAAGGTGCCCAGGGATTGGAACCCCACCTCGAAGCACACCTCGGTCACGCTGAGGTCGCCCCGTCGGAGCAGAGCCATCGCGCGCTCGATCCGACGCGTCATCAGGTAGGCGTACGGTGACTCCCCGTAGGTCTCGCGGAATTTGCGGCTGAGGTGCCCCGCCGACATGTGCACGCCGGCGGCGAGGGCCGGGACGTCGAGCGGCCTGGCGTACTCGCGATCGATCCGGTCGCGCACGCGTCGCATGGCCGAGAGCTCGCGCAGCCGGGCATCGTCGACAGGGGTCACGTTCCGATACTGCCATGTCGTCGGATCACGGCCTATGACCGTGTGCAACGCCCCGCCGTCGCGCGTCCCCGCGCGCGGAACGGTCAGCGCTACAGTGTTGGGCATCCCTCACAGGATCTTCCCAGAAAGGATCCACATCATGTCCGAATCTCTCGTCGCAGACGCCAAATCCGCCTTCAAGGCCATCCGCGTCTCCCTGGCCGTCTCCGGTGTGCTGTCGCTCATCGCCGGCATCGTGCTCCTGGTCTGGCCCGTCAAGTCGGCCGTCATCGTCACCGGCATCTTCGCCACCTACCTGATCATCGCGGGCGTCGTCTACGTCGGCCTCGGGATCTTCTCGAAGGCGAAGGGCGGCTGGGCCCGCGTCGGCCACATCCTGCTCGGTCTCCTCTACGTCGTCGCCGGCGTCATCGCGTTCGCGAACCTCAAGGAGGCGGCGCTCACGCTCGCCCTCATCACCGTCATCTTCATCGGCGTCAGCTGGCTGTTCGACGGCATCGTGTCCCTGACGCTGCTCGGCAGCGACGGATCACGCGTCTGGACCCTGCTGTACGCGATCCTCAGCATCGTCGCCGGCGTCTACGTGCTCTTCAACGTGCTTGCCGCCGGTCTCGTGCTGTGGGTGTTCCTCGGCGTCTCGCTCGTCGTGCTCGGCCTGGTGCAGATCATCCGCGCCTTCACCCTCGGTCGCGATGCGAAGATCGTCACGCAGGCGGTCGCGGGCGAGTAGTCACGCCCCTCACGCAGAAGCGGCCCCGTCCTTCGAGGACGGGGCCGCTTCTTTGCGTGAGCAGACGGTTACTCGGCGGCGAATCCGCTGATGTCGCCGACCAGACGGGTGTTGTCCGCCGGGACGGGATCGATCGCGGCCTGGGCCACCTCCGCGGCGAACTCCGAGACGTTGTAGAGCTTGCCCGCCGACTCGCGGCGCTCGGAGATGGCACCGGGGTTCGCACGCTCGAGGAGCGTGGCGGTGATGGTGCCCTCGATCATGTCGCCCGAGACGACGGTGAAGCCGATGCCCTTCTCGGCGAGCCCGGGGATGAGCTCACGGAGCGCGTCCTCTCCTGCGCGCTTCGAGAGCGCGACCGGGAGGTACTCCGGCATCGTGGGAGTGGTGCGGATGAAGTGCGCCTGGTGGCTGGTCACGAACACGACGCGCGCGCCGTCGCCCAGGAGGGGTGTCGCGGCGTTCAGGACGTTGAGCTGCGCGTCGCGGTTGAGGGTGAGCGCGTAGTCCTCGGCCATGCCGGACTCCATGCCGCCGGAGGCGTTGAGAACGAGGACGTCGAGGCGTCCGAACTCGGACTGCACCTGGTCGAACATCGCGGAGACGGATGCCGGGTCGGTCAGGTCGGCGCCGACCACGAGCACCCGACGACCGAGCGCGCGCAGCTCGTTCGCGAGCTTCTCGGCACGCGGCGCCTTGTTGCGGAAGTTGATGACGACGTCGGCTCCGGCCTCGGCGAAGTAGCGCACGGTGTCGGCGCCGATGCCCCGCGATGAGCCGGTGACAAGGGCGACCTTGCCATCGAGGGAACCTGCGGGAAGAACGTCGGTCACGGTGACTCCTCATGATGCGTGAACGCCGCGATGACGCGGCTCTCTCACATTACCAACTGCCCTCCGTCGCGCCGTGCCGCGGCGTCGGCCGCGTGATAGGTTGACCGAAAAGGAGGCCGCATGAACGAATTCTCCGTCTTCATCGACCTGATCGAGAACTGGGCGTGGGTCGGCTGGATCATCCTGATCGCCGTATTCCTCGTCATCGAGATGCTCTCGCTCGACTTCACCTTCCTCATGCTCAGCCTGGGCAGCGCCGTCGGGCTGGTGAGTGATCTCTTCGGCATCCCCGCCTGGGCGCAGGTGATCATCGCGATCGCTGCGACAGCGATCTTCATCCTCTTCCTCCGGCCGCCGCTCTTGAAGCGTCTCCATCGAGGTGAAGACCCCACGAAGTCGAACGTCGATGCTCTCATCGATCTGCGGGGTCTCGCCCTGCAGGAGGTGACGCAGATCTCGGGCCAGGTCAAGCTCAGCAATGGTGACACCTGGACCGCCCGCACGTTCGCGCCGATCGCCATCCCGGAGGGCGCGAGGATCGCGGTCACCGAGATCAACGGCGCCACCGCCATCGTCCGTCCCGTCAACGACTAGGAGCCTCCGTGGACGACACATCGTTCATTCCGACCGCGATCCTCTGGATCGTGATCATCGCACTGATCATCTTCCTGATCGTCACCCTCGCTCGATCCATCCGCATCATCCCGCAAGCCACGGCCGGCGTCGTGGAGCGACTGGGCAAGTATCACAAGACGCTCATGCCCGGCCTCAACCTCCTGGTTCCGTTCATCGACCGGCTCCGTCCGCTCATCGACATGCGCGAGCAGGTCGTCTCGTTCCCTCCGCAGCCGGTGATCACCGAAGACAACCTGGTCGTCTCGATCGACACGGTCGTGTACTTCCAGGTGACGGATGCCCGGGCCGCGACCTATGAGATCGCGAACTACCTCGGCGCGGTCGAGCAGCTCACGACCACGACGCTCCGCAACGTGGTCGGTGGCCTGAACCTCGAGGAGGCGCTGACCAGCCGTGACAACATCAACGGCCAGCTCCGCGTCGTCCTCGACGAAGCCACCGGCAAGTGGGGCATCCGCGTCGGTCGCGTCGAGCTGAAGGCGATCGACCCGCCCCTCTCCATCCAGGACTCGATGGAGAAGCAGATGCGCGCGGAGCGTGACCGTCGCGCCGCGATCCTGACCGCCGAGGGTTCCAAGCAGTCGCAGATCCTCGAGGCCGAGGGTCAGCGGCAGGCCGCGATCCTCCAGGCCGAGGGTGACAAGCAGGCCGCCGTGCTCCGTGCACAGGGTGAGGCCGAGGCGATCCAGAACGTGTTCACGGCGATCCACCAGGGGCAGCCGGACGACAAGCTCCTCGCCTACCAGTACCTGCAGATGCTCCCGAAGATCAGCGAGGGCCAGTCGAACAAGCTCTGGATCATCCCGAGCGAGCTCACCGAGGCCCTGAAGGGCATCGGCAGCGCGTTCACGCCCAAGCCCGGCCAGCCGCCGACGAACTTCCCGGGCGCGTGACCCACCCGTACTTCGAGAAGGCACGGCATCCCCGAGTCCTCGCCCATCGCGGCCTCATCACCGCGGCGGGCGAGGACTCCGGTGTCTGGGAGAACACCGCCGCCGCCTTCGCCGCCGCCCACGCCGCCGGGGTGGAGTACATCGAGACGGACTGCCACGTCACCGCGTCCGGTGAGGTGGTGCTGTTCCACGACCCGACCCTGACGCGCCTCACCGGTGACGATCGTGCGATATCCACCGTGACCACCCGCGAGTTGCGCCGGCTCTTCGCCGACCACGGCGGTCTCCTGACCGTGGAAGAGGCGCTGAGCACGTTCCCGGGCATCCGCTTCAACATCGACGTGAAGACAGATGCCGCCGCCGACCCGCTCGGACCGATCCTCGCGCCTCACGCCGATCGCGTGCTCGTCACGAGCTTCTCGGACGCCCGTCGGCGCAGGGCCGTCGCGGCCGTCCTCAGGTCCGGCTCGAGCATCCGACCGGCGACGTCGGCCGGCAGCGGCACGATCGCGTCGCTTCTCGCCCTGTCGACTCTCCGCCTCCCCCCCGCGAAGGTCCTCCAGGAGATCGATGCCGTGCAGATCCCGGAGAAGCAGGCCGGTCTGAGGGTGTTGAGCCCGGCGCTGATCAGGGCGGCGCATCGCCACGGCGTGGAGGTGCACGTATGGACGATCAACGAGCCCGATGACATGACCCGCATCGTCGCCCTCGGCGCCGACGGCGTCGTCTCGGACCGCGCCGGCGTGGCGCTTCGGGTTCTCGCGCCCGAATAGCCTTCTGCGCTGGGATTCGGCTGTGAATCCTGAGCAGAAGGCGTCCGCTCGGATGAAGCGCACAGGCTGGAGCGTTATACCTGACAGCGACGAGAGGACCACACAATGGCAGATCGCAGCCTACGCGGCATCCGACTCGGCGCCCAGAGCCTACAGAGCGAAGAGGGCGTCGTTTTCATGGAGCGCCGTGAGACCACCTACACCTGTGACACCTGCGGCCACGTGACGAACCTGATGTTCGCGGCCGATGCAGAGCCGCCGCAGACCTGGGAATGCCGCTCCTGCGGCGCGGAGGCCCGCCTGAACGTCGACGGCCAGGCCGTCACGCTCGAGGCCACCGATGAGAAGGCCGCGCGCACGCACTGGGACATGCTCCTGGAGCGACGGACGCGGGCAGAGCTCGAGGAGCTCCTCGAGGAGCGTCTCGCGTACATCCGCGGCCGCCGCGGCGCCGGCGAAGACCCGACGCGTCAGAAGATCGGCGCCTGAGAGCGCCGGGCGCGCCACCACCCGACCACGAGCGCGCCCAGTCCGCCCCAGAGCAGCAGCTGCTGCAGCCAGGGGCCCACGACCACTCCCCCAGTGAGGCCGGTGCGGAGCTCGACATCCTCGAGCATCGCGCCGGCCTCATCCGCGTCCAGGCTCGTGACCGTCGACCCGTCGGCCCTGATGATCTGGCTCGTTCCGACGGTCGAGACGTTGACCACGCTGCGCCCCGTCTCGATCGCCCTCATGCGTGCGAAGGCGAGCTGCTGCAGGTTCTCGTCGGTGCCCCGGAAGTCGGCGTTGTTCGTCTGGAACACGAGCACCTGTGCGCCGTCCTGCACGCCCTCGTGGATCAGGTCGTCGTAGATGACGTCGAAGCAGATCGCCAGTCCCACCTTGACGCCGTCGATGTCGACGATCGGCGGATTCGTGCCCGGCGTGTATTCGCGACCGATCAGTCCGATCAGGTCGGGGACGATCGCGTTGTAGAAGGCCCGGTCAGGGACGTACTCCCCGAACGGCACGGGATGGCGCTTGTCGTGGATCTGGTCAGCGCTCCCCTCCGACGTCCAGAGCATGGAGGTGTTGTAGAACAGATCGCCGCGCCCCGTGGCGGCATTCGCGAGAAGAGGTGCACCGATGCGCGCGCTCACGTAGGACATCCTTCGCGCGAGGGCGCCGTACTCGAACGGATCGGCGTCGAGAGACCCCTCGGGCCAGACGAGCAGGTCGACGTCCTCGCCGTACAGCGGCTCGGTGGCGGCGGTCTGCGCGTCGATCACCGCAAAGGGCTCCCGGTCGTCGAAGTACCCGGTGGGCCCGTTTCCCTGCACCGCGGCGATCCGCATCGAGCCGCTGGGGGCCGTCGGGAAGAGCGGAGTAAACAGGAGCACGAGCACGAGCGCCGCGGGGACGACCAAACGGAGCGGCCTGTTCCAGAGCCGGAGCCTCACCGCCTCGATGAGCATCGCGACGAGAAGCACCATCAGGAAGCTGAGGCCGCTGACTCCCACCCACGAGCTCACGGGGGCCAGCGGGCTCTCGGCCTGACTCATGCCGAGACGCGCCCAGGGGAAACCCCCGTACGGCCAGTTACCGAGGAAGAGCTCTCGCCCTACCCAGAGCGCTGCGACGACGGAGGGCAGCAGAACCAGGCGCGCGGTGGGCCCGGAGAACGCCTGAGGAAGCCACCGGTAGGCCAGGGCGAGCGGAACGATCGCGAGGGCCGTGAGACCGCCCTCGACGACGCTGAGAGCGCCCCAGGGGATCGGTCCGAGGTAGCGCGAGGTCCAGGACACGAGAAGCGCGAAGAACAGGATGCCGTATACGAGACCGACAAGGAGTGCTCCCCCCGCGCGCCGACCGATCACGCTGAGCAGCAGCAGCGCCGTGGCGGGAAAGGCGAGGATCCACACCGCGGCCCCGGGATACGAGAGGTGCATGAGCACCGCGGCACCGGCCGCCGAGAGGACAGCAGCCCAGAGCGGGAGCAGAGGGCGCGGCCGCGCCGGAGAATCGGACATCACGTCCTATTCTCACATCGACGAATATGCGACGATGCCGCGGCGCACGCCGTCGAGGGCTGCGCGGGCGTTGCGCGCGAGCGCGGCATCCTCTGCGACGATCGACAGCTGATCGAGCAGGTCGATCGTCTGCTTCGCCCAGCGCACGAAGTCACCGGCGGCCATGTCGGCGTCGATCAGCACGCGGTCGAGCATCCCTCCGCGCGCCCAGGAGTGCATCGCTCCGGCGAGTCCCGGCGCCAGCGGCTCGGAGCCGGGAAGGTGGTGGTCCTTCTCCAGGTCGTCGAGCTCGGCCCACAGCGTGGTCGTCTTCTCGTAGGCGACCCGGAAGGCGCCCCGAGGGAGGTCGCGCTCCCCCGAGTTCGCCTCGTCGCGACGGGGTTCGTAGACGAGGCAGCACGCCATGGCGGCGAGTGAGGGGGCGTCGAGTCCCGACCACAGGCCCTGGCGGAGCGACTCGGCGACGAGGAGATCGCGCTCACCGTAGATGCGGCGCATCGTCCGACCGGCATCCGTCAGCGTCGTCTCCCCCGCGGCGTCGACCGTCAGGTAGTCGAGAGTCTCGAGGACCTCGACGACCCTGTCGAACACGCGCGCGACGGTGCCCGTGCGGGTCTCGATCTGGCGGCGGATACGGTCGGTCTGGCGCTTGAGCTTCCAGTAGCGCTCCGCCCAGCGCGCGTGCGCCTCCCGATCAGGACACCTGTGGCATCCGTGCCGCTGCATCTGCCCGCGGAGGGACTGGATGCGCTTCATCCGCTTCTCCCGTGCGCCTCGCGGGGCGTGGGAGTCCTGACGGTTCTTCTTCTCGAGGTCGCTGAGTTCGCGGCGGATCGCGGCGTACTCGGTGAAGTCACCGTGATCGCAGGCCATCGACTTCTGGTACCCGGCCAGCGACTCCTCGGCCTCGCGCACCTGTCTCGCCAGCCCGACCACCGAGCGATCCGCCTGGAACTGCGCGAACGACGATTCCAGGATCTGGCGCGCGCGGGTCTTCCCGAACAGATCGATCAGGTTGACGGCCATGTTGTACGTCGGGCGGAAGCTGGAGTTGAGCGGATAGGTCCGTCGCGAGGCGAGAGCAGCGACAGCCTGCGGATCCATGCCCTCGGTCCACTGCACGACCGCATGGCCCTCGACATCGATCCCCCGTCGGCCGGCGCGACCGGTGAGCTGGGTGTACTCGCCCGACGTGATGGCGACACGGGCCTCGCCGTTGAACTTCTCCATCTTCTCGAGCACGACCGTGCGCGCCGGCATGTTGATGCCGAGCGCCAGCGTCTCCGTCGCGAACACGACCCTGACGAGCTTGCGCTGGAAGAGCTCCTCGACGACCTCCTTGAACGCGGGTAGCAGGCCGGCATGGT
The DNA here is from genome assembly GCF_002979415.1 of Microbacterium sp. MYb72. Taxonomy (GTDB): domain Bacteria; phylum Actinomycetota; class Actinomycetes; order Actinomycetales; family Microbacteriaceae; genus Microbacterium; species Microbacterium natoriense. The sequence continues at coordinate 83,273 of NZ_PCOT01000016.1, read as the reverse complement.
GAGCGGCGACACCGCGTTCGAGGTTGTCCAGCCACTCCCAGTAGCCGAGCACACCGAGATCCTCGTCCTGCAGGGTCCGCGTGCGCTCCTCGACGATAGCCCTGATCTCTGCGCGCTCCTCCGTGGTCGTCAGTCGCACGCCGGAGCGGCGGACCTGCTGCACGGCGGCATCGCATCCGACGCGACTGAAGATGAAGAAGATCGCCGGAAGCAGGTTCGCGCGATCCAAGAGGTGCACGACCTCGGGCCGGTCCATGCGCTCGATGCGCCGCGCGTTGGGTCGGCTCCCGCCGCGTTGCGGACGCTGGGCGTTCCGCCCGGCGTGCCGGTTGCTGTTGTACGCCTGCGCGCGGCGGTTGTTCTCGTAGTTCGAGCCGGTGAAGGAGCGGATGCGCATGAGCTCCTGGTTCACCGTGGTCGTGGCGAGGCCGGCCCGCTCATCGAACAGCGGCAGCAGGTCGTCGCGCACGAGGACGTGCTGCTCGAGAGGGACCGGACGGATCTCCGACACGATGACCTCGGTGTCGCCGCGCACGGTGTCGAGCCAGTCGCCGAACTCCTCGGCGTTCGACACGGTCGCGCTGAGGGAGACGAGGCGGACGTGCTGAGGGAGGTGGATGATCACCTCTTCCCACACCGCACCGCGGAATCGGTCGGCGAGGTAGTGCACCTCGTCCATGATCACGTAGCGCAGGTCGCGCAGCGCGGGTGAGTCGGCGTAGATCATGTTGCGCAGCACCTCGGTCGTCATGACGACGATGCGCGCGTTGCCGTTGATGTTCGTGTCGCCGGTGAGGAGGCCGACCTGGTCCGCGCCGTACACATCGACGAGCTCGCGGAACTTCTGGTTCGACAGCGCCTTCATCGGCGTCGTGTAGAACGCCTTGTCTCCGGGGGTCTGCATCGCCAGGTGGATGGCGAACTCCCCCACGATGGTCTTCCCCGCCCCGGTCGGCGCAGCGACGAGCACGCTGCGGCCCTGCTCCAGGGCATGGCATCCGGCGACCTGGAACGGATCGAGATCGAAGCGCTGCTTCGCTGCGAACGCACGGGTCTCCGGATGCTCCGATGCGTCGCGTGCCGCGGCGTAGCGGTCGGAAGGAGACGTCATGCGGCGTCGGGCAGCAGACCGGCCGCCTTGTCGCGCTTGCGCTTGCGGCGGTCGAACAGGACGGAGACGAATGCCGCCGCGAAGTACAGGAGCACGAGGATCCCCGCCAGCATGAGCATGCTCACGATGTCGGCCGCCGGCGTCGCGAGGGCGCCGAAGACCGCGGCCACCAGGACCGCGATGCGCCAGCCTTTGAGGATGTCCCGACCGGTCATCACGCCGGCGAGGTTCAACGCCACGAGGAACACCGGCAGGACGAAGGAGACGCCGACGACGATCATCAGCTTGAACACGAAGTCGTAGAACGTCGACGCCTCGTAGAGGTTGTTTCCGCCCTCAGGGGTGAACCCGGCCATCAGCTCGATCACGTGCGGGACGACGAGCGTGCCGACGTAGCAGCCGGCGAAGAAGAGCGGAATCGCCGCGCCGACGAATCCGACCGTATAGCGGATCTCCTTCTTCGTGAGCCCAGGCATGATGAACGCCCAGATCTGCCAGAGCCAGACGGGAGCAGAGAGGAAGAGCCCGATCGAGAACGCGATCCGCATGCGGAGATCGAACGGGCTGGTCACCGAGGAGAATGTCAGCGCCACGATCTGGTCGCCGCGCTCTTCGGCGATCTTGCGTACAGGCTCGGTGATGAAATGGATGATGGGGTCGGTCACGAGGAACGCGACCACCATGCCGAGGACCAGCGCGATGGCAGCGATGATCAACCGCTTGCGCAGCTCAACGAGATGCGCGCCGAGCGACATGCGGCGTTCGGCGCGCCCGTCGCTCTCAGCCTGCGCGGCCGATTCGATGGCGGCCACGAAGGTCAGCTGACGCGATCGGGCCCGGCTACAGTGCCGCTGTCGGAGGCCGTCGTGCCGCTGTTCTTCGGCGCTTCAGTGGAATCCGCCTGCCCCGCGGGCGCGTCTTCCTCGCGCATGGCCTTCATCTCGCCCTTGAAGACGCGGGCAGACTGCCCCATGCTCTTCGCGAGTGCCGGGAGCTTTGCAGCCCCGAACAACAGCAGCACGATGACGACAAGTGCCAACAGGTGCCAACCGGTCAAGCCAGCCATGGGGAACTCCTTAAGTCGGGGTTAACTGAGTCTAACGGGCAAAGCCGTCGGCAGGTTGGTGATAGAGCGCGAGTCCTGCGGCGGCCCACTCTCGGGTCGCACAGCGCGCGACCCCCGGATCGATCACTTCGAGCGCTCCCCCGAACCGCGCGGCGAGTCTCTTGATGCTGCGCGGGTCTGCGAGATGCAGCTGCGCGGTGACGAGTCCGGCGTCCGCGACGACGTTGTCGGCCGACAGGAACGCGCCGAGGAGCGGGGCGACGCGCTCGGGCACGCGTACGGTCACCTCTCCCTCGTCCGCCGCCGTGGAGAAGGCCTCGGGAAGGTGATCTCCCCCGTGCGTGATCGGGATGTCCGTCAGGTGCGGGTCGCTCACCCTGTCGAGGTGGAACGTGCGCATCGCCTGACGCAGATGGCACCAGCCCTGCAGGTACCACTGCGCGTTGGTGATCAGGATCTGCACGGGGTCGACCGTGCGCGTCGTGGGGGTGGCATCCGGCGCCTGGTAGGTGAACGAGACGGCCACGCCGTCCTGCACACCGCGGGCGACGACTTCGCGCACCTCGTCGACCGCGCTCGGCGCCACGACGACCTCGGCCGGAGCATCCGCCGCACCGCGGGAGAGCTTGGAGATGAGCCCCTTCACCAGGCCGGTGTCGGACACCGCCGGCACGGCGGCGACCATCTGCAGACCCGCCAGCAGTGCTGCGGCCTCGCGGGCGGTGAACCGCGGCACGCGACGGAGTGCGACGTCGTTGGTGATCTCGATGATGTCCTCGTCGTCGAGGAGATCCCAGTTGATGTCGAACATCTCCTGCGGCTGCTGCCAGTACCCGGAGTCCCCGGGCAGGCCGATCACCGTGAGCTTCTCGACCATCGCGCGCATCTCGTCGCGGCCCACGCCGAACTCGGCTGCCGCCTCGTCGAGCGACACCTGACCGTGCTCCAGCAGGTAGGGGACGAGTGTGAGGTAGAGACGCACGCGCTCCGCAGCGAGGAGAGGCTTCGGCTGGGCGTTCATGCGCTCTTCTCCGAGTTGGCGTCGACGACCGCCTGCAGTCGTGCGATGACGGCGTCGCGGAGCGCGGCCGGCTCGACCACGCGCACCTCGGGGCCGTAGGACGCGAGCTCATCGGCGAGGATGTGCAGATCGACGAACGGCACGCGGATGCCCTGGGTCGCCGGACGAGCGCGGCGTCCCAGTCTCAGGGAGGCCTCCGTACCGGGGGTCACCTCGAGCAGAGCAGAGTTCCTCGCGGCGACCTCTTCGAGACCGGCCAGCGCCCGCTCCCCCGCACCCTCACGCAGCTCGGGGGCGAAGGATGTGTTCGTGAGCTTGACGGCGCCGACGATCCGGCTGAGCAAGAACATCCGATCGGCGTCCGCGTCGATGTCGATGCCGAAGACGTGCCACCTGGCCTCGTAGTCGACGAGCGCGAGGGGACGGATGCTGCGGCGTCGGGGCGCGTCCTCGCCGGGCTTGAGGTAGTCGAACGAGACGACCCTGCTCTTCTCGATGGCGTCCTGCAGCGGCGTGAACGCGGCGTCACGGGCCGTGATCCGCGGGGCGAATCCAATGATCGGCTCGTCGCCGTCGATGCCGAGCGCCCTGATCTTGCGCACGCCGGCCTGGGCGTCGCCCGACACGGACTCCGCGCTCCACACGCTCCCGGCGAGCTGCAGGACAGCGAGCTCGGCGGGAGTGAACTCGATGTCGCTCGGGAGATCGTACTCCGCCTGCGGGATGCGATAGCGGGCCTCGCGCAGATCGTTCGGGTCAGCGGCTTCGCCGATCGTCTCCACCGGTACGCCGAGCGTGCGCAGCTCGTCCTTGTCGCGCTCGAACATCTTCTCGAGGGCATCGGACCGCGCACCGGCATCCGCGCGCTGACGGTATCCGGAGACGTTGTCGAGGATCTGCTGCTTGGTGAGCCCGATGTCCGTCGCCATCAGGGCGACGACGAGGTTCGTCAGTCGCTCCTCTGCCGGGATGCGGGCGGCCATCACTTCCCCGCGGTCGTCACAGCGCCCAGGATGTCGACGACGTACGCCACGGCGCCTCCGCCGTTCGCAGCGGGGGTGACGACGAGGATCTGGGATCCGACCGGCTCGCCCACCAGTGCCTCCGCGACGGCCGGCGCCGAGGACGCCAGGTCGAGCATCGGGTTGGCGCCCCACGTGGTGTTGAGAACGGACTTGTCGTCCCAGTTGACCGCCGTGACGTTGACGACGGGCGTCTGCGTCTTCTCGAGCGGGTCGCCGTCGCCCTCGATGAGGGTCTGCACGACCTGCGAGGTGGGAGCCGCGGCGTCCGGGATGATCACGCCGGGGCGGCCGTCGGGGGCGCGCACGACGGTCGGGACGCCCCGGGCGTCGTTGAACTGGAGGGCGCCCTCTGCCCTGGAGCGGAACGTGTCGACGACGTCGATCACGAAGACGGGGTGGTCGTCGGCCTTGAGACCGAAGCTCGACAGCTGCTCGGCGCCGAAGTCCTTCGGGGTGAGCGAGGCGATCACACGGGAGCCGCCGGTGACGCACTCCAGCACCTTGGCGAGGCCGGGCACCTGACCGGACCACGTGTCGATGTTGGAGAGGTTGCCCGTGCTCTTGTCGTACGACGTCGCGTAGACGAGGTCGCCGGTGTTGCCGCTGAAGATCGACAGCTCGGCCGTCATCACCTGCTGGCCGTTGACGAGCGGCAGGCCCTTGCCGGTGATCGTGTCGGCGTACGTCGTCTTCGTGCCCTTGACCGGCGTGTAGACGGTGACCTTGGGCTCGGTTCCGAGGTCACCCTTCACGGTGACGGCGTCTTCGATGCCGGAGGAGTGCGTCGTCCGATCGCACGAGGCGCCGTTGAACGTCGGCGCCGACGAGCAACCGGTCAGGGCGAGGACGGCAAGGCTGAGAGTGGCCACAACGGCGGACGTTTTACGCACGCGCTCAAGTCTATTCCGTCGGCGCGTCCGATTCGCGCGATGTCGCGGCGAGGCGCGCGCCGTCCGCGGCTTTCGCGGCCTCACGTGCGCGCTTGCGGAGGTTCTTGTCGTTGATCTCCCTGTCGCCGACCGCGCCGGGCGTCCAGAGCTCGACGTCCTCGTCTCCGTAGCTGCTCTTCGACGCTCTGCGCTTCACCGACGGCGCCACAGCACCGGGTGCGAGGCGGCGAGCGGTCAGCAGGAAGCCTGTGTGGGCGACCATGCGGTGATCGGGGCGCACGGCGAGGCCCTCGACGTGCCAGCCGCGCACCATCGTCTCCGAGGCATCGGGATCAGTGAACAGCCCGGTCCCCCGGATGTACTCGGCGACGCGGGACAGCTGCGTCGCGGTGGCCACGTAGCAGAGCACCACGCCGCCGGGGGTCAGTGCGTCGGCAACGACATCCATGCACTCCCACGGGGCGAGCATGTCGAGCACGACGCGGTCGACGCTCCCCGCGGGGAACTGGACGGGGAGCTCCTCGGCCAGGTCGCCCACCACGACGTCCCAGGTCTGCGGGGTCTCGCCGAAGAAGGTCGTGACGTTGCCGCGTGCGACGTCGGCGAAGTCGTCGCGACGCTCGAAGGACACGAGTCGTCCGGCCGGTCCGATCGCACGCAGAAGGGAGAGCGACAGGGCGCCGGATCCGACCCCTGCCTCGACCACGACGGCACCGGGGAAGATGTCGGCCTGCATGACGATCTGCGCCGCATCCTTCGGGTACACGATCGCCGCGCCGCGCGGCATCGACATCGCGAAGTCGCGCAGAAGAGGGCGGAGCGCGAGGTAATCGTGCCCGGAACTGTTCGCCACGACCGAGCCGTCGGGCAGGCCGATCAGATCCCGGTGACGGAGGACACCCTGATGCGTGTGCAGCTCGCCGTCCTCTTTGAGGGTCACCGTGTGCAGGCGCCCCTTCGGCCCCGTCAGCTGCACGCGGTCGCCTTCGCGGAAAGGGCCGCTGGGGCGCTGTGCGCTGGAGAGGGTCATCGGGTGGCTCCTGTCAGGGACGTGATGCGGGTGAAGAGCTCGGAGAGGTCGGTCGCGCCGCGGTCGGCCAGTGTGGGCCAGAGCTCGTGTGCGCCGACCCCGTCGAGCGGGACGATGTGCGGCACCCCGAGGGCGACCGCCCCGGAGGCGATTCCGGCGCGCAGACCGGTCGGGGAATCCTCGATCACGACCGCATCGGCGATGTCGACGCCCAGGAGCGCCGCCGCCTGCAGATAGGGCTCGGGGTGCGGCTTGGCGTTGTCCACGTCGTCACCGGCGACGACGATGTCGAAGGCCTCGAAGTCGATGAGCTCGACGACGCTCAGAGCCATCCGCCGGAGCGACATGGTGACGAGGGCCGTCGGGATGCCGGCGTCGCGGAGGTCCTGGAGCAGCTCACGCGCTCCCGGGCGGAAGGGGACTCCCTGCGTGCGCAGAGACTCCTGCACGGCATCCGTGAGATGCGAGACGATCGCCTCTGCATCCATCTCGACCCCCGCGTTCTGAATGATGATCGCGCTGTCGATGAGGCCGCTGCCGACGAGCTGCAGAGCGTCCTCATGGGTCCAGGTGCCGCCGAACGACTCGATCAACGCCGTCTCCGCCGCCATCCAATACGGCTCGGTGTCGACGAGTGTTCCATCCATGTCCCAGAGGACTGCGCCCGGCTGTCTGCTCACCGGTCCATGTTAGCCGTGGCTCCGCCCGGGACCCGCCGCCTCGGACTAGCCTTGAGGGATACCCATCCACCGTCACGAAGGGAGCTCACGATGGATGTTCTCGGCTCGCGCATCATCATCGCCGCCTTCGACGGCTGGAACGACGCCGGCGAAGCAGCGAGCGGCGCCATCGCCGCACTCCGCGACATGACCGAGTACGACCTCGTGCACTCGATCGATCCCGAGCTCTACTTCGACTATCAGTACACGCGCCCCGCGACGAAGATGGATGCCGAGGGCAGGCGACAGCTCACGTGGCCCGAGGCGGGGCTCTGGCGCCCGCGCGATCCGGGCCCCGGACCGGAGTTCTGGCTCCTCACGGGTGTCGAGCCCGCCCGCACCTGGCAGGCCTTCGCCTCCGAGTTCATCGACGTCGCCCTGCGCGATGACGTCTCGGGTCTCGTCACGCTCGGGGCCATGCTCTCCGACGTCCCGCACACGCGGCCGATCTCGATCTTCGCGTCGAGTCAGAACGACGAGGTCCGCGAGGCGCACGGGCTCGAGCGTTCGCTGTACGAGGGGCCGGTCGGCATCCTCAGCGTGTTCGAGCACTTCGCCGAGAACGCCGGGATCCCCACCGCGAGCCTCTGGGCGAGCGTTCCGCACTACGTGGCGACGGCGACGCCCTCCCCCAAGGTCACGCTCGCGCTCCTAGATCGACTCGAAGAGCTCACCGGAGTCGACGTTCCCCGCGACCACCTGCGCACCGAGGCCGCCGCATGGGAGGCGTCGATCGATGCCGCCGCGGCCGACGACGAGGACATGACGGAGTACATCCGCCAGCTGGAGAGAACCCGCGACACCTGGGACTCCCCCGACGCCTCCGGCGACGCGATCGCGCAGGCTTTCGAGCGCTACCTGCGCCGCCGAGGCGACGGGCCGGGAGACCTCAAGCGCTGATCACGCCCGTTCCGAGCAGGATGAGCAGCGCGGTGCCGAGAAGGATGCGGTAGACCACGAACGGCATGAAGCTGCGCTTGGAGATCCAGTTCATGAAGAACGCGATCACACCGAGGGCGACGACGAACGCGATGCCGGTCGCCGCGAGCGTCTCCCCGAACGAGAAGTGCTGGTTCGGCTCGTCCCAGCTCTTGTAGACCTGGAAGAAGCCGCTGCCGAACACCGCAGGGATCGCGAGCAGGAACGCGTAACGAGCCGCCGCGGCGCGCTCGTACCCCAGGAAGAGTCCCATCGTGATGGTGCCGCCAGAGCGCGAGACTCCGGGGATGAGCGCAAGCGCCTGAGCGAAGCCGTAGGCGATGCCATGGGGGTAGGTCAGGTCGTTCAGAGTGCGCCGCTTGGCTCCGACGTAGTCGGCGATGCCGAGCAGGATGCCGAACACGATCAGCATGACAGCCACGATCCACAGAGATCGAAGCACGCTCTCGATCTGATCCTGGAACAGCAGTCCGAGGACGACGATCGGGACGCTGCCGATGATGATCAGCCAGCCCATGCGCGCATCCGGGTCGTTCCGCGGCACCTTGCCCGCGAGGGACTGGAACCATCGCGAGACGATGCGGACGATGTCCCGCCAGAAGAACACGACCACGGCCGCTTCCGTGCCGATCTGCGTGATGGCGGTGAACGCGGCGCCCGGGTCCTCCCCCGAGGGCAGGAAGCTGCCGACGATGCGCAGGTGGGCGCTGGACGAGATCGGCAGGAACTCGGTGAGTCCCTGCACGATGCCGAGGATGAGTGCTTCGAGCAGGTGCATGAAGGGCCTTCAGATCATGGATGCGCCGTACGGCGTCGGCTCAGTACGAGCGCAGCAGATCGGCCAGCACGCGCTGACCGAAGACAAGCGATTCTACGGGCACGCGCTCATCGACTCCGTGGAACATGCCTGTGAAGTCGAGATCGGCCGGGAGCCTGAGCGGGGCGAACCCGTACCCGGTGATGCCCAGATACGCGAGCGCCTTGTTGTCGGTCCCTGCACCCAGAAGATACGGGATGACGGGGACACCAGGGTCGTGCGCGCCGAGGCTCGCCACCATCGCGTCGACGAGGTCGCCCTCGAAGGCCGTCTCCATGCCGATGTCCTGCACCACGATCTCGATGGCGATCTCGTCGCCGACGATCTGCTGGAGCTGGGCGAGCACGTCGTCTTCGGTGCCGGGGATGACACGGACGTCGATCAGCGCCTCGGCCCGCTCCGGGATGACGTTGTGCTTGTATCCCGCCGTCAGCACGGTGGGATTGGTCGTGGTGCGGAAGGTCGAGCGCAGGAACGCCTCAGCGGGACCTGCGGCGGCGGCGAGGGCATCCGGATCCTCCACGGAGCGTCCGGTGAGCTCGCTGAGGCCCGCCAGGAGCGCTTCCGTCGTCGGGGTGAGCCTGATCGGCCAGCGGGTCCGCCCGATCGCCGATACAGCCTCTGCGAGCTTGGTGATCGCGTTGTCCTCATGCAGGCGGCTGCCGTGCCCCGCACGCCCCTTGGCGACGAGGCGGATCCAGATCAGCGCCTTCTCGCCGACCTGCAGCAGGTACGCCCGGTGGTCGTCGACCGTGATCGAGTAGCCGCCGACCTCGCTGATGGCCTCGGTCGCCCCAGCGAACCACTCCGGTCTGTTCTGCACGACGAGGGCCGAGCCCTCGACGCCGCCGTTCTCCTCGTCGGCGAAGAACGCGAGCACGAGGTCGCGCTCCGGCTGCTCTCCCGCGCGGAGGATGTCGGCGACGGCGGTGAGGATCATGGCGTTCATGTTCTTCATGTCCACGGCGCCACGGCCCCACAGCATGCCGTCCTTCACCACGCCGGCGAAGGGGTCGACGGTCCAGTCCTCGGCCATCGCGGGGACCACGTCGAGATGCCCGTGCACGACGAGGGCGGGCTTGCTGGAGTCACGGCCAGGAACGCGTGCCATGACGTTCGTGCGCCTGTCGATCGGCTCGTAGTACTCGACATCGAGTCCGAGACCCTCCAGGTAGCGCCCGACGTACTCGGCCGCCTCACGCTCCCCCTTGGCGTTGCCGCCGCCGAAGTTCGAGGTGTCGAAGCGGATCAGATCGCTGGCGATGCGGACGACCTCGGGGAGCGACGGATCTGTCATGCGTTCAAGGCTATCGAACGGCTGAGGCGCGCCCGGGCGTCGCCGCCGGTTTCTGAGTCCCCCTCCGCTCGTGCTAATGTAAATCTTCGTTCGGCAACGAACATCCAACACCTGCGCGGGTGGCGGAATGGTAGACGCGCTACGTTGAGGTCGTAGTGCCCGTAAGGGCGTGGGGGTTCAAGTCCCCCTCCGCGCACAGAACGAAGAAGAGCCCCGATCCGGTTGGATCGGGGCTCTTCTTCTTTTCGTCGCGCGTGCGGATTCGTCGCGCGACGAAGTGCACGAGAACGATGCGGCCGGCGCCGGCGCGGTCTCAGACCGCGCCGACTCCGAACACCAGTCCGAGCACATAGGTGATGGCGGCGGCGCCGAAGCCGATCGCCAGCTGGCGCAGGGCGCGCCGCAGCGGCGGACCGCCTGACAGGATGCCGACCATCGCGCCCGTGGAGAGCAGCGCCACGCCCACCAGGACCAGGGCCACGACGACGGCCGTCGTCCCCTGCAGGCCGAAGATCCACGGCAGCACGGGAATGATCGCTCCTGATGCGAACAGCAGGAAGCTCGAGATGGCGGCCGTCCAGTCGCTTCCCACGATCTCATGATCGTCTCCCTGGGTGCGCACGGGTCCGGTCGTCGTCCGCTGAACGCCCGCGCGGGCGGCGGCCACGATCCGATGTGCGCGCCGCAGGGCCTCCTCCTGCTCCATGCCACGGGCGCGGTACACGAGGGCGAGCTCGTTCTCGTCGATGTCGAGATCGCCGGCGGAGGCCGCGGCATCCTCATTCGCCTCCGTGGCGGCCAGCAGCTCGCGCTGCGAGCGCACCGACACGAACTCCCCCGCGCCCATCGAGAGGGCGCCGGCGAGCAGTCCCGCGATGCCGCTGAACAGCACGAAGCCGGAGCTGACTCCGGTCGCCCCGATGCCGAGCACGAGGGCGAGGTTGCTGACGAGACCGTCGTTCGCTCCGAACACCGCTGCGCGGAAGGAACCGGAGAGCCGTCTGCGTCCGCGCGCGGCGAGCCCTCTGACGACCTCGAAGTGCACCTTCTCGTCGGCGCGCATCGCCGGCGTCGCCCACTTCTCGGTGTCGTACGGCGATCGGGCCTCTGCGCTCTGCGCGAGGGCGAGGACGAAGATCGAGCCGAACCGCCCGGCCATCCAGCCGAGGGTGCGGGAGCGCAGACCGGCCTTCGGCAGACGTGCGGGTTCCGCGCCGAGCAGGTCGAGCCAGTGCTGCTCGTGTCGACGCTCGGCATCCGCGAGGCTGAGCAGGATCTCGCGCTCCTCACCGGTGCGTCTGGCGGCCAGCTTCTGGTACACGAGACCCTCGGCGCGCTCCTCCACGAGGTAGCGCGCCCAGCGGCGGCGGTCGGCGGTGGTGGGCTCTGCGGCAGCGGGGGCTGTCATGCTTTCCTCCAGGTCGGGACAACCGTTCCACGCTATCCGGGAGGGTGGCGGCAGCCCCTACTGAGGCGAGGATTGCCAGGATTTCGGGTTTCCGAAGGTCAGGAGCGCACGCGCTTGCGCAGCACCTCGATACGCGACTGGAGCTGCGTCACCGTGGCCTGAGCGACCGCGGGGCCGCCGCAGATGCGACGGAGCTCGGCGTGCACCGATCCGTGGGGCTCGCCTGTCTGGCGCGCGTAGAGGCCGACAAGGCTGTTCAGCAGCTGCCGCTGCTCTTTGAGAGTGCGATGCAGGGGCGCGGGGAGCGTCGTCGTCTCGAGCGGATCCGCCGTCGCCTCGCGCGTCTCCCGCAGACGTGACTGGCGCGCCTGGCGCTGCATCAGGAGCTCGTGCACGTGCTCCGGTTCGAGGAGCCCGGGGAATCCGATGAACTCCTCCTCCTCCGGAGTGCCGGGTTCGGCGAGCTGGCCGAACTCTTTGCCGTCGAAGACCACCCTGTCGAAGTGGGCGACCGAGGAGATCGCCTGATAGCTGAACTCCTGCGTCAGCGCATCGGAGGCGTCGTCCTCGCGGTTCGCGCTCTCCAGCAGCGAATCGTCGAGGCCGTCGGCATCCTTGTCCTGGCGATCGAGCGCGTGATCGCGCTGCTTCTCCAGCTCGTTGGCGAGCCCCATGAGCACAGGGACGTTCGGCAGGAAGACGCTCGCGGCCTCGCCCCGCCTGCGGGCTCGCACGAAGCGGCCGATCGCCTGCGCGAAGAACAGCGGTGTGGAGGATGACGTGGCGTACACGCCGACCGCGAGGCGAGGCACGTCCACGCCCTCCGACACCATGCGGACGGCGACCATCCAGCGCTCGTCGGTGGCGGAGAACTTCTCGATCCGCTCGGACGCGGAGGCGTCGTCCGACAGCACGATCGTCGGCTGCCGACCCGTGATGCTGTGGAGGATCTTCGCGTAAGCGCGCGCGACGGTCTGATCCGTCGCGAGCACGAGACCGCCCGCGTCGGGGATGTGGTGCCTGATCTCGGTGAGACGACGATCCGCGGCCGACAGCACCGCGGGCATCCACGAGCCCTCCGGATCGAGAGCGGTGCGCCAGGCCTGGGAGTTGACGTCCTTGGTGTTGTCCTGCCCGAGGTGCGCCTCGAGCTCATCCCCCGCGCTCGTGCGCCAGCGCATCTTGCCCGCGTACATGTGGAACAGCACCGGCCGCACGACGCCATCGGCCAGGGCGCGCCCGTACCCGTAGCTGTAGTCGGTGCTCGAGATGCGGGCTCCGGACTCGTCGGGCAGGTACTCGACGAACGGGATCGGAGCGGTGTCGCTGCGGAACGGAGTACCCGACAGCAGCAGGCGGCGCTTCGCTGGTCCGTAGGCGTCGCGGATCGCGTCGCCCCAGCTCAGCGCGTCGCCGCCGTGGTGCACCTCGTCGAGGATCACCAGGGTCTTCGCGTCTTCGGTCAGATGCCGGTGCACGGAGGACTTCGCGGCCACCTGCGCGTAGGTCACCACGACGCCGTGATAGTGCCGCGCCGGCGCCCAGTGGCTGTTCTTGAAGTGCGGATCGAGCCGGATGTGCACGCGCGCCGCGGCGTCGGCCCACTGTGTCTTGAGATGCTCCGTCGGCGCCACGACGATGATCCGGTTGACCTCGCCGATGCGCATGAGCTCGACCGCGAGGGTGAGGGCGAAGGTCGTCTTGCCTGCGCCCGGCGTCGCGGCGACGAGGAAGTCCCGCTGATCCGCCTGGAAGTACTGCTCCAGCGCCTCCTGCTGCCAGGCCCGCAGCTTGTTCGCGGTACCCCACGGGGCGCGCTGAGGAAAGGACGGGGAAAGCATCCCTTCAACGATAACGCCGCCTCCGACACTCGACGCGCGCCCGCCGTGGCGAGCGATTGCCGGGTAGGCTCGGACACTGCGCCGCCGCGATCAATGGACGGCGCTCGTTCGCGAAGGAGAGCTGGATGACAGACCAGGATTCGACTCGGACCCCCTACGTGGCCAACGAGACCTCGCATCCGTGGCGGCGCTTCGTCGCCGTGGGCGACTCGTTCACCGAAGGCATCGGCGATCCCGATCCCTCGGTGCCCGGGGGCCACCGGGGCTGGGCGGATCGCGTAGCCGCTGTGCTCTCCGAGCAGGTCGACGACTTCGCCTACGCGAACCTCGCCGTGCGCGGGAAGCTCATCGCGCAGATCGTCGAGGACCAGATCGAGCCCGCCGTCGCGCTGCGACCCGATCTCATCTCGATCTGCGCCGGCGGCAACGATGTGATCCGCCCCGGCACCGATCCCGACGCGATCGCGGTGCAGCTGGAGGACGCCGTCACACGTCTGGCGTCGACGGGCGCGGCGATCGTCCTGTTCACGGGCATCGACACCGGCTTCACCCCCGTGTTCCGCCCGTTCCGAGGCAAGGTCGCCATCTACAACGAGAACGTCCGCGCGATCGCCGACCGCCACGACTGCATCGTCGCCGATCAGTGGGCGCTCAAGGTCGTCCAGGACATGCGCTTCTTCGACGACGACCGACTGCACTACAACGCACTGGGTCATCACGAGGTGGCCCGGATGGTGCTCCGTGCGCTGAACGTGCCCAACGACCTCGAGGCCATGCAGCCAGAGCCGCTTCCGGTGCGCACCTGGCGCGAGGCCAGGGCCGAAGATCTCGGCTGGGCGCGCGAGCACCTGGTGCCCTGGGTGCTCCGTCGCCTGCGCCACCAGTCGTCCGGCGACCACGTCGAGGCGAAGCGGCCGGAGCCGGCGCCTGTCCTCCGCCGCGAGGACTAGGGCTTCATCGCCCACAGTGCGACGGCGGCCGCAGCGGCGACGTTGAGCGAATCCACACCGCCCGTCATCGGGATGGTCACGATCGCGTCGGCGCTCGCGAGCGCATCGGCGGAGAGCCCCTCCCCCTCCGAGCCCATCATGAGCGCCACCCTCTCCGGGCGGTTCTTGGCGTAGGCGTCGAGAGACACGGCGTCGTCCCGAAGCGCGAGCGCGGCCAGACGGATGTCCGCTGCCCGCAGGTCGGCGACCGCGGCGTCCCAGTCCGTGATGCGGGTCCACGGCACCTGGAAGACCGTCCCCATGCTGACGCGCACGCTCCGACGGTAGAGCGGGTCCGCGCAGCGCGGCGACACGAGCACGGCATCCGCACCGAGCCCCGCCGCCGCACGGAACGCCGCGCCGATGTTGGTGTGGTCGCCGATCCCCTCGAGGATCAGAACCAGCGAGGCGCCCGCCACGACGTCGGCGACAGAGTGCAGCGGCGGCCTGTGCATGGAGGCCAGAGCTCCACGGTGCACCGCGAACCCCGTCACCGCCTCGGCCACCTCATCCGGGACGACGTAGACCGGGACGTCGTGCTCCGAGAGGAGGGAGCGGATGCCGTCGACCCATCGCCGCTGCACCATCACGGAGCGCGGGCGATGGCCGGCACGTACCGCGCGCTCGATGACCTTCGCGGACTCGGCGATGTACAGGCCGCCCGCCGGCTCGGACACCGCCCGCAGCGCCGTGTCCGTGAGGGCGCGGAAGTCGTCCAGTCGGGGGTCCGCTGCGGAGGTGACGTCGATGAGTTCCATAGACCTCCACTGTGGCACGTGCGACGCCGTCGCCTCCGCCGAGCGTCGTAGACTCGCTCAGGGAGGTTCCGTGACCGCGATGACCGATACCGAGCTGCATGCCCGGATCACTCAGGCAGCCGATCTCCTCCGGGGTCGGAAGGTCGCGCTCCTCACCGGAGCGGGCATCTCCACGGACTCGGGCATCCCCGCGTACCGTGGCGAGGGCGCCCGCACCCGCGCCGATCCCATGACCATCCAGCGCTATCTCGGCGACGAAGCCGCACGCAGACGCTACTGGGTGGGCGGTCATCTCGGCTGGCGGGCTTTCGCGCGGGCCGCGCCGAACGCGGGCCACATCGCCCTCGCCGAACTGGAATCCGGCG
This sequence comes from Microbacterium sp. MYb72, assembly GCF_002979415.1. Lineage (GTDB taxonomy): Bacteria > Actinomycetota > Actinomycetes > Actinomycetales > Microbacteriaceae > Microbacterium > Microbacterium natoriense. Next base: position 67,997 of record NZ_PCOT01000016.1, on the reverse strand, counting down.
GCGTCGTGAGCGGCATCATCACGCAGAACGTCGACGGCCTGCATCTGCGCGCCGGCAGCTCGCACGTGATCGAGGTGCACGGGACGATGCGCCGCGTGACGTGCCTGCACTGCGGCCAGGTCTTCGACCGCCGCGACATCGCCGTGCAGATCGAGGAGAGCAATCCCTGGATCGCCGTGCCGGAGAACGTCCTGCTCGCTCCCGACGGCGACGTCCTCCCGGAGACCACGGAAGGCTTCGTGGTGCCGGTGTGCACGGTGTGCGGCGGGATGCTCAAGCCCGACGTCGTCTTCTTCGGAGAGTTCGTCCCGCAGGACAGGTTCAAGGCGGCCGAATCGCTGCTGCGCGCCAGCTCCGCGATGATCGTCGCCGGCTCCTCCCTCGTCGTGAACTCCGGCGTCCGCCTGGTGGAGCGCGCACGTCGCCGCGGCATCCCTCTCGTCATCGTCAACCACGAGCCCACCCGTGCCGATTCGTGGGCGGACATCACGCTCGCGGCGGGCACGAGCGTCGTGCTCCCCGCCATCCAGGAGCTTCTGCTGTGACCCTCATCACCCTCGTCCGCCACGGTCAGACCGACTGGAACCTGGAGAAGCGCATCCAGGGATCCACCGACATCCCGCTCAACGAGAGCGGACGCGGGGATGCCCGGTGGGCGGCGTCGCAGCTCGGCGCGACCACGCATCACGCGATCTACGCCAGCCCGCTGCTGCGCGCCCGTGAGACCGCGGAGATCATCGCCGCCGAGCTGGCCCTCCCCGCTCCCGCCCTCGTGCCCGACCTCCGCGAGAGGGAGTTCGGCGAGGGCGAGGGGATGCTGGTGCCCGACTACATCGCCTCCTACGGAGACTGGCACGCCGAGGTGCCAGGGGCCGAGACCCTCGACGAGGTCGGGGTCCGCGCTCTGGCGGCCCTGCATCGGATCGCGCGCGAAGCCCGTCGTCGTTCCGCCCCGGTGGCGGAGTCCCTCATCGTGGTCTCGCACGGCGGCGTGATCCGCTCGCTGATCGACCACGTCTCCGGCGGCACCCTGCCCCGGGAAGGAGAGGCGCTCGCGAACGGCTCAATCCACCGCTTCGAGGCATCACCCGGGTCGCTGCGCCTGCTCGAGCAGGCCTACGTCCTCTGAGTCATGGACGTCGACGAGACGACGGAATGGCTCAGCCGCAGCCGGGTCGCCTTCGACGCGGTCGATCCGGACGACGTCCCTCACGAGCAGCTGGAACCGCTTCTGTCCTTCGTCGGCGACGCACGCGTCGTCGCTCTCGGCGAATCGATGCACCGCACGCACGAGTTCCTCGCGTGGCGGAACAAGCTGCTGCGATTCCTCGTCGAACGGGCGGGGTTCACGGCGATCGTTCTGGAGAGCGGCGTCGTCGAAGGGCTCACGGTCGATGACTGGGTGCGCTCCGGCGAAGGGCGCCTGCGCGACGTCCTGAACGACGGCGTCACCTACCACTTCGGCAAGTGCCAGGAGACGCAGGACCTCGTCGTGTGGCTGCGCGAGAAGACGGTCGCCGGTGCGCCGCTGCGCTTCTACGGGATGGACGTGCCCGACTCGGCATCCTCATCGCTTCCGGCTGTGCAGCACGTGGTCACGTTCCTGGACTCCGCGGATCCGCACTACGCCCGGCACGTGCGCGACATCCTGCTGCCCGAGTTCGAGTATCTGCCCGCCGACCGCTCCGGCCTCGCGAGAGCGGCCACCGCCCTGCACGCCTACCTGGGTCTCGCCGAGGAACGGCGCCGCGCGATGACCTCGGCGATCTCGGGCATGACGGAACGGGTCAGAGCTCGGAGGACCGACTACGTGCAGGCGGGAGCCGATGCCGACGTGGTCGACGTCGCCGTGCGGACCGCGGAGCTCGCACGGAGCACCGACGCCTTCCTCGCGGCGATGGCGGAGGGAGCGTCACGCACCTGGGCGCCAGCGAACATCCGCGATTCGGCGATGGCCGACGCGGTCGAGTGGGTCCTGCAGCGGGAGGAGCGCGTGGTCCTGTTCGCGGCGAACGGGCATGTCCGCACGACGCCCTACCTCGCGCCGCCGTTCGTGACCGAGCCTCTCGCGACCGTGGGCACGCATCTCCGCGGACGCCTTGGCGACGACCTGCGCGTCATCGGCACGACGTTCGGCGGCGGTGCGGCGTGGCTGCACCGCCCCGCTCCGACAGACGCCCCCGGGCATTCGACGCCCTTCGTGCAGCAGCTGGATCCGCCGCGCGCGGAGACGCTCGACGCGCTGCTGAGCACGCGCGCGGAAGGGTCGTTCTTCGTCGACCTCGCCGGGGCTCCCGCCTCCGTCGACCTCGTGACGGGCACACACAACGGACCCGAGGTCGAGCTCGCAGACGTCCGCGCGTCCTACGACGGGATCCTGCACGTCGACCGCATCAGCCCGTGGCACACCTGGATCGACGAGCGTGGACTCTGGCGGTGATCAGCCGGCCCGGTCGATCACTGAGCGGGCGTGCCGGAGCACCGGCTCATCGATCATGCGGCCCTGGAAGCGGAACACGCCCCGCTCGCTCTCGGCCGCGGCGATCACCGCATGCGCCCAGTCGACCGTCGCGGCATCGGGACGGTACGCGTCCCTGATGGTGGCGACCTGCGAGGGGTGGATGCACGCGGTGGCGCGGAACCCGGATGCTGCGGCATCCGCTGCCTCTCGAGCGAGGGCCGGCAGGTCGTCGATCGCGATGTGCACGGCGTCGACGGCGGCCTTGCCCTGCGCTCCCGCCTCCAGCAGCACACGGGAGCGGGCATAGCGGGCGATGTCGCGGTAGCCGCCATCGGGCGTCCTGCTGGACGTGCCGCCGAGGGAGGCGACCAGGTCCTCCGCGCCCCACATCATCGCGACCACTCGCGGATGCGCGGCGATGCGATCCGCCGCATGAATCCCTCGGGCGGTCTCGCACAGGGCGATGAGGGAGTAGCGCTCGTCGAAGGCGTGGAGGCGCTCGGGATCCTCCGTCTTGGCGACCATCACGGTGCGGAAGTCCGTCTGAGCGAGGGTGGCGAGGTCGGAGACGAACGCCTCGGTGTCCGGAGCGTTCACCCTGACGATGACGCGGTCGGGGTCGAGGTCGGCGTCGATCAGGTTGCCCCGTGCCATCGCCTTCGCCTCGGGGAGGACCGCGTCCTCCAGATCGAGGATGACGGCGTCCGCCTTCTCCAGTGCACCGCGGAACCGTTCAGGGCGATCGGCGGGGCAGAACAGCAGCGCGGGTCCGAGATCGAAGGTCATCGGTTCTCCTCCTCGGGGCGGCAGCGGACGAGGACCGTCCTGCTCGCGGTCGCGACGACGGCGCCGTCCTGGTTGCGCCCGGTGTGGGAGATCGTGACGATCCCCTGACCGGGGCGGGACGACGACGGTCGCTTCGCGACGATCGTGCTCTCGGTGTACAGCGTGTCCCCCGCGAACAGCGGATGCGGGAACGCGATGTCGCCGAGACCGAGCTGGGCCACCAGGGTCCCCTGCGTGAGCTGGGCGACGGATGCTCCCACCATGGTCGACAGGGTCCACATGGAGTTCATCAGCCGCTGGCCGAACTCCTGGGTCTGCGCGAACGCGGCATCCAGATGCAGCGCCTGCGTGTTCATGGTGAGGGTCGTGAAGAGCACGTTGTCGGCTTCGGTCGCCGTGCGCCCCGGCCGATGCAGATAGCGGGCGTCGACCTCGAACTCCTCGAAGTAGAGACCTCGCTGGATGATGTCCCGTACGGTCACGTCGCCGTCCTCCCGTCGGTCAGTGCGTCTGGCATGCTGTCACGCTACCCGGCGAGACCCAGTGCCCTGGCGATGACGAGCAGCTGCACCTCGGTCGTCCCCTCGCCGATCTCGAGGATCTTCGAGTCGCGGTAGTGCCGTGCCACGGGGAACTCGTTCATGAAGCCGTTGCCGCCGAAGATCTGCGTCGCGTCGCGCGCGTTGTCCATCGCGGCTTCTCCCGCGACGAGCTTGGCGATCGCCGCCTGTTCGGCGAAGGGCTTCCCCGCATCGCGCAGTCGGGCCGCGTGGTGCCACGCGAGACGGGCGGTGTGCACACGTGCGCGCATGCGTGCGAGCGTGAACTGCGCGTTCTGCCGGGTGCTCAGGGCGCTGCCGAAGATCGTGCGGCTCTTCGCGTAGTCGACGGCCGCTTCGAGACACCCCTCCGCGGCACCGGTCGAGAGGGCCGCGATGGCGATGCGTCCCTCATCGAGGATGCTGAGGAAGTTGCGGAACCCGCTCCCCCGCTCGCCGAGCAGGTTGCCCGCGGGCACGCGCACCCCGGAGAAGGTGAGCGGGTGGGTGTCTGAGGCGTTCCAGCCGACCTTGTCGTAGGGCGCTTCGACGGTGAACCCCGGCGTCCCGTTGGGCACGATGATCGTGGAGATCTCCTTGCGCCCGCCCTCGTTCCCGGTGACGGCGGTGACGGTGACGAATCGCGTGATGGGCGTGCCGGAGTTCGTGATGAACTGCTTGGTCCCGTCGATCACCCACTCATCGCCGTCGAGGCGGGCGGTGGTGCGCGTGGCGCCCGCGTCGCTCCCCGCCTCCGGCTCGGTCAGACCGAACCCGGCGAGGGCGCGGCCGGCCAGCAGATCGGGCAGCAGATCACGCTTCTGCTCCTCGGTGCCGAATCGGAACACCGGCATCGCTCCGAGGCTGACGCCGGCTTCCAGGGTGATGGCGATGGACTGATCGACCCGCCCGAGCGCCTCGATCGCGATGCCCAGAGCGAAGTAGTCTCCGCCCTGACCGCCGTGCTCCTCCGGGAACGGCAGGCCGAACAGCCCCAGCTCGCCCATCTGCGCCACGACGTCCATCGGAAGCGTGTGCGTGCGGTCGGCCTCGTAGGACTGCGGCGCGACGACGGTCTCGGCGAACTCCCGGACCATGGCGGCGAGCTCGCGCTCGTCCTCGTTCAGATCTTCACTCATCGGATCTCCTCTGCGGCCCCGTCGTGGGGACTCGTCGTCACGCGGGCGACCGGTTGGTCGCGCCGCACCTGATCGCCCACGGCGACCAGAAGATGCACCGTGCCGTCGTGCGGCGCGAGCACCGGGTGCTCCATCTTCATCGCCTCGATCGACAGCAGCGGCGTGCCGGCGGCGACGTGCTCGCCGTCGGCGACGTGCACCGCCACGACGCTGCCCGGCATGGGGGCGCGGCCTTCGGGCTCTGTGGCGACGGCGGCCCGCTGCGCTGTCGCGAGGCGTCGCCGCATCCGTGCCCGACGATCGAGGGGACGAAGACGCATCGTGCGGCCGCCCTCGGCGACCCAGACCGCGCCGTCGGCATCGAGCGCCGTCGGCAGCTGCGACGGCGTCCCCGATTCGGACTCGACCAGCGCGTCGTCATCCGTGAGGAACGCCACGTCTGCGGCATCCCTCTCCGTGAGGGCGGTCCAGACGGCGCCCGCGTCGGAGACGGTCGGCGAGCTCGCCTGCACGCGGGCTCTCGCGCTGGCGAGCATGCGCGCAGAGGGAGAGGGCACAGGCAGCGGCAGGAGGGTCTCGATGAGCCCGGTGTCGAGATCGCCGGCGATGACCCTCTCGTTTCGGCACAGCGTCCGGAGGAAGTCGATGTTGGTGTCGACGCCGAGCACGACCGTCCGGCTCAGCGCCTCATCCAGCCGGCGCAGCGCCGTGACCCTGTCGGCAGCGAGGGCGATGACCTTCGCGATCATCGGATCGTAGAATCCGGTGACCTCGCTTCCGGTCTCGATCGCGGCGTCGACCCGCACACCCTGCGGCGGATCGAAGAGCAGCACCCGTCCGGTGGACGGCAGGAAGCCCCGCTCCGGAGATTCCGCATAGATCCGGGCCTCGACCGCGTGCCCGTGGACACGGGGCGCCGGGTCGAGTCGTCCCCCGGCCGCGACGCGGAGCTGCAGCGCGACGAGATCGAGTCCGGTGACCTCCTCGGTCACGGGATGCTCGACCTGGAGACGCGTGTTCATCTCGATGAAGAAGACCTCATCGGGCTCATCCGCGTCGATGAGGAACTCGACCGTTCCGGCGCCGACGTAGGAGACGCTCTCCGCGGCCCGCACTGCCGCGGCGAGCAGCCTCTCGCGGGTCTCGGCGGGCATGCCTGCGGACGGCGCCTCCTCGATCACCTTCTGATGCCGGCGCTGCAGCGTGCACTCCCGCTCGCCGAGCGCCAGCACGGTGCCGTGCTCGTCGCCGAACACCTGCACCTCGATGTGCCGAGGGCGGCGGATCAAGCGTTCGAGGACGAGCGAGTCGTCTCCGAACGCGGACGCGGCGACCCTGCGCGCGGATGCGAGGGCCGCGGTGAGCGCGGAGGCGTCGGCGACGACCTCCATGCCCTTCCCTCCCCCGCCCGCGCTGGGCTTGACGAGGAGCGGGAACCCGATCCGCTCCGCCTCCTCGGCGATCTCGATGTCGGAGAGACCCGTGGCGTCGAAGCCGGGGACGACGGGCACGCCGTATCGCGTCACGTGCTCACGCGCCCTGGCCTTGTCTCCCATGATCTGCAGCGCCTCGACCGAGGGGCCGATGAAGGTGATGCCGCTCTCTGCACAGGCTTCGGCGAGACCGACGCTCTCGGAGAGGAATCCGTAACCAGGGTGTATCGCCTGGGCTCCCGCCGTCCGTGCGGCCGCGATGACGGCGTCGATGTCGAGGTACGACTCCGCGGCGGGTGCAGGGCCGACCCGCACGGCCGCGTCGGCCTCGCGGACGTGCGGCGACTGCTCGTCCGCATCGCTGTAGACCGCGACACTGCGGATGCCGAGCTCGCGCAGGGTGCGGATGACGCGGCGTGCGATCTCGCCGCGGTTGGCGACGAGGACGGTGCGGAAGAGGTGGTCGCTCATGAGTCTCACATCCGGAAGACGCCGAAGCGCGGTTCGGGCAGCGGGCTGCGTGACACGACGTCCAGGGCGAGGCCGAGGAGGTCGCGGGTGTTCTCGGGATCGATGATGCCGTCGTCCCACAGGCGGGCCGTGGCGTAGTACGGCTCGCCCTGCTGTTCGTACTGGTCGCGGATCGGCGCCTCGAACCCGGAGCGCTCCTCCTGGCTCCACGACTCCCCCCGAGCGGTCAGCTGATCCTCCTTGACGGTCGCGAGCACGGACGCGGCCTGTGCTCCGCCCATCACGGAGATCCGGCTCGCCGGCCACGTCCACAGGAAGCGCGGCGAGTAGGCACGCCCGCACATCGAGTAGTTGCCCGCACCGAAGGACCCGCCGATGATGACGGTGAGCTTCGGCACCCGGGTGCTCGCGACAGCGGTGACCATCTTGGCTCCGTCCTTCGCGATGCCCCCGGCTTCGGCATCCGACCCCACCATGAAGCCGGAGATGTTCTGCAGGAAGAGCAGAGGGATGCCGCGCTGGTCGCACAGCTCGATGAAGTGCGCGCCCTTGAGGGCGGACTCGCTGAAGAGCACGCCGTTGTTCGCGATGATGCCGACGGGATGACCGTGCAGTCGGGCGAACCCGGTGACGAGCGTGGTTCCGTACTCGGACTTGAACTCCCGGAAGGTGTCCGCGTCGATGAGGCGGTCGATCACCGCGTGCACGTCGTAGGCGGCGTTCACGTCGACGGGGACGACCTCGTACAGGGAGGACGTCTCCGCCGGATCACGACTCGGCACGATCTCCCAGGCCGGAGCGTGCGGGGCAGGCAGGGTGGAGACGATGTCGCGAAGGATCTCCAGCGCATGCTCGTCGTCTTCGGCGAGGTGGTCGACGACGCCGCTGCGCCGAGCGTGCAGCTCTCCTCCGCCCAGCTCCTCGGCGCTGACGACCTCGCCGATCGCGGCCTTCACCAGCGGCGGACCGCCGAGGAAGATCGTGCCCTGTCCGCGGACGATCACCGTCTCGTCGCTCATCGCGGGGACATAGGCTCCGCCCGCCGTGCACGAGCCGAGCACGGCCGCCAGCTGCGGGATCCCGGCGGCCGACATGCGCGCCTGGTTGAAGAAGATGCGACCGAAGTGGTCGCGGTCGGGGAACACCTCGTCCTGCTTGGGGAGGAATGCGCCTCCGGAGTCGACGAGGTAGAGACAGGGCAGCCTGTTCTCGAGAGCGATCTCCTGCGCGCGCAGATGCTTCTTCACGGTCAGCGGGTAGTAGGTGCCGCCCTTGACGGTGGCATCGTTGCAGACGACCATCACGTGACGCCCGTGCACGAGTCCGATGCCGGCGATCACCCCGGCTCCCGGCGCCTCTCCCCCATAGAGACCGTCTGCCGCGAGGGGCGCGACCTCGATGAATGGGCTCCCTTCGTCGAGCAGCCGCGCGACACGGTCTCGCGGCAGGAGCTTTCCGCGCGAGAGATGACGCGCACGCGACGCCTCCGGGCCGCCGAGCGCCGCGGCGGCGAGCCGCTCGCGCAGCTCCTCGGCCAGGGACTCCTGGGTCATCTGCATCGTGACGTCCTCCTCGACCCACGCGAGCGTGCGACACACGGTGGCGCGCCGCACGCATTCTCGGTTAGTGTTCACTAACCCGATGATTCAGGTTAGCGAGGATTAACTGAGATGACAAGCCCGCTCACCGCCCGAGACCGTGCCAAGGCCGAGCGCTCCGATGCCATCCTCCGCGAGGCGGCGCAGCTGTTCGCCGCACGCGGCTACAACGGCGTGAGCCTCGAGGACATCGGGGCGGCCGTCGGCGTGTCGGGGCCGGCCGTCTACCGGCACTTCGCCGGAAAGCAGGCGCTGCTTGGAGCCGTCCTCGTGAAGGTCAGCCAGGACCTCGTCTCCGGCGGCACCCGGGTCTCCGAGGAGCTCGACGACAGCGAGGCACGGATGCGAGCGCTGATCGGCTTCCACGTCGAGTTCGCCCTGGGGAACGCCGAGGTCATCCGCGTGCAGGATCGAGATGTCGCTCATCTCGCCGAGTCCGACCACGCCGACGTGCGTCGACTGCAGCGCTCGTACATCGAACTGTGGATGGAGGCGTTGCGTCCCCTCGTCGACACGTCGTCCGATGAGCTCCGCTTGCGCGTGCAGGCATGCTTCGGTCTGATCAACTCGACGCCGCACTCCACCCGCTCTGCGGCGAGAGGCCACTCCGCCACCGCGTCCGTCCTGGCCGCGATGGCGGAGGCCGCTCTCCGCGCGACTACCTGAGCAGCATCGCCCGCCCCGGTTCCTCGAGGATGTCTGCGACGTCCTTGAGGAACCGCGCTCCCTCCGCGCCGTCGACGAGGCGGTGATCGAACGACAGGCTCAGCGTCATCATCTGGCGCAGCGCGATCTCGCCGCGGTACTCCCACGGCTGACGGCGCACGGCGCCGACGGCGAGGATGCCTGACTGACCAGGGGGAAGGATCGGCGTTCCGGCATCCACTCCGAACACGCCGATGTTCGAGATCGAGAAGGTCCCGCCGGCGAGCTCGGCCGGGGACGTCTTCCCCGAACGGGCGGTCTCCGCGAGAGCTTTCAGCGCGTCGGCGAGCTCGGTCAGCGTCAGGCGCTCCGCGTCCCTGATGTTCGGGACGATGAGGCCCCGCTCGGTCGCGGCGGCTATGCCGAGATCGACGTAGTTGCGCTGCACGATCTCGCCCGCGGCCTGGTCCCACCGCGAGTTGAGCCCTCGGTTCCGCCCGAGCGCCAGGCAGACGGCCTTCGCGATCACGGCCAGGGGGCCGATCCTGTGCGCGGCCAGGGAACGGTCCTCCCGCAGCGACGCGAGAAGATCCATCGTCGCGGTGACGTCGACGGTGTGGAACACCGTGACGTGCGGAGCCGTGAACGCGCTCTCGACCATCGCCGCCGCCGTGTGCTTGCGCACGCCGCGGATGGGGATCCGGAGTTCGCGGTCATCGTCAGCCAGGGCCGCAGCGGTGAGCGGAGTCGACACGGTCGTCTCCGCCTCCTCCGCGCGGATGCCGGCGCGCTGCGCGAACTCGTCGATGTCATCGCGGGTGATGACGCGATCGCCCACGACGGCGGACACCAGGACGAGGTCGACGCCGAGCCTCTTGGCGTAGGCGCGCACGGGCGGTGTCGACCGAGGACGCTCGATCACGGTCTCGACACTCACGCTGGGCCGCGCGTCGTGCGGTGCGGCCTCCAGCACGGCGGTGTCCGCGGTCGTCGACGGGCTTCCGACCCGACGTGCACGCCGAGCGGGACGTCCTGAGCGAGCCGGTGCTGCGCCGTAGCCGACGAGGTTCGGCTGCGCCATCTCCTCGGCATCCGATGCCCCCGCGGGAGGCGCCTCCTCCGTGCCTGCGACATCGAAGGCGATCAGCGGTGCGCCGACGGCGACGGTCTCCCCCGCCTCCGCGTGCAGCGTCGAGACGATGCCCTCGTACGGCGACGGCAGCTCGACGATGGCCTTGGCGGTCTCGACCTCGGCGAGGTTCTGATTCAACGCCACGCTGTCGCCAGGCGCGACGAGCCACTGGACCACCTCTGCCTCGGTGAGCCCTTCTCCCAGGTCGGGCAGGCGGAACTCGGCGATCATGCGTCGGCCCCCGTCAGGCTGTGCGGGCGGTCGAGCACACGATCGACCGCGTCGAGAAGGCGATCGAGATCGGGCAGGTGGTACTTCTCCAGCTTCGCGGGCGGATAGGGCACATCGTGACCCGTCACGCGCAACGGCGCGGATTCGAGGTACTCGAAGCAGCGTTCCGTGATGCTCGCGATCACCTCGGCGGCGACCCCCGCCTCGCGAGAGGCCTCGTGCGCGACGACGACGCGACCCGTCTTGCGGACGGATGCCGCGACCGAGTCGTAGTCGACGGGCGACAGGGAGCGCAGATCGATGACCTCCAGGGAGATCCCTTCGTCCTCCGCGGCCTCCGCCGCCTGCAGTGCCGTCGTCACCATGGCGCCGTAGGTGATGAGCGTGGCATCGGTCCCCTCACGCACGACGCGGGCAAGCCCCATCGGCGGCGCATCGGCGAGCGGCGCCTCGAGATCGACCTCGCCCTTGTGGTGGTAGAGCCGCTTGGGCTCGAAGAAGATCACGGGATCGTCGCTGGCGATCGCCTGTCGAAGGCTGCGGTAGGCGTCCTCGGGGTTCGAGACGGCGACCACGCGGAGACCCGCGGTGTGCACGAAGTACGCCTCGGGCGATTCCGAGTGGTGTTCTGCCGCTCCGATGCCGCCGGCCCAGGGGATGCGGATCGTGATCGGCATCTTCACCCTGCCCTGCGTGCGGTAGTGCAGCTTCGCGACCTGAGCCACGATCTGGTCGAACGCCGGGTACACGAAGCCGTCGAACTGGATCTCGACGACCGGTCGATAGCCGCGGAACGCGAGGCCGACCGCGGCACCGACGATCCCCGACTCCGCGAGAGGAGTGTCGATGACCCGCTTCGCGCCGAACTCGTCGAGGAGCCCGTCCGTGATCCGGAAGACGCCGCCCAGCTTGCCGATGTCCTCTCCGAGGAGGACGACGCGATCGTCGTCGCGCATCGCCTGCCGGAGACCCGCGCCGAGGGCCTTGCCCAGGGTGAGCTCGGTCATGATCACACCTCGCCGTCGAACGACGCGAGGTACGCGGCGTACTCGTCGCGCTGGCGATCGAGTCCCGTGTGCGGCTCGGCGTACACGCCGTCGAACACCGCGAGCGGAGGACGCGTGACCATGCCGAGGCACGCGGCGCGCATCTCCTTGGCCACGGCATCCGCCGCAGCCTGGGTCTCTGCCACATGCACGTCGCTCAGCTCTCCGCGCGCTCGCAGATGGGCTTCGAGACGGGAGATCGGGTCACGGCGGCGCCACGATTCGAGCTCGGCCTCGTCGCGGTAGCGCGTCGGGTCGTCGGCCGTGGTGTGCGGGCCCATCCGATACGTGACCGCCTCGATGTAGGCCGGCCCCTTGCCCGAGCGCGCGTGCTCCAGCGCCCAGCGCATGGCGGCCATGCAGGCGAGGACGTCGTTGCCGTCGACGCGGAGGCTCGGGATGCCGAAGCCCGGTGCGCGACCGGCGATCGGGAACTGCGACTGCACGGCGACAGGCTCCGAGATGGCCCAGTGGTTGTTCTGGCAGACGAAGACCACGGGAGCGCGGTACGAAGCGGCGAAGATCATCGCCTCGTTCACATCCCCCTGACTGGTCGCACCGTCGCCGAAGTAGGTCACGGCGACCTCGTCCGCCTCGTCGTGCTGGATCCCGAGCGCATAGCCGACGGCGTGCAGGGTCTGCGCGCCGATGATGATCTGCAGCGGCGCCACCCGCAGCGCCGCCGGGTCGTGACCGGCTCCCTCTTCGCCGCGCCACATGCGGACGTAGTCTCCCGGCTGGGCTCCTCGCGCGTAGATCACGCCGGTCTCGCGGTAGCTCGGGAACACGTAATCCTGCGGCGCGAGCGCGCGAGCCGTGCCGATCTGGGTCGCCTCCTGCCCGTTGCAGGGCGCCCAGAGACCGAGCTGGCCCTGGCGCTGCAGCGCGACGCCCTCGGCGTCGATGCGACGGAGGACGACCATGTCGCGGTGCAGGGCGCGCAGCTGCTCGGCATCCACATCGGCCACATAGGGGTCGAGCTGGGCGTTCGTGATGCGCGTGCCGTCGGGGCCGAGGATGCGCTCGGAGAGCTCGAGATCCTGCGCTGCGTCCGCGATGGGCGTGAGTTGCGGTGACATCATCGTCCTCCTCTGTCGTGGCTGCCCTCGTGGGGCTCTGCACGTCGGTCATCGGCAGCTCCGCCGATGACCTGAGCGTACGTCTGTTCAACACGACGCTCAAGCAATTGCGAGGCTGTTGAGCATGTTGCTAAATCCGGGTCGATACGAGACTGCTACTCTTTGGCACTATGCCTGGACTTGACCGCATCGATCTGGAACTCCTCGCCGCCCTCGCCGACGACCCGCGCATCACGATCGTCGCGCTCGCCGAGAATCTCGGCCTCTCGCGCAACACCATCCAGGCGCGCATGGCGCGGCTGGAGCAGACCGGGGTGTTCCTCTCGTACGAGCGGTCCTTCTCCCCCGATGTCCTCGGCTTCCCCCTGCAGGCGTTCGTGAGCATCGGCGTCAGACAGACCGAGCTGCCGCGCATCATCAACGAGCTCGCGCGCATCCCCGAGGTCGTGCAGGCCCACGGCCTGAGCGGCTCGATCGATCTGCTGGCCAGGGTGGCCTGCCGCGACGCGCGTCACCTGTTCGACACGGACGCGCGCATCCTCTCGATCGACGGCGTCGAGCGGACGGAGACGTCACTCGCCATGGGCGAGGTCATCCCCTTCCGGGTGGCAGGGCTCATCGGCCTCGCGCGACGGGAATCCTGAGGAAGCGACGGATCGCGCCGGCCGCCTCGGCCGGCGTCTCGTAGTGGATGAGATGCCCGACATGGGCGATCTCAACCAGTTCCGCATCGTCGAACAGCGTCGCGAGCACGCGCTCCGCCTCGATCGGCGTGATGTCGTCGCGGTCGGCCGCGATCAGCAGCGTCGGCACGTGGATCTTCGGGGCGAACTCCCGTACGTCATGCGAGACGCTCGCGACGAACGCGTCGCGCAGCACGTCACGATCTGCGAACCGTGAGAAGTACGTGTCGTGCTGGTCGTGGATGAACCTGCGGAGCTCCGGATCCTGCGTCTTCGCCATCGTGACGCTCATGATGCGGACGATCGCACGGTTCCGCAACAGAGCCGTGCCCAGCGTCTCCGGCAAGCGCGCACCCATCGCGTAGTAGAAGACGGCGAGCCGGGTCATCAGCCCCTTGGGCCCCTCGAGGGCGGGGGCGCCGATCGGATTGATCAGGATCAGCCGGGGCGTCTCGAGGCCGGACGCGATCGCGGCCGACACCACGATCGATCCGAACGAGTGCCCGAGGATGACGGCACCCGGCGCGACCGCGGCAGCGAACTCGACGAGCCAGGACGCGTACTCGTCGAGGTCGTACGTGCGCCCGGGCACCGGTGCGCTCTCGCCGAAGCCGGGGAGGTCGGGGGCGATGATCCGCGCCTCCGGGAGGAAGGCGAGCACCGGCTCCAGGCCGTGGTGATCTCCGCGGAAGCCGTGCACGGCGATGACGGTCGTCTCGGCGTCGGCCGCTCCGTACTCCCAGTACGCGGTGACGCCGTCGCGGACCTCGACCTCGTGACGCTCCACCGGAAGGCGGCGGAGTCGTTCGGCGTAGGGCGAGGATGCGGTCATGATCCGAGTCTACGGAGTCGCCGTGCGCCTTCCTGGCAATGTCCGAGGCCGCGCCTACCGTGAGGGCATGCCCGCAGATCCCGCACTCCCGACGTGGCTCACCCGCGTCGGAGTGTTCGATCTCGAGACCACGGGCGTCGACGTGGAGAGCGACCGCGTCGTGACCGCGCACGTCGGCGTCCTCGACGCGAACGGACGAGAGATCGCCGCGCGGGACTGGCTCGCCGACCCCGGCATCCCCATCCCCGACGGAGCCACCGCCGTGCACGGGATCACCACGGAACAGGCCCGTCGCGCCGGCAGACCGGTGCGCGAGGTGGTCGCCGAGGTCACCGCGGCCCTGCGCTCGCTGCTCGACCAGGGCGTCCCGATCGTCGCCTACAACGCCTCCTACGACTTCTCGCTGCTCGCCCACGAGTGCGTGCGCCACGGCATCCCTCCGCTCGTCTCTCCGTCGCCGATCATCGACCCGCTCGTCATCGACAAGGCGTACGACAGGTACCGTCGCGGCAAGCGCACACTGGAGGTCGTCGCCGCGCACTACGCGGTGCCCTTGGAGGGAGCGCACGACGCCTCGGCTGACGCGGTGGCCGCAGGCCGTGTCGCTCAGGCGCTCGCACGGCAGTTCCGCCTTCCGGAGACGCTGAGCGAGCTGCACACGCGACAGATCGGATGGGCGCGCTCTCAGGCCGAGAGCCTGACGGAGTACTTCATCAGCGTCGGACGACTCGATCCTGAGGATGCGCTCGACGGCACCTGGCCGGTGCGCAACAGCTGAGGCACGGTGATGTGAGTCGTCCCTCGCCTGCACGAGATCGGACTCCTCCGTCACGGAGGCGCGCGCAGCATCCGAATGCGCGCTCGTCATGGGACTCCGCAGGTCGGAGCCCGCTACAGTTCTCCTGTGAAAGCGGCACAGTCCGGCGAGTCGTTCGGCATCCGTCCCAGTCGCTCGCTCCCGGAGACGGAGCTGGCGCCCATCCGCGCGCGGCTGGCCCGCGCGTCGAAGCACGCACGCGAACTCGACGAGGCGGTGCAGGTGTGGCGGGCCAATACAGTCTTCACCTCCTCCGTCCGCGTGTCGGAGAGCACGCCGACCGTGCTTGAAGTGTCGGTGGAGGCCTCGCGGGCGTTCCCTCACGACCTGTGGTCGACGAAGGCCGGTGAGTTCGCCTACCAGGCCCGCGTCGCGTTGGACAACCTCCACGACCTGCTCGCGCGCAGCTTCGCTGAACGGGAGTACGACTCATCTCGTATCCAGTTTCCCATCACCGCCACGGGCAAGGACTGGAAGAGTTGGAAGCAGGGACATCGGTTCCACCCGCAGTGGCTGGTGGAACGGTTGAAGAACGTCCAGCCGCAGTACGGACCGTACCGGGCTTTGGAAGGCCTGCAATGGTTCAACAACAAGGACAAGCACGAGTGGGTGCGTGATCTCGAACTCGGGATGATCGGCATGGTGGCGAGTTCGAACTTCTCCTTGAGAGGACTGATCGAAGAGCATCACCTCTCCCCGACGCTCATCCCCCAATCGAACACGATCCCCCGAGGGGTTCGACGCGTGATCGTGGGCTCATTCGACGTAGGACACCCCATTCTGGACTTCCCCGAGGAAGCGACCAACGAGGTCCAGGTCGAGTTGAGGTTCGATGTCGGGTCCGACTCCTACACTCTGGAGGAGATCCGTGAGATTCCCGTCCGGATCGGGTACATCGTCGACTATCTCGCCTGCGATGACCTCTTCGCCCTCGCCAGGTATCAGAAGCGTCCGAGCTACATCCAGGATGCACCTGCCGACTACCCGAGCTCAGGGACAACGGAAGTCTCCGGTGGCGAGACTCTCGCCACCGGAGACTTCCAGCGACGAAAGGAGTAGGGCGGGCGGGACTTGAACCCGCGAATCGTTGGGTTATGAGCCCACTGCCTTAACCAGCTTGGCCACCGCCCCGTACGCACCCAGCCTAGCGGGCGCGCAGACTCAGACGGAGGTCGCGGACGAGTGCGTCAGCAGGTGGCCGAGGTAGGTGTCCGCGTTCGCGATCAGGCCGGCGCGCTCGTCATCGCTCAGCGCTCGGCGGACCTTCGCAGGGACACCGGCGACGAGCGATCCCTCCGGCACCTCCGTCCCGCCCAGCACCACAGCTCCCCCGGCGATCAGGCAGCCCGCGCCGATCACCGCGCCGCTGAGGATCACCGCACCCATCCCGATGAGCGAACCATCGCCGATCGTGCAGCCGTGCACGACCGCGTTGTGGCCGATCGACACCTTCGATCCAACGACGACGGGGTGTCCGGCATCCACGTGCACCGAGACGTTGTCCTGCACGTTGCTGCCGGGGCCGATCACGATCGGCGCCGAATCGCCTCGTAACACCGCGTTGTACCAGACACTCGATCCGGCCGCCAGAGAGACCGCTCCGACGATGCGCGCGCCCTCCGCCACGAAGGCGCCGTCGGCGATCGACGGCACGCGGTCCTGGAGGGCGAGGACGGATGCTCCCTGCGCGATGCTCATAAGGCGAGACTACCCTCATTACCGCGTGTTTCCGCGGATTTCTGCCCCACTAAGCCCAGCCTTCGCTTGCTTGCGGAATGATTCAGGATGAGTAGCGTTGACTCCAGCACGACAGAAACAGATGATCTCGGAGGAGCACAAGATGAGCAAGGCACAGACCGTTTCCACCACCGCCAGCGACCCGACGGTCGCCGCTGCGGCCGCACAGTTCCTCTCCCCGCTCGTCCTCGGCCTCGAAGCCCTGACGGTCAACGGCAAGCAGGCCCACTGGCACGTCCGCGGAGCGAACTTCGTCGGCGTCCACGAACTGCTCGACACGATCGTCGCCCACGCCGGCGACTTCGCCGACACCGCCGCGGAGCGCATCGTCGCCCTCGGCCTTCCGATCGACGCCCGCATCTCCACCGTCGCAGAGAAGGCGGGCGCCACCTCGGTTCCCGCCGGCTTCACGCAGTCGGATGACCTCATCCGCGCGGTCGTGGCCGACATCGACGCGATCCTCGTCGACGTCCAGGCGGCGATCGACGGACTCGACGAGGTCGACCTGACCAGCCAGGACGTCGCGATCGAGATCAAGCGCGGACTCGACAAGGACCGCTGGTTCCTCGTCTCGCACATCGCAGCCTGACGACTGACACCACACGACGAAGGGCACCGGAATCCGTTCCGGTGCCCTTCGTCGTGTTCAGGAGCGGTGGGTGACGCGTCCGGCGAGCAGCGTCGCCTCCACCGGCATCCGTCTCAGTCCATCGCCGTGCGCGGCTCGCGGATCCTCGCCGCACAGCACGAGATCGGCCGGCTCTCCTGGTCGCACCGAGGACCGCACGCTCGCCTCGAGCGCCTCGTCGATCGTGAGCCGCTCCTCGGGATGCCACGGCTCCCGCTCATCGTCGGTGCGATCCACGGCTGCTCCGATCCCCTGCCACGGGTCCAGCTCGGCGACGGGCGCGTCCGACCCGAAGCGGAGCTGCACCCCCGCTCGGCGCAGTGCGGCGAGCGGATAGCCGATGGATGTCTGCCCCGCCCAGTGCGTCTCGACCAGGTCGCGATCATCGAGGGCATGCTGCGGCTGCACGCTCGCCACGACGCCCAGGCGAGCGAAGCGTGAGAGATCGGCGTGCCGGACGAGTTGCGCATGCTCGATCGTGCCCACGGCGCCCGACACGGTGAACGCGTCGAGCGCTGCGGTGACCGCGCGGTCGCCGATGGCGTGGACGGCGACGGCGAGGCCTGCCCCCGTCGCGGCGACGAGCAGATCCGTCAGCTCCTCCGGCGGCACCGTGAGCACGCCGAAGTTCGCGGGGTCACCCGGGTAGTGATGGGAGCAGGCGGCGGTCCTCGTGCCGAGGGATCCGTCGGTGATGATCTTGAGCGCGCCGACCCTGATCAGCGGGCTCCCGTGGCTCTCGCCGGTGCGCAGTCCGCTCTCCACCGCGCGGTCGAAGTCGAAGGGGTACACCGAGAACTCCACCCGATGCGCGGAGAATCCGGCGGCCACGCGCCGAGGCCAGGCATCAGCGTTCCAGGCCATGTCGAAGTCCACGAGGCCGGTGACGCCCCTCGACGCCGCGCGCTCCCCCGCCCGCAGCACAGCGTCATCAGCTCTGGCGGGGTCGACCGCATTCAGACGTCGCGAGATCTCGAAGGCGTCCTCTTCGCGGAGGACTCCGTCCGGCGCACTGAACCCTTCGCGACGCAGGGCCGCGGAGTTGAGCCACGTGCTGTGCACGTCGGCATTGATGAGATAGGTCGGCACCTCCCCCGTCGCGTCATCGAGCAGCGCGAGCGACGGCTGATCCGACCACAGCGCGTCGCGGAAGCCCGCCCCGACCCGTCGCCCGTCGGGGAGCGGCTCCGCGTCGGTCATGAGCCGCGCGGCCTCAGCAGCCGATCCCGCCGTGAGCAGCGGCACGCGTTCCGCAGCCAGCGCCCACTGCACCGTGTGGACATGGTTGTCCCAGAGCCCAGGGACGACCCACGCGCCACCGGCGTCCAGGACCTCCCCGGTGGGCCGCAGGGCACCTGGGGGGGCGATGTCGGTGATCGCTCCGCCGTCGATCACGATGTCGACGGGCTCGTCGTCGATCAGGAACTCGCGACCGGGACCGGCGATGCGAACCCCCTTCACCATGCTGACATCGGTGCCGATCATCGCCGTCCTTCCGCGAGAGCCTCATGGGCTCTCCTCATCTCGCGGGCGAGGTCGGGCTGCGCATACGGGCCCGAGCCCTCCAGTTCCGCGATCACGGTCTCCACGGTGTCCGCGGACTTGTTCTGGCTGAGCTTGCGCTTCGCGACCACGCGCGTGGGCGTGAGCCGGAACCCCACCGTCCCCGCGGCGAGACGCTGCACGAAGCTCTCATCGTTGGGACGCTCCCACATGCGCCGCGGCTCCGGCATCCGCCCCTCGAACCGGTCGACGAGACGGTCGAGCACCTCGAGGTTCTCCTCCGGGCTCAGGATCTCGGGGATCCCCGAGAGGTGCACGGCGACGTAGTTCCATGTCGGCACAGCCTGCACGTCTCCGTACCAGCCCGGGGAGATGTAGCCGTGCGGCCCCTGGAACACAACGAGGAGCTCGCGGTCACCGAGACCGTGGATCAGATCGTCCGGGCGTCCCACATGCGCGACGATCGTGAGGTCGTCGCGCGACTCGTCGAGGAGCACGGCATAGTGCGATGCGACCAGGCCTTCGGAGCCGGCGCTCATGATGGTCGCCCACGGGTTGGCGTCGATCACCCGACGCATCTCGGTCACATCCGCAAGGGTGAAGCTCGGGTTCTGACGCATGGTTCGAGCCTAGACCGGGAGGTCGGGGCGACGGCGGCGAGAGGACCGCTTCAGGCCTGACACCGCGGGCACCAGTAGAGCTTGCGCGCGCCGATCTCCTCCAGGGCGATCTCCGTCCCGCAGATGCGGCATGGAAGCCCGGCGCGGTGGTACACCCAGTGACGGTCATCGCGACTCGCCATCGCGGCACGATACTGCTCGGGAGACAGGTCGTCCATCGTCATCATCTGCCCGGTCTCGACGCCGACCGCGAGCAGCCGCACCCAGTCGCGCCACAGTTCGCGCACGATCTCCTCGGGGACGTCGCGTCCTGGCGTGTGCGGATTCAACCGGTGTCGGAAGAGCATCTCGGCGCGATAGACGTTGCCGATGCCGCTGACCACGGCCTGGTCCATCAGGAGCAGCGCGATGACGGTCTGCTTCTTGCGCACCGCACGGACGAAGCGCTCCTCGTTCTCCGCGGGGTCACCGACGAGGGGATCCGGACCGAGCTTCGCAACGGTGGCGAGCATCTCCTCGGGTGTCTGGATCACGCAGGCGGTCGGGCCCCGGAGATCAGCAGCGGTGATGTCCGTCATCAATCGCAGACGAACCTGCCCGACGATCGGCGGCGGCCACTCCCCGTCCTCGTCGGCGAGACCCTTGGTCTGCTCCGACATCCGGACGTGCACTCGCGTGCGCCTCGGCGCGCCGATCGATGCGAGCGAGTTCTCTCCCGCATCGTCGAGGATGGCCTCGCCCAGATCGGTGCCGCGCTGGTTGGTCTGCCCCATGCGCCCGTTCGCCGAGGCGATCGTCGGATCGATGAGGATCTCCCCTGCGAAGTCCCAGGCGCCGTAGAGCCCGAGGTGCACCCTCAGCCAGAGGTCGCCCTCCACCTCGAGGAACATCTGCTTGCCC
Source organism: Microbacterium sp. MYb72 (assembly GCF_002979415.1). Classification (GTDB taxonomy): domain Bacteria; phylum Actinomycetota; class Actinomycetes; order Actinomycetales; family Microbacteriaceae; genus Microbacterium; species Microbacterium natoriense. The sequence continues at coordinate 47,717 of NZ_PCOT01000016.1, read as the reverse complement.
ACGGCCTGCACACTGACGGCCTCACGACCGTCGAGCACCGCGGCGCCCTCTGCGAATCGCCCCTGCGGACTCGACGCCCGCATCGACTTGCCGACGAAGTTGCGATCGAACTGCCGCGCGATTCGATGGACGGAATGCCCCTCGGGCATGTCAGGCCCGGGGGTCCGGCAGCAGCGAGCCGTCGCGCTCGAAGTCGGCGATCTGGCCGATGCGGCGCACGTGCCGCTCCTCGTTCGAGAAGGGCGTGGAGATGAACGTGTCGATGAAGGTGGTGACCTCGTCGAACGTGTGCTGACGGGCGCCGATGGAGATCACGTTCGCGTCGTTGTGCTCGCGGGCCAGCTCGGCCGTCGAGACGTTCCACACCAGCGCGGCGCGGATGCCCTGCACCTTGTTCGCCGCGATCTGCTCGCCGTTGCCCGATCCGCCGAAGACGACGCCGAGAGCCTCGACACCGGCCGTCTGATCGGCGACGACGGCCTGCGCGGCCCTGATGCAGAACGCGGGGTAGTCGTCCACCGCGTCGTACTCGATCGGCCCGTGATCGACCACTTCATGGCCCGCGGCACGCAGATGCTCCTGCAGCTGCGTGGAGAAGTCGAGGCCGGCGTGATCGGTGGCGATGTGGATGCGCATGGCTCCCATCCTATTCAGGGCAGCCGACGTCGAATCCGTCTCACGGCGCGATGCCGGCGGCGGCGGGCTTGAAGCCGGCGCGGATGTTCTCGCAGCAGCCGGGGCGGCAGACGTCGAACCCGCCGGGCAGCGACGTGACGTGCGGGCGCTGCTCGTTGGGACGCCCCTCCAGACGCTCCTCGATCAGATCGACGATGCCGGCGACGAACGTCGGAGACACACCGGGCGTCGGCGTCCTGGTGAAGGCGAGCCCCGCCTCTTCCGCGGCCTCAGCAGCCTCCGTATCGAGATCCCAGAGGACCTCCATGTGGTCGCTCATGAATCCGACGGGCACGACGGCGACGGCCTTGCGCCCCCGTTCGGGCAGCTCTCCGATCACGTCGCACACGTCGGGCTCGAGCCACGGCTGCGAGGCAGGTCCGGAGCGCGACTGGTACACCAGTTCCCAGGAGACATCGGCGGCCGCAGGGATGCTCCCCCGCACCCTGTCCATGACCCAGGCCGCGACCGCGACGTGCTGTGCCGCGTACGCTCCGCCCTCGCCCCACTCGATGTCGCGCGCGCCCGAGCGCTCCGCGTCTGCGGTGGGGATGCTGTGCGTCGAGAAGAGGATCTGGATGTCGGCGGCGGCGATGCCGTCGGCGAGGAAGGCCTCGACCGCGTCACGGACGCCGGTCTCGAACGCCTCGACGAAGCCGGGGTGGTCGTAGAACGGACGGATCTTGTCGATCGTCACGGTCTCGCCGAGTCCGGTGTCCTCGAGGATCCTCGCGAAGTCCTCGCGATACTGGCGGCAGCTGGAGAACGAGCTGTACGCGCTCGTGGCGAAGGCGAGAAGCGTGTTGTGCCCCTTCGCGGAGGCCTCGGTCACGACCTCCTCGAGATAGGGGCTCCAGTTGCGGTTGCCCCAGTAGACGGGGAGGTCGATGCCTCGCCGCTGCAGCTCGGCTTCGAGCGCCTCCTTGAGCACGCGGTTCTGCCCGTTGATCGGGCTCACGCCGCCGAAGTGGCGATAGTGGTGCGCGACCTCCTCCAGACGCTCGTCGGGGATGCCGCGCCCTCTGGTGACGTTGCGGAGGAACGGGATCACGTCGTCCTGCCCCTCGGGTCCGCCGAATCCCGCGAGCAGGATCCCGTCGTAGGCGACCGGCGTCGTCACGTAGGGGGCGCCGCCTGCAGCGGCCGGAGAGGCAAAGGGAACGATGGTGGGCTCGGTCGCAGTCACCCCTCCATCCTTCCATCTCCTCGCGGGTGCGTCGCCCTGGCGGCATCCCTCGACGACTGGCGTAGGCTGTCATGGTTGCCGTGGGCGCCAACTGCGCCTGGACCGCGGCAGCATCCCCTCACCCCTGGGAGTACAGCTGTGCCTGGAGAGAACCTCACCCGCATCGAAGCGCAGGAGCGCCGCGACGTCATCGACACGCAGTCGTATGAGGTCGCCCTCGATCTGACGAAGGGCGCCGAGGTCTTCGGCTCTCGCAGCGTCGTGCGCTTCACCGCGACCCCCGAGAGCTTCACCTTCATCGACCTCATCGCCCGCGAAGTGCGCGAGATCTCGCTCAACGGAGAGCAGCTCGACCCCAGCGAGGTCTTCGCCGACTCGCGCATCGCGCTGACCGGCCTGCAGGCCGAGAACGTCCTCGTCGTCGACGCCGACTGCCTGTACACCAACACCGGCGAGGGACTGCACCGCTTCGTCGACCCCGTGGACGGCGAGGTCTACCTCTACTCGCAGTTCGAGGTGCCCGACTCGCGCCGCGTGTTCGCGGTCTTCGAGCAGCCCGACCTCAAGGCGACGTTCCAGTTCACGGTCACCGCGCCCTCCGCGTGGAAGGTCGTGTCCAACTCCCCCACCCCCGAGCCCATCGTGCACGACGACAGCGCCGTGTCCACCTGGGGCTTCGAGCCGACCCCGCGCATCTCCTCGTACATCACGGCGCTCGTCGCCGGCCCCTACGAGTCGACCTTCTCCGAGCTCACCAGCTCCTCCGGCGATGTCATCCCGCTCGGCGTCTACGGCCGCAAGAGCCTCTGGCAGCACCTCGACGCCGACTACATCTTCGACAAGACCCGCGAGGGCTTCGCGTACTTCGAGTCGAAGTTCGGCGTCCCCTACCCGTTCGCCAAGTACGACCAGCTCTTCGTCCCGGAGTTCAACGCCGGCGCGATGGAGAACGCGGGCGCCGTGACGTTCACCGAGACGTACGTCTTCCGCAGCAAGGTGACGGATGCCGTCAAGGAGCGCCGCGTCGTCACGATCCTGCACGAGCTGGCGCACATGTGGTTCGGCGACCTCGTCACCATGAAGTGGTGGAACGACCTGTGGCTGAACGAGTCGTTCGCCGAGTGGGCGTCGACGATCGCCACGGCCGAGGCCACCGAGTGGACCGAGGCGTGGACGACGTTCAACGCGATGGAGAAGACCTGGGCGTACCGCCAGGACCAGCTCCCCTCGACGCACCCGATCGTCGCCGAGATCAATGACCTCGAAGACGTCCAGGTCAACTTCGACGGCATCACCTACGCCAAGGGCGGGTCCGTCCTCAAGCAGCTCGCCGCATGGGTCGGGATCGAGGCGTTCTTCGCCGGCGTCTCGCAGTACTTCCAGAAGCACTCCTGGGGCAACACCGAGCTCAGCGACCTGCTCACCGAGCTGGAGGCGACGAGCGGCCGCGACCTCAGCACCTGGTCGAAGAAGTGGCTGGAGACCGCCGGCGTCAACACGCTCGAGCCGGTCATCGCCGAAGACTCCGACGGCACCATCTCCCGCTTCGCCGTGACGCAGACCGCGCCGGCCGACTACCCGACCATCCGTCCGCACCGTCTCGGCATCGGCTTCTACACGCTGCGGGACGGGGCGCTCGTGCGCACCCACTACGCCGAGGTCGACATCGACGGCGACCGCACCGAGGTCCCCGAGCTCAAGGGCATCGCCCGTCCCGACCTCGTCCTGCTGAACGACGAGGACCTGGCCTACGCGAAGATCCGTCTCGACGACCGTTCGCTCGCCACCGCGATCGCGCACCTCGCCGACATCAGCGATCCGCTGGCCCGCTCGCTCGTCTGGGGCGCGGCCTGGGATCAGACGCGCGACGCGGAGAGCGCGGCATCCGACTACATCGATCTCGTGCTGGGCAACATCGGTCGCGAGACCGAGTCGACGACGGTCCGCACCACTCTGGCGCAGCTGCGCACGGCGGCGACGCTCTACGTGACGCCGGCCGAGCGCGTGGCCGCCCGTCAGAAGATCGCCGACGGGCTGTGGGCTCTCGCCGAGGGCGCGGAGGCCGGCAGCGACAGCCAGCTCCAGTTCGTCACGGCGTTCGCCGGCGCCCTCGTCACTCCTGAGCACGCCGGCGTCATCGGCCGCCTCCGCTCGGGCGAGGAGACGCTGCCGGGGCTGGAGATCGACGCCGACCTGAACTGGCAGCTGTTGGTCGGACTCGCGACGATCGGCGCGACCGACGCCGCGACGATCGACGCCGCTCTCGCAGCGGACAACACCGCCAAGGGCGGCGAGTTCGCGGCGCAGGCGCGTGCCGCCCTTCCCGACCTCGCCTCCAAGAAGGCCGCGTGGGCCTCCCTCATCGAGCGCGACGACGCACCGAACACGATCGTGCGCTCTGCTGCTCTGGGCTTCGTGCACCCCGCGGGCGTTGAGGTCCTCGCCGAGTTCGTCCCGGCGTACTTCGACATGCTGCTGCCGATCTGGGAGTCCCGCAGCTACCAGATCGCCCAGTACCTCGTCGTCGGACTGTTCCCGACCGCGCTGGCGAACACCGAGCTGCGGAACGCGACGCGCGCCTGGCTGTCCGCACACCAGGACGCCGCCCCTGCCCTGCGCCGCCTGGTGCTGGAGAACCTCGCCGACGTCGAGCGCGCCCTCGCGGCGCAGGCGCGCGACGCCGACGACTGAATCCGAGCTGTTCCCCTTCTCGATCAGGCCTCTGCGCGGTGCATCCAGCCCGCACAGAGGCCTGATCGCTAGGATCTGGAAGTGATGATGTTCCCCTTCCAAGTCACCGCTCCCCCCGCCGAGTCACCGCTTCCCGAGTGGGTGCAGACGCTGCCCGAGTGGCTGCGGAGCGTCCTGACGGTCCTGCTCCCCGTCGGCGGAGTCATCCTGTCGATCGCCATCATCATCGTGAGCTGCGTGCTCATCGCGCTCGTGCTGCGGGTCCTCATCCGCCGCGTGGTGCACCGCATCGTCGACAGCGCGAAGAGCAAGGCCGCGGTCGACGACACGCAGGCTCTCGAACGCTCTCCGCTGGCTGACATGCGTCTCGTGCAGCGGACGCGGACTCTCGGCAGCATCCTGCAGAACATCGTGAACGTGATGCTCGTCATCATCGCGATCGTGCTGATCGTCAACGCGATCGACAACAGGCTGCTCGGCTCCCTGACGCTCCTCACCGCTGCGGTGGGCGCCGGTCTCGGCTTCGGCGCCCAGAACATCGTCAAGGACGTCCTGAACGGCATGTTCATCGTCGCCGAGGATCAGATCGGCATCGGCGACGTCGTCGACCTCGGCCTCGCCAGCGGCGTGGTCGAGTACGTCAGCGTGCGCATCACCCAGGTTCGCGATGTCAACGGCACGCTCTGGTACGTCCGCAACGGCGAAGTCACCCGCATCGGCAACATGTCCCAGGGGTGGGCCCGCGTCATCATCGATCTCGGCGTCGCGGCCGACTCGGATCTGGAGGCCGTCGAGCACACCATGCTGGAGACGGCCCAGGGGCTCGCGAAGGATCCGAAGTGGCGCACCCGCATCGTCGAGAAGCCGGAGCTGTGGGGACTGGAGTCCATCGGGGGCGATGCTCTCGTCGTCCGCATCGTCATCAAGGCGCGCGCCAATGCCAAGGACGACGTCTCCCAGGAGCTGCGCAAGCGCCTGCGCGCGGCGCTCCTCGAGAAGGACGTCACGATCCCCAGCATGGTCGGCGTGATCCCGACGGGGCTGGAAGGCGCACAGCGCGTGCGCGGTGCGAACCCGCCGAAGACCCGACCGAACGCCGTCACCGGCGTCCCCGCTGTTCCCGAGCGCGGGATCTGGCGGCGCAAGAAGGCTGACGACGACAAGAAGACCGGCGACGAAGGGACCCCGCAGCGATGACGTTCTACGACGAGGTCGGCGGCTACGAGACCTTCGAGAGGATCGTCGGGGTGTTCTACCGCGAGGTCGCCCTCGATCCGGTCCTCAAGCCCATGTACCCCGAGGAGGATCTCGGTCCGGCCGCAGAACGGCTCACGCTCTTCCTCGTCCAGTACTGGGGCGGCCCCGCCACCTACGGCGAGACTCGCGGACACCCGCGACTCCGCATGCGCCACATGCCCTTCCACGTCGACCCCGATGCGCGCGATCGTTGGCTGACTCACATGCGCACCGGCGTCACGGAGGCGCAGTTGTCGCCTCTGCACGAAGCGACGCTCTGGGACTACCTCGAACGCGCCGCCTATGCCATGGTGAACACGTTCGAACCGTCCGGAATCGGCCCCGCGGCCTCGGGCAGGCCGACGCTCGAAACCAGCTCACGTCAGGAATCAACGGAGAACTCATGACGAACACGCCCCTGTCCGCAGATGTCCTGGTGATCGGGTGGGGGCTCGCCGGTCTCGTCGCGGCCTCCGAGGCTCTGGATGCCGGCAAGCAGGTGATCCTGATCGATCAGGAGCCCCGCACCAACCTCGGCGGTCAGGCCTGGTGGTCGTTCGGTGGACTGTTCTTCATCGACTCCCCTGAGCAGCGCCGGATGGGGATCAGGGACTCGCTGGAGCTCGCCACGCAGGACTGGCTCGGCACCGCCGGATTCGACCGTCCAGAGGACGAGTGGCCACGGCGCTGGGCCGAGGCCTATCTCCAGTTCGCCGCCGGTGAGAAGCGCTCCTGGCTGCGAGAGCGCGGCGTCGGATTCTTCCCCGTGGTGGGGTGGGCGGAGCGCGGCGGTTACGGCGCTCTCGGTCCGGGCAACTCGGTGCCGAGGTTCCACATCACGTGGGGAACCGGTCCGGGGATCGTTGCGCCGTTCGCCGCCCGCGTGGAGCAGGGAGAGCGGGAGGGCCGCATCACGATCCTCCCGCGGCATCGCGTCACTGATCTCGTCGTGACCGACGGCGCCGTCACCGGCGCACGTGGCGCGATGCTCGTCAGCAGCGGTTCGGAGCGAGGAGAGGTCTCATCTCGCGAGGAGATCGGCGACTTCGAGATCAGCGCGTCGGCGACGATCGTGTGCTCGGGCGGCATCGGCGGAAACCACGACATGGTGCGCGCCGCCTGGCCCGAACGGCTCGGCACGCCCCCTGCGCACATGCTCACCGGCGTTCCTGCGTACGTCGACGGCTCGATGCACCCGGTCGCGGAGGCCGCCGGCGCGCGGCTCGTCAACGGCGACCGGATGTGGCACTACGTCGAGGGCATCACGAACTGGGACCCGATCTGGCCGTCGCACGGAATCCGCATCCTCCCCGGTCCGTCGTCGCTGTGGCTCGACGCGACCGGCGCCCGACTCCCCGTTCCGCTGTTCCCCGGCTTCGACACCCTGGGTACGCTCGCCCACCTGCGCACGACGGGTCACGATCACTCCTGGTTCGTCACCTCGCGGCAGATCGTCGAGAAGGAGTTCGCCCTGTCGGGGAGCGAGCAGAACCCCGATCTCACCGGCAAGGACGTGGGCCTGCTGCTGAAGTCGCGGCTCGCCAAGGGACCCACCGGTCCCGTGCAGGCGTTCCTCGACGAGGGCGAGGATTTCATCGTGGAGAACGACCTCGAGTCGCTGCTGGAGCAGATGAGGAACCACCCCGGCGGCGAGGCTCTCGACATCGATCGTGTCCGCCGCGAGGTGATCGCCCGCGATCTCGAGATGGAGAACGAGTTCACGAAGGACTCCCAGATCGGGATGCTGCGATCCATGCGGGGCTACCGCGGCGACAGGCTGATCCGGACTGCGGCTCCCCACCGCCTGCAGGACCCGGCGGCCGGGCCTCTGGTGGCTGTCAAGCTGCACGTGCTCACGAGGAAGTCCCTCGGCGGCATCAACACCGATCTCGACGGTCGTGCGCTACGGGAGGACGGCTCGCCGATCGACGGTCTGTTCGCCGCGGGAGAGGCGAGCGGATTCGGCGGGGGCGGCGTGCACGGCTACCGCGCGCTCGAGGGGACCTTCCTGGGCGGCTGCCTGTTCTCGGGCCGCCAGGCGGGACGTGCGGCCGCCGGCTGAGTCCGGGGTTGCGGCGGAGCAGCCGTCGTGCGCGACATCCGTCCGTTCGCCCCTCGACATGGCGCCCTCAGCGGTCCGCGTGAGGGCGCTGGTCTGTTCGGCGGGTCGCGGCCTCAGTCCGCGGCGCCGGTGCCCCGGACTGCGGTGAGGCCCATGGCCACCGGCCCCCTCAGCAGCACGTGACCTCGACGGAACGCGAGTCTCGTCCAGCGCCCCGAGGTCATCACCTTGACCTGCTCTTCGCCCGAGATGAATCCGAAGGCGTCGGCGGCGAAGGCGGCCCCCCGGGGGATGCCGCCGAGGTCCTCGTCGGGCTCGCCCCAGATCGCGGCGCGCAGGGCCCGTACGGCCTCCTCCCCTGCGCCCGGTGTCGCTCCGTGCGCCACCGCGCTGATCCCCCACTGCGCGCGCTGAGCGATCAGCGATGCCGGCAGCTCCGCACTCGGCTGCCACGCGCCACGGGGCGGAGCGATGCCCGCCCATGCCGGGGAGAGTCCCGTGTCGGGGAGGTCCAGCACGCGTGCATCCTCCGTGTTCTGGGTGAGCGAGTCGACGACGATGTCGCACTCGAGCTCGGGGTCGGCGTGCACGATGCGCATAGCCAGGATCGTGGGCGTCTGATCGAAGAGCCCGTGAGGTGAGAGCGCCGCCGCGGTGAGGGCGAGAACCCCGTTCGACGCCTGCAGGCGAACGCCTTCGTCGGAGATTCTGGCGGAGCGTCCAGCGAAGGTCAGGACGTCCTTGGACGTTTCGGCATCGGCGAGGAGAAGGGGATGCGGCACGCCCTCTAAACTAGCAACGCCAGCGGCCGCCCCGGCGCGGGAAGGAACACATGACCGTCGACACGCACGCGATCCGCACCGTCGAACAGCTTCTCGCGGTTCTCGATCTGGACGAGACCAGGGCGCGGACCACGGAGGACATCTTCACGGGCTCCTCGCATCCGATGCCGAGCGGGCGCATCTACGGAGGTCAGGTCCTCGCGCAGAGCCTGATCGCCGCAGAGCGGACCATGCCGGAGGACCGCGCGGTGCACTCGATGCACGGCTACTTCCTCCGACCCGGCGACGCGAGCCAGGGCATCACGATCGCCGTGGATCGCATCCATGACGGCAGGTCCTTCTCCACCCGCCGCTCGCAGGCGTATCAGAACGGCGTGCCGATCTTCTCGATGATCGCGTCGTTCCAGGATCAGGATCCGGGGCTCGATCACGCGGTCCCGATGCCCGCGGACGTGCCCGATCCGGAGTCACTGCTCCCCGACGAAGCGCGCGTCGACGGCCTCCCCGCGGGTACGGCTCGGATGCTGAGCGATCGTGCAGCAGACGTCCGTCACGTGGAGTCCCCGCTCTTCCTGCCGAGCGACGATGCGAATCGTCCGCGTCAAGCGGTCTGGATGCGCCTGCGCGCCCCGCTCCCCGACGACCAGCGCCTGCACCGGGCGGCTCTCGCCTACCTCAGCGACATGACGATCCAGGAGTCCATCCTGCGCGCCCACGGAGTGTTCTGGGGCCTGCCGGGACTCAAGGTCGCGAGCCTCGATCACGCGATGTGGTGGCACCGACCGGCGCGCGTGGACGAGTGGCTGCTGTACGTCCAGGAGTCCCCGAACGCGCGAGGAGGTCGGGGTCTCGCGCAGGGACGCATCTACACCCGCGCGGGCGAGCTGGTGGCGAGCGTCGCGCAGGAGATCATGATCCGCGTACCTGAGCGGCAGCGCTGAGTCCAGGTAGCGCGGTGACTTGAGGTGCCTCGGTGAGTCGAGAAGCCCCGTTGAGTCGAGAATCCGCGCCGGCTCGAGGCGCGTCGGTGAGTTGAAGAGCCACGTTGGCTTGAGAAGCCGCCTTGAGTCCAAGTGCCACGTTGAGTCGGGAAGCAACGTCGAATCGAGGCACCGCGCCGCCCCGCGTTGAATCAAGGCGCCGCGTTGAGTCGGGGCATCGTATCCGGCTTGTGCTCCGCGCTCAGTGATGTCCGCTCGCTCAGTTGTGCGAATCCTCGATCAGCGATGCGTGTGCTGGCTCAGCGGTCCACGAACGTGATCCGCGATGCACGCGTGATCAGCAGTCCACGAACGTGATCAGCAGTCCACGAGCGTGCTCAGCGGTGCACAAGCGCGATCAGCGGTGCGCGTACTCGATCGACGGTCCGAGGTACGGCTCCCAGGCGTCGCGCATCTCCTGAGTGAGTCGCGTCGGTCGCCCGGACGCGGCGTCGACGAGAACGATCACGGCGGTGGAACGCGCGTAGATCGTCCGAGGTTCGGCCGTGGGGTCGTTGTGCACCTCGTAGCAGACCTCGACGCTGGAACCGCCCAGCTTCCCGAACCACATCTGGACCTCGAGCGGCCGACGCTGATACGGAACCGGCGCCAGGTACTCGATCTCCTGCCGGGCGATGAGGGTCAGGATGCCCTCGTCCAGGCCGGAGTCGAGCACCGCCGTCGACGGCGCCTGCTCGCCGGGACCCGCACGCCAGAACGCGCGCACGCGCGCCTCCTCGAGCAGTTTCAGCATCGAGGTGTTGTTGACGTGGTTGAACGCATCCAGATCGCCCCAGCGGAGCTGGATCGGAATGTGCAGGCGGGGTCCCGGCGTTGGCGCGGTCATCGTGTTCTCAGTCGCGGGTGAGCTTGCGGTGCGTCGAACGGTGCGGCTTCGCGGCGTCGGCCCCGAGACGCTGGATCTTGTTCTGCTCGTACGCATCGAAGTTGCCCTCGAACCAGTACCACTGGTCGGGGTTCTCGTCGGTGCCCTCGTAGGCGAGGATGTGCGTCGCGATGCGGTCGAGGAACCACCGGTCGTGGGTGATGACCACGGCGCAGCCGGGGAACTCGAGCAGCGCGTTCTCGAGCGAGCTCAGGGTCTCGACGTCGAGGTCGTTGGTCGGCTCGTCGAGGAGCAGCAGGTTGCCACCCTCCTTGAGCGTCAGCGCCAGGTTCAGACGGTTGCGCTCACCGCCGGAGAGGACGCCGGCCTTCTTCTGCTGGTCGGGTCCCTTGAACCCGAACTTCGACACGTACGCGCGAGAGGGGATCTCCGTCTTGCCGACCGTGATGAAGTCGAGCCCGTCGGACACGACCTCCCACAGGGTCTTGTTCGGGTCGATGTTGGAGCGCGACTGGTCGACGTAGCTGATCTTGACGGTCTCGCCGATCTTCAGGTCGCCGCCGTCGAGGGGCTCGAGGCCGACGATCGTCTTGAAGAGCGTCGTCTTTCCCACGCCGTTCGGGCCGATCACGCCGACGATGCCGTTCGGCGGAAGGCTGAAGCTGAGGCCGTCGATGAGCGAGCGCCCGTCGAAGCCCTTCTTGAGCTTCTTCGCGTCGATCACGATGCTGCCGAGGCGCGGACCTGCGGGGATCTGGATCTCCTCGAAGTCCAGCTTCCTCGTCCGCTCGGCCTCGGTCGCCATCTCCTCGTACCGGGCCAGACGCGCCTTGGACTTGGTCTGGCGGCCCTTGGCGCTCGATCGCACCCACTCCAGCTCCTCCTTGAGGCGCTTGGCGAGCTTCGCGTCCTTCTTGCCCTGGATCTCGAGGCGCTCGCCCTTCTTCTCCAGGTAGGTCGAGTAGTTGCCTTCGTAGCCGATCAGGCGCCCGCGGTCGACCTCGGCGATCCACTCGGCGACGTGGTCGAGGAAGTACCGGTCGTGGGTGATCGCGATCACCGCGCCCTTGTACGCCTGCAGGTGCTGCTCGAGCCAGAGCACGCTCTCGGCGTCGAGGTGGTTGGTGGGCTCGTCGAGGAGCAGGAGGTCGGGCTTCTGGAGGAGGAGCTTCGCCAGCGCCACACGGCGCTTCTCACCACCGGACAGAGGCGCGATCGCCGCGTCTCCCGGCGGCGTGCGCAGAGCATCCATGGCCTGGTCGAGCTGGGAATCGAGATCCCAGCCGTCCGCCGCGTCGATCTCCTCCTGCAGCGAGCCCATCTCGGCGAGGAGCGCGTCGAAGTCGGCATCGGGGTCCGCCATGAGTGCGGAGATCTCGTTGAAGCGGTCGAGCTTCGCCTTGATGGCGATTCCGTCCTGGATGTTCTCGAGCACCGTCTTGGACTCGTCGAGCTCCGGCTCCTGCATCAGGATGCCGACGGAGAAGCCGGGCGACAGCTTGGCCTCACCGTTCGACGGAGTGTCGAGCCCCGCCATGATCTTGAGGATCGTCGACTTTCCGGCGCCGTTGGGACCGACCATGCCGATCTTCGCGCCCGGGAGGAACGCCATCGTGACGTCATCGAGGATGAGCTTCTCACCCACCGCCTTGCGCGCACGGACCATCGAGTAGATGTACTCAGCCACCGAAAAGACTCCTTCTGTCGGCGTCGAAAGATCGACACTCCAGCCTACCGGCCCCGGCAGAGTGCCCCGTCGATGATCGAGGGGCCCTCACCAATCGATCGGGCGAGTGTTCCCGATCAGGCAGCGCCCTTCGGCGAGCTGCGGCATCACCGCGGTCACGGGTGCACCCGTAGACGGCCCGACCTGCCCGATCAGGCACTCGGCATCACCCCAGCGCACGGAGAACTGCAGACTCTCCGCGGCGTTCCCCACAGTGGACTGGTCCTGGGTCACCTGCATCGCGGCACGGTCGAATCCGGCGGCGATCAGGGCGTCGATGTATGCGCGACCCGAACCCCGCTGATCCGTCGCCCAGATCTGCTCAGTGATCGCGGTGAACACGGGGAGGTTGTCCTCTGCAGTGCCGTCGGGCACGTAGGCCGGCCCCTCAGCAGTGGCCGACGGCGTCGGCGACGGGCCGGCATCCGACGCTGAGGGAGACGGCGAGGGTGTCGGGCCGCAAGCGGCGAGCAGGAGGATCAGAGCCGCGGCGAGACCCGCGACCGCCGCTCTCGGAACGGATGAGGCCGGTCGTCGTAGCACGACTCCGAGTCTACGGGCCGACCCCACCGATCTTGAGCATCGGCCGAGAGATCCGTCGCGCACCGCTCAGAACGGCACCGACGCCCCGACAGTCATCGTGTCAGCGCCGTCCTGAGCGGCCCACTCCTCGTCATCGGTGACGGAGTCGCCGTCCGGTGCCGACTCCGTCGGCGGTGCGAGCGCGCCGCGCGTTGCTGCGCCGGCGGGGAGATCGCGTGCGCGCTCGGCCGAGGCCGCCCGAGACGCGGAGAGGAAGGCGCTGGTCCCCCACCGCAGATCGTGACCGATCGACTCCGCATCGATGTCGACGCTCGTTCCCTGCTTGCCGTTGGCCTCCCAGGCGCGGATCTTCAACCTGCCCGTCACGATCACGCTGTCCCCGGTCCTCAGCGAGGCTTTGACGTGCTCGCCCAGCTGGCGGAACGCCGCGATGGAGTACCAGTTGGTACCGGCGTCCACCCAGGTCTGCGTCGCCTGATCGAATCTCCTGTGCGTCGTCGCGAGGCGGAAGTTCGTCACGGGGATCCCCGTCGTGGTCCGGCTGTGAGTCGGGTCTGTCGCGACCTTTCCCATGACGGTCAGCGTGTCGGTCATCGTCGTCTCCTCTGTACGCCGGGTCGATTGCCCGGATCGCTCCAGAGTGCGCTCTCCTCCGCCCTGATGGACACCGGAAACCCAGTAACCGTGGAGAACCCGAGCAGCGCACATTCATGTGCAGGAGAACTCGACTCGTGCGCGGGCCGCACAGACCGGTGCCGCCGGACCGAATGTCCGAGGTCGGTCATATGTTCGATTCAGAAAGGAGTCGACGATGTCGCACAGCCTGATCACATCATTGCCCGAGGTGCCGTTCGCCACCCCTGCACTCGCGTCCCCCAGGGAGCATCTCGTGCGAGCCTCCGCGCATCTGTGGCGCGTGCAGGATCGCGCGGGGCGCGTGCTCGGCCACCTGAGGGTCATGCCCGACCCTCTCGGTATGCGCTATCGCGCCGAGCGGCTGCACCTCGCGACCGGGTCGTTCCGACTCGTCGGCGACTTCTGGCGTGCCGACGATGCGGTCGCCGCTCTCCGGAACGGATGAGGATCGTTGCGCCCCCGGCAGGATTCGAACCTGCGACCAAGAGATTAGAAGGCTCCTGCTCTATCCCCTGAGCTACGGAGGCGTATGCACCTACCGTACCGCGCCGGACGGGCGATGTCGGTGCCGTCGATAGGATGACGTCATGGTATCTGCTTCCGAGAACGACCGACTCGTCTGGATCGATTGCGAGATGACGGGACTCGATCTCTCGGTGGACGAACTCGTCGAGATCGCCGTCGTCATCACGGATTTCGAGCTTCAGCCGGTGGACCCCGGCTTCCAGATCGTGATCCAGCCGAGCGAGGCAGCACTGGCGAACATGAACGATTTCGTCACGAAGATGCATGAGACCTCAGGTCTGATCAACGAGATCCCTCTGGGCGTTCCCCTCGCCGAGGCCGAGGCACAGACGCTCGCGTACATCCGCCGGTTCGTCCCGCAGGAGCGGAAGGCGCCGCTCGCCGGCAACACCATCGGCACCGACCGGATGTTCCTCGCGAAGTACATGCCGCAGATCGACCAGTGGCTGCACTACCGCAACGTCGACGTCTCGAGCATCAAAGAGCTCTCCCGCCGTTGGTACCCGCGGGTGTTCTTCCACGCTCCGTCCAAGGACGGCGGGCACCGGGCTCTGGCCGACATCCTCGAGTCGATCCGCGAGCTCCAGTACTACCGCGAAGCGGTGTTCATCGACGAACCAGGCCCCACCAGCGACGAAGCTCGCGACATCGCGAGCGACGTCGTGTCAAAGTTCGCTCCCAACATGTAATACACTCGAGTGGTTGCCTGCTTCGGCGGGCACATGGTGGGTATAGCTCAGCTGGTAGAGCGCTGGCTTGTGGTGCCGGATGTCGCGGGTTCGAGTCCCGTTACTCACCCCACGCGCGAAGGCCCCGGTTCATTGAGCCGGGGCCTTCGTCATTCCCGCTCCCTGTTCGACGCTCAGTTGATGATCTCGGCTTGGTCGTCGGCGCGGATGGCCGCCAGACGCTCGCGCCACATCTGCAGCGCATCCGGGGTCAGTCGCGTCCACTCGGTCACCTCACGCACGACACGCAACGGAGACGTGCTGCGGAAAGAGCGCGTCGGGTTGCCCGGGAACTTCTTGTCGGTGACGTTCGGGTCGTTCTCGAACTCCCCCGTCGGCTCGACCTCGTACACCCGCGGCCTGCCGTCGCCCAGTTCCCCCGCGATCTCTGAGGCCAGTCCTGCTCCGTCGCGCAGGGCTGTGAAGTAGATGTGGTTCATCACGATCTCCGGTCGATAGTTCGACCGGAAGCCTGCGATGAGCAGGTCTCCGACCCGCAGATCCGCGGTCGTGCCATGGAAGAAGGGACCGTCGTCCAGGTTCTCGCTCATCGGGTCAGCCTACCGATTCCCCCTGTTCCGGAATACCCACCTGGGGTATGCCGGTTGAAGTAAGCATGAACAGTCACGAGCATGTCGCGCAGGGACATACGCATCACTCGACTCCGCAGTCCTCGGGAGATCACGGTTCCCCCACGCATCGCCACGAGCAGAGCCACAAGCCCGACGACGACCAGCACCCGCACGCCGACCAGCAGGCTCACCCCGCCCAACAAGCTCACGGCGACCAGCACGCTCACGGAGGCCACGACTCCCACGCCGGTCACACGGAGCGCTTCCGGCGCCTGTTCTGGGTGATGCTCGTCGTCGCGGCGCCGGTCGTCGCGACCTCCCCGATGTTCGCGATGATCCTCGGCTACGAGATCGACGGCTGGGCACGCTGGATCGCCCCGCTCCTCGGCACGGTGATGTTCGTATGGGGTGGCGCCCCCTTCCTCACCGGCGCAGTCTCCGAGCTGAAGGCGCGGAAGCCCGGCATGATGCTGCTCATCGCGCTCGCGATCAGCGTCGCCTTCCTCGCGTCCTGGGGCGCGAGCCTCGGCCTCCTGCACCACGAACTCGAATTCTGGTGGGAGCTCGCCCTCCTTATCGTCATCATGCTGCTCGGCCACTGGCTCGAGATGCGGTCTCTCGCTCAGACGACGTCGGCGCTCGACTCGCTCGCGGCTCTCCTCCCCGACGAAGCGGAGCGTGCCGACGGCGACCGCATCGTGAAGGTCTCCCCCGCAGACCTGCGCCTCGACGACATCGTGGTCGTCCGTCCTGGCGGACGCCTCCCGGCCGACGGAATCATCGTGCAGGGTTCGGCCAGCATCGATGAGTCGATGATCACGGGAGAGTCCAAGCCCGTGCGCCGTGAGACGGGCGACCGTGTCGTGGCGGGCACCGTCGCGACCGACTCCGGGCTGCGGGTGCGAATCGACGCCGTGGGCGATGACACCGCCCTCGCCGGCATCCGCAGGCTCGTCGCCGATGCCCAGGCGTCGTCGTCGCGTGCGCAGCGCATCGCCGATCGCGCCGCGGCCTGGCTGTTCTGGTTCGCGCTCGGAGCCGCGCTGATCACCGCTGTGGTCTGGACGGCGTTCGGCATGCCCGACGAGGCCGTCGTGCGAACCATCACCGTCCTCGTGATCGCCTGCCCCCACGCTCTGGGACTCGCCATCCCCCTCGTGGTGTCGATCGCCACGGAGCGGGCAGCGAAGGCGGGGGTCCTCGTGAAGGACCGGCTGGCACTCGAGACGATGCGCACGATCGACACGGTCCTGTTCGACAAGACCGGAACCCTCACGAAGGGCACTCCCGCCGTGACCGCGGTCGTGCCGTCTGGCGGCCTGTCCTCCGAGGAGGTGCTGGCTCTCGCCGCGGCCGCCGAGCGCGACTCGGAGCATCCCCTCGCCAAGGCCCTGGTCCGTGCCGCTGAGGATCGCGAGCTGGATGTACCCGCATCCACCGACTTCTCCTCGTCTCCCGCGATCGGCGTGAGCGCCAGAGTCGACGGACGAGTGGTCCAGGTGGGCGGTCCCCACCTGCTGGAGGAGCACGGCCTGTCCGAGCTTCCGGTCGCCGACGACTGGCGTACGGAAGGAGCGATCATCCTCCACGTCCTCGTCGACCACCGGGTCGTCGGCGCGCTGCGTCTCGCCGACGAGGTCCGCCCCGAGTCCCACCAGGCCGTGGGCGATCTGCATGCTCGCGGTGTGCAGGTCGTGATGATCACGGGCGATGCACAGGCGGTCGCCGACCACGTCGCGGCCGAGCTCGGCATCGGCCGGGTCTATGCGGGCGTCCGTCCGGAGGACAAGGCGAAGATCGTTCGGGCACTGCAGCAGGAAGGGCGACGCGTGGCGATGGTCGGCGACGGCGTGAACGATGCTCCCGCACTCACCCAGGCCGACGTCGGTCTGGCCATCGGCGCAGGCACCGACGTCGCCATCGCCTCGGCGGGCGTGATCCTGGCGGGCAGCGACCCGCGCGCCGTGAAGTCCGTCATCGACCTGTCCGCGGCGAGCTACCGCAAGATGACGCAGAACCTGTGGTGGGCCGCCGGATACAACCTGATCTCGGTACCCTTGGCCGCGGGCGTCCTCGCCCCGGTGGGATTCGTCCTGCCGATGTCGGTGGGCGCGGTGCTGATGTCGCTCTCGACCATCGTGGTCGCTCTGAACGCCCAACTCCTCCGGCGCATAGACCTGCAGCCGTCGCGGTGAGCGGAACGCGGTGGGCTGCGAGCCCTAGAATGACGACGTGTCTGTCGCGCTCTGGGTCTCGCTGCTCACCGCGTGCATCGTGATCAGCTTCACCCCCGGCGCCGGTGCCATCAACACGATGTCGAACTCGCTCAGTCAGGGCTGGCGGCGATCGATCTGGGGCATCATCGGGCAGCAGATCGCCCTCATCATCCATGTGGTGATCGTCGCAGCGGGCGTCGGCCTCATCGTCTCCCGCTCGGAGACCCTCTTCAACGTCATCCGCTACGCGGGCGCCGCCTACCTCGTGTATCTCGGCATCCGGCTCATCCTGACGAAGCCGACGATCGCCTCCGAGGATGAGGACGCGCTCGCCGAGGTCCCCCGCGAAGGTCGCTGGTCGATGATCCGTCGCGGACTATGGGTCAATCTGCTGAACCCGAAGGCCATCGTCTTCTTCCTCGCCTTCATCCCGCAGTTCGTCCGTCTCGACCAGCCCCAGCTCCCCCAGTACCTGACGATTATCACGACGTCGATCGCCGTCGACGTCGTCGTCATGTGGGGCTTCTTCGCCGCGGCGGCCCGTCCGTTCCGGCGGCTCACGCGGTCCGCGAGAGGTCAGCGCGTTCTCAACACCGTCTTCGGCGTGCTCTTCATCGCGGTCGCTGCGCTTCTGGTGCTGTTGCACTGAGGTCGCTGACATAGACTCGCGCTGTGTCTACCCGGGTGCTCGTCGTCGATGACGAACCGCTGCTGGCCGGCCTCGTGGCACGGCATCTCCAGCGTGAAGGGTACGAGACGGAGACGGCTGCCGACGGCATCGCCGCCCTCTCTGCCGCCTCGACCCGGAGCTTCGATCTCGCGATCGTCGACGTGAATATGCCGGGAATGACCGGATTCGAGTTGTGCCGACGTCTGAAGCAGCATGACGAGCAGATCAAGGTCCTCATGCTGACGGCGCGCAACGCGATCGACGACCGCGTGCACGGCCTCGATTCCGGCGCCGACGACTACCTGATCAAGCCGTTCGACTTCGCCGAGCTGTTCGCGAGACTCCGCGTGCTGACCCGCCGCGACGCTTCCCTCCGGCTCCGCCTCACGGCCGGCGATCTCACGCTCGCCGTCGACCGGGGGACGGTCGCCGTGGGTGGCGAGGAGGTGCTCCTGAGCAGGCGCGAGTTCGACCTGCTGAAGACGCTGGTCCAGCGGCTCGGGTCGACGGTGGCTCGATCGGAGCTGCTCGCGGAGGTCTGGGGCTCAGAGCACTTCCAATCGAACGTGGTCGATCAGTACGTGGGCTACGTGCGCCGGAAGCTGGAAGCCGCGGGGTCCGGTGCGCAGATCGTGACCGAGCGCGGAGTCGGTTTCCGTCTGCTCGCAGAGGACGATCGATGAGACGCCGTCTCTCCCTGCGCGCCAGGGTCACGATCGGCTCGACCGTCGCCGCGGTGCTCGTGCTCGCCATCGCCTCGGCCATCGTGTTCGCGCAGTTGACGGGCATCGTCGAGCAGAAGGAGAAGGCGGTGCTCCACGGCATCACCGAGGTCTACCGCGGGGTGATCCAGGACAATCCGGATGCGCGTTTCGAAAAGCCCGGTGCGAACCAGCACGTTGCGATCGTCGCCCCGGACGGCGTCGAGCGGATGAACACGCTCCCCGAGGGCGTCGCGGACCGCGTCGCCGAGTTCATCGCCGACGGTCCCCGCCTGCACAGCGTCAGCACGCCACAGGAGGGCTTCTACGTCTACGTAGACCCCGTGGAGACGGCAGGCGGCACCTGGTACGTGCTCGCGACGCGGGACGCGGACATCGCCGACGACGTGCTCTCCGAGGTCATCCTCCTGCTGACCGGCATCCTGCTCGTCGGAGCGCTCGTGTTCGCTCTCGGCTCGTGGTTCGTCACGGGCGCCGCGCTCCGCCCGGTGGAGAGGATGCGGCGCAGTGCGGAGTCCCTCGCCGTGTCGCGTCGCGGCGAGCTGCTTCCTGTCGGAGCATCGCGCGACGAGCTCGCCGATCTCGCCCGCACTCTGAACGACCTCCTCGAACGCATGCGTGCGGCCAGCGACCGGGAGCGCCAGATGGTGTCCGACGCGAGCCATGAGCTCCGCAACCCGCTCGCCGTCCTGCAGGCGCAGCTCCAGCTCGTCGACGGGTTCGATGCCGATGCCGACGCCGCCGTCCTCGACGACGCCCGCGCGACTCTCACTCGTCTGACGAGAACCGCCGATGCGCTTCTGCAGCTGTCACGGATCGACTCCATCGACGGCACCGGTTCGGCCACCGTGTCGCAACTCTCCTCGACCCTGACCGACAGCATCGACCGACTGCGTCTGCGCTCCTCGGAGCTCGGCCCTGGGCATGAGCTCGATCTCGACTTCCACGTCGTGGTCGATGCGGAGTCCGCCGTCGTCCCGATCTCTGCAGACGACTTCGGGAGGATCGTGGAGAACCTCGTCGACAACTCGATCGGCGCGGCGGACGGCCCGGTGAGCGTCACCGTCACCCTCACGCAGTCTCCCGCCGCGATCGAGCTCTCCGTGGGCGATGACGCGGGAGGATTCGACCCCGAGGTCGCACAGCGCGCTTTCGAGCGGTTCGTTCGCGGTAGCGCACCGACCTACCCCGGAAGCGGCCTGGGCCTCGCGATCGTCGCCCGACTCGCCCAGAAGGCGGGAGGGGGTGCTCGCGTCGAGAACCGTCAGGGAGTCGGCGCGACCGTCGTCGTGACCTTCACCGCCTCCCGGGTCTGATCCCCGCGCTCCGCGAAGACCCACCAACGATAGGCCGCGAAGCGGACGGCCGAGCCGGCGAGCAGTCCGATCACGTTCGCAGACACGTTGTCATCGACGGTCGTCGTGAGGTTCAGGAGGTAGTGCGACACACCGAGGCACAGCAGCGAGACCCCGCTTCCGATGAGGCTGGCGATCAAGAACTCGACCGCTTCGCGCGCGGCATCCGCTCTGCGGCGATCCCGGAAGGTCCAGAGCCTGTTGCCGACCCAGTTCACGACGATCGCGAGGGCCGTGGACACGACCTTCGCGACCATCGGCCAGGCCGCGACCGGTAACGGATGCAGCAGGAGCAGGTTGAACACGGCGACGTCGACGATCAGTCCGACTCCGCCGACGGCAGCGAACTTCACGATCTGCTCGGCCAGTCCCCCGAGACGTGGCCGACGGAGTTCAGACACGGGCCACCTCCGCATGCGTCGCGTCGGCGCGGTCACCCTTGCCGAACCTCCTCTCGATGCCCCAGCGGGTGACCTGGCGCAGCGCTTCGAACACGATGCGACCCGACATCTTCGACTCGCCGTGCAGGCGGTCGTCGAAGGTGATGGGAACCTCGGCGATGCGGCATCCGGTGCGCACGGCACGGTCGAGCATCTCGATCTGGAAGCAGTAGCCCCGGCTCGTCACCTGTTCCGGTGCGATGCGGCGGAGAGCCTCGGTGCGGAATGCGCGATAGCCGCCCGTGATGTCCTTGTTCGGAATGCGGAGGAGGAGGCCGGCGTAGAGGCTCCCCGCTCGAGAGAGGAGATACCGTCCTGCGGACCAGCGCTCCACCGCGCCGCCGGCGGCCCAGCGCGATCCGATGACCACATCCGCCGAGTCCAGCGCGGAGAGCATCGCAGGGAGGTCCTCCGGGCGATGGGAGCCGTCGGCATCCGACTGGACGATCACCTCGTACCCGAGCGCGGCCGCCTCGGCGAAACCGGCGATGTATGCCGGGCCGAGGCCCTGCTTCTCCGCTCGATGCAGCACCCTCACCTGCGGCATGCGAGACGCGAGCAGGTCGGCCAGTTCCCCGGTGCCGTCGGGAGAGGCGTCATCGACGATGAGCACGTCGACGTCGGGCGCTTCCGCACGCAGCCGCCCGACGACCTCGGGAAGGGATTCGATCTCGTTGTACGTGGGCAGGACGACCACGGTGCGCTGGCTCATGATTGTGTTCCCTTCCGGAACTCGTAGACGACGGTGCGATTGATGTCCGTACGCGAGACCTCGGTGAATCCCGCCCGCTGGAGAGCTGCGACGTCCGCGTCGGCGGACCCGGTCGATCCGGTCTCCAGGAGCCACACGGTCCCGGCGGAGAGTTCAGGAGCGACGGACTCGACGGTGGCCAGGCGATCCCAGAGCCCGTCCGTGTCCTCTGCGGCGGTGATCAGCTGCGGGTCGCTCATGCCCTGGAACGCCTCCGGATACAGGCGGTAGACGAGCCGTGGTGCACGCGAGGGCCTGGTGCCCGTGCCGAACAGGACCGTGTCACCCGGTCGCCCGATCGATGCGACCTGCGCGGCGGCGGCCCTGCCGTCGGCGCCGCCGTCCTTCGCATACACACCGCGCTCGTGCACGAACTCGGGCGCGAGCAGGAGCGCTCCGAGGATGATCAACACTGCGGACGAGCCCAGGAGGCCCCGTCTGCCTGCCACCCCACGCGCCAGATCGAGGATCGCCCAGACCCCTGAGGCGAGGAGCATCGCGACGGCTCCGAGGCTGAAGGAGAGATAGCGGGGGTTGAAGGTCGGAGAGAACAGGACGTCGATGAGCACCAGCACGATGCCGGGGGCGAGAAGCCAGACGATGACGGGGGCGGCGCCCTCCCTCCGCGGCCTCCGCAGCACGACGGCGATGATGCCGATCAGGAGCACGGGGATCAGCAGCGCCGCTGCTCCGACGTGGCCGAACCACGGCGTCACGAACCAGCCCGTCGGCGTCATGTACCCGCGGCGGGCGAGGAACTCCACCTGCCCCTTCTGCTGCTGGGCACTCATCATGATCGGCAGCGCGAGGACGGCGGCGAGCACCATCGACACCAGCCAGCGGCGGAGGACCCGAGGATGGCGCGTCCACGCGCGGTCGACGAGGAGGACGGTGAGGTGCACCAGGGGCATGAGGAGCAGATAGAGGAAGAACGTGGCGCTCACGGCGACGGCGACGCCGTAGAGGATCCAGCCGCGCCGTCGTCCGTCTCGATCCACGAGCCGGACGAAGAGGATCGTGACCCACACGGCGGCGGCCGCGGCGATCGCGTACCCTCGCGTCTCGATGGCGAGAACCCCCGCCCGGGGGATCACCGCGATCAGGATGCCCGCGAGCACGCCGATACGGCGATCGAACCAGCGCTCGCCCAGGACGACGACTCCGGCCGCGAGGACACCGATGCCGAGCGCGCTGAGCGCCCGCGTCGACCATTCGGTGCTGCCGAACACGCCGATCCACAGGTGGAGCAGCGAGTAGTAGAGACCGTGCACGGCATCCACCGTGCTCAGCTCGGCGAAGAGGCTCGGCCATGAGCGCTCGGCCGACAGCACGCTGGCGGCCTCGTCTCCCCAGTAGGACGGCACCCCGGCGCCCAGATACGTGACGAGCGTGACGCCGACGCCGATCACCAGTGGCGTGCGCCACCGCGCACGGGGACCGCGGACGGCATCGCCGATCCGCGGGACCTCATCTGCTGCGCGCTCCAGAACGACCATGCACCGAGCTTCCGCCCCGCGCTTCTCCATCCGCTCCGAAAAGAGGCCGCCGTTCGTGAGAGAACTCACATCCGCCTCCGGCCGAATAGGCTGGACGGGATGGAGATGGATGCGGACGCCTTCGAGGAGCTCGTGATCGACGAGCTCGATCGCCTGCCCGACGACATGGTCGACGGGCTCGACAACGTCGTGTTCGTCGTCGAGGACCGCCCTGAGGACGGCACCCTCGACCTTCTCGGGTTGTACGACGGACTCGCGATCACCGAGCGCGGCCAGTACGGCATGGGAGAGCTGCCGGATCGCATCGTCGTGTACCGTGAGCCGCATCTCGCCGAGTGCGATGACCTGGATGAGCTCCGCGACGAGGTGCACACGACCCTCGTCCACGAGATCGCGCATTTCTACGGCATCGATGACGAGCAGCTGCACGAGCTGGGGTGGGCATGAGCGCTCCTGCAGCCTCCCCCGAGCTCGATGAGCAGCTCGATCTGTCCGCGGCTCCGCTGGAGCCCTGGCAGGTCGTCGTCTGGAACGACCCCGTGAACCTGATGAGCTACGTCGTGCGCGTCTTCCGCACGTACTTCGGCTACTCCCTCGACCGCGCCACCCAGCTCATGCTCGCCGTGCACCACGACGGGCACGCGATCGTCGCGACCGGGCCTCGCGAGACCATGGAGGTGCACGCGCAGGCGATGCACGACTTCGGGCTCTGGGCCACGGTCCGGAAGACGCCCGCATGAACTCGGGGACGGTGCGGATCAGCATGGCGCCGATCGAGGCGGTCCAGCTCGCGGAGATCCTGGGCGAGTTCGCCGATCTGGTCGGCGGTCAGCGCGACCTCAGCGACCCCGCCGTCGCACGGTTGACCCCGAGCGCCTACCCTGACGACGCAGATGCCGCTGACGAGTTCGCGGCGGCGACACGAGACGAGCTGCTCGACAGGCGCTCGGCGGACACCGCGACCGTCCGCGCCGCGCTGGAGCCGCTGCGCTCCGAGTTCGCCGATCTCACAGAGGAACAGGCGTTCGCCGAACACGATCTCGCCATCGAGGCGAGCGACGTCGACGCGTGGCTGCGGACGCTCACGGCGGTGAGGCTCGTCGTCGCCACCCGACTCGGCATCGTGGACGATGAGCATCACGACCCGGAGGACCGACGGTTCCACGTCTACGACTGGCTGGGCTATCGACTCGAGCTGCTCATCGAGGCCGCGGACGAGTCTCTCGACTGAACGACTAGGGAACGTCGATGATCCGCGTGGCCAGCTCGCGTGGAGCATCCCTCTCGATGTGCCGCGACTCCTGAGCCGCCCATCTCTCCCAGTGCGGACGGTAGGTCTCACCATCACGCGCGAGCGCCCTGGCCTTGCGACCGGTCTCGGCGGACTCCACCCACACGCGCACATCGGCGATCGCCGCGCTCGCCGCGGTGAGGATGCCACTTCCCTCGATGATCAGCCCGAGTGCCGGGTTGACCGCGTAGCTCTCGGCCTCTGCGCCCCGCTCCCAGTCCCAGCGGTTCCAGGTGCTGTGGTATCCCCGCCCGTGCGGCCGCAGGATCCGTTCGAGTGCGCGTTCCGCGCCCGCGTCGAGGCCATCCCACCCCGGGTAGATCGAGTCCAGGGCGATCAGCTGCACCGGCCCCGCGACGGGCCAGCGCGACGCGACGCGACGCGCAAGCGAGGTCTTGCCCGCGCCACTGCGGCCGTCGATCAGGACGACGGGGTTCGCTGCCGCGAGGGCGCGGATGTCGGCCTCGATGAGCCCGGCGGCACGGTCGAGCGCAGCGGCTACCGGATCGTCACTTCTTGAGGGCACGGATGATGCGGGTGATCGCACGACCGGCGATCCAGACGAACGGACCGGCGACGACGAGGAGGGTGATGATGTTCGGCTCGAACCGGAGGCCCTCTTCGCGGCGGATGTAGACGCCGACGGGCACCGCGATGCCGCCGCCCGTCCCGCCCTCTCCCGCCTCGGCACTGCCGCCGGCGAACCCGGTGATGGCCAGGGCGACGGGCGTGATGCTCGCGCCGTCGACATCCTGGGGCTCGCCGTACGCGCTCTTCACGCCGAACGAGGCGGCCTGCTTACCGAGTTCCAGTGCAATGTGGGGCATGTGTCCACGCTAGCCGACGCACCGGACAGATGGGCCTCAATCCAGGCCGTGATCCTTCGGATGCCGCGCGGCTCCTCGACCCTCTCCCCGTCCGATGTGGCGCGCGCGGGTGATGGTCGCCGTGCCGAACCTCGCGACGGCGTCGTCCATGGCGCCCTCGACCCTGCGCCAATCCTCGTCGTCGTCCCAGAGGCCGATGCCTCCGCCGCCCGCGGGGCGCAGCTTCTCGGCGCGGACCCCCACGAGACGGACCGGATCCCGGCTCTCGATCTGCTCGAACAGCGTCTGCGCTGCCTCGCCGATGCGCTGACCGACCGCTGTCGGCTCCGCGAGGGTCTGCGATCTGCTCAGGGTGCGGAAGTCGTCGAAGCGCACCTTGATCGCCACCGTCCCGGTCTCCCACTCCGCGCGTCGCAGGCGAGCGGCGACGCGGTCGGCGAGTCGGAGCAGCTCCGCGCGCAGGAACACGCGATCGGTCACGTCCGTCTCGAAGGTCTCTTCATGCCCGATGCTCTTCTCGATGCGCTCGGTCTCGACCATGCGCGCGTCTTCGCCCCGAGCGAGCTGCGCGAGACGGATGCCGAGCGCCGGCCCCACAGCACGGTCCAGCATGTCCTGAGAGCTCTCGCGGATGTCGCGGATGGTCCGGATGCCGCGCCCCTCCAGCGCCTCGGCCGCTTTCGGCCCCACGCCCCACATCGCCCGGACCGGCCGCGGCGCGAGGAAGTCGATGGTGTCGGCCGCGGCGACCACGAGCAGTCCGTCGGGCTTCGCCATCGTCGACGCCATCTTCGCGACGTGCTTGGTCGCGGCGACCCCGACGCTGCAGGTGATCCCCACCTCGTCCTGCACGCGTTCGCGCACGAGCTGCGCGATGCGAGCGGGACTCCCCCAGAGCCTTCTGACGCCGTGCACGTCGAGGAAGGCCTCGTCCACCGACAGCGGTTCGACCAGCGGTGTGAACGATTCGAAGATCGCCATCACCTGCTTCGACACCTCCTGATACCGGTGGAAGTGCGGCAGGACGATGCGTGCGGACGGGCAGAGCCTGATCGCCTGCGACACGGGCATCGCGGCGCGGACGCCGTACCTGCGGGCTTCGTAGGAGGCGCTGGAGACGACCGAACGTCCGTCCGGCGCCCCGATGATCAGCGGCAGACCGCGAAGACTCGGGTCGTCGAGAACCTCGACGCCGGCGTAGAACGCGTCCATGTCGACGTGGAGGATCCGCGTGCCCGTATCGTCGGCGCCGTCGGGCGAGACGATGCGCCCTCTGCCGTCGCCGTGTCCCATGAGTCCATTGTCTCCCGGGCCTCTGACATCGGGCCCGGGAGACGATGACGACTACTGCGCCGCGCGCTCCAGGACCAGTTCGCGCACGCGGGCGGCGTCGGCCTGGCCCTTCATGGCCTTCATGACCGCGCCGATCACGGCCCCGGCGGCCTGGACCTTGCCGTCCTTGATCTTGGCGAGGACGTCGGGCTGTGCGGCCAGTGCCTCGTCGATCGCGGCGATCAGCGCGCCGTCGTCCGACACCACGGCGAGTCCGCGTCCGTCCACGACCTCCTGCGGGGTGCCTTCGCCGGCGATGACGCCCTCGAGCACCTGACGGGCCAGCTTGTCGGTGAGCGTGCCCGCGTCGACCAGCTTCTGGAGCGCGGCGACGTTCTCCGGGCTGATCAGGTCGGACGCATCCTTCTCCTGCGCATTCGCGAGGCGGGTGATCTCGCCTGTCCACCACTTGCGCGCGGTGGCGGGCGTCGCGCCCGCGGCGATCGTCGCCTCGACGACCTCGAGCAGGCCGCCGTTGCGGACGTCCTGGAACTCCAGGTCCGTGAAGCCCCACTCCGCCATCAGACGACGACGACGTGCCACCGGCTGCTCGGGGAGCGCGGCGCGCAGCTCCTCGATCAGTTCGGCGGCGGGCTCGACGGGCAGCAGATCGGGCTCCGGGAAGTAGCGGTAGTCGTCGGCGTCCGACTTGGGACGGCCGGGCGAGGTCGTGCCGGTGTCCTCGTGCCAGTGACGCGTCTCCTGCGTGATCGTCCCGCCGTCGGCGAGGATCTGCGCCTGGCGCTGGATCTCGTAGCGGACCGCGCGCTCGACCGAGCGCATCGAGTTGACGTTCTTGGTCTCGGTGCGCGTGCCGAGCTTCTCCTGGCCACGGGGGCGCAGCGAGACGTTCGCGTCGCAGCGGAGGTTGCCCCGCTCGAGCCGAGCCTCCGAGATGCCGAGGCTGCGGACGATGTCGCGGATGGTCTGGACGTACGCCTTGGCGACCTCCGGTGCACGGTGCTCGGCGCCGAAGATCGTCTTGGTGACGATCTCGACCAGCGGCACGCCCGCACGGTTGTAGTCGACGAGCGAGTACTCCGCGCCCTGGATGCGTCCGGTCGCGCCGCCCATGTGGGTCAGCTTGCCTGCGTCCTCCTCCATGTGCGCGCGCTCGATCGGGATCTGGACGATGGTCCCGTCCTCGAGCTCCACCTCGACGGACCCCTCGTACGCGATCGGCTCGTCGTACTGCGAGATCTGGTAGTTCTTGCCGAGGTCGGGGTAGAAGTAGTTCTTCCGCGCGAACCGGCTGGACTCGGCGATCGAGCAGCCGAGCGCGAGACCGAGGCTGATCGACGAGCGGATGGCCGTCTCGTTCACCACCGGGAGGGATCCGGGCAGGCCGAGGTCCACCGGCGCGATGAGCGTGTTCGGCTCGGCCGCGTGATAGGCCTCGTTCGCCGGGTTCGGCGCGTCCGAGAACATCTTCGTGTTGGTGTTGAGCTCGACATGCACCTCGAAGCCCAGTACCGGCTCGAACAGTTCCAGCGCCTTGTCGAAGTCCATGAGCTTGGCGGCGGCCATCAGCGGGTCCCTCCCACGAGCTGCGGTGCACGGCTGAGCAGCGGGGCACCCCACGAGTCGAGCAGCACGGCCTCGAGAGCCGCACCGACCTTGTACAGACGGGCGTCCTCACGCGCCGGAGCGATGAACTGGATGCCGACGGGCAGGCCGTCCTCGGCGGCGAGGCCGCTGGGGATCGAGATCCCGGGGACCCCGGCGAGGTTCACCGGGATCGTCGTGATGTCGTTGAGGTACATCTGCAGCGGGTCGTCGATCTTCTCGCCGAGCTTGAACGCCGTGGTCGGCGCCGACGGCGTGGCGATCACGTCGACCTCCGCGAAGGCGTTCGCGAAGTCCTGCTGGATGAGGGTGCGGACCTTCTGCGCGCTGCCGTAGTAGGCGTCGTAGTAGCCCGCCGACAGCGCGTAGGTGCCGAGGATGATGCGGCGCTTGACCTCGTCGCCGAAACCGGCATCACGGGTCGCGGACATCACGTCCTCGACCGTCGGGTTGCCCTCGGGGGTGACCCGCAGACCGAAGCGCACCGAGTCGAACTTCGCGAGGTTGCTCGACGCCTCCGCGGGAAGGATCAGGTAGTACGCGGCGACGCCGTACTCGAAGTGCGGGGCTCCGATCTCGACGATCTCGGCTCCCTGCGCCTCCATGAGCGCCAGCGACGCACGGAAGGACTCGGCGACACCCGTCTGGAAGCCGCTGTCCGGCAGCTCGCGGATGACACCCACCTTGAGACCCTTGAGCACGTCGCCCCTGGCTCCCTCACGAGCGGCTGCCGCGAAGGACGGCCACTGGTCACGCAGCGAGGTGGAGTCCTTGGGGTCGTGTCCGCCGATCGCATCGTGGAGCAGACCGGAGTCGAGCACCGTGCGGGACACGGGTCCGACCTGGTCGAGGCTCGACGCGAGTGCGATCGCACCGTAGCGGCTCACGCCGCCGTATGTGGGCTTCACTCCGACCGTGCCGGTGACGTGCGCCGGCTGTCGGATCGAGCCGCCGGTGTCCGAGCCCAGCGCCAGCGGGGCCTCGAAGGCGGCCACCGCAGCGGCGGAGCCTCCGCCGGAGCCGCCGGGGATGCGGTCGAGATCCCACGGGTTGCGCGTCGGGCCGTACGCCGAGTGCTCGGTCGACGAGCCCATGGCGAACTCGTCCATGTTCGTCTTGCCGAGCGGGATGAGGCCCGCTGCGCGAGAACGCGCGACGACGGTCGCGTCGTACGGGGACCGGTAGCCCTCGAGGATGCGCGAGCCGCTCGTGGTCGGCTGGTCGGTGGTGACCAGCACGTCCTTGATCGCGAGCGGCACTCCAGCGAGGGGGCCGAGGTCCTCCCCCGCGGCGCGGCGGGCGTCG
This sequence comes from Microbacterium sp. MYb72, assembly GCF_002979415.1. Lineage (GTDB taxonomy): Bacteria > Actinomycetota > Actinomycetes > Actinomycetales > Microbacteriaceae > Microbacterium > Microbacterium natoriense. The sequence continues at coordinate 18,557 of NZ_PCOT01000016.1, read as the reverse complement.
AGCTCGGCGGCGGCGGCGAGAGCGCCCTCGTTCACATGCAGGAACGCGTGCACGTCGCCGTCCACGGCCGCGATGCGGTCCAGGTGCGCCTGCGTCGCCTCGACGCTGGACACCTCGCGGGCGGCGAGCTTGTCGGCGAGCTCCGCCGCGGTCAGGCGGATGATGTCGCTCACTGCTCTTCTCCCAGGATCGCGGTCACACGGAAACGGCCGTCGGCCTCGTCGGGTGCGTTCTGGAGCACCTGCTCGTGCGTGAGGGTCTGCCCGACGACGTCGGGGCGGAAGACATTGCTCAGCGGGATCGGGTGGCTCGTCGCCACGACGTCGGCGGTGGCGACCTCCGACACCTTCGCGATGTTGTCGACGATGGCGTCGAGCTGGCCCGTGAGCCGCGTCACCTCGTCGTCGTTCAGCTGGATGCGCGCGAGCACGCCGAGATGGCGCACAAGATCAGGGGTGATTTCAGACACGCCTCAAGTCTAGTCAGCGCACTCGCCGCTCCCGCGCCTGTCTGCGGCCCCGGCATATGCTGAGCACGTGAGCACGTTCCAGCCTCCTCGCCCGTGGGTCGCCAGCTACGCAGCCGGCGTCCCTGAAGACCTCGCTCCCGTCGAGGGTTCGCTGATCGACATCGTCGCGGCATCCGCCAGGGACTACCCGGATGCCCCGGCGCTGCAGTTCTTCGGCAGGGAGACGAGCTACGCGCAGCTGCAGGATGCGATCGACCGCGCCGCCGCGGGGCTGCGCGACCTCGGCGTCAAGGCCGGCGACCCCGTGGCGATCGTGCTTCCCAACTGCCCCCAGCACATCGTGGCGTTCTACGCCGTGCTCCGGCTGGGCGCGGTGGTCGTCGAGCACAACCCGCTGTACACGCCGCGGGAGCTGCGCAAGCAGTTCGAGGACCACGGCGCGAAGCACGCCATCGTCTGGAACAAGGTCGTCTCGACCGTGCAGGAGTTCCCGGCCGATCTGGCCGTAGCCAACCTGATCTCCGTCGACGTCACGCGGGCCATGCCGTTCCTCACGCGCGTCGCCCTGCGTCTGCCCGTCGCGAAGGCGCGCGAGTCCCGCGCGGCCCTCACGGAGAGCGTGCGCGGCACGATCACGTGGGACACACTGGTCGGCTCATCCCCGATCCCGGCGTCGCACGCCAGGCCGCAGACCGACGACCTCGCGATCATCCAGTACACGTCCGGCACCACGGGCACCCCGAAGGGGGCTGCACTCACGCACCGGAACCTGCTGTCGAACGCGGCGCAGGCCCAGGCCTGGGTGCCGTCGATCCAGCGCGGCAAGGGCTGCGTCGTCTACGCCGTGCTCCCGATGTTCCACGCCTACGGTCTGACCCTGTGCCTCACCTTCGCGATGTCGATGGGCGCGCGCCTCGTGCTGTTCCCGAAGTTCGATCCCGACCTCGTGCTGGACGTCATGAAGAAGCATCCGGCGACGTTCCTCCCGCTCGTCCCGCCGATCGCGGACCGGCTGCTCTCTGCCGCGAACGCTCAGGGCGTCTCCCTGGAGGGCATCGAGGTCGCGATCTCCGGCGCGATGGCGCTGCCGCACGAGCTCGTCGTTCCTTTCGAGAAGGCGACGCGCGGGTATCTGGTGGAGGGCTACGGACTGAGCGAGTGCTCCCCCGTGCTGATGGCGAACCCGGTCGCCGAGAACCGGGTCCCCGGAACCGTCGGACTGCCGCTCCCCGGCACGGAGTGCCGCGTCGTCGATCCCGAGAACCCGACGCAGGACGTGCCTGAGGGCTCGCCCGGCGAGCTGATCGTGCGCGGACCGCAGGTGTTCTCCGGCTACTACGGCAAGCCGGAGGAGACCGAGGCCGTGTTCGTCGACGGCTGGTTCCGCACCGGCGACATCGTCACCGTGGACGACGCCGGCTTCATCCGCATCGTCGACCGCATCAAGGAGCTCATCATCACCGGCGGCTTCAACGTCGCGCCGACCGAGGTCGAGAACGCCCTGCGCCAGCATCCCGATGTGTCGGATGCCGCCGTCGTCGGCCTTCCGAGCGATCACTCCGGCGAGGAGGTTGTCGCCGCGATCGTCGTCGACGGAGCGAAGGACGTGGATGTCGAGGCCATCCGCGAGTTCGCCCGCGGCATCCTGACCCCGTACAAGGTGCCGCGCCGCATCTTCGTCGTCGACGAGCTGCCGAAATCACTGATCGGCAAGGTCCTCCGCCGCCAGGTCAAGGAGAAGCTGCTGGCGCTGACCAGCGGTTCCTGACCGCGCGCCCAGGCGCGATGGGGTCGGAGACGCTACCCTTGGTCAGTGACTGAAGAAGACGCTGTGCCCACCGACGCCCCCTCGACCCCCGGATTCGAGGAGCTCGGCATCACCGGGCCCGTCCTCAAAGCCATCAAGGACCTCGGCTACGAGACCCCCTCGCCCATCCAGGCGGCGACGATCCCCACCCTGCTGGCCGGCCGCGACGTCGTCGGCATGGCGCAGACCGGAACCGGCAAGACCGCCGCGTTCGCCCTGCCCGTGCTGGAGCGCCTCGACATCTCGCAGAAGACCCCGCAGGCGCTCGTGCTCGCTCCCACCCGCGAGCTCGCGCTCCAGGTGTGCGAGGCGTTCGAGTCCTACGCGTCGAAGATGAAGGGCGTGCACGTGCTGCCCGTCTACGGCGGTCAGGGCTACGGCGTCCAGCTGTCTGCGCTGCGTCGCGGCGTGCACGTGGTCGTCGGCACCCCCGGTCGCATCATGGACCATCTCGCCAAGGGCACGCTCGACCTGTCGGAGCTGCAGTACCTCGTGCTCGACGAGGCCGACGAGATGCTCAAGATGGGCTTCGCCGAGGACGTCGAGCAGATCCTCGCGCAGACGCCCGAGGAGAAGCAGGTCGCCCTGTTCTCCGCGACGATGCCTCCGCAGATCCGCCGGCTCGCGCAGCAGTACCTGCGCGACCCCGAAGAGATCAGCATCAAGTCGAAGACCGCGACGGGCACGAACATCACCCAGCGCTACCTCGTGGTCTCGTACGCGCAGAAGGTCGATGCACTCACCCGCATCCTCGAGGTCGAGAACTTCGACGGAATGATCGTCTTCGTCCGCACGAAGAACGAGACCGAGACCCTCGCCGAGAAGCTCCGCGCCCGCGGCTACTCCGCCGCCGCCATCAACGGCGACGTGGCGCAGGTGCAGCGCGAGCGCAGCGTCAACCAGCTCAAGGACGGCAAGCTCGACATCCTCGTCGCGACCGACGTCGCGGCGCGCGGTCTCGACGTCGAGCGCATCAGCCACGTCGTCAACTTCGACATCCCCACCGACACCGAGTCGTACGTGCACCGCATCGGCCGCACCGGACGCGCCGGGCGCAAGGGCGACGCGATCAGCTTCATCACGCCTCGTGAGCGCTACCTACTCAAGTCGATCGAGCGCGCGACGCGCCAGGAGCCGACGCAGATGCAGCTGCCGAGCACCGATGACGTGAACACCACGCGTCTCGCACGCTTCGACGACGCGATCACCGCGGCGCTGAGTGAGACGGCACGCATCGAGAAGTTCCGCGACATCATCGCCCATTACGTGCGCAACAACGACGTGCCGGAGTCCGATGTCGCCGCCGCTCTCGCGATCGTCGCACAGGGCGAGACGCCGCTGCTGCTCGACCCGTCGAACGACCCGCTCTCCAAGGCCGTCGAGGCCGACAACCGTCCTCCCCGCGAGCGCGGAGCGCGTGACGCGCGCGAGCCCCGCACAGAGCGTCGAGGACGCGGCGACTACGCTGCCTACCGCATCGAGGTGGGCCGCCGTCACCGCGTCGAGCCGCGCCAGATCGTGGGCGCGCTGGCCAACGAGGGCGGTCTCGGCCGCGACGACTTCGGTGTCATCAACATCCGTCCCGACTTCTCGATCGTCGAGCTTCCGGCGAACATGGACGCCTCCGTGCTGGAGAAGCTCCGCGACACGCGCATCTCCGGCCGTCTCATCGAGATCAAGCCCGACCGCGGTCCGCGCGGCGGTGCACGCCGAGACGGCGACCGCCCGTCCTACGGCGACCGCGGTCCGCGACAGGACCGCGGAGAGCGCTCGTTCCGTGACGATCGCCCAGCCCGCGAGGACAAGCCTTTCCGCAAGCCGCGCCACAAGGCCTGATCGGCGCCGACAGGGCGCTCAGGGAGTCCTGAGCGCCCGGTCGCGCTGCATCAGCCTCGTGCGAGCCGGGCGGCGAGATCGATGAGCGCCTCGGGGTGGGCGAGCAGCCGTCGCTGCTGCGGGTTGTCGATGAGATGCTGCAGCAGTCGGTGCGCCCCGACGACGGTCGGGCTCCAGTAGCCGCCGACATGGTGGCGGCTGAGGGGCATCTCGATCGCTTCGCCGTCGACGATCACCTCGACCTGGCCGTCGTCGGGATCCACACCGGGATCCGACAGCATCAGTGCTGCGAGAGCGCCGAGCAGGAGCGTGCTCGCGAGTCCTGGCAGTCGGAACCTCGTCGTCGGAACGGCAATCTCTATGCGCTCCACCGCATCCCAGGTGAGGATGCCGCGGTTCTCCATCCCCTCGCGGAGAAGCACCGCATCGGGCGTCAGCCGCAGATGATGACGACCCGGGTCTCCGACGGCGAGAGCATCGGTGACAGCGATCAGTGGACCGTAGCGCTTCACTCGAGTGCCGACGGGCCCTCGGTCACCAGCAGGTGGAACTGCGCCGCGTCCAGGATGCGGATGCCGAGCTCCTCCGCCTTCGCGAGCTTGGATCCGGCGCCGGGGCCTGCGGCGACGAAGTCGGTCTTCTTCGAGACGCTCGAGGCGGCCTTGCCTCCCGCCTTGAGGATCGCCTCCTGCGCGCCGTCACGCGTGTACCCGTCGAGAGAGCCGGTGGCGACGACCGTGAGACCGTCGAGCACGCCTCCTTCGACGACTGCGGCTCCAGGACCCGGATGCCCCGGAGTCGACCACTGCACGCCCGCGTCCGCCCAGCTCCGGACGATGTCCTGATGCCAATCGACCTCGAACCAGGCGAGGAGGGAGTCGGCGATGATGCCCCCCACGCCCTCGACAGCCGCCAGATCTTCACGCGATGCCGCACGGATCGCATCGAGGGACCCGAACCACTGCGCCAGGGCGCGTGCCGCGACCGGTCCGACGTGGCGGATGTTGAGCGACACGAGGAGGCGCCAGAGCTCCTTCGTCTTCGCCTTCTCGAGCTCGGCGAGGAGCTTCGTGGCGGCCTCTGACGGCAGCACCTCGCGATAGTCCTTCCTGACTCCGAGGCGGCGGCGCTCCGCGGCATCCATCGCCTCCGTGCCCGGCGGGTACTGCGCAGGGCCGAGCTTCTGGAACGGCGCCCGACGCACGAGCTCACCGGTCTCCTCGTCGACCTTGGGCTCGCCCGTCTCGGAGTCGCGCACGACCACGGAGATCGGCACCAGATCGCCGAGCGCGAGGGAGAACAGCCCCGCCTCCGTGTCGAGAGGCGCGACCGCCGGCGGCTCCGCCTGCGTGAGGGCGGCGGCGGTGACCTCGCCGAGCACCTCGACGTCGAGCGCGCCGCGAGAGCCGATGTGCTCGACGCGACCGCGGACCTGTGCAGGACAGGAGCGCGCGTTCGGGCAGCGGAGGTCGATGTCGCCCTCCTTCATCGGACGAAGCGGGGTTCCGCACTCCGGGCAGTCCGCCGGCATGACGAACTCCCGTTCGGTGCCGTCGCGCTTCTCCACCACGGGTCCGAGCACCTCGGGGATCACGTCACCCGCCTTGCGCAGGACGACCGTGTCGCCGATCAGCACGCCCTTGGCCTTCACGACGTCCTTATTGTGGAGGGTCGCCTGGCGCACCACGGAACCGGCGACGTGCGCAGGGGCCATCACGGCGAACGGCGTCGCCCTGCCGGTGCGTCCGACGGACACCACGATGTCGAGGAGCGTCGTCTGGACCTCCTCCGGCGGGTACTTGTAGGCGATCGCCCAGCGCGGGGCGCGACTGGTCATGCCGAGCTCGTCGTGCAGCGCGAGTTCATCGACCTTCACGACGATGCCGTCGAGCTCGTGCTCGATGTCATGACGGTGCTCGCCGAAGTGCTCGACGAACCCGATGACCTCGTCGATGCTCGTGCAGACCTTCGCATGAGGGCTCGTCGGCAGGCCCCAGCCCGCGAGCAGTTCGTAGACCTCGCTCTGCGCGGAGACCGGAGGGTTCTCCCACGCGCCGATGCCGTGCACGTACATCGCGAGCGACTCGATCCGCAGCAGGCCGGCCTCGAGTTCGAGCCCGTCCTTCTTGTCGATCTGCTGGCGGAGGCCTCCGCTCGCGGCGTTGCGGGGATTGGCGAACGCCGGGAAACGACGGGCGGCGGCCGCGCTCGCCTTCTCCTCGTCGAAGGGCTTCTTCGCTCCGCTGCGGGACTCCCAGCGCGCGAGGGCATCGGCGTAGGCGCGCTCGCGGAAGGATGCCTGCGCGGCGTTGAGGCGCTCGAAGGCGGCCACGGGGATGAACACCTCGCCGCGTACCTCCACGATCGACGGATGCCCCGTGCCGCTCAGCCGTTCGGGGATCTCAGGCAGGCGCAGGGCGTTCTCGGTGACGATCTCGCCGACACGGCCGTCTCCGCGTGTCGCCGCGGACGTGAGCACGCCGTCCTCGTATCGCAGGTTGATCGCGAGTCCGTCGATCTTGAGCTCCGTGAGCCAGTTCACATCGCGCCCCGCGGCGGCCCGCGTCTTCGCGGCCCATTCGCGGAGCTCCTCGATGGAGAAGACGTTGTCGAGGCTCAGCATCCGTTCGGCGTGCTCGATCGTGTCGAGTCCCGTCGACTCGGCGGCGCCGACCATCTGCGTGGGCGAGTCCTGCCCCTGCAGCTCCGGATGCAGCCGCTCCAGCTCTTCGAGGCGGTGCATCCAGCCGTCGTAGGTGAAGTCGTCGACCACCGAGGTGTCGCGTCCGTAGTACGCGTCTTTCGCCTCGAGTATGAGCGTGGTCAGCTGTTCGGCCTCGGTACGGGCGTCTTCCAGCGAGATGTTCTCCGGCACCCCGTCAGTCTACGATCGGGGGCCGACATCGCACGGCTCTAGACCCCGGCGGGCACCGCCGACACGGTGCGGTCGATCGTGAACTGCCCGAGGACCCTGGTTCCGACGTACAGCACGGCCGTCTGCCCCGGCGCAACGCCGTCGAGCGGTACCTCGGGCACCACCCGCAGTCCGTCCGGCTCCACGAAGGCCTGCGCGGGCACCGGCTCGGCGTGGGCGCGGATCTGCACCTCGCAGGCGAAGGATCGCTCATCGGGCCCCGCACCGGCCCAGCTGAAGCGCCGACCCGAGATCTCCGCCGTCGCGAGAGCCTCCTTGGGGCCGACGACCACGGTGTTCGAGACGGGCCGCACCTCCAGGACGAACCGTGGCTTGCCGTCGGCCGCCGGCACCCCGAGCTTGAGCCCCCGACGCTGGCCGACCGTGTACGCGTGCGCTCCCTCGTGCGAGCCGACGACGGCTCCCGCGCGATCGACGATGTCACCGGTGGCCGTGCCGACCTTCTCGGCGAGCCAGCCGCGCGTGTCCCCATCGGGGATGAAGCAGATGTCGTGGCTGTCGGGCTTCTGCGCCACGCTCAGGCCCCGCTCCTCCGCCTCCGCGCGGACGAGCGCCTTCGACGGCGTCTCTCCGAGCGGGAAGTACGTGTGGGCGAGCTGCTCTGCGGTGAGCACGCCGAGCACGTAGGACTGATCCTTCGCGTCATCGGCGGCACGATGCAGCTCGAGCCCCGAGTCGGTGGGGACGAGGTTGGCGTAGTGCCCGGTGCAGACCGCGTCGAAGCCCAGCTCCAGCGCTCTTTCGAGAAGAGCGGCGAACTTGATCTTCTCGTTGCAGCGCATGCACGGGTTGGGCGTGCGACCAGCCTGGTACTCGGCGATGAAGTCGTCGATCACGTCGTCGCGGAAGCGCTCCGAGAAGTCCCACACGTAGAACGGGATTCCGAGCAGGTCCGCTGCTCTGCGAGCGTCGAGGGCGTCCTCGATCGTGCAGCAGCCGCGACTGCCTGTGCGCAGCGTGCCGCCGGCGCGAGACAGCGCCAGGTGGACGCCGACGACCTCGTGCCCGGCGTCGACAGCGCGCGCCGCAGCGACCGCGGAGTCCACTCCCCCGCTCATCGCCGCAAGAATTCGCATCCGTCCAGTCTACGAGGGCACGGCTGGACGGGCTCCGAGTGCGTTCAACGCGCCGCGGACGCCCTCGCGTACGCATCCGCGATGACGGAGAGCACCGCGTCGACGTCGGCGTCGGTCGAGGTGCGCCCGAGCGAGAACCTCAACACGCTGCGCGCGTCCTGCTCGCTGCGCCCCATCGCCATGACGACGTGCGACGGTTCGGCGACGCCCGCCTGGCAGGCCGACCCCGTGGATGCTGCGACCCCTGCCATGTCCAGAAGGAACAGCAGGCTCTCACCGACGGCTCCGGGGAACAGCAGGTGCGCGTTGCCCGGCAGGCGGTCCACCGGGTCGCCCAGCAGCACCGCCGCGGGGACGAGCGAACGGATGCCGTCGACCAGCCGGTCGCGGAGCAGGATCAGCCGCTCCGCCTCCGCGTCGAGCTCGGTGGAAGCCAGTTCGAGGGCGGCAGCGAACGCGGCGGCGCCCGGCACGTCCTGCGTACCCGCCCGAAGACCGCGCTGCTGCGCTCCGCCGTGCAGGAGAGCGGCGATCCGCGCCGTGCGGGCGACGACGAGCGCCCCTACTCCGACGGGGGCCCCGATCTTGTGCCCGGCGACGCTCAGGGCGACGAGACCGCTCCCGCCTGACGCATCGCCGCGGAGAGCACGGAACGAGAGCGGGAGATGACCGAGGGCGGACACGGCGTCGAGGTGCAGCGGCACTCCGGCATCTGCAGCGGCCGCGCTCAGTGCACGCGCGTCGTTGACGGTTCCGACCTCGTTGTTCGCGACCAGCGCGGTCGCGAGCGCAGCACCGGGCAGAGCCTGGGCGAAGCCGAAGACAGGGATGCGCGCCTCCGCGGTGACCGCGACAGGACGCAGCACGGCGCCCCCGGCGACCAACGAGGCGACGGTGTCCATCGTCGCGTGGTGCTCGGCATCCGGTATGACGATCGCGTCGGCGCCCTCCGCCCTCGCGCTCCACAGGCCCTGCAGGGCGAGGTTGATCGACTCCGTCCCGCCCGAGGTGAACACGACCTCGATGGGCTCGCATCCGAGCACTGCGGCCGCACGCTCGCGCGATTCCTCGAGCAGACGGCGGGCGTCCTGCCCCGCTCCGTGCGTGGACGACGCGTTTCCCACCACGTCGGTCGCCGCCAACCAGGCCTCGCGCGCCTCCGCACGGAGGGGCGTGGTCGCTGCATGGTCGAGGTAGTGGCGCATCCCTACAACTCTCCCCTATTTCCAGCACCTTGGCACACGGAACTGAGTACGCCCTGTCGTGAGACCCGAGCCCCGCCCCCTAATGTGTACCTATGCCCGCGAACCGAGACTTCACCGTGCCCGGCGGTCCAGCACTCGACAACCTCGGCGTCCGTCTGCACGACGGCGTCGGCACCCTGCGCGTCTGGTCTCAGAACGCCTCCTCCGTCGAGCTCGTCGTCTTCGACGCCACCGACCTGGACTGGGTGACCGACCAGGCCGACCTCGAGCGTCTCCCGGGAGGCGTCTGGGAGGTCACGACCCCGCTCCTCCAGCCCGGAGTCCGCTACGCCCTGCGCGTCGGTGGACCGCACGGCCCGGGCAACACGTTCAACCCGGAGACCCTTCTCCTCGACCCCTACGCCCGCGGACTCGCCCAGGGCGACGGCTACGAGGAATGGCGCTCCGTCGTCATCGTCGACGGCTTCGACTGGGGCCAGTCGCAGAAGCCCCGAGTGCCGCTCGACCGCACCGTGATCTACGAAGGACACCTGAAGGGGCTCACCAAGCGCCAGCCCGATGTGCCTCCGGCGCTCCACGGCACCTACGCGGGCCTCGCCCACCCCGCGATGATCGAGTACTTCCGCTCTCTGGGCATCACGTCCATCGAGCTGCTGCCCGTGCACGCGTTCGTGCCGGAGCCTCGGCTGCTCGAACGCGGACTGACGAACTACTGGGGCTACAACACCCTGAACTTCTTCACTCCGCACACCGCCTACGCGACGGAGGAGTCCCGCAAGGGCGGCCCCGAAGCCGTCCTCGCCGAGTTCAAGGGCATGGTCCGGCTCCTCCACGAGGCAGGTCTCGAGGTCATCCTCGACGTCGTCTACAACCACACCGCCGAGGAAGGTCTCGGCGGTCCCCGGTGGAGCATGCGCGGCATCGACAACGCCAGCTACTACCGACAGGACGCGAACGGCGCGTACATCGACACGACCGGATGCGGCAACACCGTCAACACATCGACGGATGCCGGCGCCCGACTCGTCCTCGATTCGCTGCGCTACTGGGCCGAGGAGATGCAGATCGACGGGTTCCGCTTCGATCTCGCGACCGCGATCGCCCGGGACGCCGCGCACACCTACACCCCCGAGCACCCGCTGCTCACCGCGATCTCGAACGACCCGGTCCTCAAGGACACGAAGCTCATCGCCGAGCCCTGGGACGTGGGCCTCGGCGGCTGGCAGACCGGGAACTTCCCGGCGGGCTGGCACGAGTGGAACGACCGCTACCGCGATCGCGTCCGCAACTTCTGGCTCAGCGACATCGACTACGCACGACGCGCGTCGGCCCCCGTCGGCATCGGCGGGTTCGCGACCAGGCTCGCCGGATCGTCCAACACCTTCGCCGATGAGCGCGGCCCCCTGGCCAGCATCAACTTCGTCACCGCGCACGACGGCTTCACCCTGCACGATCTCGTCTCCTACGACGTGAAGCACAACGAGGCCAACGGCGAGCAGAACCGCGACGGCGCCGACATGAACCGCTCGTTCAACCACGGCATCGAGGGCCCCACAGACGACCCGGCCATCCTCGCCGCACGGCGCAAGGCGATGCGCAACCTGCTGGGCACTCTGCTGCTCTCGGCCGGCATCCCCATGCTCACCGCCGGCGACGAGGTGGGACGCACGCAGCGCGGCAACAACAACGCCTACGCGCAGGACTCGGCGATGACGTGGCTCGGCTGGGATGAGGAGCCGTGGCAGGAGGACCTCCGCGCGCACGTGGCTCGTCTCATCTCGCTCCGCTCCGAGAACCCCGCCTTGCGCCCGAGCAAGTACGCGCGGCTCGGCGAGCACATCCCCAACGCGAGCGTCATGGACTGGTTCGACCAGAACGGCGAGACGATGGAGAGCGAGCAGTGGACGGACCCGGGGAACCGGACGATCCAGTACGTCGCCGCCTCGACCCCCGACACAGAGGCCGCCAACAGGATCCTCCTGATCGTGCACGGCACCGAGGCGCCGATCGACGTGCGGCTGCCCGAAGAGATCGAGGGAGCGACGCGCTTCGTCGAGCTCTGGTCGAGCGCCGATGAGCGTCCGTCGGATGCCGCGGAGGTGTTCGCACCCGGCGACGTGCTGCCCATTCCGGGCACGTCTATGCGCCTCTTCCGGGTCGAGTGAATCGTAGCGCGACCCGCCCTGTCACCTCGCTACCCGCGTTGCTCGGGTAGCGGTACATTCAGGGTGTGGCAGCACGCGCGAGTACCCGGACCACGGCTCTTCGAAGCCCCTCTCAGATCCCCCTGCGCCCCCTCGGCGCCCATTCGGACGGCGAGGATCTGCGCACGACGCGCATCCCGCTGCTGAACGGCGCCCCCCGGGTGCCCGGCGGGTTCGCCCCCAAGGCCTTCGTCGGAGAAGTGGTGCCGTTCAGCGTCGTCGCGTTCCGAGAGGGGCACGACATCATCGGCGTCCAGCTGCGGCTGGTCTCCCCCGAGGGCGAGGAGTCACTCCACCGTCTCCGCCCTCGGAAGGACGGCACCGACGCCTGGGCCGCCGAGCTCGCCGTCGACGTCCAGGGGGCATGGACCTTCGTGTTCGAGGCCTTCTCCGACGACTTCGCGACCTGGGCGCACGCCGCGGAGCTGAAGATCGCGGCCGGCGTCGACGTGCCGGTGATGGCCGCGCTCGGCGCGGACCTCCTCCTCCGCGCCGCGGCGGAGAAGGACCGCCCCGCTCCGCAGCGCAAGCACCTCGCCGCCGTCGCCGCATCCCTCGCCGACGGGGATGCCGACCTCGCTCTCGCCGCGTCGACGGATGCCGAGCTGGCGCAGATCTTCCACGATCGCCCGCTGACCACCCTTCGCTCCGCGACCGCCCCGCAGACGCTCCTCGTGGAGCGCACGGCCGCGGGCGTCGGCGCCTGGTACGAGTTCTTCCCGCGGTCGGAGGGTGCGAAGCGCCTGAAGGACGGCACCATCAAGAGCGGCACGTTCCGCACGGCCGCCAAGCGGCTCCCCGCGGTCGCCGCCATGGGGTTCGACGTGATCTACCTGGTGCCGATCCACCCGATCGGCACCACCAACCGCAAGGGCCGCAACAACACCCTCACCACCGAGCCGGGAGACCCTGGCTCCCCCTATGCCATCGGAGCGGCAGAGGGCGGTCACAATGCGATCCACCCCGACCTCGGCAAGCCCGCCGACTTCCGAGCGTTCGTCCGGGCGGCGCAGGCCGAAGGGCTCGAGGTCGCCCTCGACCTGGCGCTCCAGGCATCCCCCGACCACCCGTGGGTGGTCGAGCACCCCGAGTGGTTCACGACCCTCCCCGACGGCACGATCGCGTACGCGGAGAACCCTCCGAAGAAGTACCAGGACATCTATCCCCTGAACTTCGACAACGATCCTGAGGGCATCTACCAGGAGATGCTGCGCGTCGTGCAGCACTGGGTCTCGCAGGGCGTGAAGATCTTCCGCGTCGACAACCCCCACACCAAGCCTCTGCAGTTCTGGGAGTGGCTGATCTCCACCGTGAACGCGGCAGACCCCGACGTGATCTTCCTCGCCGAGGCGTTCACCCGCCCTGCGGTGATGCGGGCACTCGCCGCTGTCGGATTCCAGCAGAGCTACAGCTACTTCACCTGGCGCAACACCAAGGCGGAGCTCGAGGAGTTCCTGACCTCCGTCTCCCACGAGACGAGCGACTACATGCGTCCGAACCTGTTCGTGAACACGCACGACATCCTCACCGAGTACCTGCAGTTCGGCGGACGCGCCGCGTACCGGATCCGCGCGTGCATCGCGGCGACCGCCGCCCCCGTCTACGGCGTGTACGCGGGCTACGAGCTGTTCGAGAACGTGGCCCGCCCCGGGTCGGAAGAGAACATCGACAACGAGAAGTACGAGTTCAAGCTGCGGGACTGGGAGGGAGCCGAGGCCGCCGGGGACTCCCTGGCTCCGCTCCTCCGCCGCCTCAACGGCATCCGTCGAGAGCACCCTGCACTCCGTCAGCTCCGCAACCTGTCGGTCCACTGGAGCGACGATGACGCCGTGCTCGTCTACAGCAAGCATCTCGACGCCGAGTTCACCGGCACGGGGGCGTCCGACACGATCATCGTCGTCGCCAACGTCGACCCGCACTCGGTACGAGAGACCACGGTGCACCTCGACACGACCGTGTGGGGCGTGCCGCTCGGTGAGAGCTTCGAGGTCGAAGACCTCGTCACGGGGGCTGTCTGGACCTGGGCAGACCACAACTACGTGCGCCTCGACTCGTTCAGCGAGCCGGTGCACATCCTGAAGGTGAGGGAACGAGCATGAGCTACGTCGAAGACGTGACGGCATCCGCAGACTGGGCCACCGTCGCTGGAGCGTCTCATCACGATCCGCACTCCGTGCTCGGCGCTCATCCGTTCAAGGATGCGGCGGATCGCACGATGACGCTCATCCGCGTCCGTCGACCGCTCGCCTCATCGGTCGCGGCCGTCTTCTCCGACGGCACCCGCCTCGACCTCACCCACATCGCCCACGGGATCTGGGAGGGCCAGCACGACGGCGCTCCGGTGGCCTATCGCGTCGCGACCGCGTACAACGACGATCCGGAGACCATCGTGGGCGACCCCTACCGCCACGTTCCCACACTCGGCGACATCGACCTGCACCTCATCGCCGAAGGACGTCACGAGCGGCTCTGGAAGGTGCTCGGCGCGCATCCCCGCACCCTCGACGGCGACACCGGCGTCGCGTTCGCGGTGTGGGCCCCCAACGCCACCGCCGTGCGGGTGGTCGGCGACCACAACGGCTGGAACGGCGAGGCGCATGCGATGCGCTCGATGGGCGTCAGCGGCGTCTGGGAACTCTTCATCCCCGACCTCGATCTCGGCGCCAGGTACAAGTACGAGATCCGCACGCGGTCGGGCGACTGGATCCTCAAGGCGGACCCGATGGCCCAGGCCGCACAGGTGCCCCCGGAGACGGCGTCTGTCGTCACGGAGTCCTCGCACACCTGGTCCGACGGCGCCTGGATGACGCGCAGAGCCGCCACGCACGCTGTGGCGCAGCCGCTCTCCGTGTACGAGGTGCACCTCGGGTCGTGGCGCGGCGGCCTCGGCTACCGGGACGCGGCGGAGCCCCTCATCGAGCACGTCACGAACGCCGGCTTCACGCACGTCGAGTTCATGCCGCTCGCCGAGCATCCGTTCGGCGGCTCCTGGGGCTATCAGGTCTCCGGCTACTACGCGGCGACCAGCCGTTTCGGGTCGCCGGACGACCTGCGGTATCTGATCGACCGCCTCCACCAGGCCGGCATCGGCGTGATCATGGACTGGGTGCCCGGGCACTTCCCGAAGGACGCCTTCGCTCTCGCGAAGTTCGACGGCCAGGCGCTCTACGAGCATCCGGACCCTCGTCGTGGCGAGCACCAGGACTGGGGCACCCTGATCTTCGACTACGGTCGCCCGGAGGTCCGCGGTTTCCTCGTGGCGAACGCCCTGTTCTGGCTGAGCGAGTTCCACGTCGACGGACTGCGGGTGGATGCCGTGGCCTCGATGCTGTACCTCGACTACTCGCGCAAGGACGGCGAGTGGGAACCGAACGTCCACGGCGGGCGGGAGAACCTCGAGGCCATCCGCTTCCTCCAGGAGGTCAACGCGACCGCGTACCGTCTGCACCCCGGCATCCTGATGATCGCCGAGGAGTCGACGGCCTTCCCCGGCGTGACCGCGCCCACCGACCACGCCGGCCTCGGGTTCGGATTCAAGTGGAACATGGGCTGGATGAACGATTCGCTCCAGTACATCGAGCGCGATCCCATGTACCGCGCCCACCACGAGGGCGAGATGACGTTCTCCTTCGTCTACGCCTTCGGGGAGAACTATCTGCTGCCCATCAGCCACGACGAGGTCGTCCACGGCAAGGGCAGCCTGCTGGCAAAGATGCCCGGCGACCACTGGCACAAGCTCGCGAACATGCGCGCCTACCTCGCCTACATGTGGGGGCATCCCGGAAAGAAGCTGCTCTTCATGGGGCAGGAGTTCGGTCAGCTGGCCGAGTGGTCCGAGTCGCGTGAACTCGACTGGTGGCTGCTCGAGCAGCCGTCGCACGCGCAGCTGCAGGATTTCGTCGGCACGATGAACCGCACCTATCGCGCACAGGCTCCGCTCTGGGAGCGCGACAACGACGGATCGTCCTTCTCACGCCTCGGCGCGCCGAGCTGGGACCCGACGGTGATCGCCTTCGAGCGACGCGACGGACACGGCGGACGCCTGGTCGTGGTGAGCAACTTCGCCGGCGTCGAGCGCACCGGATACCGGCTGAGCCTTCCGCGGGAGGGCGTCTGGAACGAGATCCTCAACACGGATGCGGCGGAGTACGGCGGCCGTGGTTCGGGGAACCTCGGCGTCGTGGTCGCAAGACCCGACGGGGCGGAGGCGCCGACGGCGACGATCACCCTTCCCGCGCTGTCGACGATCTGGCTGCGCTATCAGGGCGAGCCGCACGTGCCGACCATCAACCACGGCTGATCGCTGCCGTGGGCCCGTGACGGGCCCACGGCGCATCGATCAGAACAGCAGCGAGGTCAGCCGGTTGCGTGCAGCGCCGACGCGGGGATCAGCGGCCCCGATGAGACCGAAGAGCTCGACGAGGCGCTCCCTCACGGCGGTGCGCTCGTCGGACGGCAGCTTCTCGAAGAGATCGAGCAGTCGCCCGAACGCGTCGTCGATGTGTCCGCCTGCGAGATCGAGATCGGCGACATCGAACTGCGCCTGCACGTCGAGCGGACCTGCGGCCGCGGCCGCACGAGCAGCCTGGAGGTCGAGAGACTGCACGCGATCGAGAAGACGCACCTGGCCGAGGCCGGCGATCGCCTCCTCATCGCGAGGGTTCTCCGCGAGCGCCTTCTCGTAGGCCACGATGGCGGCGGCGTAGTCGCCCGCCTCGATCGCGGCGTAGGCCTCGGCATGCAGCGGGGGCAGCGGCGGCTCTTCGGGCTCGGCAGCGGGCTCCGCGCCCTCTCCCACCGTGAGCGTGCCGGTGACGCCGTTCTGTGCGGCGAGCTGCAGCAGCTGGGCGAACACGTCCCGCACCTGCTGCTCCGGCACCGCACCGGTGAACATCGGCACGGGCTGACCGGCGATGACCGCCACGACCATGGGGATCGACTGCGCGCGGAACCCCTGCGCAAGCTGGGGGTTCGCGTCGACATCGACCTTGGCGAGCAGCACGCGGCCGTTCAGCTCGCGGGTCACCTTCTCGATGATCGGGCTGAGCTGCTTGCAGGGACCGCACCACTCCGCCCAGAGGTCAACGACGACGGGGACGGTGCGAGAGATCTCGAGGATCTCGCCGAAGGACTCGTCGGTGGCGTCGACGACGACGTCGGTCACGCCGGGCGCGGGTGCTCCCTGCGCGGGGGCTCCCTGCGCGGGGGCAGCGGGGCGGTTGCGGAGCGTCGACAGGTCGACGGCGCCGCGAAGGGCTGCGGGCGAGATCTCGCTCACTTGATCACCTCGACGGAGAGAAGGTCCTGCCGCACGGCGAGGAGACGGATCTGCTCCGTCGACCCCTGCGCCGGAACGGCGAAGAACAGCTGGAACTCGTACTTCGTTGCCACGCCCTTGGCGGACTCGGTGACTCCGGTCAGGGCCTTCGCCTCGGGGTTCTTCTCGAACCGGATCACGGCCTCCGCCGACGTCGGAGTGACCGTCTGCGTGTCGATCAGGGAGACCGCGACGATCGCTCCGCTGTCGAGGGTCGTCATCGAGACCGGGGGCGAATCCGACGGGACGATGTCGAAGGCGGTCTGCGAGGTCTCGGCGGCGTTGTTGGCGGCGAGGTTGTCCACCACGGCCTGCCGGCTGTCGCGGATCGAGGTCGCGTACTTGAGCGCCAGTTCGTCGAATGCGCCGTAGGACGCGCTCTGCTCGTTCGCATCGACCACGTCGGCGAACGCTGCGGCGAGCTTGCCCGGAGCCAGACTGAGGAACGCGGAATCGTCCGGGACGAGCGAGGTGCCGAGCCACGGGGCGACGACCTCGGGGAACACCGAGTCCGCAGACATCTCCGCGATGTTGGTGACCTTGTAGTTCGACCACGGGTCCTGCTGCGTCATGGTGAGGATGACGGGCGGCACGGTCTCGTCGCCCTTGCTCTTCGACAGCAGGAGCACAGTGCGCGGCCAGCGATCGGTCGCCTCGGGGAGCACGACCTCGACGTCATCGGTGGGGATGACCGCCGGGACGGGAGTCTCGGGGATCGCGGCGCGCAGTGCGTAGTCCGTCGCGCGCGTCGCCAGCGCGGCGCCGTCGAGACGGGTCTTCGCGAGCTCGATGTCCATCGCGGAGTCGGCATCCGCCACGGTCGACGAGATGCTCTCGAGGATCCGCTTCGCCTGCGCCTCCGTGACAGCCGGCGGCTTCTGGTTCTCCGGGGCGATGACGGTCGGCGTCGGAGTGGGGGTGGGCGAGGATGCCCCGAGCTGCGGCCACGAGTCGGCCGTGCACCCGGTCGTCAGGACGGCCGTGACCGCGAGAGCGGGAAGGGCGAGCGCCCAACGGCGGCGAGCCGGTCGCGCGCTCCGCATCTCGGCCTTCGGCAGCGTGGCGTCCGGATCGTTCTCCGTCGGCGCCTCCGGCGTCTCAGCGGCGTCTGCGGCGGCGGGCGTGGCCGAGGATTCGATCACTGCGCGTTCGGCTGCCGGCAGCGCGGCCACGTCGATGGGCTCGGTCACCGGGAGCGGGCCAGGGCCCTTGCGGCGCGGGCCGCGTCCGCGGCGCTGGTGACGGATCGCGAGGATGTAGAGGACGAGGCCGACGAGTAGGACGAGCACACCGGCGGCGACGAGGGGGCCGGCGAGCGGCGTGGAGGTGTCCAGCGGCCAGGAGACCTTGATGTCGTCGGGTGCGTTCTTCGTGCCGTCGTAGGCGATCAGCATGCTGACCCCGTCGGGCAGCTGCATCTTGTCGGCGATCAGGGTGTCGGCGTCGGTGAAGGAGTCGAGCCAGAGGTCGGATCCGGCGGGGTTGTGCCCGCCGGTCGTCGCATCGGTCGATCCGTCATCGGCGGCCGGCGTCTCGGTGGGTGCCGGCGTCGAGCCGTCGCCGGTTCCGGGATCCGCAGCATCCGACTTCTTTGCCTCGACGAGCTTCACGTTTAACGCGCCGCTCTTCCCGACGGTGACGTGGTTGTACGAGGTGTCGGCGAGCCAGGCCTTCATGTCGGCCGTACGACCGTACGCGGCGAAGATGT
>NZ_PCOT01000015.1 GCF_002979415.1 Microbacterium sp. MYb72 | reverse complement strand
CGGGGGAACTCCTGGAACCGGCGGCTGGGTCCGCCCGCACGGCGGTCACCGCAGCGCCGGCTACGGCTCGCGTCCTGCGCCCTGCAGCGGATGCTCGACCTTCCACCGCGGCGTCGACATCGCCAACGGCTGTGGCGCGGCGATCTACGCGGCCCACGCCGGGACGGTCGACTTCGCCGGCCCCAACGGCGGCTACGGCAACTACATCCGCATCCAGCACGGCGGCGGCGTCGGCACCGGCTACGCGCACATCAAGCCGGGCGGCTTCGCCGTCGGCCGCGGCCAGCAGGTCAGCGCCGGACAGGTCATCGCCTACGCAGGCAACACCGGCAACTCGGCGGGCTGCCACCTGCACTTCGAGGTGTACATCAACGGCGGCACGGTCAACCCGATCGACTTCCTCGCCCAGCGCGGCATCTCGGTCTGAACACCCGCCTCACAGGCGCAGACCTCATAAACGAAGAGAAGACCCCCGGCCGCTGAGCGGAACCGGGGGTCTTCTCTTCGTTCAGGCGTCGAGTCGTTCAGACGTCGAGGGTCAGTGGCCCTGCTCGCCGAAACGGACGATCGCCTCGTCGAGGATGCGCTGCGCCTCGGCGGCGTCGCCCCACTCGTCGACCTTGACCCACTTGTTGGGCTCGAGGTCCTTGTAGTGCTCGAAGAAGTGCGCGATCTCCTTCTTCGTGTACTCGGCGATGTCGCCGATGTCCTGGATGTGCGCCCAGCGGGGGTCCTTCGACAGCACCGCCACCAGCTTGTCGTCGCCACCGGCCTCGTCGCTCATCTTGAGCACGGCGACGGGGCGGACCTCGACGACGACGCCGGGGTAGATCGCATGGTCGAGGAGCACGAGCACGTCGAGCGGGTCGCCGTCCTCGCCGAGGGTGTTGTCGAAGTAGCCGTAGTCGGCCGGGTACCCGAAGGTCGTGTAGAGCACGCGGTCGAGGTGCACTCGCCCGGTTTCGTGGTCGACCTCGTACTTCACGCGGCTGCCGCGCGGGATCTCGATGACGGCGTCGTGTGCGCCCATGCGTGTGCTCCTCAGAAAAGACGGTTGGATGCCGCGGACCAGCCTACTCGGGCCGCGCGCTCACGCGGAGTCGGGGCCCGCTCGGGTCTAGGCGTCGGTCCCCGTCGCGGGGGAGGACGGGGGAGTGCGCCGTCGCGAGAGTCTGCTCAGCAGACGACTCACGGGATCGCTCAGGAGCAGCAGGAACAGCCCCACGTAGCCGTTGGGGGAGGCGAGCACCGCGATCAGGAGCGCCCCCGCGAACAGGATGATCGCCGTGACATCGCCGATCACCCCCGCACGCAGCGTGTCTGCCGGCGCCGTCGTCAGCTCGGGGTGGCGCGACAGATAGATCCAGCCGGCGAGGGTCGTGACCTGGGTCATGATGAGCGTTCCGATGTAGACCACGGCCTGCAGCGGATCGGTGTCCATCTGGCCGATCATGGCGGTGGGCACAGGCAGCCACACGATCGTGGCCATCCAGGCGACATTGATCCACAGCAGGGGCGCGGTGATCAGCTCGACGTCGCGGTACTGCCGGTGGTGGCCCATCCAGAACGTCGCGATGAGGAGGAAGCTCAGCCCGAAGCTGAGCAGCTGGCCGGAGTGCTCGGACAGGAACTCCGCCGTGCCGAGGTGCCCGGATGCCGCCTCCGACACCGATTCCATGAGGGGAAGGATGAGAAGCGTCATCGCGATGGCGACGACCGCGTCGACGAACGCCTTGAACCGCTCGGTCGTGAAAGTCCTCATGCCGCTGTGATCTGCCACGGCGTCAGACTAGTCCGCGCGCTTCCCGTGCGGAGACGGACGCGCGGATGCCGGGTGCGTGCCCTAGCGTGGAGGAGTGCCGTCGCTCCCACCCGCTGTCGCCGAGATCCGCCTCGCCGTGCGCACCGCGCTCGCAGAGCTGCCTGAAGGAGCGACGGTCATCGTCGCCCTCTCCGGCGGCGCCGACTCGCTCGCGCTCGCCGCGGCCGTCGGCTTCGAAGCGCCGAAGCTCGGTCTGCGCGCCGCATCCCTCACCGTCGACCACGGACTGCAGGAGGGGTCGGATGCCGTCGCCCTCCGCGCAGCGAAGACCGCAGCGGGGCTCGGTCTCGATCCGCTCGTCGTGAGGGTCGAGGTGGGCGAGGAAGGGGGGCCGGAGGCGGCGGCTCGTGATGCGCGTCATCGGGTGCTGCGGGATGCCGCGTCCGACGTCGCCGCTGCCGCTGTGCTCCTCGGCCACACCCTCGACGACCAGGCGGAGACCGTGCTGCTCGGCCTCGCGAGAGGGTCGGGGGCGACCAGCCTGCAGGGCATGGCCCCGGTGCGCGAGGACGACGACGGTCTGCGCTGGATCCGCCCGCTGCTCGGTGTGCGCCGTGAGACGACGCGCGCGTTCTGCACGGCATCCGACATCGAGTTCTGGGACGATCCGCACAACTCCGAGAGCCGCTTCGCCCGGGTCCGTGTGCGGGAACGCGTGCTCCCGGTTCTCGAGTCCGAGCTCGGACCAGGCATCGCCGAGGCCCTCGCGCGCACCGCGGAGCAGCTGCGGGAGGACGCAGAGGCCTTCGACGAGATGATCCACGAGACGATCGAGGACATCGTCGAGCACGCAGAGGCCGGCATCTCGGTGAGCGTCGCGGCGCTCGCGGCCAACCCCGCCGCGCTGCGGAACCGCATCATCCGCCTCGTCGTCGACAGCGAGTTCGGCGCGAGCCTCACCCGCACGCAGACCGTCGAGGTCGCCCGTCTCGCGACGGACTGGTCAGGGCAGGGGCCCATCGACCTGCCCGGATGCTCCGCCACCCGTGTCGGCGGGCGCATCGTGTTCACGGCATCCGGTCGCTGAGCGGACGCAGACGAAACGCCTCACCTGACGTTCGACGTCGGGTGAGGCGTTTCGTCTCTGTCGCTGCGTTCCCTCGCTCGGCGACCCGGACCGCCAGGCGACCGGGGCGCGAGGGGAGGGGAGTCCTACTTCTTGCCGCCGAAGAGGCCGCCGAGCAGGTCGCCGATGCCGCCGCCGGACGAGCCGCTGCCGCCGCCAAGAAGACCGCCGATGATGTCGCCGATGCCGCCGGTGCTCGCACCGTTGCCGCCACCGCCGAGGAGACCGCCGATGATGTCGCCCAGTCCGCCGGACTGCTGTGCGCCGGCATCCGACGTCTCCGCCTTGCCCTTGTTGGCGTTGGCGATCAGGCCCATGATGATCGGCGCGAGGATCGGCAGGAGCTTGCCGAAGTCGATGCCGGCGGTCTCCTTCGAGGTCGTGAGCTTCTCGGTGACCTCCTGCTGCTTGGCGCCGAGGATGTGCGACACGATCTTGCCGCCGTCCGCCTGGTCGATGTCATCGACCTTGGTCGCGCCGGCGGAGCCCTCGTGACGCTTCAGCGCGTTCTCGATGGCGGAGGAGCCCTCCTCCGTGGAGGCGTTCTTCGCAAGTCCGCTCAGCAGCACGGCGCCGCCCTGCTCCACGGCGGCCTTGGCGACGTCGGGGGAGACCCCGAGCTTCTCCGCGATGTCGTCGATCGGGACCTGCGCGAGGATGTCGTCGAGGGCCATGGTGAATCCTTCCGTCTGTGGGCGTCCGCCCGTCTCAAGGCTCACAGTAGTGCGGAAGAACGGGGTGCGGGTATACGCGACCCGATACATCACGACCGGAATCCGCGGCCGATCCCGGTCGATGCAGGGCCGCGCGACGCGGGATCGGATGCCACTGGACTCGACACCCGATCCCTTCACCTAAAATCGATCCATGCGCGCCGCGGACATCCAGGACGACCTTGCCCAGATCCTCGTCACTGAGGAGCAGATCATCGCCAAGCTCGACGAGCTCGCAGCGAAGGTCGCCGTGGACTACGAGGGCAAGGATCTGCTCCTCGTCGGCGTGCTCAAGGGCGCGGTGATGGTCATGGCCGACTTCGCCAGGGCGCTGCCGTTCCACGCGCCGATGGACTGGATGGCGGTGTCGAGCTACGGAGCCAGCACGAAGTCGAGCGGCGTCGTGCAGATCCGCAAGGACCTCGACAGCGACCTGAACGGCAAGCACGTCCTGATCGTCGAGGACATCATCGACTCCGGACTGACCCTGAGCTGGCTGCTGGAGAACTTCGGATCGCGCGGAGCCGAGTCGATCGAGGTGCTCGCCCTGCTGCGCAAGCCGGAGGCGGCGAAGGTCGTCATCGACTGCAAGTACGTGGGCTTCGACATCCCCACCGACTTCGTCGTCGGATACGGCCTCGACTACGACGAGCGCTACCGCAACCTGCGCGACGTCGCGGTGCTCGCGCCCCACGTCTACAGCTGACCGGCGTCGTGGCGCGATGGCGCCGACTGCCCCGCCGAGCCGTGCTCTGCGGAGGCCGGTACGCCGTGGGTGAACGCACAGCAGGCACCAAGCGCTCGCGCGATACGCTGATCCGATCATGGATGTGAAGAAGCTCACCCGGAATCCGCTGATCTACGTAGCCCTGATCGGTCTGCTGCTCTTCGGCGGCTTCCTGCTGATCTCGAACCTCGGCGCCCCGAAGCAGATCACCACGCAGGAGGGTCTCAAGCTGCTCGCCGGCGAGACCGTCACCGAGGTGGTCAACACCGACGGCGATCAGCGCGTCGACATGACGCTCTCGAAGCCGTTCGAGGGCTCGGAGTCGGTGCAGTTCTACTACGTCGACGCCCGCGCGGCAGACGTGGTCGCCGCGATCGACAAGGCCGACCCGAAGAAGGGCTTCGACGACGCCGTTCCGCGCGCCAGCTGGTTCGACGGCTTCCTCTCGCTCCTGATCCCGATGCTCCTGCTCGGCCTGCTGTTCTGGTGGCTGCTCTCCTCGATGCAGGGCGGCGGCGGCAAGGTCATGCAGTTCGGCAAGTCCAAGGCCAAACTCGTCAACAAGGAGACCCCGACGGTCACCTTCGCCGACGTCGCCGGCGCCGACGAAGCGATCGAGGAGCTCCACGAGATCAAGGAGTTCCTGCAGGACCCGGCCAAGTTCCAGGCCATCGGCGCCCGCATCCCGAAGGGCGTGCTGCTGTACGGCCCTCCCGGAACCGGAAAGACGCTGCTCGCCCGCGCCGTCGCCGGCGAGGCAGGCGCCCCCTTCTACTCGATCTCCGGTTCGGACTTCGTCGAGATGTTCGTCGGCGTCGGAGCATCCCGCGTCCGCGACCTGTTCAACGTGGCCAAGGAGAACTCCCCGGCCATCATCTTCATCGACGAGATCGACGCCGTCGGACGCCACCGCGGCGCCGGACTCGGCGGCGGAAACGACGAGCGCGAGCAGACGCTCAACCAGATGCTCGTCGAGATGGACGGCTTCGACCCGAACGCCAACGTCATCGTGATCGCGGCGACGAACCGCCCCGACATCCTCGACCCCGCGCTCCTGCGTCCCGGCCGTTTCGACCGCCAGATCGGCGTCGACGCCCCCGACCTCAAGGGCCGCCAGCGCATCCTCGAGGTGCACGCCAAGGGCAAGCCGCTCGCGCAGAGCGTCGATCTCGAGGTCGTCGCCCGCAAGACTCCCGGCTTCACCGGAGCCGACCTCGCCAACGTCCTGAACGAGGCGGCTCTGCTGACCGCCCGCTCGAACGCGCAGCTGGTCGACAACCGTGCCCTCGACGAGGCCATCGACCGCGTGATCGCCGGTCCGCAGCGGCGCACCCGCGTGATGAAGGACAAGGAGAAGCTCATCACCGCGTACCACGAGGGCGGCCACGCCCTCGCAGCCGCGGCCATGAACTACACCGACCCCGTCACCAAGATCACGATCCTGCCCCGCGGCAAGGCGCTCGGCTACACGATGGTGCTGCCGCTGGACGACAAGTACTCCGTCACCCGCAACGAGCTGCAGGATCAGCTGACCTACGCCATGGGCGGTCGCGTCGCCGAGGAGATCGTGTTCCACGACCCGACCACCGGCGCCTCGAACGACATCGAGAAGGCGACCTCGATCGCCCGCAAGATGGTGCTCGAGTACGGCATGACGACCGAGCTCGGCCCGGTCAAGCTCGGCACCGAGGGCGGCGAGCCCTTCGCCGGCCGCGACATGGGCCGTGGCCGCGAGTACTCCGAGACGATCGCCCAGCGGGTCGACGCCGAGGTGCGCGCCCTCATCGAGCAGGCGCACAACGAGGCCTACCAGGTGATCAGCGCGAACCGCGACATCCTCGACAAGCTCGCCCTCGCGCTGCTCGAGGAGGAGACTCTCGACCACAACCGCATCGCGGAGATCTTCACCGAGGTGCAGAAGCTCCCCGAGCGTCCGCTGTGGCTGTCGAGCGACGATCGCCCCGTGTCGGAGCGTCCGCCGATCGAGGTGCCCAAGAAGGACGTCTCGCTCGCGGCATCCGTCGAGGCGCCGTCTGCTGCGCCTCGCACGCAGCCGGGATCGGCAGGTGCCGGTCACGCACGACCTGCGACGGCGTGACCGTGGCCGTCGACCGGGAACGCGTCGCACGCCTCACTCATGAGCTTCTCGAGGCGATCGGCGAGGATCCTGACCGACCGGGCCTCAAGCAGACCCCGTCGCGGATGGCGGAGCTGTACTCGGAGTTCTTCGCAGGCGTGGGAGAAGACCCCGCCGAGCCCCTCGCGCGCACGATCAGCGTGACGAGGGGGCCTGCGCCCGACACCCTGCCCTCTGGCGCCGTGCTGCTGCGCGACATCCGTTTCCGCTCCGTCTGCGAGCACCACCTGCTGCCGTTCGCAGGGCACGCGCACATCGCCTACCTCCCCGGAGAGCAGGTCGTCGGGCTCGGCGCCCTCGTGCGGGTGGTCGAGATCCTCGCTGCCCGCCCCCAGGTGCAGGAGCGGCTGGGCGAGCAGATCGCCGACACCATCGCCGAGCATCTCGACACCCGTGGCGTGCTCGTCGTCCTCGACGCCAGCCACGGCTGCGTCACGATGCGCGGCGGACGTCAGCCGGAGGCGACGACCCTCACGATCGCGGCCCGCGGGGAGTACACGGATGCCGTGGCCCGCACCGAGCTCATCGCCCTGATCGGCCGGGGCGCGGAATGACCGGCATCTGGGGGATCGTCAACGTCACTCCGGACTCGTTCAGCGACGGCGGACGCTACCTCGACGTCGAGCGGGCGGTCGCGCACGGTCTGCGTCTGCGCGCCGAGGGGGCGACCGTGCTCGACGTCGGCGGCGAATCGACGCGACCGGGTGCCGACCGCGTGACCCCGGAGGTCGAGCAGGCGCGCGTGATCCCGGTCATCGAGCAGCTCACCGCCGCGGGTGCGCCCGTGAGCATCGACACGCTCAATGCGTCGACCGCCGCTGCGGCGGTGCGGGCGGGAGCGCGGATCGTCAACGACGTCTCCGGCGGGCTCGCCGACCCGGAGATGCGCGCGGCCGTCGCCGAGTCCGGCGCCGACTACGCGATCGGACACTGGCGCGGGTTCTCCGCGGACATGTACGCCAACGCCGAGTACCGCCGCGTCGCGCGCGAGGTGGCAGGAGAGCTCCAGGAGCGCATGGGGGAGGCCGCGGCATCCGGCATCGCGCCGTCGCGCCTCATCATCGACCCCGGCGTCGGCTTCGCGAAGGCCGGCCAGCAGAATTGGGACGTGCTGCGCGGGCTCGACGAGATCGTCGCACTCGGACCCCGCGTGCTCATCGGAACCTCGCGCAAGAGGTTCCTCGCTGAGACCCTCGACCAGGGTGAGCCGATCACGGAGACGCGGCGAGACCTCGCGACCGCCGTCACGAGCGCCCTCGCGGCCCGCGCGGGCGTCTGGGCGGTGCGCGTCCACGACGTGGCCGCGACGCGGGATGCGCTCGCGATCGCGCACGCCTGGGAAGGATAGACCCCCATGTTCCCCATCGACGAGATCGCCCTCACCGGGCTCACGGTGTTCGGCCGGCACGGCGTCTACGAGCACGAGCGCCGGGACGGACAGGAGTTCACCATCGACGTGCGACTGAACCTGCCGCTGGGGCCGGCCGCGGCATCCGACGACGTCGCCGACACCGTGCACTACGGAGAGCTCGCCGAGAAGATCGCCGCCGTCGTCGCCGGCGAGCCCGTGAACCTCATCGAGACCCTCGCCGCTCGCATCGCCGACGTCGCGCTCGAGGATCCGCGGGTCCTGTTCGCGACCGTCACCGTGCACAAGCCGCACGCTCCCATCCCGCTCACGTTCTCCGACGTCTCGGTGACCGTCCGCCGGTCCCGCCCCGAATCCGCCGTGGAGTTCTCCGCATCATGAGCCGCAACCTCACCATCCCGCCCGACATCACCGTCCCCCGCGAGGGGAGGGCGGATGCCGTCGCCGTCGTCGCCTTCGGCGCGAACCTGGGCGACCGCGAGGGCACCATCAGGAAGGCGGCGGAGCGGATCGCGCGACTGCCTCTGGTGAGCGACGTGCGCCTGTCTCCTCTGCACGAGACGGTCGCCCTGACCCTGGACGGCCCCGACCCCGAAGCGCCGGGCTACGTCAACGCCGTAGCGCTGGTCACGACCCGTCTCGCCCCGAGCATCCTGCTCGGCATGCTGCACGCGATCGAAGACGAGAACGGGCGCGAGCGCCAGGTGCGCTGGGGCGACCGCACGCTCGACCTCGACCTGATCGCCTACGGCGACGAGTCCTCCGACGAGCCGAACCTCCAGCTGCCGCATCCTCGCGCCGCCGAGCGGCTGTTCGTGCTCGACCCCTGGCTCGATCTCGATCCCGACGCCGTGCTCTCCGGCCACGGACGCATCGCCGACCTCGCCGCCACGCTGCGCAGGCAGGGGAGCGCATGAGGCGCACCTCCGCCGGCGTCCTCGTCGTGCTCGCGCTCGTCGGCGCGGGGGCGGGGTTCCTCGTCGACCAGCTGCTCACCGCGATGGGGAGGGTGACCTTCACCCCGTCTCTGCTGCTGCCCGTCCTCCTCGTGATCGTCGGCGCCGCGGCGCTCGCGCTGGCGTGGCCGGTGCGCCGGAGCGTGCGGACGGGCGTCCGCATCGATCCGTTCCGTGCGACGCGCGCCGTGACCCTGGCCCGTGCATCGAGCCTGCTCGGCGCGATCATGGCCGGATTCGGCGCCGGACTGCTGGTGTTCCTCCTGTCCCGTCCGATAGATCCACAGGTAGGGTCGACTGTGGCGATGATCGCCCTGATCGCGAGCGCGGTCGTGCTCGTGATCGCCTCGCTCATCGCCGAACAGTTCTGCACTCTTCCGAAGGATCCTGATGACTCAGAACCCCGAGAACCCTCCCCTGATCCCGGCTCCCCTGAGTTCGGCGGCAGTCACTGACGGCGGCGCCCTCGACCAGGGCACCTACACGGCGCTGCGCACGACACGCAGCGAGTCGCGGCTGGAGCTCGACGGCGTGTGGCACCAGATCTCCCCGCGCTACGTCGTGTCGCAGATCGTGCAGAACCTGATCTTCATCGCCATCGTGGTGATCGCCGCTCTCGTGCTGGCGTTCGTCCTCGGACAGCTCTGGGCGCTCATCCCCGGAGCGGTGATCGTCGTCATCACCCTCATCACGCTCATCATCCTGCCGAGGCAGGCGCGGGCGATCGGCTACATGCTGCGCGACGACGACATCGTGTTCCGCAAGGGCATCCTGTGGCAGCGGATGATCGCGGTGCCCTACGGGCGCATGCAGCTCGTCGACATCACGCAGGGACCGCTCGACCGCGCCTTCGGGATCTCGCAGTTGAAGATGGTCACGGCTGCGGCGACCACGGGCGTGCAGATCCCCGGCCTCACGCAGGCGGCGGCGGAGGCACTCCGCGACACGCTCATCGAGGTGGCCGAGACCCGCCGGACCGGCCTGTGAGCGAGCAGTTCCCCGCCCAGGCGCAGACCAAGGGCCCCGCAGCGAGCGACTCCCTCGCCGACGGCGAGTGGCATCGGATGCACCCGCTCACCCCGCTCTTCAAGGGCGGGCTGGCGCTTCTCATCATCGGCGGCTTCCTGATCGCGAACCTGCGCGACAGGCTCATCACCTGGGTGATCGACCTCTTCGAGCCCGACGCGCACTACGACCAGTACAACGGCGGCGACCCCGTCGACTGGGTGCTGTCGAACAACCTGGCGATCATCGCGCTGCTGTCCGTCCTCGCCCTGGTGGTCGTGCTCATGGCGATCTTCTGGGTGATCTGGCGATTCCAGCAGTTCCGCATCACCGGCGACCACGTCGAGGTGCGCAAGGGCATCATCTTCCGCTCGCACCGCAGGGCGCCGCTCGACCGCGTGCAGGGCGTGAACCTGACCCGCCCGTTCCCCGCCCGCATCATCGGCCTCGCGAAGCTCGAGGTCGTCGGCGCCGGCACCGATGCGAACGTCGACCTCGAGTACCTCGCGACCACCCGAGCGGAGTCGGTGCGCAGCGACATCCTGCGTCTCGCCTCCGGTGCACGTGCGGCGAGGCAGGCAGCCGTGGACGCCGCGTCCGGACGCCCGGTGGCGGATGCCGCGGCGGCTCCGTCGTCGGCTCGCGCCCAGTTCGTCGGATCGGTGAACCACGGCGTCACCGGACTGATCGCCGGTGTCGACCTCGCCGACGTCGCTCCCGAGAGCGTCGTGAAGATCCCGACCGGTCGTCTCGTCGGCTCGCAGCTCATCTCGAGCCTGCTGTGGGTGGCGTTCTTCGTCATCATCCTGCTCGTCGCGACCGGCGGCATCTTCATCGGCGGCCTCATCGACGGGCAGCCGATCACCTCGGTCATCGGGCTCGGCGTGGGATTGGGCATCGGCATCCCCATGGTGATCGCCGTGGTCGGCATCACCTGGGCGCAGATCTCCAAGTCGCTGCGCTATTCGATCGCCCCCACGCCCGACGGCGTGCGCATCACCTACGGCCTGCTCACCACGGTCACCGAGACGCTGCCGCCCGGCCGCATCTTCGCGGTCGAGGTGTCGCAGTCGCTGCTGTGGCG
Source organism: Microbacterium sp. MYb72 (assembly GCF_002979415.1). Taxonomy (GTDB): domain Bacteria; phylum Actinomycetota; class Actinomycetes; order Actinomycetales; family Microbacteriaceae; genus Microbacterium; species Microbacterium natoriense. Next base: position 81,174 of record NZ_PCOT01000015.1, on the reverse strand, counting down.
CCCGTTCGGCTGGTGGACGATCAAGATCAACCGCATGGGCGGCAAGAGCGCGGCGCAGCAGCAGTCGGGCAGCGCGCAGCAGTTCAACATCGTGCTCCCCGTGGGCAAGCGAGCCGACGTCGAGCGGGTGCTCGGGCTGATCCTCCCCGACGCCCCCGTCGCCGACATCCCGCTGGTCTGGGAGCACGGCATCCTCGGCCCGGTGGCCGGTGACCCGTACCGCACCATGCCCGCCCGCGCCTGGTGGCGTCGACCGGTGTCGTGGAAGCGGCACGGGTACGCGGTCACGGACTTCGGTCTGCTGCTGCGCAGAGGAACGGTCTGGCGCAAGCTCGCGATCTTCCCGTTGGCCCGACTGCAGGGCGTCTCGCTGTCGCAGGGGCCGATCGACCGCGCGCAGCGTGTCTCCGGCGCCCAGGTGCACTCCGTGCAGGGGCCGATCACCGGCCTGCTGTCGGGTCTCGAGAGGGCCGATGCGCTCGACCTCATCAACGGCGTGAGCCGGGCGGCCGTGCTCGCCGCCTCCCGCGATCACAGCCACCGCTGGGGAGAGCACGCTCCCGATGCTGTTGCCGCCCCGCCCGCGTACGCACCAGCGGGTTCCGGGATGCCGCCGACACCGCCGCCGTACATCCCCGGCGCTCCCGTGGCGTCTTCGACGACCCCGGCGCCGCCGGTTCCGCCCGGTACGGCTCCGGTTCCGCCGCCGTACGTGTACCCCGGCACCCCGTCGACCACGTCGGGCACCCCGGTGCCTCCGCCCGCGACCGCGACGGCCCCGGTTCCGCCGACGTATGCGGTCCCCCCGGCGCCGCCGGTTGCTCCGCCGACGTACGCGGCGCCGCGGGTTCCTCCGGTCGCTCCGGTTCCGCCGGCATACGTCGCTCCGTCCGGGGCTCCGGTTGCGCCGGAGGACGTCGCTTCGCCGGCTCCGTCCGTCCCGCCGGCCCCGCCCGTCGTCCCGCCCGCATCGACCGATGAGTGACCCCCTGCGCCGCGACGGACGCCTCGGCGTCGGGATCATCGGCGCCGGGCGAGTCGGACCGGTGATCGGCGCGGCGCTCGCCGGTGCCGGTCACGCGGTGACCGGGATGACGAGTGGCTCCGACGACGAACGCGCGTCGGCGGTGCTCCCCGGCGTCCCGGTACTCGATGCGCTCGACGTGGTCCGCCGCAGCGAGCTCGTGGTGATCGCAGTGCCGCACGATCAGCTTCCCGCCCTCGTCGCGGGGATCGCCGAGCTCGGCGGCTGGCAGATCGGTCAGCTGGTCCTGCACACCGACCCGGCCTACGGCATCGAGGTGCTGCGTCCCGCGGCCGAGCGCGGCGCGATCCCGCTCGCCGTGCATCCGGCCATCACGTTCACCGGGACGTCGATCGACCTCCGGCAGCTGCAGGCGGGGTATGCCGCCGTGACCGCGCCCGCTCCCGTCCTCCCGATCGCGCAGGCGCTCGCCGTCGAGATGGGGTGCGAGCCGGTCGTGGTCGGTGAGTCCGACCGTGAGGCGTACGCGGATGCGATCGTCGCCGTGACGGAGTTCTCGCGGTCGCTCATCGGCCAGTCGACCGGACGGCTCCGGGAGATCGGCATCGAGAACCCCGGGGGATACCTCTCGGCGCTGGTGCAGTCCACCGTGGAGCGGGCGCTGCGCGAGGCATCCGATCCGTCTCCGTTGATCTGAGTCCTCTGCGGTGAGCCCGGTACGCGCAGCGCGCTGACGGACATCGCGCTGACCATCGAGGGATGACGCGCGGAGTACGTGCGTCATGCCGAGGAACGTATGCCGCGCTGAGCGGCGGATGCCGCGCCGAAGGGCCGAGGCCGCCGCTCAGCGGCCTCCCGAGAAGCCTCCTCCGCCTCCTCCGCCCGAGAAGCCGCCGCCGAAGGAGCCTCCCGCGCTCGAGGATCCGCTCGCGCTCGGTGCGGAGTACGAGGCGGCCGCCTGCGACGTCGCCGCGAACGCGGAGAGCTGCGAGTACACGAACGGCGCGGTGGGATCGCCGATCCAGGAGGCGCCGTGCCGCTCGTAGGCGTACACGGATTCGAGCACCTGGCCCCATTCGCGCTCCATGCCGAACAGCATCGCGTAGGGGAGGAGCCGCTCGTAGACGACGATCACGTTCGCGCTGCCATCCTGCCGCCGCTCGGCGCCGGAGTAGGACTGCAGCATCCGGAGGCGATCGGCTTCGGCGACGCGGATGAACTCGCGCACGCCCATCAGATACTCGTGCCTCTCGGCGCCTTCGGGGGTCAGCACCGTGTGCCGTGTGAACGAGTAGATGCTCGACACGAGCACGACGAAGAGGGCGAAGCACATCGCCACGAGGGCGGGCACGGCCGTGATCCGCCCACTGACCACTCCCCAGAGCGCGAGCGCGAAGCCGACTGCGGCAACCCCGTTCGCACACCACTGCAGGATCACGGCGCCGCGGCTGCGCGCCTTGGCGGTGAGGCCCCGAGCGCTGGCGGCCTCCGCTCCCGATGCCGTCAGCGCCGTCATCCTCGCCGCGAACGTCTCGCTGCTCGTCGGCAGCGCGACCACCCCGGCATCATCCGCATCGGAGAACAGGGCGTCGAGGGCGTCGACGTCGAGCGGATCCGGGATTCGCGCGCCGGGCAGTCTCCGCAGTACGGGGTCGGGCGCGCCCTCCTCGATCCGCAGGGTGCCGCGCACGGCGAGATGCACGATCTCCGCGGGGATGGTGTCCTTGGCGCCGGGGACGATGGCCGCAGCGAGAAGCGGGGGCAGCGCGTCTGGGACGTCGTACTGGGCGACGACGATGCCGCTCGCCCGGCGCCGCGATCGCGTGAAGGCTGACACGGCGAACCAGCTGCCGACCGAGAGGCCCGCGGCTCCGAGCGCCGCGATGCCCGGGACGGTGTCGGTGGTGTGGTTCGGGGTCCTGGCCGAAGGCTGTGCGACGGCGCCCGGTTCGAAGCCGATCGCCACGGTGACGCCCTCGCCCGCTGCGAGTGCTCCGGTCTCGACCGTGAACCGCCCGCCGTCGCGGCCGAGCGTGCACTCATCGGTCGACCCCGAACGGCCGACGTAGCAGCGCGTACTGCCCGTGAGCTGCGAGGTCAACGCCTCATCGAGGTCGATCTCCGCGTGGAACGACTCGATCGGCTGCGTGCTGTCGAGCGGCAGCAGGTCCCAGTAGAACTCGTCGGCGCGCCCGTCGGCGCGGTGCAGGATCACATCGCGCATCTCGTACTCGATGACGTAGGTGGTCAGGCCGTGCACGTAGGAGTCGTCTCCGGTGAGGACGAAGAGCACGCCGTCGTCCTCGTCGGTCTCGAAGGGTACGTCTGCGCCCGTGCCGTCGGTCACGGAGAGTATGCGGAGATCGAGCCCGGCGTTCTCGTAGGTCATCGGGATCCCGCGGACGATGCCCCGGTTCTGGTCGGTCTCGGGAAAACGCGCGGTGAGGGTCTCCGTCGCATGCAGCCGTGCGCGCCCCTCGTCGTCGATGCCGAGCTCCATCCGGGTGTCCCAGGAGGCATAGGAGAAGTCGTCGACGTCGTCCCTTGCAGAGGGAAGCGACTGCGGGATCGACATGGCGGCCACGTCCGGGGCGCGCTCGGCGGAGGGGGATGCCGAGGCCGTTGCGGGCATCGACCAGAGCAGCCCTGCCAACGCCAGGGCGATCACAGCGGCGGCGTGGGCGAGGCGGGGTGCGGCCATGTTCCGAGGCTATCGACTGAGGCTGCGGGCAGGCGACCGCGCGCCGGTAAACTGGAGGGGACTTTCAAGGAGCCCCGCACATGACTGACGCGTCCGCCGCGCCCGAGCAGAACCCTGCGACCAACGACGAAGACATCCATGAGCAGAAGGCGGTGCGCCTCGCCAAGCGTGAGCGCCTGATCGCGAAGCGTGCGGATGCCGGCGGTGGAGCCTTCCCGGTCGGGGTCCCCGTGACGCACTCGATCCCCGCGCTGCGTGCCGAGTACGGCGAGCTCGAGGCCGGCGCCGAGACCGGCGTCGTCGTCGGCGTCGCCGGACGTGTGGTGTTCAGCCGCAACACCGGCAAGCTCTGCTTCGCGACGCTGCAGGCCGGCGACGGCACGCGCATCCAGGCGATGGTCTCCCTCGCGAACGTCGGCGAGGAGTCGCTCGCGGACTGGAAGGAGTACGTCGACCTCGGCGACCACGTGTTCGTGCACGGAGAGGTCATCTCCAGCCGCCGCGGAGAGCTGTCGATCATGGCGGACGACTGGTCCATCGCCTCGAAGGCGATCCTGCCGCTGCCGAACGCCTACTCCGAGCTCAGTGAGGAGGGTCGTGTCCGGAGCCGCTATCTCGACCTGATCGTCCGCGAGCAGGCCCGCACCACCGTGCGCGCCCGTGCGGCCGTGAACGCGAGCCTGCGTGCGACGTTCACGTCACACGACTACCTCGAGGTCGAGACCCCCATGCTGCAGGTGCAGCACGGCGGGGCCTCCGCTCGTCCGTTCATCACGCACTCGAACGCCTTCGACACCGAGCTCTACCTGCGCATCGCCCCTGAGCTCTACCTGAAGCGCGCCGTCGTCGGCGGCATCGAGCGGGTCTACGAGATCAACCGCAACTTCCGCAACGAGGGCGCCGACTCCACGCACAGCCCCGAGTTCGCGATGCTCGAGGCGTACCAGGCGTACGGCGACTACAACCAGATGGCCGCCCTCACCCAGGAACTCGTGCAGAACGCAGCCGTCGCGGTCGCCGGATCGACGACGGTAACGTGGGCCGACGGCACCGAGTACGACCTGGGCGGAGAGTGGGACCGCATCTCGATGTACGAGTCGCTCTCTGCGGCATCCGGTCGCACGGTCACTCCGCAGGACTCCGTCGAGGATCTGATCGCCTTCGCCGAGGCCAGTGGCGTCGACCTGCCTCCGCAGGCCACGCACGGCAAGCTCGTCGAGGAGCTGTGGGAGCACTTCGTGAAGGGCGACCTCGTGCGCCCGACGTTCGTGATGGACTTCCCCGTCGACACGTCGCCGCTCGTGCGCGAGCACCGCGCGATCGACGGCGTCGTGGAGAAATGGGATCTGTACATCCGCGGATTCGAACTCGCCACGGGATACTCCGAGCTTGTCGACCCTGTGATCCAGCGCGAGCGCTTCGTCGAGCAGGCGAAGCTCGCGGCGCGCGGCGACGTCGAGGCGATGCCGGTCGACGAGGAGTTCCTGCGCGCCCTGGAGCACGCCATGCCGCCGTCCGGTGGCATGGGCATGGGCATCGATCGCCTGCTCATGGCGATCACCGGTCTCGGCATCCGCGAGACGATCCTGTTCCCGCTGGTCAAGTAGGACGCCCCGCTCCGCGTCGGAACGCCCACTCGGGCAGGAGCCCGTCGCAGACGATCGCGTTCAGCAGTTCGGCGAGCCCGTGCTGCGGATCGATGCTGCGCACCAGATCGAGGTAGTGCGCCGCGTGAGTGGAGCGCCCGAGCGCCCACGACAGCCATGCCGCCGCCGTGAGGGGCCCGGGGCGCAGCTCTCGCGGCGCTCTGGCGGCTGCCAGCCGCACCACTGCGAGCGCGAGACGCAGCCGGTCGGGGTCGGGTGTCGGCCCGCGGCCGAGGAAGATGCCGGTGAGGTCGTCGGGGACCATCCGGCCGGTGCCGGAGAAGGCCAGCTGCGCCGACAGCGTGCGCACGCCCCCTCGCCGATCGCTCGCCCACTGCGTGAGAGCGACGTCACGGAAGACCGGTCGAGCGAGGCACCACAGCAGCGCGGCGGTGGCGAACGCGGGTTGAGGCTCCGGGGCGTCCAGCAGGAGCTCGAAGAACTCCGGGAGATCCTCGAGCATGGCGATCGCCGCGATCGCCTGCGGATTCTCCCGCCCGGTCAGGGGGCCGTGCTTCCCCCTGTCGAGGATCTCGGCCACGTCGAGAAGGGCACGTCCGACGCGTTCCTTCTCGCCCAGGTCTGCGCGGGGGAGATCGACGCCCGCCAGCTGGTCGCCGGAGACGTCTCCCACCAGGGGCGCCGTCGGGGAGGGAGCGGTGGGCGCCAGCTCCGGGTCGTCGTCGAGGTAGCTCGCCCACCCGCCCGCGCAGACGCACAGCGCGTCCACGATGCGCAGCCCGGCGTCGTCCGCGCTTCCGATGAGCTCGTCGACCTGTACACCGAGCGGGAGCACGAGCCCGTCTCCGGTTCGCGCAGGGCCGTCGTCCGGGTAGACGACGATGGCCACCCCGTCCACGCCATCCACCCTCGTGACCAGGCCGATGGCGGCCGCGGCGTACGTCGCCGGATCCGACTCGTCGTCGGGGAGGTCGAGGCGCATCGCGCCGTACGCTCTGGCTCCGATGAACGGGAGCAGGACGATGCTCCGCGTGGGCGTGAAGCCGGCGAGGACGGGGACGATGCCGAGGAACTCGGCGGAATCGGATGCACGGAGGATCGTGGTCATCCCCAGAGTGTGCTCGGCCGCAGCATCGCGTGGCGTCGGGAGAGGCCATTGTGGATGAGAAAGCTGAGGACCCTCGAATGTGAGCGAAGAGTGGCTCGCGTACCATGGGGGCATGGAGAACTTCTGGCTCACGGCTGCCTGGTCGATTCTGCCGACCATCGCCGTGTGCACCGTCTTCTACTTCGTGATCCGCGGCATCCTCCGGTTCGACCGCACCGAGCGGCGGGTGCACGCGAAGATCGAGGCCGAAGAGCGCGCCGCGCGCGGACTCCCGCCCCGCACCTGAGCAACGTCCGCAGCATCGGCTACTGTGAAGCGAGCACCCTCCGCGGTGCCCACTGAGGCGATGTCCGCCGCAGTGACGACTCGCCGAGAGGGCAGTGCATGAGCGCCGAGGCATGGGGATGGTGGGTCGCCGCCTTCCTGGTCGCGCTCGATCTCGCGATCCGCATCACCGCGATCATCGTCATCCCGCGCAACAGGCGCCCCACAGCGGCGATGGCCTGGCTGCTCGCGGTGTTCTTCATCCCCTTCATCGGCGTGTTCCTCTTCCTCCTCATCGGCAACCCGCGGCTGCCTCGTGCCCGCCGCCGCAAGCAGGACCAGATCAACGAGTACATCCACGAGACCAGCGAGCAGCTGCACTTCGGCACGCTCCGGCCGAATGCGCCCAGCTGGTTCCCGCCCCTCGTCGAGATGAACCAGGCTCTCGGGGCGCTGCCGATCTCCGGAGACAACGGCGCGCACCTGATCTCGGAGTACCAGGAGTCGCTCGACGCGATGGCCGACGAGATCCGTCTCGCCCGGGAGTACGTCCACGTCGAGTTCTACATCCTGCAGTCCGACGCGGCGACCGACAACTTCTTCCGCGCGCTCGAGGAGGTCGCGGCCCGCGGAGTGCAGGTGCGGGTGCTCCTCGATCACTGGGCGAACCGCTGGAAGCCGCGGTACCGCCAGACCATCCGGAGACTCAACGAGATGGGCGCCGACTGGCATCTGATGCTGCCGGTGCAGCCGCTCAAGGGCAAGATGCAGAGGCCTGATCTGCGCAACCACCGCAAGCTCCTCGTGGTCGACGGCCGTGTGGCGTTCCTCGGATCGCAGAACGTCACCGACTCGACGTACAACCTGCCCAAGAACATCAAGCGCGGCCTGCACTGGGTCGACCTGATGGTGCGCATCGACGGCCCGGTGGTGCTGAGCGTGAACGCCATCTTCCTAAGCGACTGGTACAGCGAGACCGACACGGTGCTGCAGGAGATCGACATCACGCACGCCGAGACGGGTTCGGGCGATCTCGACTGCCAGGTCGTGCCCTCGGGACCCGGGTTCGAGGTGGAGAACAACCTCCGGCTGTTCCTCGGCCTGCTCTACGCGGCCAAAGAGAAGATCATGATCGTCAGCCCGTACTTCGTGCCGGATGAGGCGCTGCTGCTCGCGGTCACGGCGGCGGTCGATCGCGGCGTCGACGTCGAGCTGTTCGTCTCCGAAGAGGGCGATCAGGCGATGGTCTATCACGCCCAGCGCAGCTACTACGAGGTGCTCCTCAAGGCCGGGGTGCGCATCTGGATGTACCGCAAGCCGTACATCCTGCACACCAAGAGCCTCACGATCGACGACCAGGTGGCCGTCATCGGGTCGAGCAACATGGACATGCGGTCCTTCGGTCTGAACCTCGAGGTCTCGATGCTCGTGCGCGGCGAGGAATTCGTCGCGGAGATGCGCGAGGTCGAGGCCCAGTACCGCGCGCTGAGCCGCGAGCTCACGCTGGAGGAATGGATGCAGCAGCCCCTCCGCTCGACGGTGCTCGACAACCTCGCCAGGCTCACGTCCGCCCTGCAGTAGCGGCGTCGAGAGTCCCCCTGGAACTAGGGGGTACGGGGGAAATATCACGACGGGTAGCCTGTCAGCATGACGTCCCCCACTCGTGTCATCGCCGCCCTGTCCGTCCTCACCGCCGCGCTGCTCGTCGCGGGGTGCACCTCGACGCCCGGGGCGAGCACGCCGACGAGCTCTTCGGCGCCGTCTGCGGGATCGACCGCACCGGGCGACGATCTCGACGACATCGAAGGCGCGCTGCTCGACGAGGGGCGCATGTTCGCCGTCGTGACCAGGGGATCGTCGACCTGTGTCCCGCAGGTCGATCAGGTCTCCGCTCAGGGGCAGACCGTCACGGTCACCCTCGTGGACGTGCAGTCCGACGGGGCCACGGAGAAGGCCTGCACGGCCGACCTCGCCCCCCGTGCCAGCATCGGTGCGTTCCCGGAGGGCGTCGACCCGACCAAGGACATCACTCTGAACGTGACGTACGGCGCGGTGACCGACGACGTCGACCTCGACGGCGACGCGGCGCTGACCGGCATCCCCGGTTCCTCGACCGACTACACCCCTTCTGCGGGATGGATCGATGACGGCGCACTCGTCCTGCTCACGTGGGGCTCGTCGAGCTGCCCGCCGGTCGTCGACTCCCTCGAAGGCTCCGGTGCGGCCGGCACCGTCACGTTCGTCACGGACGACACCCAGGTCTGCACCATGGACATGGCGCCGCGCGCGACCATCCTCGACTTCGGCGACGACGCCGTGGACGACGACGCGTTCACGCTCACCCTGTCGGGCGGCGGGCTCGACGGAACCGTGTCCGTGCGCTGACCGACGGTCGGCGCGAACCGGCGGCATCCTCGATCGCGGCGCGGCGCGGCATGGCGCTGCGTGAGCGCGCCCGTCAGAGCGCGTGGATCGGGTGTCCGGCAGGGAGCGCGAGAAGAAGCGCGCCGGGGTCGACGCGGCAGGTGATCCTCGCCGCCTCGCCGAACTCGTCGCCGTCCAGCTCGATCGGGATGGGTGTCGCGGCGGCGGCCTCGGCGGCGATCCCGCTGAAGTAGTGCACGGACGCGTCCTTGCCCCGCCGCTCGAGCACTCGTCGGCCCGCGCGGAACCGGCGGAGCACGGAGTTGTCCCACCAGATCTTGCGCCAGACCCCGAGCCAGCCGAACGCGCCGCTGGGCTGGATGACCGCGATGTCGAGCGTGCCGTCGGTGATCGACGCGTCGGGGATCAGCGCGATGCCGGCGGGGAGAGTGCCGCAGTTGGCGAACAGGATGCTCTGCACCTTCGTCGTGTGCAGCCGTCCGTCATCCACCTGGAACACCGCGCGGAAGGGCTCTGCCGTCGCGAGCGAGCGTGCAGCTCCGTCGACGTAGGCGATCCACCCGACGGACTTCTTCAGATCTGCACGGGTGTTCGCGATCATGTCGGCGTCGAGCCCGATCCCCGCGAGCACGACGAACGCATGCTCGGTCTCCTCGCCGTCGGCTCTGGTGACCCTGGCCCAGCCGATGTCGATGGGATGCCGGTTCTCCCCGAGGGCGGCGCGCACCATCTCCGCCGGGTCGGCGAGCGGCAGCCCCAGATTCCTGGCGAGGAGGTTCCCCGTGCCGCTCGGGAGGATCGCGAGCGGCACGCCCGTGTTCGCGATCGCCTCGGCGACCGCTCGCACCGTGCCGTCGCCGCCTGCGACGAGGACGACGTCGACGCCGCGCGCCAGCGCCTGGGCCGTCGCCCCCTGGCCGGCATCCTCGACGGTCGTGGGGTAGAAGGCCGGATGCTCCCACCCGAGGTCCCTCGACAGGTCGCGGACGGTCGCGCGGAGGCGCTTCTCGTCGACCTTGATGGGGTTGTAGACGAGTGCGGCCTGGCGGCGTGCGGAAGAGCGCTTCGTCATGGCGCTACTCTAATCCCGACGATCGGCCGCCCTCGCCGCGACCGGAGAGGCGGAGGACCGGGATGGACGATGCGCGTCGCACGCTGCTGACCAGCATGATCGAGGGGGAGCCCGAGCGCCTGCGGCGACGGAGCATCTCCCTGGGCGTCCCCGTCGACGATGCCGACGACGTCGCCCAGCTCACCCTCCTCCGTGCCTGGAGGGGAATCGAGCACCTGGAGCGACCGGAGCCCGGGCAGATGTGCTCGTGGCTGGACACCATCGCCCGCAACGCCGCGATCGACCTGGCGCGGCTGCGGGCCCGGCGGCCGGACGCGCCTCTCGATGAGGACACCCCGGATGACGCCGACGTGGCGGGGACCGTCGAGATCCGGACCTTCCTCGACGGTGCGCTCGCCGCGCTGCACGCGCTTCCGGAGACGCTCAGGGAGCCGCTCCTGCTGACAGCGGTCGACGGCCTCACCACGGCCCAGGTCGCGGAGCGCCTGGGCATCGCGCCGGCGACCGCCCGCCAGCGCATCTCCCGCGCGCGCAAGGCTCTGACCGCGTGCCGGAGATCGGGTATGGAGGCTGACTGAGGGGCCGGTGACGCCGGCCCCTCAGCATCCGTTCAGACCGTGCCGAAGGGGTTGTCGACGGCGTAGCGCCAGCCGTGCTCCTCGTCGTACACGGCGACGTCAGCCGTCGTGCCGGCGAGAGCGATCTCGGATCCGTCGGGGCCGGTGCCGGTGATGGTCCAGTCGGCGACGGCGAGACCCACGCCACCGGCCTCGAAGGCGCGGCGGACGGTCATGGTGATCGGCAGGTTCAGCCCCAGGAACTGCTCGAGGGCTCCGCGCACGGCGGCGTCGCCGGTGACCGGCTGGCCCGGCGCGGGCACGAAGACGACGCCGGGAGCGTTGAGGGCCATGAGGCCGTCGAGGTCACGGGCGTTGAAGCGCTCGGCGAACGCGAGGTTGAGCTGATCGAGGGCGGTGACGGAAGTGGTCACGGGGTGTCCTTTCGTGCGAGACCGGCCGGGTGCAGGTCTCTACGGGGGAAGACGACGAACGGGCGGAGTTGTGACAGGCGAGGCGCCCGGAATCGCACCCGTAGAATTGGTGGATGATCGACCTCGCTCTTCTTCGTGACAATCCCGAGATCGTCCGCCGCTCACAGGCTGCCCGTGGAAACGACCAGTCGACCGTGGATGCGGCTCTCGAGGCCGATCGATCGCGCCGCGCGGCGCTTTCCGCGTTCGAGGATCTGCGCGCGGAGCAGAACGCGTTCGGCAAGCAGGTGGCGAAGGCGCCCAAGGACGAGAAGGCCGCTCTCGTCGCGCAGGTGAAGGACCTGTCCGATCGTGTCAAGCAGGCGCAGGTCGTCGCCAACGAGGCGGCTGAGGCGGCATCCGCTGCGCTCGCGCGCATCGAGAACGTCGTGATCGACGGCGTGCCCGCCGGCGGCGAGGCCGACTTCGTCGAGCTGCGCCGCGTCGGCGAGGTGCCCGCCTTCGACTTCGAGCCCCGCGACCACCTCGAGATCGGCGAGATCCTCGGGGCCATCGACATGGAGCGCGGCGTCAAGGTCTCCGGCTCGCGCTTCTACTTCCTGCGCGGCGTCGGAGCGCGTCTGGAGATCGCGCTGATGAACCTCGCGCTCGACAAGGCGCTGCAGAACGACTTCGTGCCGCTGATCACCCCGACGCTCGTGCGTCCGGAGATCATGCAGGGCACCGGATTCCTCGGCGCTCACGCCGATGAGGTGTACCACCTCGACAAGGACGACGACCTCTATCTGGTGGGTACCAGCGAGGTCGCTCTCGCCGGCTACCACAAGGACGAGATCGTCGATCTGTCGAAGGGCGCCCTCCGCTACGCAGGATGGTCGACCTGCTACCGCCGTGAGGCAGGTTCATACGGGAAGGACACCCGCGGCATCATCCGCGTGCACCAGTTCAACAAGCTGGAGATGTTCGTCTACACGACCCCTGAGGATGCCGAGGCCGAGCACCTTCGCCTCGTGGCGCTCCAGGAGGAGATGCTGACCTCGCTCGGCCTCGCCTACCGGGTGATCGACGTGGCTGCCGGCGATCTCGGATCGAGCGCGGCGCGCAAGTACGACATCGAGGCATGGGTGCCCACGCAGGGTGCCTTCCGCGAGCTCACCTCGACGTCGAACTGCACGACCTTCCAGGCGCGGCGTCTCGACGTCCGCCACCGTCCGGAGGACGGTGCCAAGACGGCTCCGGTGGCCACACTGAACGGCACCCTCGCCACGACGCGCTGGATCGTCGCGATCCTCGAGACGCACCAGCAGGCCGACGGCTCGGTGCGTGTGCCCGAAGTGCTCAGGCCTTACCTGGGCGGCCTCGAAGTGCTGGAGCCCGTGGCGTGACCGCTCCCTGGCTCATCGGCCTCGACGTCGATGGAACCATCCTGCTGCAGGACGAGACGATGAGCCCCGGCGTGCCCGAGGCCGTCGCCCGTCTGCGCGACGCCGGTCATGAGGTCACGATCGCCACTGGTCGCAGCTGGATGGCGACCCGACGCTACGTCGAGGAGCTGGGGTTGACCCCGGAGTTCGTGGTGTGCTCGAACGGCGCGGTCACCATGCGCATGGTCGACGGCGAATGGATCAGATGGAACGTGGAGACCTTCGATCCGTCGCCCGTCCTCGCGTTGCTCCAGGATCGCCTCCCCGAGGCGCGCTACATGGTGGAGCTCGGGTCAGGACAGCGCCTGTACACGCAGCAGCTGGACGACTGGACGCTCGACGGCGGACGACAGGTCACGTTCGAGGAGCTCGCGGACGAGCCTGTGTCGCGCATCGTCGTCGTCTCGCCGGGGCACGACGAAGAGGACTTCCACCGGCTGGTCGCGGATGCCGGCCTCAACGAGGTGTCCTACGCGATCGGCTGGACCGCCTGGCTCGACATCGCTCCGAACGGCGTCGACAAGGGCACGGCGCTCGAGCGTGTGCGCGGCGAGCTCGGCTTCGACGGCGAGCGGGTGCTGGTCGCGGGTGACGGCCGGAACGACATCGGCATGTTCACCTGGTCGCAGTCGGTCGGCGGGCGTGCGGTGGCGATGGGACAGGCGCCCGCAGAAGTGAAGGATGCCGCGGGCGAGGTGACCCTGGACGTGATCGACGGAGGGCTGGCACGCGCCCTGAACACGCTTCCAGCCCCCGCCCAGGTCAACGCCGGAGAATAGAACTCGGCTAGACTCACGGCTTGTCGGCAGATTCGTCTGTCGGGAGGGTTGTCCGAGCGGCCGATGGAGCTGGTCTTGAAAACCAGTGGGCAGAAATGTCTCAAGGGTTCGAATCCCTTACCCTCCGCTGGTGGCTGTGAGGTCGCCCGAAGGGTGGCCGCTCAGCCACCGATTGGCTGAGTGGGATTCGTGAGGAGGACCGCCGAAGGCGGACCACCGGTTCCCTTACTCTCCGCTTCATGAGGGATGCGCCGCCGGGGAGGGCGAGCATCACCCAGAACCGAAAGGCCCCGAGTGAGTAAGAGCACCCGACGCCGTCGTACCATCGCACGCCACGGGCAGTTGCGCACGCCAGGGCCGATCAGCCAGCTTCTGACGTTCATCGCGATCGGCCTCTCGGTCGTGCTCGTCAGCGGCATCGCTGTGGCGGGTTACGTGATCTACGACCTCACGAGCACGGTCAGCGCGAACGCCGTCGAGCTGGAGGGGCAGAAGGAGCTTCCGCCGGACATCGGCGCCTACGAGGGCGGCTTCAACCTGGTGCTCACGGGCGTCGACACCTGCGAGGACGCCTACAAGCAGTACTTCGGCGCCCGCTGCACCGGCAAGGACTCCGAGGGCACGCTCAACGACGTGAACCTCCTCGTGCACGTGTCGGACGCACCGCGCCGAGTCACGGTCGTCAGTTTCCCGCGCGACCTCATGGTTCGCATCCCGCAGTGCGAGGATGCCGCGGGCAAGACTCATTCGGAGATGAGCAAGCAGCAGATCAACACCTCCTACACCGACGGCGGACTGAACTGCGTCGTGAAGACGATCTCGGAGTTGACCGGACAGGAAGTCCAGTTCGCGGCATCCGTCACCTTCGGTGGAGTCATCGAGATCACCAACGCGATCGGCGGCGTCGATGTCTGCCTCGCCTCGCCCATCCGAGACAAGTACACGAGCCTCAACCTTCCCGCGGGGACGCACACGCTGCAGGGCCTGCAAGCGCTGCAGTTCCTTCGGACGCGGCACGGTGTCGGCGATGGGAGCGACCTCGGTCGCATCGGCAACCAGCAGCAGTACATGACGAACCTCGCGAAGAAGCTCATCAGCGGCGAGACGCTGGGCAACGTCCCGGTGATGTTGAAGCTCGCGACGACCGCGATCGACAACCTCGAGCCGAGCGAGTCCCTCGCGGACCCGATGAAGATCGTTCAGATCGCGCTGGCGCTCAAGTCCGTCAAGTACGAAGACATCGTCTTCCTGCAGTATCCGACGAACACCGATCCGGATGACAAGAACCGCGTCGTCCCGAACAAGTCGGCTGCTCAGGCGATGTGGGACGCGATCAACGCGAACGCGCAGCTGCAGGTCACCCACCAGAACTCCGATCGTGAGGGAGTGATCGTCACCGATCCCGGCCCCACGCAGACGCCTGTCGACCCGAGCGCGACGCCGGACCCGAACGCGACGCCGGAGAACGTCGTCGCGCTGCCAGACACCATCAAGGGCAACTCCGCGGCGCAGACGACCTGCTCCAACGGCAAGGTGAACTGAGGCCTTCAGCTTTCTCGAGTCCGGTTCGTGGGTGCCGGCGCGGGGGAGCGACGGGGGCGCGTGTCCCCCGAAGTGCCTACAGACAGTCGTCCGCCGATCCTCATAGCGTCTTCATGGAAGCTATAGAGATTGGACGCAGAGACAACATGAGCCCAGTGAAGAAGGTCGCGGTCGCCCTGGCGAGCGCTTTCGTGATGGTCGCCGGAAGCATCGCCCTGGCGGCTCCCGCATCGGCCGCGGATGCTCACGCATCGATCATCGTCAAGACCGCGGACTGCAACCGGTCCACCGCGTTTCGGCTGACCAACAACGCCAACGAGTTCGCGACAGTGCCGACGTACGGGACCTCGAAGAGCTGCACCCTCCGCTCAGGAAACAAGAACGACGGTGTCGCCTGGCTGCAGGTCGCACTGAACTCCTGCTACGGCAAGAACCTCGCGACGGACGGCGACTTCGGCCCGGCGACCCGGAACGCACTGATCCAGGTGCAGCAGGCCATCGGCGTCGTCGCGGATGGGATCTACGGACCGAATACTCAGAGCCGCATGAAGTTCAAGAACAGCATCAATTACGCGTGCTCCCCTGCGAGTCAGATCAGCAACACCGTCTGGTGAGAACCCGACGCGCGCCCCCGTTCGACTCGGTCGGGCCGCGCTATCACGTACCGGCGACGGTACTTGGCAGAACATAACCACAACATGACTAGAGAAGGTCCTCAATGAGAATGACACGTCGTCTCACTGCAATTGCCAGCGCAGCAGTGCTGTTCATCGGCCTCGCTGCTATCTCGACTCCTGCCGTGGCGTCCACGGGAGGCCCTGACGCGACTTCGAGAACGCAGGAGAGGTCGATCCCGGATGCTTCCGCTTCGCAAGTAGCTGCAGCGGCTGTCACCCCGGCGTTCGAGATCTACTACTCACCTAACTGCACCGGTGCTTCTCGCTACTACAGCGGGCAGAACTTTGGTGAGTGGTGGATCAACGACAAGTTCAATCTGACGAATTCGGGATCAGCGGGATACGGGCAGAAGATCAGAAACAACGCAGCATCCGTCAAGTTGTACAATGCTTCGCTCTGGGTCGCGACTGCGGCCGAAATGGCGAGCAGTGCCGGAACCGTCAAGTTCTACCGGGAAGGGAAT
This sequence comes from Microbacterium sp. MYb72, assembly GCF_002979415.1. Lineage (GTDB taxonomy): Bacteria > Actinomycetota > Actinomycetes > Actinomycetales > Microbacteriaceae > Microbacterium > Microbacterium natoriense. The sequence continues at coordinate 65,175 of NZ_PCOT01000015.1, read as the reverse complement.
GGGTGCCACAACCTGGGAACGACCCGTAACGCCAATGTGTGGTGGGCGACGATGTACTACGTGCCGTAGGGGACTCTCCCTGAGCGAAGATTCACAATGGATTGCTCATCGCCGTCGAGCGGTGAGCAATCCATTGGCATATTACGGCCCGGTCCGATGAGGCGGAAGACATGCGAGGCAACCTCAGCGCCGCGGCGCGAGAGCGTCGATGAGACGTTCGACGATGTCGGCCATGTCGACACTCGGATCGATCATCCACTGCAGCTGCAGGCCGTCGGCGACCGCCTGCAGCACCCGAGCCATGGTGTCGGGGTCGAGGGCCGGCTCGCGCGTGGTGTCGCGGTGGAACCCGGCGGCGACCGCCTCCCGCAGCCGCTCGCTCCGGTCGAGGAAGTACGCGTGGGCAGGATGCTCCGGGTCGACGGCATCCACCGCGAGCCGTGAGAAGAGCTCGACGAGGCCGGGCACCTCGGTGTTGTGGCGGATGACGTCGATGAGTCCGTCTCGGGGGTCGGCGTCGTCGGCGAAGCGCGGATCCATGCCGTCGTGCTCGTCGCGTTTGCGGAGGACGGCGGTGAAGAGCTCCTCCTTCGACCCGAAGTAGTGCAGGAGCGCGGCGGGGGTCACCCCGACCACCTCCGCGATCTGCTTGAGGGAGGCGTTCTGATACCCCCTGCGGCCGATCACCTCGAGGGCGCTCTCCAGGATCTCCTCGCGGCGCGCCACGCCCTTCGCGTATGAACCTCGTCGTGCCATGCATCCGAGGGTAAACCTGAACAACGTTTGATATCGAATCCTGACTGTCGTATGGTTTTCGCAGGACATCGCCGTCGCCTGTGAAAGGAACCCTCATGACCGATAACCCGGCATCCGACCTCACCCTCGAGGAGAAGGCGTCGCTCACCAGCGGCGCGGACTTCTGGACAACCAAGGCCATCGATCGCGCGGGCATCCCGTCGATCATGATGACGGACGGCCCCCACGGGCTCCGCAAGCAGGCGGGCGGCACGGATCACCTCGGTCTCGCGAGCAGCGTTCCCGCGACCTGCTTCCCCCCGGCGGTGGGCATCGGCTCGTCGTGGGACCCTGAGCTCATCGAGCGCGTCGGTGCGGCGATCGGCGTCGAGGCCGCGATCGAAGACGTCGCGGTCGTGCTCGGCCCCGGCATCAACATCAAGCGCTCTCCGCTGTGCGGACGCAACTTCGAGTACTTCTCCGAGGATCCGATCGTTTCCGGCGTGCTCGGTGCGGCCTCGGTGCGCGGTGTGCAGTCGCAGGGCGTCGGCACGTCGCTCAAGCACTTCGCCGCCAACAACCAGGAGTTCGACCGGATGCGGTCGAGCTCAGACGTCGACCCCCGCCCCCTGCGCGAGATCTACCTGCGCGGTTTCGAGCGCGTGGTCAAGGACGCGGCGCCGTGGACCGTGATGTGCTCGTACAACCGCCTCAACGGCGTCTGGACCTCTGAGGACCCGTGGCTCCTCACCAGCGTGCTCCGCGACGAGTGGGGCTTCGACGGACTCGTCGTCTCCGACTGGGGCGCCGTGAACGACCGCGTCGCCGGGGTCGCCGCCGGCCTCGACCTGGAGATGCCCGCATCGGGCGGGCGCACGGATGCCCAGCTCGTCGCCGCCGTGCGCGGGGGGGAGCTCGCAGAGAGCGTGCTCGACACCGCGGCGTCCCGCGCGATCGATCTGGTGCGCAAGTCGGAGCGGCGCCCGGTCGTCGCTGGCCCGCTGGATGTCGACGCCCACCACGCGCTCGCCCGTGAGGCCGCTGGTCGCTCGATCGTGCTGCTCAAGAACGACGGCGGCGTTCTGCCGCTGACCCCTTCGCAGAAGGTCGCCGTCATCGGGGCGTTCGCCGCCGAGCCCCGCTTCCAGGGCGCGGGTTCCTCGCTCATCAACCCCACTCGGGTGGATGCCGCTCTCGACGCTCTTCGCGCCGTCGCCGGCGATGCCGTGTCGTACGCTCCCGGTTTCGCGGTCGAGGGCGGGGCGATCGCGGCGTCGGGGCGCTCGGCTGAGGAGCTGCGCGCCGAGGCCGTGTCCGCCGCGTCGTCGGCCGAGGTCGCGGTCGTCTTCCTCGGGCTGCCCGCCGCGGAGGAGTCGGAGGGCTTCGACCGTGAGCACATCGACCTCCCCGCCGCGCAGCTCGCTCTGCTGGATGCCGTGCTCGAGGTGAACGCGAACACGGTCGTCGTGCTGTCCAACGGCGGTGTCGTGGCGCTGCCCTTCGCTGACCGGGTGCCCGCGATCGTCGAGAGCTGGCTGCTCGGACAGGCCGGAGGCAGCGCTGTCGCCGATGTCCTCTACGGAACCGTGAACCCCTCGGGCAAGCTCACCGAGACGGTGCCCGTGCGTCTCGAGGACAATCCCTCCTACGGCAACTTCCCCGGCGAGTTCGGCCACGTCCGCTACGGCGAGGGGCTGCTCGTCGGGTACCGCTGGTACGACGCCAAGGGGCTCGAGGTGACCTTCCCGTTCGGCTTCGGCCTGTCGTACACGACGTTCGCGTACGGAGAGGCGACGGCATCCGTCACCGAGGCGGGCGACATCGCCGTGTCGTTCGCGCTGACGAACACGGGTGACCGCGACGGCCGCGAGGTCGTGCAGGTGTACGTGTCGCTGGCGGGGTCGATCGCGCAGCGTGCGCCGCGCGAGCTCAAGGCGTTCTCCTCCGTCGAACTCGCTGCGGGCGAGAGCCGCACCGTCGAGGTCGTCGTGCGCCGAGAGGACCTCGCGTACTGGGACATCCGCGTCGACCGCTTCGTCGTCGAGGGCGGCGAGTACACCGTCGAGGTGGCGGCGTCCAGCCGCGACATCCGCTCCACGGTCGCCGTGGCGGTGGAGGGCGACGCCGTCGTGCTGCCTCTCACGATGAACTCGTCGATCGGCGACGTCGTGGCGCACCCGGTCGCAGGTCCCATCGTGATGGGTGCGCTCGGCGGCTTCATGGGCGAGCTGACCGGCGCCGACTCCTCGGCCGCGTCGATGATGCCCAATGACGAGGCGATGCAGAAGATGATGGCGTCGTTCCCGATCGGTCGCCTGGTCGGCTTCCCCGGCATCGACGTGACCTACGAGCAGGTCGAGCAGCTGCTCGCCGCGGCGAACGCGGGCGCGGTGCCGCAGGGCTGACCCGCGCACCGTCGCTGCCCGACCGGCGCCCCTCCTGTGCATCTGCAGAGGAGGGGCGCCGGCATGTACGGAGGGCGGACGATGGATGCCGGCATCGACCCCGTGTCAGTCGAACTTCGGCAGCGTCAGCGCCTGCCAGGTCTCCGGTCCCACGACGCCGTCCGCTGGGGGAGCGAACATCGTCTGGAAGCTGCGCACCGCGGCATCCGTCTGCGGACCGAACGAGCCGTCGACGGCGAGCGGCGCAGGGAGCAGCGTCTGCACGGCGCGCACCACCTCCCCGGTCGCGCCGAGCGAGACGGTGTCGATCAGTGCCGGCCAGTCGAGGAGGCCGACCGTCGTGCTGATGAAGGTCGCCCGCAGCGTCTGCTGGAACGCCTGGATCGCTGCACCGCTGAGGGGTCCGAAGACACCGTCGGCGGAGATCGTCGCTCCGCGATGCCGCAGCAGATGCTGGGCGGCCAGCACCCGCCAGTTCGAGTCCTGCGTCGCCCCCACCTTCACGAGTGGCCAGAGATCGGCGCCCGGGACGAGCGCGCTCAGGAACGACCAGGTCTCGTAGCCGGCGGCGCCGTCTTGCCCGAGCCCCCACGCCCACTGGAACTGGCGCACGCGGTCGGCGGTGAGCGGACCGAAGTCGCCGTCGACCACCAGCGGGTCAAGCCCGGGGGAGGGAACGAGCCCGAACTGCTGCACGGCGCGCACCGCGTCTCCGTGATCGCCCTGCTGGCTGGCGACGTAGAGGTGGGGCCAGGTCTGCGGCCCGACCACGCCGTCGGAGGGCAGCCCGACGGCGGCCTGCCGGGCGGACACTGCCGCCGCGGTCTGCGGCCCGTAGACGCCGTCTACGACCACGGTGTGGCCGTGGACGCATAGGAAGTACTGGATGCTCCGCACCGGCGCCCAGTCAGCGCCAGGTCCGATCGTGCTCCATGGTGCGACGTTCATCGTCTTCTCCTTCGTCGGCGAAAGATCTCTCCCAGGGAAGGAGCGCGCTGGACCGTCGGTGATACATCGGCGACGGCATCCGGGTTGTTCCACGGCCACGGAGACCCGATTCGTGACTGCACGTCCGACCCGTTATGATTGCAGGGTGCATCCGCGTCTTCGGCTCGGATGCCTGGAGACGTCGCATAGTCCGGCCGAGTGCACCACCCTGCTAAGGTGGAGTCCCCTCACGGGGACCAGGGGTTCAAATCCCCTCGTCTCCGCAGTAGATTCCCTGGTCAGAGCCCGTCTTTCGAGACGCTGTCGACGTTCTCGCTCCGATGATCCGCGCGTGTGGATCCCTGCTCCGGGGTGTGCGACAGGAGCGAGCGAGGGTTGTGCACGGCACGCGGCCGGGCAGGCGTTGATCGCCGAGAGGACCGTCATGACTTCTGGATACTCGGATGCGCCGCTGACCCTGGCTCTCGTGGATCCCCGGTCTCCGGAAGGGCGCGCGATTCTGGAGCGCTTCTTCATCGACATCGTCGGCCGGTACTGGGGGCGGCCGGCGACCGCCGCTGAGGTGACGGCGGCGATGCTCGACGAACCGAGCGACGACCTCTGCGGCGACGAGGGGTTCCTGCTCGTCGCCCGAGACGGGGGCCGCGCGGTCGGCTGCGGTGGCATGAGGGTGATCGAGCAGGGAGTCGGGGAACTCACGCGGGTGTTCGTCGACGGCACCGCACGAGGACGCGGCGTCGGACAGGCGCTGCTCGCCGAGATCGAGTCGATCAGCGCGCGTCGCGGCATCCGCACACTGCGACTGACGGTGCGCGACGACCTCGCCGAGGCGCATCGCCTCTATCGTCGACTCGGGTACGAGACCGTCGAGCGCTTCTCCTCGTCGCCCTACGCCGACCACCAGCTCGCGAAGACCCTGGAACCGCTCGTCCCCTGAGCGGACGGCGCGGGTGGCGGATGCCGCAGGCATCCTGCATCGGATTCGCGGAGTGACGACGGTGCGCACCTTCCGCGCACCCGGCGTCTGCGGAGCGTGCGAGCGATGCGGGCGGAGCGGCACATGCCGTAGTGGCAATTTCTGCTGTTCTTAACTCGCGGATCGGTGATCGTGGGGTGCACTTCTTTCATACGGTTGTGGCATCCCGATCCGATCACAGTGAGGTGCGCCCGATGACCACTCCGCGGCCCGGTCTTGCGCTGCACGGCGACGGCACCTCTTCCCGCGACGCGTACTTCGTCTCGGACAGCACGGGCATCACCGCGGAGACGCTGGGCAACGCGCTGCTGGCGAACTTCCCCGCGGTGACCTTCCGGCGCCACACCGTGCCGTTCGTCGACTCCATCGACGGTGCAGACAACGTCGCCGCCGACATCAGAGCGAAGCGCGGAGACGGCGAGGAGCCGATCATCTTCACCACCGTGAAGTCCGCGCAGATCCTCGCCGCGCTCGCCGATGCGGGCGGAGTGATGATCGACCTCCTCGGCGGGCACCTGCGCGAGCTGGAGACGAGCCTCGGGAGCACGGCATCCGAGCAGCTCGGCCAGTTCCACGGGGTGGGCGACATGGAGCGCTACTTCGCCAGGATGCGCGCCGTCGAGTACGCCATCGAGCACGACGACGGACAGAGCATGCGCGCCCTCGACATCGCCGACGTCATCATCATCGCGCCGTCGCGCTGCGGCAAGACGCCCACGACGATGTACCTGGCACTGCAGTACGGGCTCCTCGTCGCGAACTATCCGCTGACGGACGACGACTACCCCGCAGACGGTCTTCCGCGCACGGTCGCGAAGTACGCGTCGAAGTGCTTCGGCCTCACCACGACGCCCCTCCGGCTCAGCCAGGTCCGGCATGAGCGCCGCCCCGACAGCACGTACTCGAGCCTCGCCCAGTGCACCCTCGAGATCCGCCGGGCCGAGGATCTCTACCGCCGCAACCGCGTGCCCTTCCTGAACTCCTCCACGAAGTCCGTGGAGGAGATGTCCGCCGTGATCATGCAGTCCATGAGGCTGCGGAGCTGAACAGCTCGTCTCGTCTCTGCGTTTCGTCTCTGCGTTTCGTCTCGCTTCGCTCGCTCAACGACCATCGCTCGCTCACCGACCATCGCTCGCTCGACGACTAGGTTCCGACCCGAAAGAAGAACACCATGACCACCATCCTCTGGTTCACGCAGATCGGCATGAACGACGTCGCTCAGGTCGGCGGCAAGAACGCCTCGCTGGGCGAGATGGTCTCGAACCTGTCGGGCGCGGGTGTGAGCGTCCCCGGCGGCTTCGCGACCACCGCCGATGCGTACCGGGACTTCCTCGCGGCGGACGGGCTCTACGACCGCATCCGCTCGACGGTCGAGTCCCTCGACGTCGATGATGTCGCCGAGCTCGCGCGCGTCGGCGCGAACGTGCGCGAGTGGATCGAGAGCCAGCCGCTCCCCGCGGCGTTCGAGTCCGACATCCGCGAGGCGTACGCGACCCTCGTAGCGTCCGACCCGCAGCCCGACTCCGTCTCCTGGGCTGTGCGCTCCAGCGCCACCGCGGAGGACCTCCCCGACGCGTCGTTCGCCGGTCAGCAGGAGACGTTCCTCAACATCAGCGGCATCGACAACATCCTCGCCGCGATCCGCAGCGTCTTCGCCTCCCTCTACAACGACCGCGCGATCGCGTACCGGGTGCACCACGGATTCGACCACCACGACGTGGCGCTGTCCGCCGGCATCCAGCGGATGGTGCGAAGCGACGTGGGCGCATCCGGCGTGCTCTTCACCGTCGACACCGAGTCGGGCTTCGACCGGGCCGTGTTCATCACCAGCTCATACGGGCTCGGCGAGGCCGTCGTGCAGGGCGCGGTGAACCCGGACGAGTTCTACGCCTACAAGCCGGCCCTGCGCGACGGGCGCCCGGCGATCCTGAAGCGGTCGGTGGGGGAGAAGGCCGTGAAGATGGTCTACGCCGATGCGACCCAGGTGGGCGCGAGCACCGTCTTCACCGACGTGCCGGTCGCGGAGCGCGCGCGGTTCAGCATCACGGATGCCGAGGTCGAGGAGCTCGGGCGCCAGGCGCTCGTCATCGAGGAGCACTACGGCCGCCCGATGGACATCGAGTGGGGCAAGGACGGCATCGACGGAAAGCTCTACATCCTGCAGGCACGGCCGGAGACGGTCGTGAGCCGCACCGACGGCAACGTGACGCGGCGCTTCGTGCTCAACGCCCCCGGCACCGCGATCACGGTGGGGCGCGCCATCGGGCAGAAGATCGGCGCGGGTCCCGTGCGGGTGATGACCTCGCTGGATCAGATGGACGAGTTCCGCCCCGGCGACGTCCTCGTCGCCGACATGACCGATCCCGACTGGGAGCCGATCATGAAGCGCGCCTCCGCGATCGTCACCAACCGCGGCGGCCGCACCTGTCACGCGGCGATCATCGCGCGCGAGCTCGGCATCCCCGCCGTCGTCGGCACGGGGGACGCCACCTCCGCGCTGCGCGACGGGCAGGAGGTGACCGTCTCCTGCGCCGAGGGGGACGAGGGCTTCGTCTACTCCGGCATCCTCGGTTTCGAGGAGGTCGTCACCCACCTCGACGAGATGCCCGCGAGCCCCGTCAAGATCATGCTCAACGTCGGCACCCCGGACCAGGCCTTCGCCTTCTCGAAGCTGCCCAACAAGGGCGTGGGGCTGGCCCGTCTCGAGTTCGTGATCAACCGGCAGATCGGCATCCACCCTCGGGCGCTGCTCGATCACGACACGCTCCCCGCCGAGCTGAAGGCCGACATCGCCGAGCGCATCGCCGCCTACGACTCTCCGCGGGAGTACTTCGTGAAGCGCGTCGCGGAGGGCGTCTCGATGCTCGCCGCGGCCTTCGCGCCCGAACCCGTGATCGTGCGACTGAGCGACTTCAAGTCCAACGAGTACGCGAACCTCATCGGCGGCGAGATCTACGAGCCGCACGAGGAGAATCCGATGATCGGCTACCGCGGCGCATCCCGCTACATCTCGGCGGACTTCCGCGAGTGCTTCGACATGGAGTGCGAAGCGCTGCGATTCGTGCGCGACGAGATGGGCCTCACGAACGTCGAGATCATGGTGCCCTTCGTGCGCACGCTGGGCGAGGCGGCGGCCGTCACCGAGCTGCTCGCCGAGAACGGCCTGCGCCGCGGCGAGAACGGACTGCGCGTCATCATGATGTGCGAGCTGCCGTCGAACGCCGTGCTCGCCGACGAGTTCCTCGAGTACTTCGACGGCTTCTCGATCGGCTCGAACGACATGACCCAGCTCACGCTCGGCCTCGACCGCGACTCCGGGCTCGTCGCGGCGACCTTCGACGAGCGCGACCCCGCGGTGCTGAAGATGCTGTCGATGGCGATCGAGGCGTGCCGCAGGGCGGGCAAGTACGTCGGCATCTGCGGGCAGGGCCCGAGCGACCACCCCGACCTCGCCGAGTGGCTCGTCGGCGAGGGGATCGAGTCGATGTCCCTCAACCCCGACACCGTGGTCGAGACCTGGCTGCGGCTCGCGAGGCTGAACGCGTAGGCGCGGGGCTCAGCTCGCGGCGAGCACCGAGAGCACGTTCCCTGCGGGGTCGGTGAACCACGCGATGTCGGGTCCGCGGCCGGGTCCGCCGTGCGCGATGCCCTTCGCGTCGGTGCCGAAGTCGGGGTCGACGTAGATCTTCGTCACGACACCGCGGGCGTTGAGCTCGTCGACCGCGGCCTCGACGTCGTCGACCGGGAAGTTGAGGATCGTGAAGCTCGCGGGCGTGTGGTTCGGCTTGGCGTACACGAGGATCGAGCCGCCCTGGGGCAGACGGATGTCGAGGAACCCCATGGCGTTCGTCGACACGTCGAGTCCCAGGGTCTCGCCGTAGAAGGAACGGGCCGCGTCGATGTCGTCGACGCTGAACCCGCTGAACGCGTGCGTGGTCTGGAAGGCGGTCATGCGTTCAGCATGCGCCCGTCGGCGCGGCCTGTCCAGAGGCCGGGCCGACGGGCATCGCCGATCACTCCGCCGCGGAGTACTCCTCCACGCCGGCGATCACGGTGAGCACGACGTGAGCCCCGAGCAGCGAGGCCGCCCCCTCTACGAACGGATCGACGTCGAGCACCGCGAAGTCGGCGGCCTGCCCGACCGCGATCGTTCCGCGCCAGGCGCCGTCGCCCACGGATGCCGCGGCATCCCGCGTCGCATGCGCGATCGCCCGCTCCAAGGGCAGCGCGAACTGCGGATGCACCGCGGGCGCCGACGGGTCCAGCGCTGACGCCCTGGTCGCCGCGACGTACATGTTCGCGAGAGCCTCGTGCGGCGCGGTGGGCGCATCCGTCGAGAAGGCGAGGAGCGCGCCGGCATCCTCGTACTCGGGCCACGCGAACGCGCGGTCGACGCGATCATCGCCGAGCTGGGCGGCCCAGTTCGCGAAGATCGCGGGGTCGGCGTGCACCGGCTGCATCGACGCGGTCACTCCGAGCCTCGCCATGCGTTCGGCTGTGCCGGGGGCCGCATACTCCAGGTGCTCGATGCGATGGCGTCGGGGGCGGTCTCCGTTCTGCGCGACGGCGTGCTCGATCGCGTCGAGTGCGAGCGTGCTCGCGGCGTCGCCGATCGCGTGCATCGCGATCTGCAGGCCGGCCGCATCCGCCGCCGCGACGACGGGGAACAGCCGCTCGGCCGGCCAGATCGCGTCGGCGTTCGACCCGTCGGCGTAGGGGCTCTTCATCGCCGCCGTGCACGCGTCGATCGTGCCGTCGAGCACGAGCTTGATGCCCCGCACACGCACCCCGGCCTGCGGAGCGGCGGCGAGCTCGGCCGCCCGTGCGACCTGGGCGAGGTTCGCGGCGTCGTCTCCCGTGTTGGCGACGAACCAGTGCGCGTCGATCCGCAGCGGTAGGGCCCCCCGCGCGGCCGCGCGGCCGAGTGCGGCGAGACCGAGCTCATCGAACGCCATGTCTACGGCTCCGGTGACGCCGGACTCCAGGTAGGCGGCGACGACCCGCTCGACGTCGGCGTCGCGCTGCGCGTCGGTGGTCGTGGCGTCGCGGTGCGTCCAGGCGAACTGCTGGGCCGCGGTCTCGTACAGCATCCCGGTGGCGTCGCCCGCGGCATCCCTCTCGATGCGCCCGCCGATGGGATCGGGGGTGTCGCGCGTGATGCCGAGCCTCGCCAGGGCGGCGCTGTTCACCCAGCACGAGTGGTAGTCGTTGGCGTCGAGGAAGACGGGGATGTCGGAGACGGCGGCGTCGATCATCGCGGCGGTCGGCTGGCCGCCCTCGATCGCGTCGAACAGCCAGCCGCGACCGTACAGCTCGCCCTCAGCCTGCGCGCGGGCCGCTCGCAGGCGCTCCTGGATCTCCTCCAGGGTGCGCGCGTCGGTGAGGCCGACCTGTCCGAGCGCGCTGCCCATCATGAGCAGGTGGGTGTGCGCATCGGTGAATCCGGGCACCACCGCCCGCCCGTCGAGATCGACGACCGCATCGGATGCCGGAGCATCCGCCTCCGCGCCCACGAAGACGAACCTGCCGTCCTCCACGACGACGGCGTCGGCCCACTGCGCGTCGTCGGCGGCGGTGAAGAAGCGGGCGTTGCGGTACAGCGTGCGGGTCACTTCGACTCCCTCTGGTCGCTCAGTGCGGGTCATGCGGGGATCTCCTCGTGGGCGACGACGGTGGTGGCGGTGCGCTCGAGGCGCGTGGACAGCAGGGCGATCGCCCCGGCGGGAACGGCGAGGACGAAGCTCGCAATGCCGAGCGCGATCGCGAAGCCCTCATAGCCGAGCACGCTGACCAGCGCGGCGCCGATCACCGGGGTCAGGGCGGAGCCGACGAGATAGACGGCGAGGAGCGGCCCGGACCAGCGGCCGTCGGCGTCGAGGGCGGCCGAGGTCGAGACGAAGTACATGAACGCGACCGCGTACACGGTGTTCCAGGCGATGAAGACGACGATGAACGCCGTCGGATCGGTGGTGAAGCCCTCGACGATCTTCAGCGCCCCGCCGAGGACGAGCAGGATCACGAGCGGCACCGCCCGGCCGAGCTTGTCGCCGACGATCATGAGCAGCAGGGAGCCGAGGAGTCCTCCGGCGGTCGCGCCGCTGAGGGCGATGCCGAGCCCCTCGGGGGTGAGGCCGGTCTGCTCGGCGCCCATGACCCCGGCCATCGCCCACAGCGAGTCCTCGCTGGCGGCCCAGAGCGCGAACGTCACGAGCAGGCCGAAGCCCGCGATCGTCACGAGGCGCGACCGCGCAGGAGACACCCTGACCGCGCCGGTCTCGGGGATGTCGATCGGCATGGCCTCCGCCACGGCGGCCGCGGCCTGCGGTGCGATGACGGGCGCCGCCGGCAGCCACGCCGACACGAGCAGGCCGATCAGGCTGAACAGCGCCAGAGCGCCGAACACGTCGATGGGGGCGAGACCGATCAGCGGGATGACGGCGAGCACGACGGTGATGACTCCGCGGTTGGCGAGGCCGTTGAACCCGGCGACGCGGTCGGGGTTGCGGAACGCGGCCAGCGCCGCACCGGATGCGGCGACCGCACCGCCGGCGCCGATGCCGCCGGCGAGGAGACCCGGAAGCACGAGGCCGGGCAGGAACGCCGCCGCGCCGAAGCCCAGGACGGCGAGGGCGAGGCCGGTGCGCGCGACCGTGCGGCGGTGGATGCCGGCGCACAGCGGTGCGATCGAGAGCCCGGAGACGGCGGTGAGCAGCAGAGTGGCCGTCACGAGCCAGCTGGCCGCGAGCACGTCGATGCCGAGGGCGGTCTGCGCCGCGGTGATCATGTAGGGGGAGAGGTTGACGCCGAGGTAGCCGGCGATGCCGATGGCGAAGGTGGCGGTGGCGGTCGGCAGGCGGAGGGGGACTCGAGTGCGGAGATCGGGAACGGTCATGGAGGACTCCAAGGGCGGGCGCACGGCGGTGTGCGCGGGTGTCGGGTGAGGCGGGATGCGCGGGTGGGGCATGCCACGCATAAACGAATGGTGTTCGTAAACGAATGGTGTTCATTATTATGCACAGAGGAGATGTCGCAGGGAAGACCCTGTGTTGCGAGCACGTGACGATCTCCTGGGAATGAGGAACCATGCCGAGACCGACCACGCCGCTGCTGTCGGCCGAGATCATCGGCGATGCCGGACTCGCCCTGTCGCGTGCCGGAGAGCCGTTCGGCGTCAACGCCATCGCCCGGAGCCTCGGCGTGCGGCCGTCGTCGCTCTACAACCACGTCGACGGCATGGACGGCATCGTCGAGCTCATGCGCGGGCGCCTCATCATCGGATACCGGGTCGAGCCGTCGGGCGACGCATGGGACGACTATCTGGTCGACGTGCTCCGCACACAGCGCCGCATGTACGCCGACCACCCGCAGCTCGTGCCCCTGCTCATCGGCAAGACGATCACCCACCCCTCGGTGATCGCCGCCTACGACGAGCTCGCGACGGTGCTCGTCGACGGAGGATTCCCCGAAGACGAGATCCTCGCGATCATCGCCCTCATCGATGCCTTCGCCATCGGCTTCGGACTCGACCTCGCCTCCCCCGATGACATCTGGCAGCCGGAGGGGGAGACCCGCACCCTCGGGCGTCTCCTCGACGGAGCAGAGCGCGGCGAGGCCCGTTCCGACCGCACCTTCGAGCTGGGCGTCTCGGTGCTGCTCGACTCGCTGCGCGCGCGGCTGGCCGCATAGACCCGAGCCGCACCGGTTCATCGAGGTCGCGGCTCGCCCCCGGCATCCGTCCGTCATCTCGGGTAGTCTCGCCCGCATGCCCACCGCAGCGACGCAGACCCACAAGCGCGAGGCGTTCGGCTCGCGGAACGTCTTCATCCTCTCCGCGATCGGATCGGCCGTCGGCCTCGGCAACATCTGGCGCTTCCCCTACGTCGCGTACGAGGGCGGCGGAGGCGCGTTCCTCATCCCCTATCTGTGCGCCCTGCTGACCGCCGGCATCCCCCTGCTGTTCTTCGACTACGCGATCGGCCACCGCTTCCGCGGGTCGGCGCCGCTCGCCTTCCGGCGCCTGCACCGCTCCGCCGAGACGCTCGGCTGGTGGCAGGTCCTGATCTGCGTCGTGATCTCCGTCTACTACGCCGTCATCATCGCGTGGTCGGCGATGTACACGTGGTTCTCCGCACAGCTCACCTGGGGCCCGGGCAACGAGAACGACTTCTTCTTCTCCGATTTCCTGCAGTCGGCGGACGTCGCGAAGACGGGCGTCTCCACCGAGTTCGTGCCGCAGGTCGGTCTTCCCCTCGTCGTGGTCTGGCTGGCCGTGATCGTGATCATGTGCCTCGGCGTCAAGAAGGGCATCGGGCGCGCGAACATGATCCTCATGCCGCTGCTGACCGTGATGTTCGCGGTGCTCGTGGTGCAGTCGCTCTTCCTGCCCGGCGCCCTCGACGGGTTGAACGCGTTCTTCACACCCGACTGGGAGGCGCTCGCCGATCCCGCGGTGTGGGCCTCGGCATACGGGCACATCTTCTTCTCGCTCTCCGTGGCGTTCGGCATCATGGTGACCTACTCGTCCTATCTGAAGCGCAAGACCGACCTCACCGGGTCGGGGCTGGTGGTCGCCTTCGCGAACTCGGGCTTCGAGATCCTCGCCGGCATCGGCGTGTTCGCGGCGCTCGGCTTCATGGCCCAGGCACAGGGCACCGACGTCTCCGGTGTCGCCTCGTCGGGCATCGGACTGGCGTTCATCGCGTTCCCCACGATCGTGTCGCAGGCGGCCGGCGGATCGATCATCGGCGTGCTGTTCTTCGGGGCGCTCGTGTTCGCGGGGGTGACGTCGCTGATCTCGATCCTGGAGGTGATCGTCGCCGCCCTGCAGGACAAGCTGGGGTGGAGCCGCATCCGCACGACGCTCACCGTGTCGATCCCGCTGGCGGTCATCTCGATGGCCCTCTTCTCGACGACGACCGCGCTCTCGGTCCTGGACACGACGGATGCCTTCGTCAACGCCTTCGGGATCATGGCGGTGGCCCTCGTCGCCGTGATCGTCGTCGCCTGGATGCTGCACAGGCTCCCCGCGCTCAAGGATCACCTGAACCGGCGGTCGAGCTTTCCCGTCGGACGGGTGTGGATGCTGCTGGTCGGCGTGCTCGCACCGGTCGTGCTCGGATACCTCTTCGTCACGGGACTGATCGACAAGATCGCGAACCCCTACAGCGGGTACCCCGCGTGGTTCCTCGGCATCTTCGGGTGGGGCATGGTGATCGCGCTGGTGGTGCTCGCCTTCGGTCTCGCCCTGCTGCCGTGGGGTCAGCGCTCGCACGCGAAGGACGACCCCGACTACGACGAGTTCCTCGCGGTCGAGCACTACGACCCCGATCAGGAGACCGCCGCGCACGCGCAGCCCGAGCAGAGGGGAGCGGTCGCATGAGCGCCGCAGCCGTCGTCATGATGATCATCGCCATGGTCACGGTCTGGGGCGGCCTCATCGCCGCGATCGTGAACCTCGCCCGCCACCCCGAGGTCGCCGAGAGCGAGCCGGAGGCCCCGCCCGTCGAGCTGTAGGCGGTCAGTCGCCGACGGGGCCGAACGCCTCGAGGTCCTCTTCGAGCCAACGCAGCAGGGAAGCCGCGCACATCAGCGCGATGACCGCGTTCGCCGGCGTGTACTGCTGTGGCGATACCCCGTGCGAGGTCGCGTGGCGGCTGAACTCCGTCGGCGACTCGTCACCTGGCGCGTAGGACACGTACGCCGATGCCAAGGGCAGGAGCACGAGAGACGTGCGCAGAGACGCGGCGAGTCGCATCTTCCTGGTGTTCCGACTCATGATCGTCGCCCATTTGTGCCCGAAGGTCGCGGGGACGACATACTCGCTCCCCAGGGTGTCGATGATGTTCGTAGAGAGCGCTTGAGATGCCTCGACATGTCCGGCGTTCAGTGCGTCGATCGCGTGAGCGAGGAACACGCCGTGGGAGCGACCCCGAGCTGTGGTCATGCCATTCGCGATGGCCCAGCAGTCTGACGCGATGCTCTCGCTCCGCTCTTCCAGAAGAGCGCGCCTGGCCGAAGCGTTCGGCGCCGCGAGGAGAGAGGTGACGGTGGATGCTCTGGGCACGTGGATCAACGCGATGCCCTCGTCCTCGGCGATGCTCTGCACGAGGGTGAGATCGGGTATGTCTGCACCGCGCCAGTTCGGGGGGAGATACTTCGCCAGCTGCTCGACGACCGTCCCCAACGTCGAGACGAGAGCGCTGAGATCGGGTCTCGCGTACGCATCGATGACTGGCGCCACCTGCTCGGCGAAGGTGCGGATGATGGTCTCTGCCGCGCGTTGCATCGACGCATACTCCACGGTCACGGCTTCGAAGATCTTCGCCGTGGTCTCGACCATGCGTCTCAAGCCTTCGGCGGCTGTCGCAGCGGAGCGTGCGCGAAGGACCTCTTCTTCCGTCGCCCCGGGATGGTCGTCTGTATCGTCGTGCACAGGATCCAGCATGCCAGTGGTTCTCGGAACCTTGAGATCAGGGGCGGACCTGGTTCCTCAGCTCCTCGCCCGCGATGAGCCGTGCGACGTTCTCGTCGATGAGCGCGCTCGCGCCGACGGGCCTGTTGCCTGCGACGTGCGGGGTGATCACGAGGTTCGGCGTCGTCCACAGCGGGGACTCCGCGTCGAGGGGCTCGGTCTTCATCACGTCGATCGCGGCGGTGCGGAGCCGACCCGTCGCCAGTGCGTCGATCAGGGCGTCCTCGTCGACGGTGGCGCCGCGGCCGACGTTCACGAACACGGCCCCCGGCCGCAGCATCCCGAACACCGCGGCGTCGAAGAGGTCGGCGGTCTCGGGAGAGGCGGGGACGAGGGAGACGAGGACGTCGGTCTCGGCCAGCACCTCGGCGGCGTCCGCCTCCGCGCGCACCTCGAACCCGGACCGGATGCCGGAGCTGCGGGCGATGCCGCGCACGTCGGCGCCGAGCAGACCGAGCATGGGGGCGAGTCGTGCGGCGATCGAGCCGAAGCCCCAGATCGTCACGCGGGATCCGGCGAGGGTGTACGCGGAGCGGGTCTCCGCGGCGCTCTGGGCGGAGATGAAGTCCGCGTCCCACCGCCGTTCGCGCTGCGCGTCGTGGAGCAGGTCGAGTCGGCGCACCGCCCCGAGGATCAGCGCGAGAGCGTGCTCGGCGACGGGGCCGTCGTGCAGGGAGCGCCCGGAGCAGATCCGCACGTCCGCGGCGAATCCGGCGGCGAGCACGGCATCCGGCCCCGCAGCCAGCGTCTGCACGAGCCGCAGCTCCGGCAGATCCCGCACGGCGTGGTCGAGCTGGCGCCCCGGGTTCTGCCAGGTGACCAGCACCTCGGCATCCCTATGCTCTGCGGGGATGTCCGCGGATACGTCGTAGACCACGACCTCCGCATCGGATCCGAGCTGCAGCTCGATGGTGTTCGGGACAAGGATCTTCATGGCGCCTCCCTCACCAGGAAAGCACATCGCGCGCGGGGCCCGGTGCGGGCATGATCGGATCGGACCGGAACGATCGGGTGCGAGCCCGCCGCCGGAAGGGATGCTGGACAGGAAAGGAGGACCCTATGATCGGAGCACTCAACGCACTGGTCGATCTCGTGGAGCGGGATGCCGCGGCCGAGGTCGACGTCGCCGGGTTCGCCCGCGCGCAGGGAACCACCGAGTACCACCTGCGCCGGATGTTCTCGGCGCTCGCCGGAATGCCCCTGTCGGAGTACGTCCGGCGCCGGCGCATGACGCTCGCCGCCGCGGAACTTGTCGGCGGGGCGCCGAACGTCCTGGACGTCGCGGTTCGACACGGCTACGGCTCGGTCGAGGCGTTCGGCCGGGCGTTCCGCGCCGTGCACGGCATCGGCCCGGCGGAGGCGCGACGAGACGGGGGTCCTCTCCGCACACAACCCATGCTCCGGTTCCGCCTGAGCGTAGAAGGGAGCGTCCCCATGGACGTCACCGTCATCACCCTGCCCGAACTCGTGCTCGTCGGCCACGCCGCACGCGTGCCGCTCATCCACGAGGGCGTCAACCCGCACATCCAACAGCACATCGCCGCCATCGCACCCGAGGAGCACGTGCGGCTCAAGGGGCTGAACGACGCCGAGCCCTCCGGCATCCTCGCGGTGACCGGCGACATCGAGCCGGATGCCCCCGACGGGACGACGCTGACCTACCTGCACGGAGTGTCCCTGGCGCCGACCACCGCGGTGCCGGACGCCCTCGACGTCGTGCGCGTCGAGGGCGGAGCCTGGGCCGTCTTCTCGGCGACCGGTCCGTTCCCCGACACCCTGCAGAGCCTGTGGGCGGCGACCGCGACCGAGTGGTTCCCGTCCCACCCGTGGCGGCTGCGCCCCGGCCCCTCGATCGTCCGCTACCTGGAGTTCACCGGGACGCACGCCACCTGCGAGTTGTGGCTGGCCGTCGAACCGGAGTGACGGCGATCAGCTGATCGCCGCGCGCTCCGCGTGCAGGCTCTCCCAGCGCTCGCGGGTGAGGAAGGCGAGCTGTCCGGTCTTGGTCGGCAGGTCGACGTGCGGGCCGAGCTCGAAGCCGGACTTCACCGCCCGTGCGACGGCGCGCTCGTTGCGCACGTCGGGCTCGATCACGAGGCGGTCGACGTCAGGGCCGGCGAACAGGAACTCCGCCATCGCTTCGGCGACGAGCGAGGTGAACCCCGCGACGGGTGCGCCGCGGTCACCGAGCAGGAAGTGGAGGCCGGCGTCTCCGGGGAGGGCGTCGTAGACCTCGCCGAGCGGATCGTTCTCAGGCTCGTACGTCTGCAGGAGCACGATCGGAAGCCCGTCGCGGCGCACGAGGAACGCGTGGTGGCTCGGCAGTCCGTCGACGAAGAGGTAGAGGTCGCGCAGCTCCTCTCGCGGAAGCTCGGAGAGCCCCCAGAAGCGCGAGGCGGGGCGGGTGACCCAGTCGTGCAGCAGGTCGAGCTCGGCCACCGGATCGAGCACCGTGAACTCCAGGCGCCCGAGAGCGGGCGAGTCCGTCGTGTGCACGACTGCGCCCGCCGGACCGCTCGCCAGGCGGGAGGTGCGGATGGCGGTCATGATGCTCCTGTCGGGGTGTCGGCGTGCAGCGCCGCCCAGTCGGTGACGACCCTCGTGGGGTGGACGGCGGCCCAGTCGCGGAGCTGATCGGAGAAGTGCGGGGAGTCGGGGGCGCCCGCGGCGCCGAACGGCACGCTCCACAGGCTCTGCTCGCGGTCGGCGAGGTCCCATGCCCACCGGGCGACGGAGCCCCGCCAGGCGCGGTCGGTGAGCCCGGGGGTCGATCCGGTGCAGCGCACGGCGTCCCCGTCTCCGGACAGCTCGATGTCGAGACCCGCGACCGGGGCCGTGGCGCGGGGGACATCCGCGAGGACGTGCGTCGGCAGCATCCGGTGCGTCGATCCCCAGGTGCCGGCGTCCGCCGCCCTCTCCAGAGCCCGCCGCACCAGAGCCGGAGCGTCGTCGCGCAGGGCCGGATGCTGGAGCAGCCGGGGGAGCACCGCGGCGACCTGTCCTTCGACGCCCATCCACGGGTCGAAGACCGCGCCGAAGGGGTGCGGCTCCCGCAGCGGCGCCATGGCCGGATGCGCGGCCGCCTCCTGCACCAGGGCGTCGCGCCAGGCGCCGAAGGCGCCGGCCGCCTCGGAGCCCGCATCCATCCGCCCCTCCCATGCCGTGATGAGGTCGCGGACTCGCACGGCCGCGGGGGAGAGCGAGGCGTCGGGAGAGGGGAGCAGAGCGCGCAGCGGCGCCGTCGACCCCGATGCGGTGTCGCCCCAGATCGGCTCGAAGTCCGCGGGGGTGCGCGGGGCGAGGTCGGCGAGAAGACGGGCGATGCGCGACGCCCGATGAGACGACGGGTACGCCCAGCCGAGGTCGATCGCCGCGGCGGACGGGCGCTCGTTCGCGTCCACGGCGACATCGCGCACGACGACGGCGCCGACCCGGTCGCGGTCGGGGGCGGGAGCGACGGACGCGGCGGAGTGCGCGCGTCGGCGTTCGTCCCTCTCGCGTCGGGGAACGGTCCCGACCGTGGCCGACAGCACGTCGCCTCCGCGGTCTGCGGCGAGCACGCGATTGACGGGATCGACCCAGTGGCCGAAGGCCGAGATCACGTCCTGAGCCGTGCGCGCCCGCAGCAGCGGCAGGAGCGCTCCGGCCCCGAGATCGGCGTTCGTCCGCGCGGGATGCCGGATGCTCCAGGCCCGCAGCCCGCCGTCGTGCGGATGCGGATCGGTCACGATGCAGCCGCGAGCCGTCTCCAGCGACTCGACCTCGATCGTGTCGCCTCCGCGCACCGCGATCAGCGACCTGAGCACCTCGACGGGCTCCCACCCGCGGGGTCCGAGCGCCTCGTACCCGCCCTGCACGGTCCGCAGACGCTCCTCGAACACGTCCACGCTGTGCGCGATCGCGTTCGTGATGCCCCAGGCGGCGTCGCCGGTGTGACCGAAATGCGGCACGCCAGGGACGCCGGGGAAGGCGAGCCCGATCACGTCGAACTCGTCGCACGCGAGCCTGACCTGCTGATACACGCCGGGGAGCTCGAAGATCCGGTGTGGGTCGCCCGCGAGCAGCGGCATCCCGCTGGCGGTGCGCGATCCGTGCAGCGCCCAGGCGTTGCTGCCCGCCGTCGGGGTCGTCTCCTCACCGGAGTCGCCGGCGAAGAGGTCGGCCCACTCGTCGCCGAGCGCCAGCGCGACCCGCTCGCGCCACAGCACGTGCGGGAACGTCGAGAACAGCGCGTGCGCGACGTGCAGCACGCCGAGCGGATCGTGGTCGTCCCAGGCGGTGAGCGGCCGGGTGTCGCCGAACGTCTCGTCGAGCACGCGGAACTCCGCCGCGCGGGAGCCTGCGGCATCCATCCCTCGGCGCACGCCCCCGGCGTAGGCGCTCACGAAGGCGCGATCCTCCTCACCGAGTGCGTCGAACGCGCGCCGCGCGGTCTCGTCGAGCCGCGCTCGTCGGGCGAAGACGTCCCACACGACGCCCGCCTCCCCGATGAGCTCGGAGAGACGCCCCGCCGCTCGCAGACGGTCGACCTCGATCTGCCAGCCGCGGTCACGCGCGGTGACCTCACCCTGCGCCTCGGCGAGATCCCGCACGTCCGTCGCCCGGATGTGCGGGATGCCGAGGTCGTCCCGGAACACCTCTGCCATCCGCTCAGCCTCCCACGGTCTCCCGTGCAGCGGGCTGCGGGATGCGCGCACGGCCGATGGGGTTCTCCAGCCGCCCTGCGTACATCAGCGACGAGGACTGATCGGCGAGGTCCACCATCCGCAGGGTGTTGCGCAGCTGCAGCCGGTTCAGGCAGGAGTGCGCGAACGAGTCCGCACGCAGATCGACCAGGGAGTCCAGGTGCGGATGCTCGGCGGCGTGCTCGTCGACCGTCTCCGCGACGAGCCGCCAGAACTCGATCTCCGGGAGCACCCCGTCGACGTGGAGGATCCCGGCCAGATGGCGCAGCACGCCGTCGAAGACATCGGTGAAGATCGCGAGCGCCTTCTCCTCGTCATCGACGGGGGAGACGATCCTGCGCACATCCTCCGGCAGCGTGCGCGCGGAGAGCAGCGCCACCTCCTCGCCGATGTCCTTCATGAACACCCCGGTCGGCACGTGCTCGTCGAGGATCAGGATGAGGTTCTCGCCGTGGGGCATGAAGGCGAGGTCGTGCGCGAGCAGGCAGTGCACGACCGGACGCAGGTAGGCGCGCAGCGCGCTGCGGACCCACTCCGCCGCGGGGATGCCGGAGGCGCGGACGAGTGCGCCGACGACGGAGCGGCCCTCTCCGTCGCGGTGCAGGAGCGAAGCGAGGGTGGCCAGCCTCTGCGAACCGGAGACCAGGGGCACGGGGCTCTCCCGCCACAGGGCCGCGAGCATCTTCCGATGCGCCGACGGCTCCGCCGTGCGGTGGTAGACGTCGCCCGTGTATCCGATCGACGCGCGCTCGCGCAGCACCCGGAAGCCCGCGTCCCGCAGGGTGTCGTCGCCCGCTGCGAGCTCGGCGACCCAGTCGTTGATCGCCGGCGTGACGCGCATGTAGGCGGGGGAGAGGCCGCGGAGGAAGCCCATGTTCTGCACAGCGAGAGCGGTCTTCACGTAGTGACGGTGCGGGTGGGAGGTGTTGAACATCGTCCGCACGGACTGCTGGGCGCGGTACTCGTCGTCGCTCTCCCCGATGAGCACGAGATCGCGGCGGGCGAGGTCGGGGGCGAAGGTGATCGCGACGCGGTTCTCCCACTGCCACGGATGCACCGGCAGCAGGTGGAAGTCCGCCGGGTCCTCGCCGAGGTCGCGCAGACGCGTTGCGAACCGGTCGCGCTCCGCGGCGCTCAGCTCGCCCGACAGCAGCTGCTCCTCATCGATCCCGGCGCCGAGCGCGAGGTGAGAGGAGGAGCGGCGCGCGGCCGTCCACACCAGACGGAACGGGCGTCCTGCCTCCGGGGCGAACGCCGCATGGTCGGAGACGCCGAAGCCGATGCGCCCGTTGTTGGCGACGAACCCGGGGTGGCCCTCGGTCATCGCCGCCTCGACGGTCTGGAAGTCGGCGTCGGCCAGAGCATCCGCCGTCGGACCGCCCTGCGCGATCTTGAACATCGAGCCGGCCAGCGTGGAGGCGATCTCCTCGAGGTAGAGCGGCAGCAGCTCGTCGGAGAGGCCCAGCTGCGGCTGCAGCTCCAGGATCAGCTGCTGGGCGTCGAGATCCGTCGCCGTCCCGCGGACGAGACGGCGGATGCTGTCCTCATCCACAATCCAGTGGTCGAGCTCTGCACGGACGGCGTCGAACAGGTACTCGGCGTCGCCCAGGGGAACCGTGAGGCGCCAGCCGCCGTCGTCGCGGCGCTCCGGGGAGATGAGCCGCTCGTGGGCGAACTCCGCGATGGCCTTCGCCACGAGGTGGCGCTGCGCGCGCTCGAGGGCGTCGGGGGTCAGATGGTCGGCGGGCGCGATCATGCGCGCTCCTCTCGATCGAGGCGGGTGAGCGCGGATGCCGCGAAGGCCTCCCGCGTGCAGGTGGACAGCATCGCGGCCTTGAGGTGACCGCCCTCGTCGACGACGACCTCGCCGAGCTCCTGGAAGCCGGCCCGCACGTTCTTCGCACGGATCCTCTCGTTGCGGACGTCGGGCTCGACCACCACCCGCGTCGCACCGAGTCCGTCGAAGCACCACGTCATGACCGCGGCGAACACGGCGTCGGTCAGACCGTGCCGCGTGACGGCTCCAGGCGGGGAGATGAGGACGTGCATGCCGAGGTCTCCCGGCGCCGCCACGTGCACCTCGGTCAGCAGCACGCGGGCGGGGTCGTAGGTCTCGGCGTAGAACGCGGGTGCACCGTCGATCAGCCCCAGCCAGGCCTGCTGTCCCGGCGCGGTCGTCACGGAGGCGAGGTACTCCTCGACCTGCGCGGCATCCAGAGCGGTCATCCCCCAGAACGCGGAGTGCGGATCGGACAGCCAGCTCTGCAGCACGACGGCGTCGCGCCGCGGGTCGGCGGGGATCAGGGTGATGTCGAGGTCCGTCGCGACGCTCATCGTGCGACCTCCCCCGCGTGGAGCGCCGGCGCGCGTCCGGCATCCGCGGGGATGCCGAAGTCCTGGAACGCGATGCGGCGCTCGATCGGGTAGACCTCGCGCCCCGTGATCGAGGCGAGGATCGACGAGTTGCGCCACGCCCCGAAGCCGAGGTCGGGCGCGGTGAGGCCGTGGGTGTGCTCCTCGCCGTTCTGCACGAAGACGCGCCCGCGGCCGCCGTCGACGCTGTAGTCGCGTGCGACGTCGAGCCTGCCCAGCGCATCCCAGTCGAGGCGGTCCGCGATGCCGGAGAGGAACGGCGGCGTCTCGGCCGAGTATCCGGTCGCGAGCACCAGCGACGCGGTTTCCCGCTCGTGCTCCTCGCCGAGCTGTCCGTGCTGCAGCGTGAGGTGGTGCCGGGTGCCGTCCCACGACGCCGCCGTCACCTCGGTGTCGGTGAGCAGCGTGGTCGGCACCGGCCCGTCGGCGCTGAGCCGGTAGAGGGTGTCGTAGATGTCGTCGATGAGGTCGGCGGAGATGCCCTTGTACAGGCTCCGCTGCTCGCGCCCCAGGTGCTGACGCAGGGCGATGGGGAGCGAGTGGAAGTGGTCGGTGTACTCGGGGGAGGTCATCTCCAGCGTGAGCTTCGTGTACTCCATCGGGAAGAACCGCGGCGAACGGGTGATCCAGTCCAGCCGGTATCCGCCGTCGCGGGCGCCCTCCAGAAGGTCGCGGTAGATCTCGGCTGCGGACTGGCCGCTGCCCACGACCGTGATCGAGTCGGTGGCCCTGAGCGCGTCGCGGTTCTCCAGGTACTCCGAGCTGTGCACGGCATGACCCGAGACGTCGCGCAGCGCCTGCGGCACCCGGGGCCTGGTCCCTACGCCGACGACGACGTGCCTGGCGCGCAGCGTGCGCTCCTCGCCCGTGTCGGTGCGCATCGCGCGGACGACGTAGACATCGTCGGCCGCATCGTGCTCGACGGCGACGACCTCGTTGTTCCACTGCAGCTGGGGGAGCTGTGCGGCCGCCCAGCGGCAGTAGGCGTCGTACTCGGCGCGCAGTGCGTAGAAGCTCTCGCGGATGTAGAAGGGGTACAGCCTGCCCGACTGCTTCAGCCAGTTGAGGAAGGAGAACGGCGAGGTCGGGTCGGCCATCGTCACGAGATCGGCGAGGAACGGCACCTGGATCGTCGCGCCCTCGATCATCATGCCGTGGTGCCACCGGAAGCCGTCGGCGCGGTCGAGGAACACGGCGTCCAGCCCGAGCGGATCCGCCAGGCACGCCAGGCCGAGGTTGAAGGGGCCGATGCCGACGCCGACGATGTCGTGCACGTGCGCGCTCATGCCGATGCCTCCGCTCCGACGAGGGCGACGTCGAGATCGGCGGACATCCCCGCGAGCGCCGCCGCGGCATCCTTCACCATGCCGAGGATCGCCCGCACGTCGTCGAGGGTGGTCTCGGGATTCAGCAGGGTGAGCTTCAGGCAGGGGCGGCCGTCGATCACGGTCTTCGCGACGAGCGCGCGGCCGGACTCGAACAGCACGCGGCGCACACCGGCGACGAGCGCGTCCTGCGCAGCCGGGCTGGCACCGTCCGGGCGGACGCGGAAGAGCACCGTGCTCAGCTGCGTGCGACCGACGAGCTCGAGGTCGGGGTCGGCCTCGACGAGATCCCCGACGGATGCCGCGAGGTCGATCACCTCGTCGAAGAGGGCGCCGACGCCGTCGGCGCCCATCGCGCGGAGCGTCACCCACAGCTTCAGCGCGTCGAAGCGGCGCGTCGTCTGCAGGGACTTGTCGACCTGGTTGGGCTCCTCGTTCTCGACGGGGTTCAGATAGTCGGCGTGCCATGCGCCGGCGGCGAGATCGCGCGGCTCGCTGACGAGGATCGCGCTCGACGACACCGGCTGGAAGAAGCTCTTGTGGAAGTCCACGGTCACCGACCGCGCCCGCTCGATGCCGTCGAGCAGGTGCCGGCGACGCGGCGAGACGAGCAGGCCGCCGCCGTACGCGGCATCCACGTGCATCCACACGCCGTGGGTCTCGCAGACGTCGGCGAGGAGCGCGAGCGGGTCGATGACGCCGCGGTCGGTGGTCCCGGCCGTCGCGACGACCGCCATCGGCACGCGGTCGGCGGCGCTCGCCGCGGTGAGGGCAGCGTCGAGGGCGGAGGGCAGCATCCGTCCCTCACCGTCGTCGGCGACCTCGATCACCGCGTCTTCCGCGAGTCCGAGCAGCAACGCGGACTTGCCGACGCTGAAGTGGCTGGATGCCGTGGCGAAGACGACCAGTCGCGGGATCGCCTCGGAGCGGGGGGAGGAGAGCACGGCCAGCGCGGCCTCCCTCGCGAGGAAGAGGGCGTGCAGGTTCGACTGGGTGCCGCCGGAGGTGAAGACCCCGTCGCCCGCGGAGAACCCGGCCCAGCCGGTCGCGAGTTCGATGAGGCGCCGTTCCATCAGCGTGCCGACGGCGGACTGGTCGTAGGTGTCGACCGAGGTGTTCACGGCCGCGAGGACCGACTCCGCCGCGACGGCGGGGAGCGCGACGGGGCAGTTCAGGTGGGCCGCGTACATCGGGTGGTGGAACCACACCGCGTGGGCGAGGAACAGCTCGTCGATCTCCCGGATCGCGGAGGGGGTGCCGATGCCCGATCCGGTGAGTTCGACGGCATCCACGAGCTGTTGCAGTTCGACGCGGGATGCACCCGACGCGGGCTGCGCGGTCTCGGCGAATCTGTCGGCGACCCGCGAGGTGGTGCGGGCGATCAGCGAGCGGTAGACATCGGCGGTGGACGAGGTGAGCAGCTCAGGCACGAATCGACTCCTTAGTTAGGATTGCCTATCCTACATAAGGAAGTTTATGGACGCAGTCATAAATCGTCGCACACTGACGGCGACGACGAGGACGCGAGCGCTCAGGTGGTCGCGGGCTTCTCGCTCCACACCAGGAGGAAGGCCCCGAGGGCGATCATGAGGCCGCCTCCCGTGGCGCCCATCGCCTCGAGTCGGCGCGGAGAGCGGCCGAACCAGTCGCGGGCCGCGCTCGCGAGCAGCACCCAGATCGCATCGCAGGAGACCCCGATCGCGACGGTGATCGCACCGAGCACGAAGAGCTGGAGAGGCACCGAGCCCGTGTGCAGATCGACGAACTGCGGAAGGATCGCGAGGAAGAACGCGATCGACTTGGGGTTGCTCACTCCGACCACGAAGCCCTCGACGAGCACGCGGATCTTCGACCTCCGCGGCTGCACGCCGGTGATGGCGCCCGCCGCATCCTTCCGATGCCTGATCGCCTGGATGCCGAGGAACACGAGGTAGCCGGCGCCGAGCACCTTGACGATCGTGAACAACACGACCGACTGGGCGATGATCGTCCCGACGCCGAGAGCGACGGCGCCGACCAGGAGCAGCGACCCGAGCGCGGTGCCCAGGATGCTGAGGAAGCCGCCGAGTCGGCCGAGCGCCATCGCGCGTCCGATCGTGAACAGCACCGTGGGCCCCGGGATGACGACCATGATGAACGCCGCGATGATGAAGCTCGTGAGGGTCTCGGCGCTGAACATGAGGAGAGCCTAGAGCCTCTCGCGTCGTTCGGGGGAGAGAGCGGGCGGCCCGATCGGCCGCCCGCTCTCGGTCAGGCTGCGTCCCAGAAGCGGTCTTCCGCGGCCTGGTCCTCGCTCATCAACCACACCTCGACGATCCGGTCGCCCGCGACGCGGAACACGTCGACGCCGTGCTGATCGAGGTCGTCCTGCCCGTCGCGTCGCGCGCGGAACCGCACGGTCATGGAGACGAGGTCGCCGCTCTCCGTCACCGATTCCGGCTCCAGGGCGAACGTCCCGCCGCTGAGCTGCATGAACCGGCCCAGGTGGGCGACGATGGCCGCGGGACCGACGTGATCTCCCGACAGCTGGTTCGATCCCGGCTGATGCCACACGGCATCCGCCCCGAAGGTCGCTGCGAGCGCCTCCATGTCTCCGGCGGCCATGGCCGCCCCGTACTGTCCGACGACGTCGATTGCCGACATGATGAACCTCCCTGTGGCCCGTTACTCTGGGCATCCAGCTTCTCCAGCGAGGGCTGGTCACCTCAACGTCACCGAACGGAGCGGCGGATGCCCACCGACTGGACCGTCTTCTCGGCCCGATGCCCCTCTCGCACCTCGCTCGCGCGCATCGCCAACAAGTGGACGGCCATGATCGTCGTGCTCCTGCACGAGCAGCCGCTGCGGTTCGGCGAGCTTCATCGACGGGTCGAGGGCATCGCGAAGAAGGTGCTCGTCGATACGCTGCGGGCGCTGGAGCGCGACGGGATGATCGAGCGGACGACCGACGACGACGGCCACGTCCGCTACGCGCTCACCCCGCTGGGCGCGACCCTCCACGAGCCGCTGCAGGCGCTGCAGGTGTGGGCGGAGTCGCACGTCGACGACGTGCTCGCGGCGCAGGACCGCTACGACGAAGCGGTCGACGAGCGGGTGCTCGGCGACCGCTGAGCCGCGATCAGCGCGGCGGGTTCTCCGGCAGCCACTCCGCGAGCGTCGTCGGGAAGATCTGCGCGCCTTCGACGGGGAGCAGGGTGCGCTCCTCGATGTGCGCCCCGAAGTACTGCGCATCCGGATCCTGCACGACGACGCGGTCGTCTCCGCGGAACGCGAGCCCTCGACGGATGAACTCGTCCATCGGGAACACCTCAGGGCCCGCGATCTCGATGCCGCCGTTCAACGGGGCTCCGACGGCGGTGCGGGCGACGGCCGTCGCGACGTCCTCCGCCGCGATGGGCTGGATCAGCGCGCCGGGCAGCCGCACCTCGGCGCCCGCCGCGACGGTGGCCGCGATGCTGCCGATGAACTCGAAGAACTGCGTCGCGTGCACGAACGAGTACGGGACCCCCGATTCGGCGATGAGGGCCTCCTGCGCCGCCTTCGCGTGGAAGTAGTCGATGTCCTGCGGACGGTCGGTGCCGACGATGGTCAGGGCGACGTGGTGGCCGACCCCCGCGGCCTTCTCCGCGGCGAGGAGGTTCGCGGTCGAGGTCGTGAAGAACTCCCGCACCGCATCCTTCTCGAACGACGGGGAGTTCGTGACGTCGACGACCACGTCGGCGCCGTCCAGCGCCTCGGCGAGCCCCTCGCCGGTGATCGAGTCGACGCCGGTGCCCGGAGAGGCGGCGACCGCCTCGTGGCCGTGCGCGGTGAGCTTCGAGACGACCTTGGACCCGATGAGTCCTGTGCCCCCGATGACGACGATCTTTGCCATGTCCAGCCTTTCTCTGCGACGCACCGAATGGTGCGCTCCCCAGCTGTGACCGGATGCCGCCCGCGGGTGTGACAGGTTCAGCCGCGCAATCGTCGCAGCTTCTCCGGATCGCGCACCGACCACACCGATACGAGAAGACCGCGTCGAGCCGACGCGCACACGGCCGCCACGGCCCGTCCGTCTCGGCGCGCGACGAGCCCCGGCGCTCCGTTGATCCCGACGACGGCGACGTCCGTCGAGCAGACGAGCAGCGCGCCCGCCACAGCGTCGCGGCCGGCGATCTCCCCGCCTGTCCCCGTCGGACCGTCGTCCACGATCAGGGTGACGTCGGCGGCGAGCAGGTCTCGGATGCTCGTCGCGTCGCCGTCACCGATAGCCGTCGCCAAGTTCTGCATCAACTCGGCATCCGGTGCGTCCCGGCTGCGACGCCGCCACCACGCCGGAGTTCGCCGTGAGGTCATGCCCTGGTCGGCTCCGCGTTGCGGAGCTTGTCGGGGGCCATGACCCAGAGCAGCTGCTCGATGCCATCGGGGCCCGCCGTGATCGTCACGAGGGTGGTGACATCGCCGTCGACGGCGAGGGTGGCGGCAGGCTGGCCGTTCACCTCGACCCAGCCGACCCGCTTGCCGGTCCAGAAGTGCCCGGAGAACGCGGCGATGAACGCCGCCACCCTGCTGCGTCCCGCGACGGGGATGCGTGCGGCGAGCTTCGCGCCGTTGCCGTCGGTGCGGCTCACGACGTCTTCCGCGAGAAGGCTCTCCAGCGCGTCCACGTCGCCGCGCTGGGCGGCCGTGACGAAGGCCTCGAGCAGACGGCGCTGCTCGTGCGCGCTCGCCGTCGTCCTCCGGGCGGAGGAGAGGTGGGCGCGCGCCCTGCTCACCAGCTGACGCGCGTTGACGGCGGACGTCGCGATGATCTCCGCGATGCGCGGATACGGGTAGTCGAACGCCTCCCGCAGCACATAGGCCGCCCGCTCGGTCGGGCTGAGCTTCTCGAGCAGGATCAGCACGGCGTACTGCAGCGCCTCGCCCGTCTCGGCCCCGAGAGTCGGGTCGTCGTCCGTGTTCACCGGTTCGGGCAGCCACGGTCCGATGTACGTCTCCCGACGCGCGTGCGCCGACTGCAGGGCGTTGATCGAGAGCCTGGTGATGATCGTCGCGAGGAACGCCCCCGGCTCCCGGATGCCGGAGCGATCGGCGCCCTGCCAGCGGATCCAGGTCTCCTGCACCATATCCTCGGCGTCGGCCACCGTCCCCAGCATCCGATACGCGATGCCGAACAGTCGCCGTCGCTGGGCGTCGAACACGGTGACGGCCTCGTCCAGATCGCCCTCCGCCATCGCCCCTCGTTTCGTCGATCCAGGGTACGCCCGCCGGTCGTGCGCACTCCTCGTCAGCTCTGACCGGATACTCCCGGCATCCGTGACACGACCCTCGCACACAGCGCCAGGTGAGAAGCTAGAAGGATGACCGGATCGATCGCCCCGCTGACCGAGGCCGAGGTGCAGCGACTGCGCGCCGACTTCCCGATTCTGCAGTCCGAGGTGAACGGGCACCCGCTCGCCTACCTCGACTCCGGAGCGACCTCGCAACGGCCGTTCGCGGTGCTCGACGCGGAGCGCGAGTTCGCGTCGACCATGAACTCCGCCGTGCACCGCGGCGCGCACACCCTCGCGGCCGAGGCGACGGAGCTGTTCGAAGACGCCCGCGCCACCGTGGCCCGGTTCGTCGGGGCCTCCGACGACGAGATCGTGTGGACCTCCAACGCCACCGAGGCGATCAACCTCGTCGCGTACTCGATCTCGAACGCCTCGCTCGGACGCGGGGGAGCGGCCGCGGAGCGCGTGCGCCTGCGGGCGGGCGATGAGATCGTCACGACCGAGATGGAGCACCACGCCAACCTCATCCCGTGGCAGGAGCTCGCCGCGCGCACGGGAGCGACGCTCAAGGTCGTCCCGCTCGACGACGACGGCGCGCTGCGGCTCGATGTCGCCGCCGAGCTCATCACCGAGCGCACGAGGATCGTCGCCTTCACACACGTCTCGAACGTGCTCGGCGTGATCAACCCCGTGGACAGGCTCGTCGTGCTCGCCAGGGCCGTCGGCGCGCTCGTGCTCCTCGACGCCTGCCAGTCGGCGCCCCACCTGCCGCTCGACGTGAAGGCGCTCGACGTCGACTTCGCCGTGCTCTCCGGGCACAAGATGCTCGGGCCGACCGGCATCGGCGCGCTGTACGGACGTCGGGAGCTGCTGGAGGCCATGCCCCCGTTCCTCACCGGCGGCTCCATGATCACGACGGTCACGACGACCGAGGCCGAGTACCTGCCGCCGCCGCAGCGCTTCGAGGCCGGCACGCAGCGCGTCTCGCAGGCGATCGCGCTCGCCGCGGCCGTCGACTACCTCTCCGAGGTGGGCATGGATCGCATCGCCGCGCACGAGGCCGCCTTCGGTGCGCGTCTCGTCGAGGGGCTGAGCGCGATCGAGGGCGTGCGCGTCCTCGGCGCCGGGATCGACCTGCCGCGCGTGGGTCTCGCGAGCTTCGACGTGGCCGGCATCCACTCGCACGATGTCGGGCAGTACCTCGACGACCTCGGCATCGCGGTGCGCGTGGGCCACCACTGCGCGCAGCCGCTGCACCGCCGCCTCGGCATCACCTCGTCGACGAGGGCGAGCACCTATCTCTACACGACGGATGCCGAGATCGACGCCGTCATCGCGGGCGCGGCCGGCGCCATCGATTTCTTCCGGAGGGGCGCATGAGCGACCTGCAGAACCTGTACCAGGAGCTGATCCTCGACCATTCGCGCACCCCGCACGGCTTCGGGCTGCGCGGCGAGATCGCGGCGCAGTCGCACCAGCTCAACCCCACCTGCGGCGACGAGATCACCCTGCAGGTGCATCGGGCAGCCGACGGCTCGGTCGAGGCGATCGCCTGGGAGGGGCACGGCTGCGCGATCTCGCAGGCATCCGCGTCCCTGCTGTCCGAGCTCGCCGAGGGGCTGACGGTCGACGACCTGGAGACGCGCATCGCCTCCTTCCGCGAGGCGATGCGCTCCCGCGGAAAGATCCTCCCCGACGAGGAGCTGCTCGGCGACGCCGCGGCGCTCGGCGGCGTCTCGAAGTACGTCGCCAGGGTCAAGTGCGCGATGCTCGCCTGGGTCGCCGCGGAGGATGCACTCGCCAAGAGCTGAGGAGCCGGACATGATACGGGAGCCTCTTCCCCGGCACCGCATCGACGTCGCAGAGGGTGCGCGTTCGTCAGCGTGAGGGGTTGAGGTCGTACTCCGTGGTCTCGGTGTTCCATGCCACTGGTTCGTCGTCGAGCTGCACTGACCAGTCGGCGTCCGGGACGGCGCGCCTGGCGGCGGAAAGACCTCGTAGCAACTTCTTGACCGCACGCGGCGCTGTGAAGTGGTTGGACGGGAGCTTGCTCGAGCCGGAAAGCTCCCAGTCGTCGGTGCTCACGACGGTCTCGGGTTCTTCGTAGAACGCCAGCGGCTCGGTGCCGCTCGGCAGTGTCGCACCGTCGAATGCGGTGTTGAGAGCATGCGCTTCGTCGGGCGTGAGCGGGCGTTCACGGGCAAGCGAGTAGTAGACGGAAACGCCCATGTGTGTTCAATCCTCTTCTTCGTGGTCTCCTAAGACTGATGCTGGTCAGTCTGTGACCGATGGTAGTCAGGTAGTGGGTGGACGAGGGGGTGGCGATGCAGGCCAGTTCGCCTACCCGCGCCCTGCGGCGGACTGGACAGCGCGGCTCCGTGTGACCCGGCGTCCGGAGTCGCAGTATCGTGTTCCCACACACTGGGGCATCTGGGGGTTTCATCTTGTCCACACCGAGCTACTACCGACACGGTCTGAGGCGCATGACGGGGCGCGACTCCACCGAGTCGCATCGCGCGGCGACGCCGCTGGAGCTGCTGTTCGACCTCACCTTCGTCGCGGCCTTCGGCGTCGCGGGCAACGCGCTCGCATCGTCCATCGCTCACGGCGACATCCTCGCCGGGATCGGCGCGTTCGCGTTCGCGATGGTCGCGATCATCTGGGCCTGGATCAACTACTCCTGGTTCGCGTCGGCGTTCGACACGGACGACTGGCTGTTCCGCGTGCTCACGATGGTGCAGATGGCGGGAGTGATCGTGCTCGCGATCGGCCTGCCGACGATGTTCGCGTCGATCGAGCGCGGGCAGCCCGTGCAGAACGAGGTCATGGTCGCCGGCTACGTGGTGATGCGCGTCGCCGTGATCGCGCAGTGGCTCAGAGCGGCCCAGGGCAACCCGAAGTACCGCGCGGTCGCGAAGACCTACGCCGTGTCGATCGGCATCGCGCAGATCGGATGGGTGCTGCTGATCTTCCTCCCGCTCGATCCGCTGGGCTTCGTCCTCGCCGCGATCGTGGTGCTCGCGATCGACTGGTCGAGCCCGATCCTCGCGGAGGCGAAGGGCGCCCACTACGGGGGCGGAGCGACGCCGTGGCATCCGCACCACATCGCCGAGCGGTACGCCCTGCTCACGATCATCGCTCTCGGGGAGACGGTCTTCGGCACCCTCGCGGCGGCGCAGTCGATCACGGCGGCGGAGGGCTGGACGGTCTCGTCGATCATGGTCGTCGGCCTCGGCGTCCTGATGGCGTTCGCGCTGTGGTGGGTCTACTTCCTCGTGCCGAGCGCGCCCATCCTTGCGGTCCGCCGGTCGAAGGCTCTCGTATGGGGGTATGGGCACATCCTGCTGTTCGCGGCGATCGCCGCGGTCGGCGCGGGGCTGCACGTCATCGGCTACGTCTACGACGAGCACTACCACGTGAGCACCCTCGTCGCGATCTCCTCGATCGCGGTGCCCGTGCTGATCTTCATGGTCACGCTCTACCTGCTGCACGCCTGGCTGGTCTCCGCGATGCCGACGAACACTCCGCTGCAGGCGACGGTGATCGCTCTTCCCGTCGTCGCCGTGCTCCTCGCGGCCATCGGCTGGCCGCTGTGGGCGTGCCTGCTGGTCGTCGTGATCTCCCCGGTCACGATCGTGCTCTCCTTCGAACTGGGGGCGTGGCGCACGCTCGACGCGCAGCTCGCCGCGGTGGTGGAGGAGGGGGCTCGCGCGTCGAGCTGACGTCCGGAGCGCGCACGACAGCCACGTCACTCATCGCGAACGGGAGTGACTCCCGATGGGCACTCCTCCCCATCGACGCGGCGATCTTCTGAGCGGATGATGGGGCTCGGGCTCGCGATTCGTCGGGTCGTCACACGCATGAGGGGGAAGACATGAAGGAACGCGCACGAACGGCGAGGATCGTCGCCGCAGGGCTCGCGCTCGGAGGCATCCTGTCGCTGGGGATCGTGGCGCCGGCCTCGGCCAGCGAGATCAAGACGAGCTTCCGTGTGGAGACGACCTTCGAGAAGTCGCCGGACGGCAAGGCCACTGCGTGGGGATACCTCCAGTGGACGAGCGCGTACTCCTTCCGGGTCTACAACGCGGTCACCGACAACTGCCCGGTCCTGGGCAAGGGCGACGGTGAGAACGCGCAGCTCGACGCGAAGATCTTCTTCACCGACGGCACGAGCAAGAAGGTCAAGATCTCGTCCGACGACAACGGCTGCACCTTCTACACGCACGGAGGCGGTGGGTACACCGAGCCGCGCATCGTCGTGAAGTCGACGACGAAGCGGATCCGAGGCGTGGTGCTGATCCTCTCGGAGAAGAACGCCGATGGCGGGTACGCGGACTCCGTGACCAAGGGTGAGATGGTGGAGGTTCCCGCCATCGGGAACCCGCTCGTCAATCGGTAGCCGACGCCCGACCGGCACGGGGACCGAAGACGGCTGACAGACGACATGATGGAGTCATGTCGATCCAGCTCGCTCCTCTGCCCGCCGACCGGTTCGACGAGTGGAGCGCTGCTGCCGAGGCGCGGCTCGTGGAGCGCTCCCGGCGTTCGGGCTACCGGGTCGGAGCGGATGCCGTCGAGTACGCCGCGCGCGTGTTCGCGGAGGTGCTCCCCGAGGGCGTCGACTCGCCGGCCGCCCGCGTCCTCGTCATCACCGAGGGCGCTCGCGAGCTCGGCACGCTGTGGCTGGCGCTGGCGGGGGAGAAGCTCTTCGTCCTCGAGCTCGCGGTCGAGGACGTGTTCTCCGCTGACGAGCTGTTCGCGGAGATCGTGGCCATCGCCCGTCAGCAGGGCGCCACACGGCTCAGCACCGGGCTCTTTCCGCAGGACGAGGCCGGCCACGCCCTCATCGCCGGGAGGGGATTCGCCCTCGCCTCGATCCAGATGGTCCTCGAACCCCTGCCAGAGCGCGCAGCCGAAGACGACGTCGTGGTCGCGCCGATGACGGCCGAGCGCTTCCCCGGATACGCGGACGCCTCGGAGGCGGCGTTCGCCGGCGACCTCGTCGACTCCGGGCGCTACACCCCCGAGGAAGCGGTCGCCGAGTCCCACCGCCAGATGCAGCTCGAGCTCCCCGACGGGCTCGACTCGGCGGGCCAGTCGTTCTTCACGGCATCCGTCGACGGGGTCGAGGTCGGGGTCCTGTGGATCGGCGCGCGCCTGCGTGATGACCGCCCGCACGCCTTCGTGCTCGACATCGAGGTGGCGGCCGACCAGCGGCGCAGGGGATACGGGCGGGCGCTCATGCTCGCCGTCGAGCGGGAGGCTCGGGCGTTCGGGGCCGACTCGGTCGGACTGCACGTCTTCGGCTTCAACACCGGCGCGATCGAGCTCTACGAGCGGCTGGGGTACCGACGCGTCGAGGAGTCGTATTTCCTTGATCTCTGAGACGGGAATACGTGGAGGGGCGCGAGGTTTCCCCCTGCATGACAACTCTCGGAATCATCGGTGCAGGACACATCGGCAGTCAGATCGCGCGCGTCGCGGTGGCTCACGGGTACGACGTCGTGATCGCCAACTCGCGGGGACCTGAGACGCTGGCCGACCTCGTCGCGGAGCTCGGTCCGCGTGCGAAGGCCGGAACGGCGGTCGAAGCGGGCGAGGCGGGTGACGCGGTCGTCGTGACGGTGCCGCTGCGCGCCATCGACCAGATCCCCGTCGAGCCTCTCGCCGGCAAGGTCGTGCTCGACACCAACAACTACTACTTCGAGCGCGACGGGCGCATCGAGGCGCTCGACAAGGGTGAGACGACGACATCCGAGATCGTCCAGCGGCACCTGCCGACGTCGAAGGTCGTGAAGGCCTTCAACCACATCTTCGCGGCGGACATCACGTCCGACGGCGCTCCGGCGGGCTCGGAGAACCGCCGTGCGCTCGCCGTGGCCGGAGACGACGCGGAGGCGGTCGCCTTCGTCACGCGCTTCTACGACGAGATCGGATTCGACGCGGTGAATGTCGGTCCGCTCAGCGAGTCCTGGCGGGTCGAGCGCGACCGTCCGGCGTATGTCGTCCGGCAGAACGCCGATGAGCTGCGGGCGAACCTGGCGATCGCGAACCGCCTGCCCTGAGCGGGCGGCGGCGCGAAGGGGAGCGGATGCTGCGGCATCCGCTCCCCTTCTTCGTGTCCGGGCGGGAGATCCATGCGTGCCGTTGGAATACCAGATTGCTGTCGGCTTCCGCATGGTGAGAGAATTCGAGCATGACGGAGGCGGGGGCCGGCGAACTCGAGTCGGTGCGAGTGGCGAGCGTGCTGCGCGACGACATCATCCTGGGGCGGCGGGTGCCGGGAGCACGGCTCGTGGAACGCGACATCGCCGCCGAGCTCGACGTCTCGCGGCTGCCTGTCCGCGAGGCGATCCGTGCTCTGGTCGCCGAGGGGATCGTCGTCTCGAGGCCGCGCACGTGGGCCGTGGTGCGCGAGTTCACCCACCAGGACATCCAGGAGTTCGGCGAGGTCCGTGAGGCCATCGAGACCCTGATCTTCGTCTTCGCGGCGCAGCGCCACGACGACGAGGGGCTCTCCCGGCTGCGCGCCGCCTACGAGACCGAGCTCCTCGCGGCGCAGACGGGCGACGCCGAGGCCGCCCGCATCGCGGCAGCGCACTTCCACGGCGTCGCCGCCGACCTCGCAGGCAACTCGATGCTCGCCGAGCTCATCGGGGTCTTCGTCACGCGTCTGAGGTGGCTGTTCGGTCAGCACGACGATCTGCTGGCCATGGCCGAAGAGCACCGGGTCCTCCTCGACGCGGTGGCTGCGCGTGACGTCGAGGCTCTCCGGCGACTCGTTCCGGAGCATCTGGCGTCCGGCCAGGCGGCCGCAGAGGCGCGTCTCGGGAACGTCGCTTACGCGATCTGAGCTTTGCGGGAATAGCCGGTTCGGGCGTATCGTTGTCGATAGGCAGATACCCCTAGGGGGTATAGGTTCCGACCTTCGGGACACTGCCGAGAGGAAGCACATCATGAACACCACCACCTACGCCGTCACCGGGATGACCTGCGGGCACTGCGAGGGCTCGGTGCGGAGCGAGGTCGCCAAGCTCGACGGAGTGACGGGCATCGAGGTCAGCGCCGCATCGGGCACGCTCGTCGTGACCTCCGATTCCG
Source organism: Microbacterium sp. MYb72 (assembly GCF_002979415.1). Classification (GTDB taxonomy): domain Bacteria; phylum Actinomycetota; class Actinomycetes; order Actinomycetales; family Microbacteriaceae; genus Microbacterium; species Microbacterium natoriense. Next base: position 28,904 of record NZ_PCOT01000015.1, on the reverse strand, counting down.
CGCTCGATGACGCGGCCGTCCTGGCCGCGGTCGACGAGGCCGGCTACCGCGCCGCGCGCGCCTGAGGGGCGATCATGGCAGGCGCAGGAGCGACCTACGATCTCGAGATCGGCGGCATGACGTGCGCGTCGTGCGCGTCGCGCATCGAGAAGCGGCTCAATCGCATCGACGGGGTCACGGCATCCGTCAACTATGCGACCGAGAAGGCGCACGTCGAGGCCGCTCCGGGCATCGACGTCGACGACCTCATCTCCGAGGTCGTGCGCACCGGCTACTCCGCCGCGCTCCCGCGGGAGGAGGAAGACGGTGAGCCCGATGCCGCGTATCGGCTCCTGCGTCTGCGCCTGATCGTCGCCGCGGCGCTGGCGATCCCCGTGATCGTCCTCGCGATGGTCGAGCCGCTGCAGTTCCCCGGCTGGCAGTGGGCGTCGCTCGTGCTGGCCACCCCCGTCGTCACCTGGGCCGCCTGGCCCTTCCACCGCGCGACCTGGCTGAACGCCCGCCACCGCGCCGTGACGATGGACACCCTGATCTCGGTCGGCGTCACAGCCGCCTACCTCTGGTCGCTGTACGCGCTGTTCTTCGGCACTGCGGGCATGTGGGGGATGACCCACCCGTTCCGGTTCACGATCGAGCGCGGCGACGGGCTCGGCAGCATCTACCTCGAGGTCGCCGCCGGAGTGACGATGTTCCTGCTGCTCGGGAGGTTCCTCGAGCAGCGGTCGAAGCGCCGCGCGGGCGCCGCCCTGCGGGCACTCGGAGAGCTGGGTGCGAAGGACGTCGCGATCCTCCGAGACGGTGTCGAGACGCGGATGCCGCTGTCTCAGCTCCTCGTCGGAGACGTGTTCGTCGTGCGCCCTGGTGAGAAGATCGCAACCGACGGCATCGTGCGGGACGGCTCGTCGGCCGTGGACGCCTCGACGCTCACCGGCGAGTCGGTCCCCGTCGAGGTGACGCCGGGCGACACTGTCACCGGCGCCACGGTCAACGTGGGCGGCCGCCTGCTCGTCACGGCCACGCGCATCGGCTCCGACACGCAGCTTGCTCGCATGGCGCAGCTCGTCGAGGAGGCGCAGTCGGGCAAGGCGGAGGCGCAGCGCCTCGCCGATCGCCTGTCGGCCGTGTTCGTGCCGATCGTGTTCGCGATCGCCGCGGTGACCCTCGCCGTGTGGCTCCTCGCAGGAGGCGGTGCCGCTGCGGCGTTCACCGCCGCCGTCGCCGTCCTCATCATCGCGTGCCCCTGTGCGCTCGGTCTCGCGACGCCCATGGCGCTCCTCGTCGGCACGGGGCGAGGAGCCCAGCTCGGCGTGCTCATCAAGGGCCCCGAGGTGCTGGAGTCCACGCGCCGAGTCGACACGATCGTGCTCGACAAGACCGGCACGGTGACCAGCGGACGCATGACCCTGCTCGATGTCGTCCCCGCAGCCGGCGAAGACCGTCTGCAGCTGCTGCGGCTGGCGGCCGCCGTCGAGGAGGCATCCGAGCACCCGATCGGGCAGGCCATCGTGCGCGCTGCGGTCGAGCAGTTCGGCGACCTCCCCTCCGTGTCCGACTTCCAGAACGCGCAGGGTCGAGGGGTCTCGGGGGTCGTCGACACGCACGCCGTGATCGCGGGGCGCCCGTCGCTGCTCGCCGACTGGGCGCTGCATCTCCCGGCCGATCTCGCCGCGGCGTTCGGGCGTGCGGAGTCCGAGGCGCGCACGGCCGTGGCCGTCGCGTGGGACGGTGCGGTGCGCGGCATCCTCGTCGTCGCCGATCAGGTCAGGCCCAGCAGCGCCGACGCGATCGCGGCTCTGCGGGGCCTCGGCCTCACCCCCGTGCTGCTCACGGGCGACAACGAGACGGCCGCGAGGCAGGTCGCCGCACAGGTGGGCATCGACGAGGTGCGCGCCGGCGTGCTCCCCGAGGGCAAGGTCGCCGAGGTCGCCGCGCTGCAGGCGCAGGGCAGGGTCGTCGCGATGGTGGGCGACGGCGTGAACGACGCCGCGGCTCTCGCCTCGTCCGACCTCGGCATCGCCATGGGAACGGGAACGGACGCCGCCATCGAGGCATCCGATCTGACGCTCGTGCGGGGCGACCTGTGGGGAGCGGTCGACGCCATCCGGCTCGCGCGCCGCACGCTGGGCACGATCCGCGGCAACCTGTTCTGGGCGCTCGCGTACAACGTCGCGGCGCTCCCGCTCGCGGCTCTCGGTCTGCTCAACCCGATGCTCGCGGGTGCCGCCATGGCGTTCTCCAGCGTGTTCGTGGTGCTGAACAGCCTCCGGCTGCGTCGGTTCCGCAGCGCCGCGCCCGGGATGAGAACGGTCTAGGAGCGCCCCAGGCGCGGAGCTATATTTAGCGCTACACGGATTCTTTCCGGAAGTCATGCGTTCTGGGGAGCGAGATGCGGAGTATCGCGGTGGTCGTCGGGGGGCTGCTGGTGATCGGCGGCGGAGTCGTCGTCGTGTCCGCGGATCAGCAGCGCGTAGCGGCTCTGCAGGAGGCCAAGACCGCCGTCGAGGATGCTCGCGGGGAGGTCGCCGAGCTGCGGGCCGCGAACCACGGGCTGTCCGAGAAGCTGGCGGCTCTGCAGTCGCAGATCGCCGAGCAGGACGCGCAGCTCTCCGACGTCACGGGGTTCCTGCAGTGAGGCGGATGCTGGCGGTCACGGCGGCCCTCGCGGTCGTCGTCGCCGCGGGCGTCGTCGGACGGGCGAACGCCCTCGATGCGGAGCGGGCGGAGACCGTCGCCCAGCTGCGAGCCGTCGTGGCGTCGCTGGACGACGCCCAGGGGCGCTCCGACCACCTGCACGGGTTGATCGATGCCGCGGAGAAGGATGCTGCGGACAGGGCGGCCGTGCTCGCCGTCAGGCCCGCGTTCACCACGGAGGTCGCCGCGCTGACCTCGGCGCTGAGCGGCGCTGAGGGCAAGATCGACACCTCGGCGACCAGGGCCTCGGCGCTGTCGGCGCAGCAGTCCGTGCTGGCCGAGCGCAAGGACCCCGCGGTCGTGCAGGCCGCGACCGCCACGGTGCATGCGCTCACGGCGAAGGTGACGGGCGACGTGGCGACGTGGCAGGCGGCCCAGTCGGCCCGGAGCGGACCAGGGGGGCCGGCATGGTCGTCGAGCGGGCCGGACGGCTATGCGCGGGTGCGCGCGGCGCTCGACCGGGTCGGCGGTGCCGGGGTCGGTCTGTACGAGTCGACCTCGTGCGCGGGCGGGAGCGCGGCGGCGTGCGCCAACAGCAACGGCTACATCAAGTACAGCGCCGGCATCGTCGGCTGGAGCGCCGACCGCTTGAACTGGGCCATGGCGCACGAACTCGCGCACATCTACCAGTTCCAGGTGTGGGGTGCGCTGACCTCGTCATCGACGTATCAGACCATGTTCGGCAGCGACCCGGAGTTCCTCGCGAACTGCATGGCCGCAGTCCGCGGCTTCCCCGGAGCGGTCGGATGCGACGCCGACCAGCAGGCCTGGGCGTCGGGGATCTGGGTCGGCGCGGTCCGCTGAGTCAGGAGATCGGGGTCGTCGTGTCGATCGCCTCGCGGAGCGGCCGCCGCATCGCCTTCCAGTAGGAGCGCGGCGCGAGGCGCACGAGCACGTCGATGAGCCCGGCCTCCCTGCCCACCATCGTGCGCGCGCGGCGCCGCTCGGTCGCGCGGACGATCTGCGCCGCGGCATCCGCAGGCTCGGTGTGGTACATGGCCGCCTGCGCCGAGGCCGCCCTCGCCGCCACCGCCGGGTCGATCGCGGCCGCATAGCGACCGTGCAGGATGATGCCCGTGCGGACGCCAGCGGGGTACACCGCCCCGACGGTGACCGACGTGCCCTCCAGTTCGTGCCGCAGGGCCTCGGAGAAACCGCGGACGGCGAACTTGCTCAGCGAGTACGGGATGCGCCCCGCCGGCGCTGCCAGTGCGTACACGCTGGCGAGATGCGTGATGTGCGCGGCCGGCGCCGCCCTGAGCGCCGGCAGCAGGGCCTTCGTGATCGACACCGTGCCCCAGAGGTTCACGTCGACGAGCCAGCGCATCTCCTCCATCGTCAGCTGCTCGAGGCTGCCGAGCATCGACGATCCGGCGCAGGTGATCAGCGCGTTGATCCGAGGGTGGGCGTCGACGATGTCGGCGGATGCCGCGAGCACGGCGTCGTCGTCGCGGAGATCGACGACGTGCGTGGTGACGGTCGTGCCGGCGAGTTCGACGGCGACGGCATCCAGCGCCTCCGCGTTGTGGTCGATGAGCGCGAGATGCGCGCCGGAGGCGGCCAGCAGGCGCGCGATGTCGGCGCCCATCCCGCTGGCGGCGCCGGTGATGACGGTCGTGCTTCCGGCAAGGGCGAGACGCTGCATGCATCCTCCTCCTGGCGCGTTTCCGGGTGTGCGCCCTCGTGCTTCGTCGCAGGCGGGGAGTTCCTGATCGTGATCCATTCTGACCGACCAGCCGGGGGAGGGGAACCGCTACGCTCGTGAGAGAGGAGGTTGCGGTGGGACGAACTGCGGATGCCATCGCTGAGGGCGTCGCGATCGCGACCTCTGCCGCGCGCCTCGCCGTGAAGAACCACATCCTCGTCGGGACGATCGCCGAGGACGGCGTGTTCGACACCGAGAAGTACATCGCCGACACCCGTGAGGCCCTCCGCGCGATGGCCGAGGAGGCCGAGGAGTCGGAGAAGGCGCTGAACGCCCTCCGCAAGCGTGCTCGCGGCCGTCATTCCGACCCGGTCGGCACCCATGACTATCGCGATCGCGATGTGCGCAACCTCAAGCGCAGAGCCAAGCAGTCGCACGGCGTCGCCGCGAAGCTGCGCGAGATGATGGAAGACCCCGAAGAGCTCGGCGTGATCGTCGAGGAGGCACGCAAGGCCGCGTGGGCCGACGTGCGCCACAACCTCGATCGTCGCCTCAAGGTGGAGGGCATGCGCCCCGACCAGGACCCGGACTACGAGCGCATGCGCGAGGCGCGGATGCAGGCGCTGAGGCTCGTCGATCTGCAGGCGCTGTCCTCGGAGCAGCGGGCCAAGGAGAAGCGCAGGAAGAAGCAGCAGAAGGCGGCCGAGAAGGAGTCCGCGAAGGCCTCCAAGGGGGCGTCGAAGGGCGACTGAGGCCCCGTTTCGCTTTCCGGCGGAGACTGTTGTAGGCTGTTCCACGGCCCGCTGAGCGGGCTGGGCGCCCGTAGCTCAATGGATAGAGCATCTGACTACGGATCAGAAGGTTAGGGGTTCGAGTCCCTTCGGGCGCACACTGTGTTGAGACAGTGATGAGACGGCTTCCGCTTCGGCGGGGGCCGTTTCTGCGTTAACGGGCGCTGTGAGTCCCACGGTTCGAGCGGCGGGAGCGCCGTCTGCGGCCGTCATCCGACAGAGGACGGCCGATAGTATCGGCAGCGTGTCCTCCGGTCTCTTCCATGCGGGTCTGCGCCGACCGCCGCGCACGGCGGCGCGACGCATCGTGTGGGGAGTCGTGACTCTTGTGCCTCTCGGCGCGATCGCCGCGTGCTTCACCGTCGTCGCCGTGTTGGGGTCGTTCGGCGAGATCGCTCAGACGGACACGGAGAGGATCTCATTCACGGTCGTCGCCGTGATCTTCGATCTCATCTTCGTGCTGACCCTCGTCTTCGGCACCGTGGAGGTGACGCGTCAGTTCGCCCGGGAGAGAGCGCCCGCATCAGGGGAAGAGCGGTAGTCGCTCGCACTGCCGACTGTTCTGTCGCCGGGGCCTGCAGGTGGCAGTGGCGGGTCTGGTTCACGCGTGAGTTTCGTATTACGCTTATCTTATGAGCGCAGGTGAGACGATCAACGGGGCTCCCGTCACAGAGCAGCAGATCTCCGACTGGGCCGCAGAAGCAGAAGCCGGGTATGACGTCGCCGAGCTGAAGAAGCGCGGGCGGGGACGACCCGGCCGGGGGGCTGAACCGTCGCAGGTCGTCGCGCTACGGTTGACGAGCGAGGAGCTCGCTGAGCTGGATGCGAGTGCGGCACGGCACCACACGACTCGGTCTGAGCTGATTCGGGCTGCGCTCGCCGCATACGCTGCGTGAACATCCACGATTCGGCGCGCAAGCACGGCATCTTGGAGGGCGACGCGCGGCAGGCGGCATCCTGGCCTCTGTGGATCGAAGATCTTGACGAGGACACGCCATCCCGCCAGCTGAGGCTCGGGTTCGATACCCAGGGGAGACTGCTGGAAACCGTGGTCCTCGTATTCGACAGCGGCAATGAACTCGTCATTCACGCGATGAAGGCGCGGCCTCAGATGCTCGACCTGCTTCCGTGAGGTGCGGTCGCCGTCCGCCGCTCAGGATAATCTCGAAGGTGTGACTGCATCCCGAGCCGAGGCCGCGTACTCCCGCGCTGTCACGGCGTTCAGCACGCCGACCCTCGACCTTCTCCACGGCCGATTCGCGCCGTTCGTCGTCGCCTCCCTCTCGATCCTGTTCACGGCGGATCGCGCCTCCGTCCCGATCGCCGAAGCCCATGCCGAGCTGACCGAGGTGCTCGATGAGCTGAGGGCGGCGGGCTACGACGAAGACGACCGCCGGGTTCCTGCGGGCAGCGGTCGCGACGTGTGCCGGCACTGGGTCCGCCTGGGCTGGCTCGTGCAGCAGATCGACGACGACGTCGAGGTGTACCGTCTCTCCGCACACGCGGTGGAGGCGCTGGAGATCGCCGGGCGAACGGGCGGCGGACGCACTCGCGTCTCCAACTCCCGTGTGCGGACCCTCCTCGAGGCTGTCGAGCACCTGGCCGACAGTGCCGAGGCCGACCCCGCACGTCGTCTCGCCCGCCTCCACGAGGAGCGGGCCCTGCTCGACGCGGAGATCGCGCGGATCGAGGAGTCCGGCCATGCCGACCCCCTCGACGACGAGGAACTGCTCGAAGAGGCTGAGAACGTCCTCCACCTGGCGCGCGAGCTGCCGGCCGACTTCACCCGCGTGGCGGAGTCGCTCAAGGCGATGCAGCGCGACGTCGTTGCCCATCTGCGCCGTGACGAACGGCCGACGGGCGAGGTGCTCCGCGAGTACCTGCAGCGTGCGCAGGACGTCATGCAGTCGACCCCCGAGGGGCGCGCCTTCTCCGGCGCGCTGCGGCTGATCGGCGACCCGGAGCGCATCGACGCGCTCAATGACCAGCTCCACACCCTGCTCCGGCAGCCGTTCGCGCGGATGCTCGACGGGAGCCGTCGCGCCGAGCTCGACGCGATCGGCCGACGGGTCGAGCTGGGCGTCGAGGAGGTGCTGGCGGCGCAGCGCCGCGCATCCCACGTCATCACAGGACAGGTGAAGACCTACGACCCCCTGCGGGACCGCCAGATCGACGACCTTCTGCGCGACGTCATCGCCGGCCTCCACGCATGGAGCGGTGCGGGGTCCGTCGCCGAGCCGGTGCGCAGCATGCCGCTCGTCGATCTCGGCCACCTCCGGCAGACCTCGAGCGATGTCCGCCCGCCCGGAGCGCCGGCTCCGCTCGCGGATGCCGTCGACGTCGAGTTCGTCGACGCCGACACCAGGGCCTGGGGCGGGCCGCGGTACGCGGAGCTGGAGGAGTACGTCGCCGGCCTCGGGGAGGAGTTCGACCTCGGCACGGCGTTCGCGCACGCCGCAGACGACACCCGTCGCCCCGTCGACCTCCTCGGCCTCCTCGAGATCGCCCACCGCAACGGCATGAGCGAGGGCGACGACGTGTCGGTGGTCGTCGCCCTGCGTCCGGACGGCACCACGCGACGGTTCGCGTTCGGTGCGGTCACGGCGCGCACCACGAAGGAAGAAGCACATGACTGACGAAGACTTCGAGACGGCGGCGCCGGTCGATGATCCGTTCATCTCCCCGATCGCGATGGAAGACGACATCGAGGAGCACTTCCCGGGCGACCGCGGAACGCTCGATCCCGAGATCCGACGGGTGCTCGTGCACATCCTCCAGCGCCGGTTCATCGCCGCCGAGCGCAACCGCCGGGAGTGGACGCTGCTGCTCGACCACCAGCAGGTGATCGAGTCGCGCCTGAACGACCTGTACCTCCGTCTGGTCGTCGACCACGGCCGCGGTTTCGCCTACAAGCAGCAGCTGCGTTCCGACGAGATCGACATGCCCGTCCTCCTCAAGGACACCCCGTACTCGCGCGCCGAGACCCTGGTGCTCGTGCATCTGCGCACGGTCTACCAGCGCGAGTCGGCCGCGGGCGAGGCGTCCGTCCGCATCGATGTCGAAGACGTCGAGCAGACCGTGCTGAGCTACTTCACCGAGGTCGAGGGCAGCACGGCCAGGCAGCAGAAGGCGATCAGGAACGCCCTGGACCGCCTCGACCGAGAGGGCATCGTGCACGAGGAGACCAGCGGGCGCTACCGGATCAGCGCCCTCGTCGAGGTCGTCCTCAGCGCGGAGACGCTCAAGGAGCTTCGAGAATGGCTGCGATCGCAGGAGGTCGTCGCGCGATGACGATGGTGGACACGCTCTTCGGGCTCATCCCCGCCGGTTCGCGGGGGCAGCAGTGGGTCGCCGAAGACCTGCAGCTGATCAACTGGGGCGGATACGACGGCGGACCGCACCGCGTGCGGTTCTCGCCCTACGCGACCCTGCTCTGCGGTGGATCGGGATCGGGCAAGTCCACGCTGATGGACGCCTACATCGCGCTCATGATGCCGCACACGACGCCCTTCAACGGCGCATCGAACGGCGGCGTCACCGGACGCCCGCGCGGAGACGAGCAGCGGAACATCCTGTCCTACGGCCGAGGCAAGATCGACGAGTCCCGCACGGAGGACGGCACGAAGCTGCGGGTCCTCCGCGGAGACGGCGAAGACACCTGGAGCGCGATCGCGACGACGTGGCTCGACCACGACGGGACCCGGTTCACGGCGGTGCGGGCGTGGTACATCCCCGCCGACGCGCGCGTCCTCGAAGACACCGTCCGCGTGCGCGCCACCGTGAACGGCCCGTTCGATCTGGCGCGGCTGGAGCAGGCCGCGGCGCAGCGCCTCTCCGACGCCGCCGTCCGCGACGCCGGGCTGGAGACCCTCGCCACCGATCGCGAGTTCTCCGCGCGCCTGCACGCCGTGCTCGGCATCGGCGCCGCGGGCTCCGGTGCGAAGGCGATCAGCCTCCTCGCGCGGATCCAGGCTGGTCAGCAGATCACCACGGTCGACGACCTCTACAAGAAGCTCGTGCTCGAAGAGCCGGAGACGATGGCGACGGCGGATGCCGTGGTCGCGCACTTCGACGAACTCGAGAGCACGCGGACGCGCATGCTCACCGCGAAGCAGCAGGTGAGCGCGCTCGAGCCGATCCGCGGCATCAAGGAGCGGATCGCGGCGGCAGCAGAGCGCGTGCGCGTGATCGACGAGGTGGGCGTGTTCTCCGAGCCGTCGTCTCTCGCCGCACTGTGGATCGCCGAGCGTCGCCTCGGTCTGCTGCGCGAGGTCGAGACGGAGCTGGGCGACCGCACGCGTTCGCTGCAGCTCTCCGTCCGGGAGAAGCGCGCGCTCGTCGAGGCGGCTGACGTGGAGCGCGAGGGTCTTCTCGACGTGCTGCGCCAGTCGGGCGGAGACCGGCTGGAGACGGCGCAGCGTGAGCTCAGGGTCGCCGAGCGTCGCCTGGAGGAGGTGCGCCGCGAGCGCGAGCGCTTCGACCTCGTCGCGAAGGAGCTCGGCGCCGACGTGTCGTCTGCGGCGGACTTCGAGGCTCTCGTGAAGGGAGCTCGCAGCGCGGGGCCCGGCACGTCGGTGCGGGACCTGCGTGCCGAGTTCGCCGACGCCGAGACCGCGCGTCGCGCGGCGAAGTCCGAGCTGGATCGTGCGCAGGGTGAGCGGGACCGCACGAGCCGGATGCGCAGCAGCATCCCCGCGCACCTGGACGAGTCCCGCAACATGCTGGCGGAGGCGGCCGGGCTCGATCCGAGCGAGCTGCCCTTCGTCGGCGAGCTCGTCGAGGTGCGCACCGAGTTCGAGCCCTGGCGCGAGGCGTTCAACCTCGCCCTCGGCGGCTTCGCGAGGACCCTCCTGATCGACGTCGCTCAGCTCGACGGCTTCCGCGCGGCGATCAACGGCATCCGCACTCCGGAGCGGCTGAACTACGAGGGCGTGCACACCGGGCTGGCCGAGCTGCGCGCCGCAGACGCGAAGACGCTCCCCGGTCGCCTCGACCACCAGAAGAGCCCGTTCACCGGATGGCTGCAGCAGCGTCTGCAGGAGCGCTTCGGGTACGCCTGCGTCGACTCCTCGACGCAGCTCGGCGACCACCAGAAGGCGCTCACGATCACCGGGCAGGTGTCGCAGGGCAGCCGCGGCGCGCACGGCGGGCAGGGCCGCGGCAACCTGCTCGGCTTCACGAACGATCGTCGGCTGCGCGAGCTCGACGAGCAATTGCAGGAGCTCGCCTCCCGGTACGAGGATGCGGCGTCGGCGGCGCAGGATGCCGAGACCGCGCTCGACCGGATCGAGGCGCGCTCGAAGGCGTTCGCGAGGATCGAGGATCTCACCTGGGAGCAGATCGACGTCGCCGCGGTCGAGGCGGAGCGCACGCGCTGGCTCGCCGTCGAGGCGGAGGTCACCGAGGGCAACCCCGAGATCGCGCAGCTCACGCGGCAGGCCGATGAGCTGAAGGTCCGCGCCGGTCGTCTCCGCCAGGAGGAGGCTCGGCTGACGAGCGACCTGGAGCAGGCGCAGGCGCACTGGGCTCAGGTCACGGACGAGGTCGACGCCTGCCAGAGCGTCATCGATGCTGCCGACGCCGGCGGCATCGCGCTGGAAGACGGCCATGCGTCCTTCCTCGACTCCCGGTTCCTGCTCGTCGACGCGGCGAGCCCGACCGCCGCGCAGCGGCTCGCGCACCTCGACACCGCCCTGCGCACCGCCGCTCAGCGTCTGCTCGAGGATCGTCGTGCCGCCGCGGAGGCCTACGACGAGCAGCGCGAGAGCATGCGCCGGCTCATGACGGGCTTCCTGGAGCGCTGGAACGACCTCACGATCCTCCCCGACCCCGACGAGTCGGTCGCGGAGTTCGAGAGCATCCTGGAGGCGCTGCAGACCAACGGGTTGCACGAGCTCGAGATCGAGTGGCGGGACAGTCTCCTCAAGCTCTCCGGCAACGACCTCACGAGCCTCGACTCCACGCTCGCCCGTTCCCGTCGCGAGATCAAGGACCGCATCGAGCCGATCAACCGGATCATGGCCGAGCTGCCCTTCTACGACGACGATCACCGGCTGCAGATCGCGCCGCGGGAGAACCAGTCCGAGGCGCGCAAGCGATTCCTCAGGGAGCTCCGCGAGGTCAGGCAGCTGATCGAGGCCGCCTCCACGGATGCCGAGCGCGATGCCGTCTACCGCAGGATGAGCCGTCTCATCGGGCGGATGCGGCGCACCGCTCCGGACTTCGCGGAGCTCATCGACGTGCGCAACCACGTGCGGGTGAGCGCCGAGCGCATCCACGCCGTCACGCGAGAGCACGTCGCCCTCTACGACCACATCGGGGAGAAGTCCGGAGGCGAGTCGCAGGAGCTCGTGGCGTTCATCGTCGGCGCCGCGCTGCGTTACCAGCTCGGCGACGCCGGCGCCCCGCGTCCTCGTTACGCGCCGGTGTTCATGGACGAGGCGCTCATCAAGGCCGACGCGCACTTCACGAAGCGGGCGATCGGCGCCTGGCGCGGGCTCGGGTTCCAGCTCGTCATCGGCGCGCCGAACGACAAGTACAGCGCGATCGAGCCGCACGTCGACGTCGAGTACGACATCCTCAAGGACACCAGGGGCCGCTCCTGGGCCAAGGCGAAGGTCGGGCTCCCGGAAGACGCCTGACCCCGGGTTTCGCGCTGAAGCCTCTCGGGCGAGGGGCGCCTCGTGAGGGGTGTCGAGTCGTCGAGGATGGCGGATTCTCCGCGAGAGGACCCGCCGTTCGCGACGATTGGGCGCCTGGGTGCGCGGATGCCGGGACAGCGGGCCGTGCGGGCCCACCGACCGCACGGCCGCGACGGCTAGAGCAGGCTCGTGATGGCGGGGTCGCGGCGGGCGACCTCGGTCGCCGTGGAGATGATCGCGTGGCGCATCGCCGCCACCGCGAGCGCAGGGGTCACATCCGAGCGGTGGGCGAGGCTGATCGTGCGCGTCATCGAGGGGTGCGCGAAGCGGACCGACCGCAGCTCGGGTCGATCGAGCAGCACCATGGCGGGCACGACGGCGACGCCGACTCCGCGCTCGACGAAGCGGAGCACGGCATCCATCTCCGCCCCCTCCAGCACGACGTTCGGGGTGAGGTCGGCGGCGCGGAAGGCGGCATCCGTCGTCGTCCGCAGGGAGTAGCTGTCGTCGAACACGATGAGCGGCAGCGTGGACAGCCGGTGGATGTCGATCACCGCGTCCTCGGCGATCGGGGGATGGGCGGCGGATGACACGACCACCAGCTCCTCGGCGAGCAGGGGGGTGCGGGTGAGGCTCACCCCCGGGACGGGCTGCGCCGTCGACTCGGTGATGAGGGCGATGTCGACAGCGCCTACCGCCAGCTGCTCGACGAGCAGGCGGGAGCCGCTCTCGGTGAGATGGAGGTCGACGTCGGGGTAGGAGGAGTGGAACGCGCTGAGGGCCTCGGCGACGAGGCTGATGCACAGGGTCGGCGGAGCCCCGAGGCGCACGCGTCCGCGGCGGAGCCCGGCCAGCTCGCCCATCTCCTCGCGGATGGCGTCGGCCTCGGCGAGCATCCGCTGCGCCCGGGGGAGCAGGGTCTCTCCGGCGGCGGTGAGGGCGATGTGTCCGCGTGCCCGGTGGAACAGCTCGGCCCCGAGCTCGCGCTCGAGAGTGGAGATCTGCCGGCTCAGCGAGGGCTGCGCCAGGTGCAGGCTCTCGGAGGCTCTGGTGAAGTGCCCGAGCCGGGCCACCTCCACGAAACCGCGCAGCTGCTCCAGGTTCATGGCCATAGCTTAGCCGCATGATTCTGACTCGAACTATGCATTGGAGTTATTAGGCAACCCTAACTAGCGTGGCCGACATGAGCACACGCGAACGTCAGATCTCCACCACCGTCCTCGTCATCGGCACGGGCGGATCGGGGCTGCGAGCGGCGATCGAGATCGCCGAGCACGGCGTCGACGTCGTCGCCGTCGGCAAACGACCGCGGAACGACGCGCACACATCGCTCGCCGCCGGCGGCATCAACGCGGCCCTCGGCACGATGGATGCCGAGGACAGCTGGCAGCAGCACGCCGCCGACACCATCACGGAGAGCTACCTGCTCGCCAACCCGCACACGGTCGAGATCGTGACCCAGGGCGCCGAGCGCGGCATCCGCGACCTCGAGCGCTGGGGCATGGACTTCGCCCGTGAAGACGACGGGCGCATCTCGCAGCGCTTCTTCGGCGCGCACACCTTCCGACGCACCGCCTTCGCCGGCGACTACACGGGCCTCGAGATCCAGCGCACCCTCGTGCGGCGGGCCGAGCAGCTCGACGTGCCGATCCTCGACGGCGTCTACATCACGCGGCTCCTCGTGCGCGACAACGTCGTGTTCGGCGCCTACGGATTCGACCAGGCCGACGGCACGCGGTACCTGATCCACGCGGATGCCGTGATCCTCGCCGCCGGTGGACACAACCGCATCTGGCGCCGCACCTCCTCCCGCCGCGACGAGAACACCGGAGACTCCTTCCGTCTCGCGGTCGACGCGGGCGCACGGCTGCGCGACCCCGAGCTCGTGCAGTTCCATCCGTCCGGCATCATCGAGCCGGAGAACGCGGCGGGCACCCTCATCTCCGAGGCCGCCCGCGGCGAGGGCGGTGTCCTGCGCAACGCGCTCGGCGAGCGCTTCATGCCGAAGTACGACCCGGAGCGGATGGAGCTGTCCACCCGCGACCGTGTCGCGCTCGCCGCGTACACCGAGATCGCCGAGGGGCGGGGCACCGAGAACGGCGGCGTCTGGCTCGACGTCTCGCACCTGCCCCGCGAGACGATCATGACGAGGCTGCCCCGGGTCTACCAGACGATGATGGAGCTGCAGATGCTCGACATCACGACCGACCCGATCGAGATCGCCCCGACGGCCCACTACTCCATGGGCGGCGTGTGGGTGCGGCCGGAGGATCACCAGACCGACGTCGACGGGCTGTACGCGATCGGCGAGGCCTCCAGCGGTCTGCACGGAGCGAACCGCCTCGGCGGCAACTCGCTCATCGAGCTGCTCGTGTACGGGCGGATCGTTGGACAGGCCGCGATGGCGCACGCCGCAGGCCTCGACGCCCAGCGCCGCTCGGCGGATGCCGTGGCGCAGGCCCGGGCCGAGATCGACGACCTCCTCGCCGCGGACGGGCGGGAGAACGTGCGCGCCCTGCAGCGCGCGATCCGCGACACCATGACCGCCTACGCCGGGGTGGTCCGCTCGGAGGAGGGGCTCCGCACCGGACTCGCGGAGCTCGACCTCATCGAGGGGCGCATGGAGGACGTCGGCATCCACCCCGACATCGCCGGGTTCCAGGACCTCGCTCACGCCTTCGACCTCAAGGCCTCGGCGCTGGCGGCGCGCGCGACGTTGGAGGCCGCGCTGGAGCGTCGCGAGACCCGCGGATGCCACAACCGCAGCGACTTCCCCGACACCGACCCGACGCTGCAGGTCAACCTCGTCTGGAGCCCTCGCGACGGCATCACGCGCGAGGAGATCCCGCCGATCCCCGCCGAGATCGCCGAGCTGATGCGCGAGGTCGACACGAAGGGCAAGCTCGTCGAGTAGTCCAGCGCGCCGCCAGCTCCCGTCGCGAAAGATCCCGCTCAGGTACCCCCGGAGCGGGATCTTTCGCGACCGGAGCGAGCTCGGAGCGGGCGAGACGTCAGCGGCTGATGTCGGCGACGGTCGCGCCGGTCGCGGCCGCCGACAGCGACAGCGCCACGTCCGCCTGGCTCAGGATGCCGACCAGCAGGTGATCCTCGATCACGGGAAGACGGCGGATCTGATGCTCCCGCATGAGGTCGAGGGCCACACGCACGTCATCGTCGGCGGCGACCGTCACGGGCTTGCCCTTGGCGAGCGCACCGGCGGGCGTGGTGTCCGGGTCGAGGCCTGCGGCGATCGCGCCGACGACGATGTCGCGGTCGGTGAGCATCCCCTTCAGCCTGCTGTCCTCCCCGCAGATCGGCAGCGCGCCGACATCCAGCTGCGCCATCAGTGTCGCGGCGATCTGCAGCGAGTCGTTCTCGCCGATGCAGCGCGGGCTGGGGGTCATGATCTCTCGTGCGGTGGTCATCGTCTTCCCTCTCGTCTCGATCGTTCGTCCTGATGTCCTGCGATGCGCCGTGATCCGCGGATGCCGTGTCAGGCGTCGGTGCGCGGCTCCCGCTGCGGGCCGTCCGAGTAGTCCGGCCGCGGGGGCTGCACGGGCTGATCGGAGTACTCGCCGCCCTCTCGCCCTCCATACGGGCGTCCGTGGTCGGCGAACTCCTCGCGGGCGAACACGAGGGTCCACGGTCCGGCGGTGAACCGGGCTCCGGTGCGGAGCGTCTCCGTGCGGGCGCCTCCGTGCGTGGCATCCGTGCCGGGGCTCGCGTTCATCTCGCCCTCCCCGTGCAGCTCGAGGACGTACTCGTCGCGCTCGTCGTGCGTGATGGTGGCGTGCAGCGGCTCGGTGTCGGCGAGGCGCAGGTCGCTGTCGTCGGCCGAGCCGATCCGCACCAGGTCGGACTCGATCGCGTACTCGGCGCGGTCGTCGTCGCGGGTGATGCGCAGGCGCGGCGACCCTGCTCCCCACTCCGCGTGGGTGGTCGTGGGAACGTACCCCTCGTCGTCGGGAATGCCGGCGTCGTCTGCACCGCGGTCGTCTCGTGCGTCCATGGACCGCACCTCCTCCGTGTCGGCCCTCAGGCTAGGCAGGCGCGGATGCTGTGGCGCAGGGGGTTGACTTCAGTCCTCCGCAGTGATCCCGTCTTCGCTGGAGATCATGTCGGCCGTGACGAGGACGATCCCGCCGGAGGAGTTCGCGGAGTTCGCCATCGCCGCGATCCACTCCGGCTGCAGCGGAGGGGGAGTGGGATCGTCGAACACGAACCGCAGCGGGATCGACGGATGCAGCCAGATCGTCGAGCGACCGGGGACGTCGCCCTCCGGGTGCGCCCACGACAGGGTGAAGCTCTCGTTGCGACGGAGCTTGGTCGCCACGACCACCTTGAGGTGCGCCAGGGCGAGGTCGTCGATGTGGATCGGATCGTCGGCGTTGCCGTAATAGAACATGCCCATGCGTTCTACGCTACGCAGAGAGGGTTTGGTCCGACAGCATTCGTCGGGCCTCTGTCATCGAGTCGAGGAGAACAGCGGATGGGCAAGTTCGTCTACGAGGGCGATGTGAAGACCGAGATCGAGGATCGCGCCCTCACGCACCTTCAGCTGGTGATCACGGCGAAGCTGCGTCGGGGCGAGCCGTTCCCGTTCAGCTGGCGTGAGGACGCGAGCGTGGGCGGCGGGCGGACGACCGTGTGGATCCAGCCGGGCAGCGCCCTGGTGTTCAAGTACTTCGGCAGCAGGCAGCCGTCGATCAACCGGGCCTGGATCGAGGCTCTCGCGTTCACCGCCAACGCGCCGAGCGGCCTCTACCTGGTGCCGGAGCCTGCGGAGGCCGGCTCGGAGCCGGGGTCGGGCGAGGTGCCGGTCACTCCGCCGATCTGAGGCGCAGCGGGCGCGGGGTCAGGGGAGATCGAGCTGATCGAGGTTGAGCTCGCCCGAGGCGTTGAGCCGATTCATCATGGCCGTCACGCGCGACGGATCCAGCGCGGGGATCTCGGCATGGTCGTAGCCGAACTGCAGGGGGATCGCCGGATGGATCCAGATGGTCATGCGCGCGTCCGGCCCGTCGCCCTCCGGGCTCCAGGTGAGCATGAAGCTCTCCTGGCGCCGCAGCTTCGTCGAGATGACGATCTTCACGTGCGCGAGAGTGACATCGTCGATCGGGATCGGCCCCGAGGTGCCGTCGTACTTCAGCCTGCCCATACCGCCCAGTATCGCCGATGCCCGGAGGCGGCGGGTGACAGCCGCCGCCGGCACGTCGTCACTTCGTCTTCGGAGTGCGGTTCTCCGCGCTGACCATCCAGGAGAGCTGCTCGACCCTCTCGAGGATCGCGTGCAGCATGTCGGCGCTCGTCGGATCCTCCTCGTCGACCTCGTCGTGCACATCGCGGCAGGTCGCGGCGACCGCGTCGAGCCGGGCGGTCATCAGATCGATGGCGTCGCTGGTGAGGATCTCCCCCTGCGGCGCGTCGGCGAGCGTGGTGCTCTTCGCCACGACGGCGCTCCTCCCGTCGGGGAGCGCGTGCAGCGCCCGCATCCGCTCGGCGATCGTGTCGGCGAAGCCGCGCGCCGCATCGATGATCTCGTCGAGCTGCAGGTGCGTGTCGCGGAAGTTCCTGCCGACGACGTTCCAGTGCAGCTGCTTGCCCTGGCTCGCGAGCTCGATGAGATCGACGAGGACGCGCTGGAGGTCGTCCGTCAGCGCGGCCGAGGCGGTGAACGCCGACTCGGCTCCCTCCTTCACCGTGCGCCGCGCGGTGGACGACCGCGGCGATCTCGTCGCGGTCTTGCCGGTCTTTTTGATGTCTGCAGCGCTCATGTGCGTCGCCGTCCCTTCGTGGTGGTCTGTCGTCTCGTCGTCCGTGAACGGCTCACGCTAGGTGCGGATGCCGGTGAGAGGAACGGCCTTGCGCGCGTCGACCGGGGGAGGTACACGCGCGTCGGGATCGCGGAGACACGCCGCCGCCGAGGGCACGGGGCGTAGGCTGAGACGGTGACTGCGTACGTCTCGGCCTTCGACCTGTTCTCCATCGGAGTGGGGCCCTCGAGCTCCCATACGGTCGGCCCGATGCGGGCGGCTCTCGAGTTCGCCGGGCGGCTCGGAGCGACCGACGCGATCGACCGCGTCACCAGGGTCGGCAGCACGCTCTACGGCTCGCTCGGCGCCACCGGCATCGGTCACGGGACGCCGGATGCCGTCGTCGCCGGTCTCCGCGGACTCGCCCCGGAGACCTGCGACCCCGCCGACGTCCGCTCGGCGTGGACCGACTTCCCCGCGGGGGCGTCGCTCCGCCTGAACGGCACGCACGAGGTGGCGTTCAGCAAGGACGACATCGTCTTCGCGCCCCGCACGCGCCTCCCTGGTCACCCGAACGCCATGACCATCACGGCCTGGGATGCCGACGGCGGCACCGTCGCGGAGGAGACCTACTACTCGATCGGCGGCGGCTTCATCCGCCGCGACGGCGAGGAGGCGAAGCTCTCCACCGCCGCCCTGCCGTACTCGTATGCGGATGCCGCGTCCCTCCTCGCGCTGTGCGACGAGAACGGGCTCACGATCGCCGAGCTCGCGCGTCTCAACGAGACCGCCATGCGCAGCGAGGAGGAGGTCGCCGCGGGGCTGGACGCGATCTGGGACGCGATGGCCGCATGCGTCGACGCAGGGCTGCACGCCGACGGCGTCCTCCCCGGCATCCTCAAGGTGAAGCGTCGCGCTGGGACGATCCGCGCGCAGCTCGACGCCTCGGAGGCCGACGGCCACCGGGAGCTCCCGGGCGAATGGCTGGGCGCCTTCGCTCTCGCGGTGAACGAGGAGAACGCCGCCGGCGGACGCGTGGTCACGGCCCCGACGAACGGTGCGGCAGGCATCCTGCCCGCCGTCGCGATGTACTGGTGGCGCTTCCTCGCTGACTCGGGTCTCGGCGCGGGCAACGCGGTGACCCCCTACGGCGAGCTCGTCGGCAGCGCCCTGCTCGGCTTCGGCGCGGAGGCGTCGCTCGTCGCGGTCGGCGCGATCGAAGACCCTGCCGCCGTCGCCGAGGCGAACCGCCGCCGTGGCATCCGCCGCTTCCTGCTCACCGCGACCGCTCTGGGGTCGCTGTTCAAGGCGAACGCGTCGATCTCCGGAGCGGAGGGCGGATGCCAGGCCGAGGTCGGATCGGCGTGCGCCATGGCCGCCGGCGGGCTCACCGCCGTCATGGGCGGCACCAACCGGCAGATCGAGAACGCCGCGGAGATCGCGATGGAGCACCATCTCGGGCTCACGTGCGACCCCATCGGGGGCCTCGTGCAGATCCCCTGCATCGAGCGCAACGCGATCGCGGCGTCGACCGCCGTCACCGCGACCCGCCTCGCCCTGCGCGGCGACGGCAGCCACTACGTCTCCCTGGATGCCGTCGTCGAGACCATGCGCCAGACCGGACTCGACATGTCGACGAAGTACAAGGAGACCAGCGAAGGCGGCCTCGCGGTCAACGTCATCGAGTGCTGACGGCGTCCCCGTCTCATGTCAGCGGCTCCGGGTAGCCTCCTCGGAGGAGGTGGCATGGAGTCGATCTGGAAGGCCGGCAGCAGGCGTCGCCGCGAGCAGCCGGTGGTGGCGGTGCGCCCCGCCGACGACGCTCCGGCGCCGAGCCGGCAGTGGCCGACCAGCATCCCCGCCGTCGCGCAGGTGCTGCGTGACGGCATCGACCTCGCTCCAGGAGTGACGTTCCTGGTGGGCGAGAACGGCAGCGGCAAGTCGACCATCGTCGAGGGGGTCGCCGTGGCCTACGGGCTCTCGCCCGAGGGTGGTTCCCGTCAGGCCATGCACAGCACCCGCCCGACCGAGTCGCCGCTGTCGGACTGGATCCGACTGCAGCGCGGCGTGGGGGCCAACCGCTGGGGCTTCTTCCTGCGGGCCGAGACGATGCACTCGTTCTACACGTACCTCGAAGAGAATCCGTCGACGAGGGGTCCCGACGTCCCGTTCCATGAGATGAGCCACGGCGAGTCGTTCCTCGCGATCCTGGAGAGCCGCTTCGACGAGCCCGGCTTCTACTGTCTCGACGAGCCCGAGGCGGCGCTGTCGTTCCGGTCGACGCTCGCGCTCATCGCCGTGCTCCAGCGCATCGTCGACGATGGCGGTCAGGTGCTGTGCGCCACGCACTCGCCGGTGCTCGCCGCCCTGCCCGGTGCGCAGATCCTCGAGGTCGGTGACTGGGGCATCCGCCCCGCCGCGTGGAACGACCTCGAGCTCGTGAACCACTGGCGGTCGTTCCTCGACTCGCCGGAGCGCTACCTGCGGCACCTCCTCGCCTGAGCGCATGCGCGGCGGCGGGCCGCGGGGCGCGGTCACCTGAGCGCAGGTGCCGACGGCGGGGCGCGGTCACCTGAACGCAGGTGCCGACGGCGGGGCGGTGGAGCGCGGTGACCGGGGTCGTAGGCTGTCGAGCATGACCGAGTCGAGAGCGCCGCGGCGCCGCGGGCGACCCCGCGGAGGAACGGACTCGCGGGAGCGGATCATCGGGGCGGCGGTCGACGAGTTCGGCGAGCACGGATACGACGGCTCCACGATCCGGTCGATCGCCGCGCGCGCCGGGGTGGACTCCGCGCTCGTGCACCACTACTTCGGCACCAAGGCCGATCTGTTCGCCGAGGCCGTCGGCATCCCGCTCCGGCCCGACATCGACGTGCCCGCGATCCTCGCCGGCCCGCAGGACGAGGTGGGGGAGCGGCTCATCCGCTACCTGCTGGACTCGTTCGAACAGCCGGAGATCCGCCGCCGCGGGGTCATGCTCATCCGCACCGCGATCGGCAGCAAGCTCACGACGCCGCTGCTGGCGGGGTTCCTCTCGCGCGAGCTGATCGGACGCATCGCCAAGACCCTCGGCGTCGACGATGCGCAGCTGCGCGCCAGCCTCGTCGCCTCCCAGGTGGCGGGGCTCCTCATCGCCCGCTACGTCGTGAAGCTCCCCGCGCTGACGGCGGCGCCGATCGACGAGCTCGTCGCCAGGGTCGCACCGACGGTGCAGCGGTACCTCTTCGACTGACGCGACGGATGCCGCGGCATCCCCCTCTCTTGGCTATCCCTTCCGGCAGTGAGCGGATGCTGTGGCCCCGCGCCGTTGTCGACGACATCCATTGACCTCGGCGGCGCCCGAGCGCATAATTCATCACATGATGAATAACTCGGCGGTCGAGATCACTCAGCTGCGGGTGCGGCGGGGGCGGACGCGCGTGTTCGACGGCATCGACCTGACGATCCCGCGCGGAGAGATCACGGGGCTCCTCGGTCCGTCGGGGTGCGGCAAGACGACGCTGATGAGATCGATCGTCGGCGTGCAGCGGATCGCCTCGGGTGAGGTCTCCGTGCTCGGCGCGGCCGGTGGCTCGGCACGCCTTCGGAACCGCGTCGCCTATGGGACGCAGGGGGCCGCGGTCTACGGGGATCTGACCGTGCGGCAGAACCTGTCGTACCTCGCGGCGCTGCTGAGGGCGCCGAAGGGAGACGTCGACCGCGTCATCGACGAGGTCGGTCTCCGCGATCAGGCGGGGCAGCTCGTCGAGTCCCTCAGTGGTGGGCAGTCCACGCGGGTGTCTCTCGCGATGGCGCTGATCGGCGCTCCGGAGCTCGTCGTGCTGGACGAGCCGACCGTGGGCCTCGACCCCGTCCTCCGGGCCGAGCTCTGGGGTCTGTTCCGCGCACTGGCCGATCGCGGCGTGACGATGATCGTGTCGAGTCACGTCATGGACGAGGCGCTGCGCTGCGACCGGCTGCTGCTCATGCGAGACGGCCGCATCATCGCCGACACGACCCCGCGGGCGCTGCTTGACGACACCGGAACGTCCGATCCGGAGGCCGCGTTCCTCGCCCTGATCGAGAGGGACCGTGCAGCCCACGGGTCGGGTCGCCGCAGCCGCAGGGAGGTGTCGGAGTGAACGGCCGACGGATGCTCGCCACCGCCGCCCGCGTGCTCGGGCAGCTGCGACACGATCCGCGCTCCATCGCGCTGATGCTGATCGCGCCGAGCCTGCTGGTCGGGCTGTTCGCCTGGCTGTTCAGCGACCAGGACGGCGTCTTCGACCGCTTCGGCGGGGCGATCCTCGCGCTGTTCCCGTTCATCGTGATGTTCCTGATCACCTCGATCACGACGCTGCGGGAGCGTCGGTCGGGCACCCTCGAGAGGCTCATGACGACGCCCCTCGGCAAGGCCGACTTCATCCTCGGCTACGCGCTCGCGTTCGGTCTCATGGCGGTGCTGCAGGCCGTGATCACGGTGTCGTTCGCGGTCGGGGTGTGCGGACTCGACGTCGAGGGTCCGCTGTGGCAGCTCGGACTCGTCGCCGTGGTCGACGCACTGCTCGGTACCGCGCTCGGACTGCTCGCGAGCGCCTTCGCGCAGACGGAGTTCCAGGCGGTGCAGTTCATGCCGCTGCTCGTGTTCCCGCAGATCATCCTCGGTGGACTCTTCATGCCGAGGGATCAGATGCCCGACGTGCTGCACGCGATCTCGGACTGGCTGCCGTTGAGCTATGCGATCGATGCGATCGGCGCGGTCACGGCCGGTGACGAGGGGTGGGACGTGTACGGGCCGCTGCTCGTGGTCGCGGCATTCGCGGTGGGCGCGCTGGTGCTGGCGGCGCTGACGTTGCGGCGGCGCACGCGCTGAGGCCCCGGCGGTCTCACCGCGCGGCGCGGTTCTTGGTATGCCTGGTCGGCGCGGCATCCCACGGGTCTTCGGGCCACGGATGCTTGGGATAGCGCCCGCGCATCTCCGCACGCACCTGCGCATAGGGACCGGACCAGAACGACGCGAGGTCGTCGGTCACCGCGAGCGGGCGTCCGGCGGGGGAGAGCAGGTGGAAGAGCACGGGAACCCTGCCGTCGGCGAGCCGCGGGGTCTCGGCCCATCCGAAGCACTCCTGCAGCTTCACGGCGACGACGGGACGTGCGCCGGGGTCGTCGATGGGCGGGTAGGCGATGCGGATGCGGGATCCGGTAGGCACCTCGAGACGCTCCGGCGCGAGTTCATCCAGCCGCGCGGCCTCCGGCCAGGGCAGCAGGCGGCGGAGGGCGGGGGCCAGGTCCACTCTCGCGGTCGGGGCGCCGCCGGCCAAGGCGTCGAGCTCCGGCGCGAACCACCCGTCGAGCGTGGCGAGCAGAGCGGCGTCGGAGACGGCAGGCCAGGGCGACCCGCACTCGCGATGCAGCAGCGCCAGGCGGCGGCGCAGTCCGTCGGCGGCATCCGACCAGGTGAACATGCTCAGACCGTCTCGTCCGATCGCCCGACGGACCGCCTCGCGCCCGGCCTCCGCCGACGCGCGCACCGGGGAGGAGGAGAGCACGATCGCTCCGACGCGGCGTTCGCGGCGGGCCTGCACCCGACCGCCGACGAACTCCGCCTCGACGCGGTCGGTCAGCAGATGGCTCGCGGCCTCGTCACGCTGCTGTTCGCTGAGCACGGCGGCGGATCGCACGATGGCGCCGGATCCCGCGGCTGCGCGTCCGGTCGCGCGCGTGACGTCGGCCACAGCCAGCCACTCGGCCGATGCCAGGGGGCCGCGCAGCCCGGCGCGGGTGCCGGATGCCAGCAGGTACGTCGCGCCCTCGGCCGTCCGCTCGACGCGGCGGGCGATCCGCTCGGGGAAGGCCAGGGCGACGACGAGTCCGGCGCCGTCGAGTCCGGAGCGGGCATCAGGCGCCGGGGCGACCAGACGCTGCAGGCGATCTACGTCGTTGCTCCACCTCCGGGCCTCCGGACCGCGGGCTCCGCGGAGGTCGATGAGCGCCCTGGCGACGTCGGAGTCCGCGATGCGCACGTCGCCGCCCAGCAGCGCGACGACCTCGGCGGCGAGCCGGCCGCCGACCAGGGGGCCGCCGTCGCGGAGGGCGCGGGCGAGCCGCGGATCGGCCGGGATGCGGGCGAGCGCGCGGCCGTCGTCGGTGGCGCGGCCGTCGTCGTCGATCGCGCCGAGCCCGCGCAGCACGGACAGCGCATCGTCCAGAGCATCGGCGGGCGGCGGGTCGATCAGACGCAGGCCCGACCCGCCCGGCGCGCCCCAGCAGCTGAGCAGCAGCGCGGCATCGGCGAGATCGCTCGTCGCGATCTCCGGGGCCGGGCGAGCGGGAGCTGCCGCGTACGTGCGTTCGTCGACGCAGCGGATCACGGTCCCCGGGCCCTGGCGGTTCGCGCGTCCGGCGCGCTGCACGCAGGTCGCCCTGGATGCCGCCGCCGTGACAAGTCCGGTCATCCCGCGCGAGGCGTCGCGCTGCGGATGGCGGGACAGGCAGCTGTCGACGACGAGACGCACACCGGGAACCGTGAGCGAGGACTCCGCGAGCGAGGTGGTGACGATGATGCGCGGCGGCTCCTCCGGGCGGCGACCGCGGATCACGGCATCCTGCTCGCTCGCGCGCAGCTGCCCGTGCAGCTCCCGCACGTCGAACCCGCCACCGGCGTCTCTGAGGCGTCGAGCGATCTCGGACACCTCGCGGGCGCCGGGGGCGAACACCAGCACGTCGGCTGTCGAGTCGTCACGGGTCAGGTCCCGAGCCGCGGATGCAGTGGTGCGTGCGACGTGATCGAGGAAGGCCCATGTCACCCCGCGATCGTCGAGACGCGGGGTCGGGCTCGGAGCCCAGCGCTCGGTGAGGGGGAAGGCGGGGACGTCGTGATCGACCACCGGTGCGGGCGCGGCGTCCGCTCCGATGACCGCGGCGATGCGGTTGGCGTCGAGCGTGGCCGACATGGCGACGAGCACGAGGTCGTCTCGGAGCTCGCGGACCTCGGAGAGCAGGCCGATCAGGAGGTCCGTCTCCAGCGCGCGCTCGTGCACCTCGTCGATGATCACGGCGTCGACGCCGTCGAGGCCGGGGTCGTCCAGCATCCGCCGCAGCAGCACTCCGGCGGTGACGAACTCGACGCGCGTGTCCCGCCCGGCCTGGCGCTCGCCGCGCACCGTGAACCCGACTCGGCCGCCGAGGGCCGTGCCGTCGAGCTGTGCGAGCCGTCGGGCGGCGGAGCGGGCGGCGACCCGGCGCGGCTGGGTGACGATCACGCGCCCCGCGGAGCGGTTCGCCAGCAGCGGCGGCACGAGCGTGGTCTTACCGGTGCCGGGAGGGGCGCTGACGACCACCGCGGTGCTCTCGTCGAGAGCGGAGGAGACGGCAGGAAGACCGGCGGAAAACGAAAGACCTGCGCCGAGAGCGGCGAGGTCGAAGTCGCGCGTCTCCGTCATCCTCCGAGTCTAGGCATCGCCGGGAAGACGACGGATGCCGCGACCGAACCGGCCGCGGCATCCGCTCTTCTGCGTGTCTGCTCGACTACTCCGCTGCGGGAGGCGGAGGAGTGGTCGGCTTCGGCTCGCGCTTGGCGGGCGCGGGGGCGGCCGCGGCGACGCCGGCGCCGATCCCGCGTCCGACGGCCTGACCCTGGATGATCGACGCGAGGTCGAGTCCGGTCGCCGCGCTGACGCTGTCGAAGACCGACTTCAGCGCCTTGGCGCTGTCGGCGCCGACGAGATCCGATGCGCCGTCTCCGGAACCGCCGATGATCGACACGTTGCCGATCGTGGCGTAGCCCTTTGCGAACTCGGCCATGATCGCGGGGAGGGTCTCGAGCACGCGCTGCGAGAGGAACGCGTCCTGGTTCGACGCGATGGCCTTCGCCTCGGCCTCGACGGCTGCCGCGCGCGCCTCACCCTCGGCGCGGATCGCGTCGGCCTCGGCGTTGGCGCGCAGGCGACGAGCCTGGGACTCCGCCTCGGCCTGGGCGCGCAGCGCGTCGGCCTCACCGGTCGCACGGGCGATCGCGGCCGCAGCCTCACCGGCGGCCTTCGCCTGGTCGGCCTGGGCCTGCTGCTCGGCGATGCGGGTGCGGGCCTCTGCCTGCTTGACCTGCTCGATCGCCGCGGCCTCCGCCGCACGCTCGCGCGTGTACAGCTCGGCCTGTGCGCGGGTCTCCGCCTCGTACCGCTGCGCGTCGGCGACGCGCTTGACGTCGGCGTCCAGCTGGGCCTGCTTGTTCTCGGCCTGCTGCTGGAGCACCGCCTGCTCGGTCTGCGCGCGCGTGAGGTTCTCGGCCTGCTCGGCCTCGGCGCGGGCCCGGCCGATTCCGGCGTTCGCGTTCGCGGTGTTGGTGTCGAGCGCGGTCTGCTCGATCAGGTTCGCTTCCTGGTTGGCGATGTTCTTCTGGTTGATCGCACGGTCGGCGTTGGTCTGCGAGATCTCCGCAGCCTGTCGCTTCGCCTGGATCTCGGGGGCGCCCAGCGACTGGATGTAGCCGACCTTGTCGGTGATGCCCTTGATCTGGAACGAGTCGAGGATGAGGCCCTGCTCGGCGAGCTCCTGCGAGACGTCGGCGGCGATCTGGTCGGAGAACTTCTTGCGCTCGCGCATGAGCTCGACGACCGAGAGCGTGGCGACGATGCCGCGCAGGGCGCCCTCGAGCTGCTCGGTGGTGAACTGCTCGATCGCCTTGTCCTGCGAGGCGAAGCGCTCGGCGGCGCGGCGCACGTACAGCGGGTCGGAGCCGATCTTCACGATCGCGACGCCATCGACGTTGAGGGTGACGCTGTCGAGCGACTGCGCCTCGGCGTTGAGCGACACCTGCCGCGAGCGCAGGGAGATGATCTCGTGGCGCTGCGTGATCGGGTTGACGAGCGACTTGCCGTTCACGATGACCGTGACGGGGGACTCCTCCATCTCGGCGCGGCTCGATCCGTCGGCCGAGATGATGGCGCGTTGCACCTTCTGTTTGCGCCCGGAGATGACGAGAGCCTCGTCAGCCCTGGCGACCTTGATCCAGCTGCGTGCGAACAGCAGCAGAATCAGGAGCAGGACGACGACGATGACGACCGCGATCCCGACGATGATGAGGATGCCGACGATTCCGGCGATCTCCATGGATGACCTCCCTTTGCCCCCCTCGGGGGTGGTCTGCGATGCCGACGCGGAGATGTCGGCACTCGGTTCCACCCTGCCAGAAATGCGCGGGGGCCGCTGAAGGGTCGTTCAGTCTAAGCGTCGCGCGTTCGGCGAGAGGTCGGGCGTTCGGCGAGAAGAAGCGTGCGGGTGCGCGCGGCTCAGGAGGTCAGCGCCGGCGCAGCTTCTCGGCGAGGTCGCGGAGGGTGCGGAGCTCGTCGTCGTCGAGGCGCGACATGCGGTCGGCGATCGAGCGGCCGTGCACCGTCGCGAGGGCGCGGAACGCCCTGGCGCCGGCATCCGTCGCCCTGATGAGGGCTCCGCGGCCGTCGTCGGGGTCGGGGCACTTGGCGATGAGCCCGCGGGTGACCATGCGGTCCACCAGACGGGAGACGCTGGGCTGACTGATCAGCATGTTGCCCGTGACGTCGCGCAGCCGCGAGGTCATCTCGGGGGAGCGGGTGACCGTGAGCAGCACGTCGTACTCGGCCTGGGTGAGGTGGGCGTCGTCGAAGTCCTGGACCATCTCGTCGAACAGTTCGTGCTGCGCGCGGAACAGGCTCTCCCATGCCTCGAGAGCGAGTTTGCGATCGGTCATGGAGAACAGCGTACTGGGAGCCGCCGACACGGGCGGGGCCGACCGGAAGGGTCCGGCCGGCCCGGTCGGTCAGCCCTGGTCGTGCTCGGGAGTCATCCACTGCACGAGCTGATAGATCACGCCGTTCGGGTCGGCCATCTGGAAATAACGCTCTCCCCACGGCTCGGTCTCGATGGGTGTCACGATGTCGACGCCCGTCTCGCGCAGCCGCGCGTAGTCCGCGTCGATGTCGTCGACGGTGAAGACGACGAGCAGGCCGGATGCCGATCCCGCCTGCGATGCGGGCCTGAAGGTGGAGAGTCCGGTGCGCAGGTAGATGAGGTGGAAGCCGGCCTGCGGGTGGCTGAGGGAGCTGAACCCGTCGGCCGACATGGCGACCGAGAAGCCCAGGTGCTTCTGCGCCCAGGCGGCGGAGGCCTCGACGTCGGGGACGTTGAGCGAGAGAGCGGACGAGGTGATCTGCATGGGGATCTCCCTTTCGGTAACGTTGTACGGCGTACAATGTAGCTGGTACAACGCAGACGTGGCAAGATCATTCCCGTGACGTCAGAACGCACCGGATCCGGTGAGCCGAGCAGGACGCTCGCCCTCCTGTGGGGTCAGCCGATCGAACCGCGCAAGGGGCCGGCCCGGTCGATCACCGCGGCGAAGATCGTCGCGGCGGCGCTGGCTCTCGCCGACGACGAAGGGCTCGCGGCCGTCACGATGCGCGCCGTCGCCGAACGGGTCGGGGTGTCGACGATGTCGGTGTACACCTACGTCCCCGGAAAGCCGGAGCTGCTCGACCTCATGGTCGACGCCCTCTACCTGTCGATGGAGCGTCCGGACTGGGGTGCGCAGTCGTGGCGCGAGCGGCTCGAGGCGGTGGCGGAGTCCAACCGGATGCTGCTGGCCGCGCATCCGTGGCTGACCGAGGTCGCCGCGCTCAGCCGCCCTCCGCTTGGACCCGGCGTGATGGCGAAGTACGAGCACGAGCTGTCGGCGTTCGACGGTGCCGGTCTCTCCGACGTCGACGTCGATGCGGCTCTCGCCTACCTGCTCGGGTTCGTGCAGTCGCACTGTCGCGCGGCTCACGACGCCGATCGCGCGACGACCGACACGGCCCTCACCGACGCCGAGTGGTGGGCCGCCAACCAGCCCCTGCTCGCACGTGCGTTCGACCCCGCGGTCTATCCCCGGGCTGCGCGCATCGGAGCGGCCGCGGGTGAGGCGCAGGGGAGCGCGTGGGATGCCGGGCGGGCCTGGCGGTTCGGTCTCACGCGGACACTCGACGGACTCGCTGCGCTCATCGACGCCGGCTGACGAGGCGGATCCGTCGCGGCGTGACCGGACGCAGTAAGGGCCGATCGGAGAGGCTTCCGACCGGCCCTTGTCCCTTGCACCAAGAGGTCCTGCAATCACATGAGGTGGATGCCACAGCAAACATTCACCGTGCGATCACTCTATAACGGCGAGGTAACGAATGCAACGGTTTGATCACGGAAATCTGTGAGAGGTGAGGGCTGTCCGATCTCACCGGGAAAGGCACGGTCTCGCCGAGTTGGCATGTCGTCGCACTGACGTGGCACGTTCTCGTTGAGGTTGTCGTCCGCCAGGGCGTGTCGCAGCGGTGGACCCGTCGCCGGGCGCATGTTGCCAGCAGGCGGACCTTTGATACACCTCGTTCAACCTACCGTGAGT
>NZ_PCOT01000014.1 GCF_002979415.1 Microbacterium sp. MYb72 | reverse complement strand
TGTGCTGTTCGGTGCTCATCACGCCCCACCCTACGAGCCGCGGGTCGGTCGGTGCAGGGGATTGACTCGGCACGTCTCCGTGACGGAGGCGATCCGGGGCTTGCCTTAGAATCGGGTCAACTCGACGCGCGCATCCCGTGACGCGCTCCATCCCACGATTGGTGCTCCGTGCTTTCCCCTGCCGACTCGCTCGCCCCTGAGTGGCTCGTCGTCCCCGACGACGCGAACGACCTCGTGCCCGCCGTGTGGCCGTCATCGGCCCGCCGCGACGTCGACGGAGCGCTCACCATCGCCGGACTGTCAGCGACGGGACTGGCCCGGACGTTCGGAACCCCGCTGCTCGTCCTCGACGAGGACGAGGTGCGCTCCCGTGCGCGTGCGTTCCGGCTCGCCTTCGACGCCGCGGCCGGAGAGAACGGCACGACCGCCCAGGTGTACTACGCGGGCAAGGCCTTCCTGTGCACGACGGTGGCCAGGTGGGTGGTCGACGAGGGACTCCGCGTCGACGTGTGCACCGGAGGGGAGCTCGAGGTCGCGCTCGCGGCGGGTGTCGCTCCTGCGTCCATCGGGTTCCACGGCAACAACAAGTCCACGGCCGAGCTCGAGCGCGCCGTCGAGGTCGGCGTCGGATCGATCATCGTCGACAGCGCCATCGAGATCGAGCGCCTCGCAGCCATCACGGCGCGGACGGATGCCGTGCAGCGGGTGTTCGTGCGGGTGATCAGCGGCGTGCACGCCGAGACCCACGACTTCCTCGCCACGGCTCACGAAGACCAGAAGTTCGGATTCCCTCTCGCCGAGGCGGAGGCCGCTGTCGCCCGCATCCGCGAGATCCGCGGGCTGGAGTTCGCCGGACTGCACTGCCACATCGGCTCGCAGATCTTCGGCGTCGCCGGTTTCCGCGAGTCGGCATCCCGTGTGCTGGAACTGCACGCGTCGCTGCTCGAGGGCGGGCCCGTGCCGCAGCTGAACCTGGGCGGCGGCTTCGGGATCGCGTACACGCGGGTCGACGACCCGACCCCGATCGAGACGCTCGCCGGAGAGATCGTGGCGGCGGTCGCCGAGGGGTGCGCCGCTCGCGGCATCGAGATCCCCGCGCTGTCCTTCGAGCCCGGTCGGGCGATCGTCGGCACCGCCGGTGTGACGATCTACGAGGTCGGCACCACGAAGGACGTCGAGCTGGAGTCCGGTGCGGTGCGCCGGTACATCAGCGTCGACGGCGGCATGAGCGACAACGCCCGCCCTGCGCTGTACGGCGCGCAGTTCTCGGCCCGCCTGGCCTCTCGATCGGGGATCGGCGCCCCGCAGCTGAGCCGCGTCGTCGGCAAGCACTGCGAGTCCGGCGACATCGTCGTCGACCACGAGTACCTCCCCGACGACCTCGTGCCAGGAGACCTGCTCGCGGTTCCCGCGACCGGCGCCTACTGCGCGTCGCTCGCGAGCAACTACAACCATGTGCCGCGCCCGCCGATCGTCGCCGTCCGCGACGGCCGCGCGCAGATCATCGTCCGCGGCGAGACCATCGCCGATGTGCTGGCACGGGATGCCGGGATCGACCCGGCCTCCGCCGACGACATCGAAATCGAGCGCTGATCCTCCCGTCGCGCGGGCGCGCGACGGCGGACGGCGAGCGAGACACCTCTGAAAGACACCCATGACCACCAGCGACGCAGGAGCGGCGAAATGACAGAGTACAGACGACTTCGGGTGGCGCTTCTGGGCGCCGGAGCCGTAGGGTCCCAGGTCGCGGCGCTGCTGCTGCGTCACGGCGACGAGCTCGCAGACCGCGCGGGCGCCGAGCTCGAGCTCGCCGGCATCGCCGTGCGCAATCTCGACGCCCCTCGCGACGTCGACCTGCCCAAGGAGCTGTTCACGACCGACGCGGAGTCGCTCATCCTCGGCTCTGACATCGTGATCGAGCTCATCGGCGGCATCGAGCCGGCGCGCACGAACATCCTCCAGGCGATCGGCTCCGGCGCCGACGTGGTCACCGCCAACAAGGCGCTGCTCGCGACGCACGGACCCGAGCTCTTCGAGGCCGCCGATCGGGTGGGCGCCTCCGTCTACTACGAGGCCGCCGCCGCCGGAGCGATCCCCATCATCCGCCCCCTGCGCGACTCCCTCGCGGGCGACCGCGTCGTGCGCATCATGGGCATCGTCAACGGCACGACGAACTACATCCTCGACCGCATGGACACCGAGGGCGCCGACTTCGGCGACGTCCTCGCCGACGCGCAGCGGCTCGGCTACGCGGAGGCCGATCCGACCGCCGACGTCGAGGGGTACGACGCCGCGCAGAAGGCGGCGATCCTCGCCAGCCTCGCGTTCCACACGGCCGTCCCGCTGGAGGCCGTGCACCGTGAGGGCATCACCTCCATCACCGCCTCGATGATCGAGGAGGCCAGGGCCGCCGGGTTCGTCATCAAGCTGCTCGCGGTATGCGAGCGCATCGAGGCGAACGGCGCCGAGTCGATCTCGGTGCGCGTCTACCCGGCCCTGGTGCCGCAGTCGCACCCGCTCGCGAACGTGCACGGCGCGAACAACGCCGTGTTCGTCGAGGCCGAGGCCGCAGGCTCGCTGATGTTCTACGGCGCTGGCGCCGGCGGCGTGCAGACGGCATCCGCTGTGCTCGGCGACGTGGTCTCCGCTGCTCGTCGTCACATCGCGGGCGGCGTGGGCGTCGGCGAATCGACCAGGGCGAACCTGCCCGTCGTCCCGATCGGCCACGTCACCACGCGCTACCAGATCACCCTGCAGGTGGCGGATGCCGCGGGCGTCCTGGCCACTGTCGCCGGCATCCTCAGCGACGGCGGCGTCTCTGTCGCGACGGTCGTGCAGACGGTCGAAGGGGAGTCGGAGCCGACGGCGCGCCTCATCATCGGCACGCACCGCGCCACCGAGGAGGCTCTCAGCGCCACCGTCGACGCTCTGGCCGGCAGCGCGGTCGTCGAGCGCGTCGTGTCCGTGCTGCGCGTGGAAGGCGAGTGACGATGCCCGTCGGCCGCACCGTCGAGGTCACCGTTCCGGCGACCAGCGCCAACCTCGGCCCGGGGTTCGACACCCTCGGTCTCGCGCTCAGCGTCTACGACTCGCTGCTGGTGACCGAGCTGCCCGCGGGCGAGCTCGAGATCGAGGTCAGCGGATCGGGAGCCGCCGAGATCCCGCGCGACGACTCGAACCTCATCGTCCGCACGATCCGGCACGTCTACGCCGACCTCGGGCGCCCGATGCCCGGACTGCGCATCGTCGCCGAGAACGGCGTGCCGCACGGGCGTGGACTCGGCTCATCGGGCGCCGCGGTGACCGCCGGCATCCTCGCAGCCAAGGGGCTGCTCGCCGGAGACGTCGAGATCGACGACGCCGACCTGCTGCGCCTGGCCACGGAGATCGAGGGGCATCCGGACAACGTCGCGCCCGCGCTCTTCGGGGGCCTCACGATCGCCTGGATGGGGGAGCGGGGTCCGCAGCACAAGAAGCTCCTCGTGCACCGCGGCGTGTCTCCGCTCGTGCTGGTGCCCTCGTACACGATGTCGACCTCGAAGGCCCGCTCGCTGCAGCCGCCGCAGGTGTCGACGGAGGACGCGGTCTTCAACGTCTCGCGCTCGGCGCTGCTCATCGCCGCGCTCATGCAGAGCCCCGAGCTCCTCCTCGACGCCACCGCAGACAGGCTCCACCAGGACTACCGCGCCGAGGCGATGCCGGAGACCCAGCGGCTCGTGCAGGCCCTGCGGGCCTCAGGGTTCGCGGCCGTGGTCTCGGGTGCAGGCCCCAGCGTGCTCGTGCTCGCCGACGGACCGGGCAGCCGCCAGGACGCCGTCGAACTCGCCAACCGCGTCACCGACACCCCGTGGGAAGCGCTGCTGCTCGCGGTCGACGTGCGTGGTGGTACAGTGGGGGATCGAGCGGAGGGCTCCACGTAACTGCGTGAATCTGGCCCCATTGCAACTCTGCAAGACCCGCACGCAAATCCTTCAGGCACCGCTCATCTGAGCATCCGGTGCCAAGGCCGGCCGGCGCCGAGCGTCAGCCCGTGCGATCGCGCGCAGCACCCGTTGTGCGCGAGACGCTCATGTCTCCGAGACCAAAGAGGGAGTACTCGTGGAGAATTTCTCCGAGACCCAGAACGACCAGGCGGCACCCGTCGCCGAGGCACCGGCGGCTGCAGCCGCCCCGGCTCGCAAGCGCGCACCGCGCAGGGCCACCACCGCGACCGCCGCGGCGAAGGCCGAGAAGTCCGCAGCGGAGGCACCCGCCGCCGCTGAGGCTCCGGCCGCTTCCGAGGCGCCTGCGGCCGACGCCGCAGAGGCCGCTCCCAAGGCGAAGGCCCCTCGTCGCAGCCGTGCGAAGAAGGCCGACGCGGAGACCACCGAGGCTCCGGCCTCGGATGCTCCCGCCGCCGCACCCGCTGCCGAGGCTCCGGCCGCCGCCGCGGATGCCGAGGCGCCCGCCGCGAAGACCACCACCCGCGCCCGACGCGGTGCCAAGAAGCCCGCTGCGGAGACCGCCGAGGCGCCCGCCGCCGACGCCGCTCCGGCAGAGGCCGCACCCGCTGAGGCCGCTCCCGCCGCCGAGAAGCAGGCCGCTCCGGCCGCCGACGGGGCGCAGGGATCCGACTCGGCCGACGCCGCAGACGGCGGCGACGAGCAGGGCGGCCGTGGCCGCAACCGCAACCGCAGCCGCAACCGTGGCCGTGGCCAGAACGGCAACGCCCAGGGCGCGAACGAGCCGCAGCAGCAGAGCGCTCCCGCCGACGACGAGCAGGGCTCGGCGAACAGCCGCAACCGTCAGCGCAACAAGCGCCGCACCAACGGCGCCCCGACCGACGAGTTCGAGACCGAGATCGGCGAGGATGACGTCCTCATCCCGATCGCCGGCATCCTCGATGTGCTCGACAACTACGCCTTCGTGCGCACCACCGGCTACCTCGCCGGTCCCAGCGACGTCTACGTCTCGCTCGGCCAGGTCAAGAAGTACAACCTGCGCAAGGGCGACGCGATCGTCGGCTCGATCAAGCAGCCGCGCGAGGGCGAGCAGCCGGGACGCCAGAAGTACAACGCGCTGGTCAAGGTAGACTCGATCAACGGCCTGTCGATCGACGATGCGGCGACCCGCGTCGAGTTCGGCAAGCTCACCCCGCTCTACCCGCAGGAGCGACTGCGTCTGGAGACGGCCCCCGAGAAGCTGACCCAGCGCATCATCGACCTGGTCGCGCCGATCGGCAAGGGTCAGCGCGGCCTCATCGTCGCGCCGCCCAAGGCGGGCAAGACGATCGTGCTGCAGCAGATCGCCAACGCGATCGCGCAGAACAACCCCGAGGTCCACCTCATGGTCGTGCTCGTCGACGAGCGCCCCGAAGAGGTCACCGACATGGAGCGCACCGTCAAGGGCGAGGTCATCGCCTCGACGTTCGACCGCCCCGCCGAAGACCACACGACGGTCGCCGAGCTCGCCATCGAGCGCGCCAAGCGCCTCGTCGAGCTGGGCCGCGACGTCGTCGTGCTCCTCGACTCGATCACCCGTCTCGGCCGTGCGTACAACCTCGCGGCTCCGGCTTCCGGTCGCGTCCTGACCGGCGGTGTCGACGCCTCGGCGCTGTACCCGCCCAAGCGCTTCTTCGGCGCCGCGCGCAACATCGAGAACGGCGGATCCCTCACGATCCTCGCGACTGCGCTCGTCGAGACCGGCTCCAAGATGGACGAGGTCATCTTCGAGGAGTTCAAGGGCACCGGCAACAGCGAGCTGCGTCTGTCGCGCGCCCTCGCCGACAAGCGGATCTTCCCCGCTGTCGACGTGAACGCCTCCAGCACCCGCCGCGAGGAGATGCTCCTCTCTCCCGACGAGGTGAAGATCACCTGGAAGCTGCGTCGCGCCCTCGCCGGCCTCGACCAGCAGCAGGCCCTCGAGGTCGTCCTGGGCAAGCTCAAGGAGACGCACTCGAACGTCGAGTTCCTCGTCCAGATGCAGAAGTCGATCCCCACGCTCCCGTCGGGTGCGCACGGGCACGACAACAACATCCGCTGAGCATCGCCGCCGTGTTCGAGTCCGTCCAGACTCTGATCGACGAGCATCGCCGGGTGCAGGAGGAGCTCTCCGACCCGGCGGTGCACGCCGACGCTGCGCGCGCGAAGCGGGTCAACCGCCGCTACGCGGAGCTGTCGAGGATCGTCGCGGCGTATGACGCATGGGTCGCGGCATCCGACGACCTCGACGCCGCGCGCGAGTTCGCCCGCGAGGACGAGACGTTCGCCGCGGAGGTCCCCGTCCTCGAGGAGGGGCTGCAGGCCGCGCACGAGAAGCTGCGTCGTCTGCTGATCCCGCGCGACCCCGACGACGCCCGCGACGTGATCATGGAGATCAAGGCGGGGGAGGGCGGCGCGGAGAGCGCGCTGTTCGCCGCAGACCTGCTGCGGATGTACGTGCAGTACGCCGCGTCCAAGGGCTGGAAGACCGAACTGCTCGAGCGCAACGAGTCCGACCTCGGCGGCTACAAGGACGTCCAGGTCGCGATCAAGGGCTCGTCCTCCGATCCGGCGCAGGGCGTCTGGGCGCACCTCAAGTACGAAGGCGGCGTGCACCGCGTGCAGCGCGTGCCGGCGACCGAGTCGCAGGGGCGCATCCACACCTCCACGACCGGTGTGCTCGTGTTCCCCGAGGTCGACGAGCCCGAGGAGATCCAGATCGATCAGAACGATCTGAAGATCGACGTGTTCCGCTCGTCCGGCCCCGGTGGCCAGTCGGTGAACACCACGGACTCGGCCGTCCGCATCACGCACGTGCCGACCGGCATCGTCGTGTCGATGCAGAACGAGAAGTCGCAGCTGCAGAACCGCGAGGCGGCGATGCGCGTGCTCC
This sequence comes from Microbacterium sp. MYb72, assembly GCF_002979415.1. Lineage (GTDB taxonomy): Bacteria > Actinomycetota > Actinomycetes > Actinomycetales > Microbacteriaceae > Microbacterium > Microbacterium natoriense. The sequence continues at coordinate 88,001 of NZ_PCOT01000014.1, read as the reverse complement.
GCGCCCGACTGCTCGCCAAGCAGCAGGAGGAGTTGGATGCCGTGGCATCCGACGCCCGCAAGTCGCAGATCCGCACGATGGACCGCTCCGAGCGCATCCGCACGTACAACTTCCCGGAGAACCGGATCGCGGATCACCGCACCGGGTTCAAGGCGTACAACCTCGATCAGGTGATGGACGGCGCTCTCGAGCCGATCATCGAGTCGGCCATCCAGGCCGATGAAGAGGCCCGCCTCGCCGCGGTGGGCTCCGAATCCTGAGCGGGCGCGCCCGCCCTGGGCGTCAGGTGCGCGCTGCGTACCGGTGCTCGGGGCGCCCCGTGGCGCCGTAGCGGAGCCGCACCTCCACGACGGTCCTCGCGGCGAGTGCCGCCAGATGCCGTTGCGCCGTCGCCCGCGAGATGCCGACGCGCTCGCCGACCTCGGCTGCGGAGGCCTCTCCGTCGCCGAGAGCGGCGAGCACGAGCTGTTCGGTCGCCGACCGCGACAGCGACACCGGCTCGCCGGCTCCGTGCAGGATCGCCAGAGCTCTGTCCACGTCCTCCTGGCGGAGCGCGCGGTCGCCGGCGAGCAGGTTGCGGTAGCGGACGTACCGATCGAGCAGGCCGGAGAGAGCGCGCCGCTCGAACGGCTTCCTCAGGTAGCCCACCGCCCCCGATCTCAGTGCGCGGCGCACCGTCGGGGCGTCGTCGGCTGCCGAGATGAGGATCGCATCCAGCCCTGATTCCCGTACGAGCGCGATGCCGTCGCCGTCCGGGAGGAACACGTCCGCCAGCAGGAGGTCGGGGCGGGAGGAGCGGAAGCTGTCGCGGGCTTCGGCGAGCGAGCGCACCGTGTCCGTCACCGTGAAGCCGGGATGCTCGTCGACGATGCCCTGGTGCAGCTGCCCGACGCGGAAGTCATCGTCGAGGATGAGCACGCGGAGGGGGTCGGTCATGGCTTCTCCTGCTGTTCTGTCTGGTCTGTGCGGGCGGACTGCTCTGCGCGCGCGGGGTCCACGGCTCCGCCGATCCGGGCGGCGAACACCGCACCGTGCTCGTCGTCACCCGGGTCGATGACCCAGAGGTCCCCTCCGCTGCGGCGGGCGATCTCGGTCGAGAGAGGGATGCCGATGCCGTGACCGTGCACGCTGTCCGGGGCGTCGTTGGCCGACGTCGAGGTCGACAGCGGATCGACCCCGCGCAGACCGGGGCCGGAGTCCGACACGGTGAACACGAGGGCGTCATCGTCGTCCAGCACCGCGACCTCCACCCAGCGCGGCGTCCGCTCTCCTGACACGGCTGCGGTGACCGCGTTGTCGACGAGGTTGCCGAGCACGGCGGCCACGTCTTCGGCGGCGCTCACGCCTCCGATCAGCTGGGTGTCCTCGGCTATGCGCAGGGCGACGCCGCGTTCTCCGGCCTCCACGCCCTTGGCGCCGAGGAAGGAGTGCAGGAACGGGTCTCCGAGGAGGTCGAGTCCCGTGACGGGGAACGCCACCGGGCCGCGTGCGACGAGCTCGCCCAGGAAGGACCTGGCGTCGGCGACACGGTCGGCGTCGATGAGCCCGGCGGCCACGTGCATGCGGTTGGCGAACTCGTGCCGCTGCACGCGCAGCGCGGCCGTCATCGTCCTGACGGTCTCCAGCCGTTCCGTCAGCGCCACGAGATCGGTGCGGTCGCGCACGATCAGCACGTCGCCGAGCGCACGGCCGTCGCGGATCACCGGGCGCGAGTCGAGGTACAGCATCCGGTCTCCGACCAGGGCGCTCGATCGCGCGCGGGCGCCGGTCGTCGTGTCGAGGACCGCAGCGGGCAGGCCCAGCCCGTCGAGTGGGCGCCCGACGGGCGCGTCGAGTCCGAGGAGCCGATCCGCGGCGGCATTGCTCACGCGCACGACTCCCTGCGGGTCGATGGCCAGCACGCCGTCGTCCACGCCGTCGAGCACCGCGGTCTGATTCTGCACGAGCGCGACGAGCTCCTCTGGTTGGACGCCGAGGGTCAGACGCTCCCACCGTCGGCGAAGCAGAAGGAAGGCGAGGACGGCCAGCCCCAGCGCCCCCGCCGCGGTGAGGGCGATCACGGCGAGCAGCGGCGGCAGATCGTCGAAGACGCCGGCGCGCTCGAATCCGACGCTGACCTCTCCGACGGGGGTCCCGCTCGCATCGCGCACAGGGACCTTCGCGCGAGCGGACTCGCCGAGGGTGCCGGTCTGCCAGTCCACGATCTCGCTGCCGGCGAGCACCTCCTCGTAGGGAGTGCTGACCTCCTCGCCGATGCGCGACGGGGTGGGGTGGGCGAGACGGATGCCGTTGTCGTCGGTGATCACGACGAACAGCGCCCCCGTGCGCGAGGCGACGTCGGTGGAGAGACGCTGCAGCTCGCCGTGACGGAGCGCATCGGCATCCGGTTCCCGATCCGATGCGGAGATGCGGGCGACCTCTGAGCGGACCTGCGGATCCTCGGCCAGGGTCCTGGCGATGCCCAGCGCGGTGGACTCGGCCTCAGCCCGCAGCTGCTGCACCGCGAGCAGGAGATACACGCCGGTGCAGAGCGCGACGACGAGAGCGACGGTGGCGAGGTGCAGCAGGAGCGCACGCGTCGCGAACCGCGGCCTGGTCGACGTCGTCCTGGGCACTGTGCTCCTCCCGCGCAATATGCGCAGAACCCACGCTACGCGCACAACCGGAGGGAATGCGGGATACCGCACTCTGAGCGTGCCGATTCCCTAGTCTCATCAGGATCCGTCGCCGACGACGGAGCCATGACGAAGGAGTCACCGCATGTCCCACGCACTCACCGGCCTGCTCGCGGCCGCCGAAGAGGCGCCCACGTACGACGTGGCGTTCGTGCCGCCGGAGTGGGTGCTCGTGCTCCTCGGCTTCACCATGGTGCTGGCGTTCATGACGCTCATCATGACGAAGCGCCTCACGCCCATGGTGGCCCTGATCCTCGTCCCGACGGCGTTCGGGCTGTTCGCGGGGGCCGGACTCGGGCTCGGGGACATGATCCTCGACTCGATCGGCAAGATGGCGCCCACGGCGGCGCTGCTCATGTTCGCGATCATGTTCTTCGGCATCATGATCGACGTCGGACTGTTCGATCCGCTCATCCGGGTGATCACCCGTGTGCTCGGCGACGACCCGGCGAAGGTGGTGCTCGGCACGGCCATCCTCGCCGGCGCGGTGTCGCTCGACGGCGACGGCTCGACGACCTTCATCATCACGACCTCGGCGATGCTGCCCATCTACCTCCGCCTCGGCATGAGCCCGGTCGTGCTCACCTGTGTGGCCGGTCTCATGAACGGCACCCTGAACATCGTGCCGTGGGGAGGTCCGACCGTGCGTGCGGCGACGGCGCTGGGACTGCAGCCGACCGACATCTTCGTGCCGATGCTGCCCGCGCTCGGCGCCGGGCTGATCGTGACCCTCGGCTTCGCCTGGATCCTGGGGCTGCAGGAGCGGCGACGCCTCGGACGCCTCGACTCCGACGGGCTGCTCACGGGCGGCGACGGCGGTGCGCTGGCCACGGTGCCGAAGATCTTCCGCGGCGCTGAGCCCAAGCCCGGTGCCAGGGCGGCGCTTCGCACCGGCAACATCGTGGTGGTGGCCGGCGGACACGGTCCGGTCGCCGCGGCCAGCGTCGACCCGGCCGACACGGCGATGGCCGACACGATGCTGGATCCCGCCAGGCCCACGCTCCGCCCGAAGCTCATCTGGTTCAACCTGGTGCTCACGCTCGCCGTGATGGTGCTGCTCGTGCTCGACATCATGCCGCTGCCGTACGTCTTCATGGTGGGCGCCGGGATCGCCCTGCTCATCAACTTCCGCGGGATCAAGGACCAGGCGTCGGAGATCGTCGCCCACGCGCCGAGCATCGTCGGCGTCGTCTCGATGGTCATCGCCGCCGGCGTCCTCGTCGGGGTGCTCACCGGCACCGGCATGGTCGACGCCATGGCGAACTGGATCACGAACGTGCTTCCGCCCGCCCTCGGCCCGTTCCTCGCCCCGATCACCGGCATCCTGTCGATCCCGTTCACGTTCTTCATGTCGAACGACGCCTTCTACTTCGGCATCCTCCCCGTGCTCGCGCAGAGCGCCGCGAACTTCGGCATCGACCCGGTGGAGATGGCGAGGGCCTCGATCACGGGTCAGCCGGTGCACCTGCAGAGCCCTCTCGTCCCGGCGATCCTGCTGCTCGTCTCCCTCGCGAGCGTGAACCTGGGCGATCACCACCGCAAGGTGCTGTGGCGTGCGGCGATCGTGTCGCTCGTGATGCTTGGCGTGGGCATCCTGACCGGCGCCATCCCGTTCTTCGCCGCACAGTGAGCGCGACGGCCGGTGGACGCGCAGACGCTGCGCTCCCACCGGCCGCGCGGGGGAGCGATATGCTCAGCCCGTGATCACGCTTCTCTTCCGCTCGCTCATGTACCTGGTCTCCGCAGGCATCGGCCTCATCGTCGCCGACCTGCTGCTCCCCGGATTCCAGATCCAGTGGGACAAGTGGTGGGGCTTCGTCATCTGCATCCTGATCTTCGCGATCCTGCAGAGCGTGCTCTCCCCGTGGGTCAGCAAGCTGGCCGACCGCTACGCCCCTGTGCTGATGGGCGGCATCGGCATCTTCTCGACGCTGATCTCCCTCATCGTCGTCGTGCTGCTGCCCATCGGAGGGCTGCGCATCGTCGACGCGACGGGCTGGCTGCTGGGCGCGGTGATCGTGTGGCTCGTCACCGCGATCGGCAGCGTCGTGCTGCCGCTGATCTTCCTCAAGAAGGAAGTGCGCAACCGCCGCCGCTGACGCTCAGATCGAGTAGTCGGGTGCGGTGAGCAGCGCCCTGGTGTCTTCGCCGGCCGTGCGACTGCGCGCCTTGGCGGGGACGCCGACGAGGATGCTGTCCGCCGGCGCGTCGCGGGTCACGACGGCGTTGGCGCCGATGACCGACCCCGCGCCGATGGTGATGGGGCCGAGGATCTTCGCGCCCGCTCCCACCGCGACGCCGTCGCCGAGAGTCGGATGCCGCTTGCCCGAGTCCCGGGTGCGGCCGCCGAGGGTGACGCCGTGATAGAGCATCACGTCGTCACCCACCTCGGCGGTCTCGCCGATCACGACGCCCATGCCGTGATCGATGAAGAAGCGTCGGCCGATCGTGGCGCCGGGATGGATCTCGACGCCGGTGAGCCAGCGCGCGAGCTGCGAGCCCGCACGTGCGGGCAGCCGCAGTCCGCGACGCCACAGCGCATGCGACACGCGGTGCGCCCAGATCGCGTGGAGCCCTGGGTACAGCAGCGCGACCTCGGCGGCGCTGCGGGCCGCCGGATCGCGGAGCCTCGCTGCCGCGATGTCCTCGCGCATTCGGCCGATCATGCCCATCGGTGCGGGTCAGTCCTCGCGGAGGTCTTCGAACAGCGCCGTGGAGAGGTAGCGCTCGCCCGTGTCCGGTGCGACGACGACGATCGTCTTGCCCGCGTTCTCGGGGCGCGCGGCGACCTTGAGCGCCTGCGCGACGGCGGCGCCGCTGGAGATGCCGACCAGCAGGCCCTCCCGTGCGGCGAGTGCGCGGGCGGTCGAGATGGACTCGTCGAACTCGGCGGTGATGATCTCGTCGATCACGTCGCGGTCGAGGATCGCGGGCACGAAGTTCGGGCCGATGCCCTGGATCTTCGCGGGTCCGGGGTGCCCCTCGGAGAGCAGGGGGGAGTCCTTCGGCTCGACGGCGATGACCTTCACGTCGGGCTTGGCCGCCTTGAGCGCCTGGCCGGTGCCGGTGATGGTGCCGCCGGTGCCGATGCCCGCGACGAAGAAGTCGATGTCGCCGTCGGTGTCACGGAGGATCTCCTGCGCGGTGGTCTCGCGGTGGATCTGCGGGTTCGCGGCGTTCTCGAACTGGCGGGCCCAGACGGCGCCCGGCGTGCTGTCGATGATCTCCTGCAGCGCCTCGATGGCGCCCTTCATGCCCTTGGTCGGGTCGGTCAGCACGAGCTCGGCGCCGAACGCCTTGAGCAGCACGCGGCGCTCCTTGGACATCGAGGCGGGCATCGTCAGGATGACCTTGTACCCGCGCGCCGCGCCGACGAGGGCGAGGGCGATGCCGGTGTTGCCGCTCGTGGCCTCGACGATCGTGCCGCCGGGCTTCAGCTCTCCCGATGCCTCAGCGGCGTTCACGATCGCGATGCCGATGCGGTCCTTGACGCTGGATGCCGGGTTGTACGACTCGAGCTTGACGAGGACGGTGGCGTCCAGCCCTTCGGTGAGGTGGTTCAGGCGCACCAGCGGGGTGTTGCCGAACGCCGTGGTGATGTCGGAGTGGATGCCGGGCATGGAAGGGCCTTTCCTGAGCGGGGTGACTGCCGACAGCCTAGGGGAGGGGTCTATGCGCCTCGCCTTTATGACGGTCGGTTGCACTCTACGCTGGAACCCATGCCCGACACCTCGCTCGCCGCCCTCGTGCACGCCGCCGCTCAGCGTCTCGCCGAGGCCGGCGTCCCCGATCCTCTGGTCGACGCCGAGCTCCTCGCCGGGCACGTGCTCGGCCGGAGCAGGGGAGAGGTGCAGGCGGCGATCATCCGCGGCGATGCGCCGGGAGAGGAAGAGGCCGCGGCCATCGACGCCGTCGTCGTGCGCCGCGCGGCGAGGGAGCCGCTGCAGCACATCACGGGGACGGCGCCCTTCCGCCACCTCGAGCTCGCGGTCGGCCCCGGGGTCTTCGTGCCGAGGCCGGAGACCGAGACCGTGGTGCAGTACGCGATCGACGCGCTTCTCGCCGCGGCCGAGCCCGAGCCGATCGGCATCGATCTGGGCACGGGCAGCGGCGCGATCGCCCTCGCGATGGCGACCGAGGTGCCGCACGCGCGGGTCTTCGCCGCCGAGCTCTCGCCCGAGGCGTACCCGTGGGCGCGGAGGAACACCGAGGGCGTCGCGAACCTCACCCTCGTGAACGAGGACCTCGCCCATGCGTTCCGCGACCTCGCCGGCACGGCATCCGTCGTCATCTCCAACCCTCCGTACGTCCCCGACGCCGCGATCCCGCGCGACCCGGAGGTGCGGCTGTTCGATCCGGCCATGGCGCTGTACGGGGGAGAGGACGGCCTCGACATCGTGCGCATCCTCAGCACCAGGGGTCTGGAGCTGCTGCGAGGCGGCGGGCTCCTCGTGCTGGAGCACGGCGAGCTGCAGGGCGAGCAGATCCGCAGCATCCTGGCGGCCGACGGGTGGCGTGCGACGGCGACCCACCGTGATCTCACCCTTCGCGACCGCGTGACGACGGCCGTCCGTCCCTGACCGGCGGCCCCACAGCCATCCCCGACTAGAATCGACCCGTCATGTCTTCCATCTTCGACTGCGGCGATGAGTCGCAGCTTCTCGCCGGTATGCGCCACGCGCGTCAGGCGATCAGCCGCGGCGAGCTCATCGTGATCCCCACCGACACCGTGTACGGCGTGGCCGCCGACGCCTTCTCGCCGACGGCCGTGCAGCGGCTCCTCGACGCCAAGGGCCGAGGGCGCAACCAGCCCCCGCCCGTCCTGATCGGCTCGCGCAACACCCTCGCCGCCCTCGTGGAGAGCGTGCCGGAGCCCGTCGAGCGGCTCGTCGAGGCCTTCTGGCCGGGCGGACTCACCATCGTGCTCCCTGCGCAGCCCTCGCTGGTCTGGGATCTGGGCGAGACGAGGGGCACGGTCGCGGTGCGGATGCCGGAGGGGCGGGTCGTTCTCGAGCTGCTCGCCGAGACCGGGCCGCTCGCGGTGTCCAGCGCGAACCTCACCGGCAAGGATGCAGCCGTGTCGGCCCTCGACGCGGAGCGCATGCTCGGCGACAGCGTCGCCGTCTACCTCGCCGACGGGATGAGCCGCGACGGCATCGCCTCGACGATCATCGATGCGACGTCGCTGGTGACCCGCGGCGCCGAACCGGCCACGGGCGGCGTACGGATCCTGCGTGACGGCGCGATCTCCCGCGCCCAGCTCGAAGAGGTCATCGGCGACCTTCTGGAGCCGGCCCTCGATCCGTCCGAAGAGGACGGGGATTCGTGAAGCAGTACCTCTTCACGATCATCCTCACCGCCGCGATCACGTTCGCACTGACCTCGGCGGTGTGGCGGCTCAGCCTCCGCTTCAAGCTCTACCCGAGCATCCGCGAGCGCGATGTGCACAAGACGCCCACGCCGCGCCTTGGCGGTGTGGCGATCTTCCTCGGCATCGCCGTCGCGATGCTCGTCTCCGCGGCCAATCCGTTCTTCGCCACGATCTGGACGCCGCCCCAGGCGATCTGGTCCATCCTCGGCGCCTCCCTGCTGATCGCGATCATCGGCGTCGTCGACGACCTGTGGGATCTCGACTGGATGATCAAGCTGGGGGCGCAGTTCCTCGCGGCCGCGATCATCACCATCGGCGGCGGCCTGCAGATCCTCTCGCTGCCGTTCGGGGACATGCTCGTCTTCTCGAGCTGGCTGAGCATCACCATGACGATGTTCGCGATCGTGATCGTCATGAACGCGGTGAACTTCATCGACGGCCTCGACGGGCTCGTCGCCGGCGTCTGCCTCATCGCGAACGGCGTGTTCTTCGCCTACTCGTACATCGTGACCCGTGACACCGGCGCCTCGACGTTCTTCAACCTCTCCACCTTCATCGCCGCGGTCCTGATCGGCGCGTGCCTGGGCTTCCTGCCCCTGAACTGGAGCCCAGCGAAGATCTTCATGGGAGACTCCGGGGCGCTGGTGATCGGCCTCCTGATGGCCACGTCGGCGATCTCCCTCACCGGTCAGCTCGACCCGTCCATGATCGATCCGGAGCGCATCGGCCGCTCGGGCCTCCTCGGCGCGTTCATCCCGATCCTGCTGCCGCTGCTCGTGGTGCTGCTGCCCCTCCTCGACTTCGGCCTCGCCGTGCTCCGCCGCATGAGCGCCGGCCGGTCGCCGTTCTCTCCCGACCGCAAGCACCTCCACCACCGGATGCTGGACCTCGGCCACCGCGACCGCGACGCCGTCCTCATCTTCTACGCGTGGACCGCCGTGATCTCGCTCGCCGTGCTCCTCATGTACGTCGGCGCGCGCGAGGACTGGCCCGGTCAGTACCTTCCCGGCGTGGCCTTCGGCGTCGTGGGCATCGCCGCCTGCCTCGTCATCACCCTGAACCCCTCCCGCCGCAGGACGCACGCGGCGGGCGCTGCACCCGACCCGACACCCGTGGAGTCCTGATGAGCCCGAGCCCCGTTTCCAGCACGCCGATCCTTCGGCGCACCCTGATCTGGTCGGCGGTGGCCACCGGCATCCTCGCGGTCATCGCCGGAGGCGTCGGCTACATCGTCGCCCAGGGGCAGGGTCTCGTGAGCGGACTGCTCGGCGTCCTCCTCGCCGCGCTGTTCCTCGCGATCACCGGCATCAGCATCCTCGTCGCCAACCGCTGGTACGGCGAACCCCTGTACGTGCAGCTGTTCTTCGCGATCGTCCTCGGCGGGTGGCTGCTCAAGCTCGGAATCTTCTTCCTCGTCATGGTTCTCATCAGCGGCCAGCCGTGGATCCACCCGACCGTCTTCATCCTCTCCTTCGTCGCAGGGGTCCTGATGTCGCTCGTGATCGATGCCGTGACCCTCATGAAGATGCGCCTGCCCGTGGTGAGCGATGCGTCACTGCCCACCGAGGTGCCGGAGGACCGTGCTCCCGGGGCCGCGAATAGTACTCCTGAGGGCGGCTCCGCGTCTTAGGGGACCCTCAGATTCTGATAGGGTTGAGACGTGCCCGCCGCTCGTCCGCGAGCGCTTGCGCTGTGAAGCACACCGACCATCGTCGCCCCGGTTCTGACCGGTGCCCCGAAGCTGGAGCCCGCGCTGTTCAATCTTGCTGCGACCCTGATGCCACGACTCGCCACTGATGGCGAGTTCCACGGACCGTCGATCGATGAGTTCTTCCCTGACGCCGTCTTCCAGATCGGCGACCTGGTCATCCACCGCATCCACCTGATCCAGTTCCTTGCCACGGCGATCGTCGTGCTCGTACTCTGGCTGGGCACCCGCAAGATGCGCGTCGTCCCTGGCCGTTTCCAGAGCGTCGTCGAGATGGGCCTGGACTTCGTCCGGGTGAACATCGCGGAAGACCTGCTCGGCCGCAAGGACGGCCGCCGGTTCCTCCCGATCCTCACGACGCTGTTCTTCATGATCCTGTTCATGAACCTCACGGGAATCATCCCCTTCTTGAACATCGCCGGCACCAGCATCATCGCCGTGCCGCTCCTGCTCGCGATCGTCAGCTACGTGACGTTCATCTACGCCGGCATCAAGAAGAGCCCCAAGAACTTCTTCAAGAACTCGCTGTTCCCCTCCGGTGTGCCGCCGTTCCTCTACATCATCGTCACGCCGCTCGAGATCATCTCGACGTTCATCATCCGACCGGTGACGCTCACCCTCCGACTCCTGATGAACATGATCGTCGGGCACCTCATGCTGGTGCTGTTCTTCTCGGCGACGCAGTTCTTCGTCTTCACTCTGGGCAGCGGATGGATCGCGCTCGGCGCGGGAACCTTCGCCTTCGGCTTCGCCTTCACCCTGTTCGAGGTCCTGGTGGCCTTCCTGCAGGCCTACGTCTTCACCATCCTCACCGCGGTCTACATCCAGCTCGCGGTCGCAGAAGAGCACTGAGCGGGTCGGCAACAACTGCCTTCCCACCCAACGAAAGGAAAAACCCGTGGACGCAACTACGGTTCTCGCTGAACTCAACGGCAACATCGCCACCGTGGGCTACGGCCTCGCAGCCATCGGCCCGGCCATCGGTGTGGGTATCGTCGTCGGCAAGACGATCGAGGGCGTCGCCCGTCAGCCCGAGCTGGCCGGTCGCCTCCAGGTCCTGATGTGGATCGGTATCGCCTTCACCGAGGCGCTCGCCTTCATCGGCATCGCGACCTACTTCATCTTCCAGTAATCCGACCCCTTCGATAAGGAGACAGGATGCTTAACGCTCTTGTCACGTCCGCAGCAGAAGAGGCGGCTCACAATCCGCTGATCCCTGCGTGGTACGACATCATCTGGTCGGGCCTCTGCTTCGTGATCATCCTGATCGTGGTGTGGAAGGTCGCACTGCCCAAGATGTACGCACTGCTCGACGCGCGGTCCTCCGCCATCGAGGGCAACATCGCCAAGGCCGACGAGGCTCAGAAGCAGGCCGAGGCCGCGCTCGAGGAGTACACGCGTCAGCTGGCCGAGGCTCGCACCGAAGCCGGTGAGATCCGCGAGGCCGCCCGTGAGGACGGCAAGAAGATCGTCGCCGAGGCGAAGGACGCCGCGTCCACCGAGGCCGCGCGCATCACGGCCACCGCGCACACGCAGATCGAAGCCGAGCGCCAGGCGGCGTTCGTCTCGCTGCGCAGCGAGGTGGGCTCGCTCGCCATCGACCTCGCCGGCGGCGTGGTCGGCGAGACGCTCTCCGACGATGCACGCGCGACGGCGGTCGTCGACCGCTTCCTCGCAGACCTCGAGGCATCCGAGAAGGCGGCTCAGTAATGGGCAGCGCGACCACTCAGGCACTCGCGGCATCCACTGAGGCGCTTGCCGCGGCGTCGTCCGTCAGCATCGACACTGCGCGCGAGCTGTTCGCCGCCGCGCACGCCGTTGGCGAGTCGTCGCATCTGAGCGGCGCGCTGGCCGACCCCGCGGCTCCGGCCGCGGCGCGACAGAACGTCGTGGCAGCGGTGTTCGGCGGGTTCTCCCAGGACGTGCAGAACGTCCTGAAGACCGTCGTCGCCGAGCGCTGGTCGAACGCCGATGAGCTCATCGACGGCATCCAGGAGCTGGCCATCCGCGCGGCGGCGATCGCCGAACCGAAGGCCGACATCGAGGGCGAGCTGTTCAGCTTCTCCCGCGTGATCGCCCAGAACTCCGAGCTCGAGCTCGCTCTGGGCAGCCGACTCGGGGGAGAGGACGCCAAGGTCGCTCTCGTCGAGCGTCTGCTCTCCGGCGGCGTCAGCACGGGTACGTCGGTCATCGTGTCGTCGCTGGTCCGCCAGCCGCGCGACCGTCGAGTGCGTCAGCTGCTGAGCCGGGCGATGAACATCGTCTCCAGCCAGCGCGGACGCGTCGTCGCCACGGTGCACAGCGCTTCGCCGCTCAGCGAGGCTCAGCGCACCAGGCTCAGCGCGGCTCTCTCAAGCCGCTACGAGGGTCAGGTCTCGCTCAACGTCGTCATCGACCCTGCCGTGGTCGGAGGTCTGCGCGTGCAGATCGCCGATGACGTCATCGACGGCAGCATCTCCGCTCGACTCGCAGACCTTCGCCAGAAGCTCGCGGGCTAACACGACTTCGCGCGGGGAACCGCGCACCCAGATACAAAGGGAAGACAATGGCAGAACTATCGATCAGCCCCGACGTCATCCGTGACGCGCTGAAGGACTTCGCCGCAGCATACGAGCCCACCGGCGCCGCAGCGACCGAGGTCGGCACCGTCATCGACGCCGCCGACGGCATCGCGCACGTCGAGGGACTGCCGGGCGTCATGGCGAACGAACTCGTCACCTTCGCCGACGGGACCAAGGGCCTGGCCCTGAACCTCGAAGAGCACGAGATCGGCGTGGTCGTCCTCGGCGACTTCACCGGCATCCAGGCCGGCATGGAGGTCACCCGCACCGGCGAGGTCCTCTCGGTCCCCGTCGGCGACGGCTACCTCGGCCGCGTGGTGGACCCGCTCGGCAACCCGATCGACGGCCTCGGCTCGATCGCCACCGACGGCGTTCGCGAGCTCGAGCTGCAGGCGCCTGGCGTCATGCAGCGCAAGTCGGTCCACGAGCCGATGCAGACCGGCATCAAGGCGATCGACGCCATGATCCCCGTCGGCCGTGGTCAGCGTCAGCTGATCATCGGCGACCGCCAGACCGGCAAGACGGCCATCGCGATCGACACGATCATCAACCAAAAGGCCAACTGGGAGTCCGGCGACGTCACCAAGCAGGTGCGCTGCATCTACGTGGCGATCGGTCAGAAGGGCTCGACCATCGCTTCGGTGAAGGGCGCGCTCGAAGAGGCCGGCGCTCTGGAGTACACCACGATCGTGGCCGCTCCGGCATCCGACCCCGCCGGCTTCAAGTACCTCGCCCCCTACACCGGCTCGGCCATCGGCCAGCACTGGATGTACGGCGGCAAGCACGTCCTCATCATCTTCGACGACCTGTCGAAGCAGGCCGAGGCCTACCGTGCCGTCTCCCTGCTCCTCCGCCGCCCGCCGGGCCGCGAGGCCTACCCGGGTGACGTCTTCTACCTGCACTCCCGTCTGCTGGAGCGTTGCGCGAAGCTGTCCGACGAGCTCGGCGCAGGGTCGATGACCGGTCTGCCGATCATCGAGACCAAGGCCAACGACGTCTCGGCGTACATCCCGACCAACGTGATCTCGATCACCGACGGCCAGATCTTCCTCCAGTCCGACCTCTTCAACGCCAACCAGCGTCCGGCGGTCGACGTGGGTATCTCGGTCTCCCGAGTCGGCGGTGACGCTCAGGTCAAGTCGATCAAGAAGGTCTCCGGAACGCTGAAGCTCGAGCTGGCGCAGTACCGCTCGCTCGAGGCCTTCGCGATGTTCGCGTCCGACCTCGACCAGGCCTCGCGTCGTCAGCTCTCGCGCGGTGCGCGTCTGACCGAGCTGCTCAAGCAGCCGCAGTACTCGCCGTACCCCGTCGAGGAGCAGGTCGTCTCGATCTGGGCCGGCACCAACGGCAAGCTCGACTCGATCGAGGTCGAGGACGTGCTGCGGTTCGAGCGTGAGCTCCTGGACTACCTGCGTCGCAACACCAAGGTGCTCGACACGCTGCGTGAGACCAACGTCCTCGATGACGACACGGTCGCGGAGCTGTCGAAGCAGACGGATGCCTTCATCCTGGAGTTCCAGGGCGGCAAGGGCCACGCCATCGGCGCCCCTGGTCACGAGGAGCACGCTGCAGCCGAGGCTGAGGACGTCAACCAGGAGAAGATCGTCAAGGGTCGTCGCGCGTAATCGCGCGGGGTACTGAAACATGGGCGCTCAACTCAGGGTCTACAAGCAGAAGATCTCTTCTGCTCAGACGACCAAGAAGATCACGAAGGCGATGGAACTCATCGCGGCTTCGCGCATCCAGAAGGCGATGGCACGCGTCAAGGCGTCCAGCCCCTTCGCGCGGGCCGTGACGAGGGCTGTGTCCGCCGTCGCGACGCACTCGAACGTCGACCACCCGCTCACCCGTGAGCCCGAGAACATCCGCCGCTCCGCGGTCGTGATCTTCTCGTCGGACCGCGGTCTGGCCGGTGCCTTCAACTCGCAGATCCTCCGTGAGGGTCTCGAGGTGGCCGAGCTCCTGCGCGAGCAGGGCAAGGAGCCGGTGTTCTACCTCATCGGCCGCAAGGCCGTGGGCTACTTCCAGTTCCGCCGCCTCACCGCGGCGGCGGAGTGGACCGGCGACACCGACACCCCGACGTTCCACACCGCGGAGGAGATCTCGGCCACGCTGCTCGAGGCTTTCACCCGCGGGGGAGACGCCGGCGGCGTGGATGAGATCCACCTCGTCTTCAACCGCTTCGTCAGCATGATGACGCAGGAGCCGGAATCCGTGCGCCTGCTTCCGCTGGAGATCGCGGAGGCCGACGAGTCGGAGGCCGGGAACACCGTGTACCCGCTCTACGAGTTCGAGCCGGATGCCGAGACCGTGCTGGACGCGATCCTGCCGGTGTACATCCAGAGCCGCGTCTTCAACGCGCTTCTGCAGTCGTCCGCCGCGAAGCAGGCCGCGACGCAGAAGGCGATGAAGTCCGCCAGCGACAACGCCGACAAGCTCATCACCGACTACACCCGTCTGCGCAACAACGCGCGCCAGGCGGAGATCACGCAGCAGATCGCAGAGATCGTCGGCGGCGCCGACGCGCTCTCGTCGAGCAAATAGACCATCAGGAGAGAGACGAAAATGACCCCCACCGCCACGGCTGACAAGCCGGCGACCGCGGTCGTCGGGCGCGTCGCACGCGTCAACGGTCCGGTTGTCGACATCGAGTTCCCGCACGACTCGATCCCCGACATCTACAACGCGCTGAAGACCACGATCGTCATCGGCGAGGAGTCCACCGAGATCACGCTCGAGGTCGCTCAGCACCTCGGCGACGACCTCGTCCGCGCCATCGCCCTCAAGCCCACGGACGGCATCGTCCGCGGCCAGGAGGTTCGCGACACCGGAGAGGCCATCTCGGTCCCCGTCGGCGACGTGACCAAGGGCAAGGTCTTCAACGTGATCGGCGAGGTCCTCAACGGCGAGCCCGGTGAGACCATCGAGGTCACCGAGCGCTGGCCGATCCACCGCAAGGCGCCGAACTTCGACCAGCTCGAGTCGAAGACCACCATGTTCGAGACCGGCATCAAGTCGATCGACCTCCTGACCCCCTACGTGCAGGGTGGAAAGATCGGTCTGTTCGGTGGAGCCGGTGTCGGCAAGACCGTCCTCATCCAGGAGATGATCCAGCGCGTCGCGCAGGACCACGGTGGTGTGTCGGTGTTCGCCGGTGTCGGTGAGCGCACCCGTGAGGGCAACGACCTCATCCACGAGATGGAGGAGGCGGGCGTCTTCGACAAGACCGCCCTCGTCTTCGGCCAGATGGACGAGCCGCCGGGGACGCGTCTGCGCGTCGCCCTCTCGGCGCTGACGATGGCGGAGTACTTCCGCGACGTGCAGAAGCAGGACGTGCTGCTCTTCATCGACAACATCTTCCGCTTCACGCAGGCCGGTTCCGAGGTCTCCACGCTGCTCGGCCGCATGCCGTCCGCCGTGGGCTACCAGCCGAACCTCGCCGACGAGATGGGCCTCCTCCAGGAGCGCATCACCTCGACGCGCGGTCACTCGATCACCTCCCTGCAGGCGATCTACGTGCCGGCCGATGACTACACCGACCCGGCTCCGGCGACCACCTTCGCCCACCTCGACGCCACCACGGAGCTCTCGCGTGAGATCGCGTCGAAGGGTCTGTACCCGGCCATCGATCCGCTGACCTCGACGTCGCGCATCATGGACCCCCGGTACTTGGGCGAGGACCACTACCGCGTCGCGACCACCGTCAAGCAGATCCTCCAGAAGAACAAGGAGCTGCAGGAGATCATCGCCATCCTCGGTGTCGACGAGCTCTCCGAGGAAGACAAGATCGTCGTGGCCCGCGCCCGTCGCATCCAGCAGTTCCTCTCGCAGAACACCTACATGGCCAAGAAGTTCACGGGTGTCGAGGGTTCGACCGTCCCGCTCAAGGAGACCATCGAGTCGTTCGATGCGATCACCCGCGGTGACTTCGACCACGTCGCCGAGCAGGCGTTCTTCAACGTCGGCGGCATCTCCGACGTCGAAGAGCAGTGGGCCAAGATCCAGAAGGAGAATGCCTGACCATGGCGCTGCATGTCAGCCTCGTCTCCGCTGAGGCGGAGGTCTGGACGGGAGAGGCGAGCCTCGTGGTCGCCAAGACCGTCGAGGGTGAGATCGGCTTCATGACCGGCCACGAGCCGGTGCTGGCCATCCTCGCCGAGGGCCAGGTCCGCATCACCCAGGAAGACGGCACCAAGGTGCTGGCGAACGCTCAGGACGGATTCCTCTCCATGGAGGGCAACAACCTGACGATCGTCGCCGGCAACGCGGCTCTCATCGCCTGATCATCTTCACCGCGTCCGCCTCGGTCGCCGCGAGTTCTGCTCGCGGCACCGAGGCGGACGTGTCTGTATCCACCGAGGTGTTCTCATGAAGATCCTGCTGCCGCCGTCGGAGACCAAGCGCGAGGGAGGGACAGGCGCCCCGCTCGACCTGGCCGAGCTGGCGCTCCCCGGACTGCACGGCCCCCGCAGCGCCGTCATCGACGCTCTCATCGACCTCTCCGCCGACGAGGCGTCGGCGAAGAAGGTGCTCAAGCTGAGCGAGCGTCAGGCGGGCGACATCGCCCACAATCGGATGCTGCGCACGTCCGCGACGATGCCGGCCGTCGACCGGTACACGGGCGTCCTCTTCGATGCTCTCGACGCCGGTTCGCTGAGCTCCGCGTCGCGCCGCTGGCTCGGCACGCACGTCTGGGTCCATTCGGCGCCCTTCGGCCCGGTGGGTGCACTGGACCCGATTCCCGTCTACCGCCTCGCCGCGGGGACGTCTCTCCCTGGTCTGAGCGCGCTTCGCCGGCACTGGGCGCAGGCGACGAGCGCCGCGATCGCCGAGGAGGAACCGCCGTTCGTCCTCGACCTGCGCAGCGAAGTTTATGCCGCGCTCGGACCGATCCCGGCATCCGTCCCGTCGGCCTATGTGCGCGTGGTGACGCACGAGGGCCGCGCACTCAACCACTTCAACAAGAAGTCCAAGGGGCTCCTGGTGAGAAAGCTCGCGGAGCAGCGTCCTCGTATCGGGTCTCTGGGCTCATTGCGGAACTGGGCAGGCCGACAGGGCATCACGTTGCGCGACACAGAGGAGCCAGGGGTTCTGGAACTCGTCGTCGAGGAATGACGCCGCATGTCGGCGTCGAGGTCCGCTCCGCGTGGGCCGTTGCTCGTCGCTGACGACCTCGCTATGGTTGTGTCGCAGCGTATCTCGGCGACTGCCCATCGGATCCGGAGGGGATCATGAACTCACTTATCGGTGCCGCATCGACGGCCGCCGCATCCTCATACTTCTATGACGGCTACTACGACGGAGGAGGCGCCGCCGCTGCGGCAGGCCTCCTGATCTTCGCCTTCATCGGACTCATCTTCGCCGCGGGGTTCTATGTGATCTCCGCGATCTTCTTCATGAAGATCTTCGAGAAGGCTGGTGTCGAAGGCAAGTGGCGTGCCTGGGTGCCCGTGTACAACACCCTCATCTTCGCGAAGCTCGGTGATGTCTCGCCGTGGGCCGTGCTCATCGCCTGGGCGTTGACGCTCATCCCGTACCTCAACTTCCTCACCAGCCTGGCGCTGGTCGTGCTGCTCGCCCTGGCGGCGTGGCGCGTGGGACTGAAGCTTCAGAAGGACGCGATCTGGGTCGTCCTCTACATCTTCCTGTCGCTCATCTGGCTCGGCATCAACGCCTTCGACAAGTCGCGCTGGAACCCGAACATCGCCCCGGCCCCGTGGGCGGCGAACAGCTTCCTCGCCGACTCGACGGTCTGGCAGGGTGTTCCCGTGCAGCCGCGTCCGGCCGCACCGGCACCCGGCTATGGCGCGCCGCAGGGCTACGCGCCGCCCGCACCGCAGGGCTACGCGCCTCCCGCACAGCCTGGGTACGCTCCTCCCGCACAGCCCGGCTACACGC
This sequence comes from Microbacterium sp. MYb72, assembly GCF_002979415.1. Lineage (GTDB taxonomy): Bacteria > Actinomycetota > Actinomycetes > Actinomycetales > Microbacteriaceae > Microbacterium > Microbacterium natoriense. The sequence continues at coordinate 69,788 of NZ_PCOT01000014.1, read as the reverse complement.
AGCCCGCCCCGCCGGCGCAGCCCGGCTACGCGCCTCCGGCCGCTCCGGCGACCGGCGCACCTGTGCCCCCGGCCCCGCAGACGCCTCCGGCCGCTCCGCAGACGCCCCCGGCGCCCCCCGCGGCACCTCCGTCCGCGCCTCCCGCGGCGCCGAGCGACCCCACGCAGCCCCCTGCGTGATGATCTGATGCAGAGAGCCCTCGACTTCGGTCGGGGGCTCTCTGCCGTTGTCGGTGCCTGGTCGGGAAGCGCGTCGATAGTCACCGCCGTGCCCGTGCGCGTGGGTGAGATGGTGCCGAAGTCCACTACGATGTGTGTGTATCCTGAGGCCCCCCGATTCGCCGCAGGCAATCCGGAGGCAGCACGTGGCTGAGACGACAACGAAGACGCACAGCGTCACGGTCGCGCATCGGCAGCTGGCGCTGTCGTGGGCCGGAGTCACCGATGTCGGCCTCCGGCGCGAGACGAATCAGGATTCGTTCTACGCCGAGTATCCGCTCTTCGTGGTCGCCGATGGCATGGGCGGACACGCCGGCGGGGAGATCGCCAGCCAGAGCACGGTCACCCGTCTCGAGGCTCTCGTCTCCGCGGGCGAGGTCGGACGCGAGGCGATCGAGAACGCGTTGGAGCTCGCCGTGGGCGATATCGCCGCGCATCCGGAGACGACCGACGAGGGCACAGGGACCACGCTCACCGGTGTCTTCCTCGAAGTCGACGGCGATGATGCGCGCTGGGTCGCCCTGAACATCGGAGACTCGCGCGTGTATCTCCTGCGCGACGATCGGCTCGTTCAGGTGACGACCGATCACTCCGTGGTGCAGGAACTCATCACCGCGGGCAAGATCAGCCCCGAGGAGGCCGAGGGGCACCCCTACAGCAACGTCATCACTCGCGCGGTCGGAGCGAGCGAGCTGACGGCGCCCGACTACGTGCTGATCGACATCCAGGTCGGCGACCGCTTCGTCATCTGCTCGGACGGGCTGACTAAAGAGCTCACCGACTACGGCATCCAGCACTTCCTCCGCGAGCACAGCACCCCTGGTCCCGCCGTCGATGCGATGCTCGCGGCCGCGCTCGAGAACGGCGGCAGGGACAACGTGACGCTCATCATCGTCCAGGTGGACGACTCGTCCTCCACGGAATCGACTTCCGCGGAGTGATCGCCGCTCCACGGCCTTCGGCTGTGGAGAACGCTCCGGGCCTCTCGCGTATGCGGTCCACTGGTCGGTATGGACACCCTCCCGATCTCGATTCCCGCCGCACCCATCGACGGCCGGAGACCGCCGATCCCCTTTCTCGCGGCTCTCGTCCCCGTCGCGTCGGGCATCGTGCTGTGGCTGCTGACCGACTCCCTCTACGCGCTCTGCTTCGCGGCTCTCGGTCCGCTGATGATCGCGGCGTCGGTGATCGATGGGTCGCGGGTGCGCCGAAAGACCAGGCGCGACGCAGAGCGGGATGGAGAGCGCGACTGGCAGCGGGCAGAGGGAGAACTCGCGCGTCGTCACGAGGAGGAGCGGCGTCTTCTCGATCATCGTCATCCCGATGCCGCGTCGTGTCTGGTGCAGACGCCTCTCCGCGGAACCCATCCGGTGGACGCGGAAACGGAACTGGTCATCGGACGAGGAACCGTTCGCAGCGGCGTCCGCGCCGCCGGCGCCGATGACGCAAGGGCGAGAGACTTCCAGGAACGATGCGGCGTGCTCTCCGACGCGCCCATCGTGGTTCCTCTCGGCGGGGGAGTCTGTCTCCGTGGGGCGGAGCCGGTGGTCCTTGCTGCCGTGCGCGCCCTCGTCGTGCAGGTGCATCTGCGGTTCGGCGCCGGTCGGATCGCGCTCGCGGGTGAGCGACTCGTCGAATGGGGCCTCGGGGCATTCGTCTCCTCGGGGAGATCGCGCAGAGAGCTCTTCAGGCTCGGGGTCGCTCGTGAGGGAGATGCGCGCCCGCGGGCGGACGCCGTGCTCTGGATCGCTTCAGGGGACGGTGACGTCTCTGGGGGCGTCACGACGGTGCTGGACATCATCGAGCCGCGTCGAGCCCGCCTGCGGACGCCTCAGGGCGTGATGGAGGAGATCGCCGTCGAGGGGATCTCGTCGGCGCAGGCAGCGGCGATCGCGGTGGCGGCGGCAGGCGACGAGACGGGAGCTCTCCCCGATGAGGTGATGCTGTCGGAGCTGACGTCGTCTGTCGAGGGGCGAGGTCTGTCCGCGGCCGTCGGCGTCGGAGAGCAGGGGGCTGTCGTCCTCGACATCGTCGAGGACGGACCGCACGCGATCGTGACCGGGACGACCGGCACGGGCAAGAGCGAACTGCTGGTCTCGTGGGTGACGGCGATGGCGGCGGTGCACGGGCCGGACCGCGTCGTCTTCGTCCTGGCGGACTTCAAGGGCGGCACCGCTTTCGAGCCCCTCCGCGCGCTCCCGCAGGTGGCGGCCGTGATCACGGACCTGGATGAGGCGGGCGCACGGCGCGGAGTGTCCAGCCTGACCGCAGAGCTCCGGCGTCGAGAGGGTGTCCTCGCCGCGGCGGGAGCCCGCGACATCGGCGCCGTGGGGATGCCGCGCCTGGTGATCGTGATCGATGAGTTCGCCGCGATGCTGCAGGAGCACGCTGACCTGGGAGCGGTGTTCACCGACATCGCCGCCAGAGGCAGAGCGCTGGGGATGCACCTGATCATCGGCACGCAGCGAGCGTCGGGCGTGATCAGGGACGCGCTGGCTGCGAACTGCCCTCTCCGGCTGAGCCTGCGTGTCGGGGATCCGGCCGACAGCCGCATCGTGATCGGCACGGATGCCGCGGCCGAACTGCCAGGAGGTGCGCTATCGAGAGGCTTGGCGCTGGTGCGCCGGCCGCAGGACTCGGAACCGGCGGTGATGAGAGCGGCGCTGACCGGTGTCGCGGACCTCCGCGCGGTCGCTATGCGGTGGTCGCAGGCCGAGCGTGCTCCCAGCCCGTGGCTGCCGGTGCTCACCTCCACGATCCCTCTCGAGACTCTCCGTGGTGAGGAGGAGAGCGGCGCAGTCCTGCTGGGACGATCGGACGATCCCGAGCATCAACGCCAACCGGTGGACACGCTGCGGCTCGGCTCGGAGCGCGGACTCGCCGTGCTCGGCGCCGCGGGTTCGGGACGCTCCTCACTGCTGCGCCTGCTCCGACAACAGCGTCCCGATGCGCTATGGATCCCCGATGATCCGGAGGGCGCGTGGGATGCGGTGACCGAGCTGGCGCGAACCGGCGGACCGGATCTCGTGCTGTGCGACGATCTCGACGTCAGAGCGTCCGAGCTGCCGCCCGAGCACTCTCAGCTGTTCGTGCAGCTGTGGGACAGGATCCTTCGAGGAGGCTCGGGCACGACGTTCGTCCTCACCGCGTCCAGAGCATCGGGACCGGTCGGGCGCCTCCTGGACGCCCTGCCGAGACGGGCCCTCCTGCGGATGCCCAGCAGGGTCGAGCACCTCGCCGCGGGCGGAGAGTCGGCGACGTTCGATCGCGATCGCGGCCCGGGGCGGGCGTGGATGGGGGATCGTGAGACGCAGTTCGCCTGGGTACCGGAGGAGGCGTCGTCCGAGTGGACTGCGCCCATCGCGTCTACTGGCTGGACTCCCACCGCCGACGTCACCGCGATCGTCACGTCGGGGCCGCACTCCGTGGCGCGGGTTCTCGGCGAGGCCTATCCCGACTGCGAGGTGCTCCTCGCTCCCACGCCGCCGTCCGCGTCGTCGCGGCCCGCCATTCTCGTGGCCGACACCGACACCTGGCAACGCAACTGGTCGCTGTGGCAGACGGTGCGCACACGCGGCGAGGTTCTGATCAGGGCCGAGAACCCCGCCGACCTCCGTCAGCTCGCAGGGGTCAGGGAGACACCGCCGTTCGCCCGCACCCATGCCGGGCGGGCGTGGTCGCTGCGTGAGGCCGAAGGGCCGCGCAGGGTGGTCGTACCCGTGCTGGACGGGCGGTGACAGGTGGGCCGCTCAGATGCCGCTTCCGAGCCGGATGGCGCCGACGTCCTTCCCGCCGCCGAGAACGGCGAGCGGAAGGGCCTCCGCAAGAGCGGCGACGTCGGCTTCCGGCAGGGCGCCAGCACGAACGAGGAGAGTCGCGGCGACGAGAGTGGAGGCGCGTGCGGATCCGTCGAGCATCTTGAGGGCGACCGTGGTCCCGTTCGGAGCGACCATGACCATGATGCCCTCGGCGCCGCCCTTGGCGAAGACGCCGAGCTTCTCGATCGCGAGGGTGTCCGGCCGTCCGGGGCCCTCGATGGTCCACGGGCTCTCCTTCACCGCACGGACGAGCGAACCCGCGACCCGGTGCAGTGCGAAGGGAGAGCGCTCGGACGCGCTTCCGATCCGGTGGATCGCGCGGGCGAGCCCGGTGAGAGTGATCGCGTGCACGGGAGCTCCGCATCCGTCGACCGACGTGTGGGCGACCTTCTCGCCGGTCAGGCGCTCGACGACCTCGCGGATGTGTACCTGCAGCGGGTGCGCGGGGTCGAGGTAGCCATCGGTCGGCCAACCCGTCGCCACGCAGGCGCGGAGCATCGCGGCGTGCTTGCCGGAGCAGTTCATGCGGATGCGGGTCGGGACGCCGTGCTCGCGCACGAGTTCGTCACGCGTCGACGTGTCGCTCGGCCAGGCTTCGGGGCAGCCGAGGTCATCTTCGGTGAGCCCGCCCTGGGTGAGCACTTCGCGGACGACCTCCGCATGGCGATCGGTGCCCACGTGGCTGGCCGTGGACAGAGCGAGCTGCTCGCCCTCGAGGGGAGCTCCCGCGGTGATGCAGGCGATTGCCTGCAGAGGCTTGAGGCTGGACCGCGGGAGGATCAGCGCGTCGATGTTGCCGTGCCTCGCGACGACCTCGCCGTCGGGGGACAGGACGACGGCAGCGCCCGCGTGGCGGGACTCCACGAAGCCGCTTCTTTCCACGACGGCGAGTTCAACGGCATCCTGAACGGTGAGAGTCTCCAGCACCACCCAAGACTACCGCCGGTGGGGGCGCGCTCGCGGTCACCCGCCGTCGGGGCGTACGTCGGGGCACGTGGCGGGGCGACGCTGGCAGACTGTATCCATGGCACTCGGCGAGCACAGGTACGCACTCACCTCGACGTGGACGGGCAACACCGGCACGGGCACCAGCGGATACCGCGACTATCGACGCGACGTCACTCTCGAGGTCCAGGGAAAGCCCGAGATCCTCGCGTCGAGCGACAAGCCGTTCCGCGGGGACGTCTCGAGATGGAACCCCGAGGACCTCCTTCTCGCGTCGCTCTCGGAGTGCCATCTGCTGTCGTATCTGCACGCCTGCGTGACCGCCGGAGTCGTCGTGGTCTCGTACCGCGACACGGCGTCCGGTCTGATGACGGAGGACGGCCGCGGCGGGGGCGCTTTCGTCGAGGTCGTGCTGCGGCCGGAGGTCGTCGTGGCGGAGGCCTCGATGGTGGAGGCTGCCGAGCGCGCCCACGCGCAGGCGAACGAATGGTGCTTCATCGCGAACTCGATGAACTTCCCTGTGCGTCACGAGGCCACGGTCACAGCCGAGGAGGCCTGAGCGCAGCGCGACGGGTCAGCGGCGCTCGTGGGGAAGCGCCTGCTTGATCTTCTCGATCGCGCCCTGCGCGGGCGCCTCGTTGTAGGCTCCGGCGAGCTCCTGCCCGGAGAGCGCGTGGATGGCGGCCATGATCTCGTCGGTGGCGAGACGCCGAGCCTTGCCGCTCGTCGCCGGGCCGTGCGGGGAGAGATCCAGCGGCTTTCCGAACTTCACCGTGATGCGCTCCGAGAGGGTGGGCATCTTCGCGCCGACCGGCATGACCTTGTCGGTGCCGATCAGTCCGACCGGGACGACGGGGGCGCCCGTCTGCAACGCGAGGAAGGCGACTCCGGTGCGCCCCTTGTAGAGGCGGCCGTCGGTGGAGCGGGTGCCCTCGGGGTACAGCGCGACGGCAAGCCCTTCTTCGAGGAGCTGACGCTGCAGGTCCAGCGCGTCCAGAGCGGCCTGGCCCGCTCCGCGGCGAACGGGGATCGCCCCGATGGACTCGAAGAAGGTCTTGCTCAACCAGCCCTTGGCGCCGGTGCCTTCGAAGTAGCTCGACTTGGCGAGGAAGTGCACGGGGCGGGGCGCGGCGACCGGGATGGCGATCGAGTCGATGAACGACAGATGGTTGCTCGCGAAGATCACGGCGCCGTCGAGGGGGACGTTCTCCCTTCCCTCGATGCGAGGGCGGTAGATGAGACGGGCGAGCGGGCTGATCAGGCTGCGGCCGAGCGCATAGGTGAACCCTGCGTGACGCGGCTTCGCGGTCTCCGCGGGAGAGGAATCGGGCTCCACGGACTGCTCAGAGGTCATCAGAGAAGGCTACTCCCGATCCCATGCCGTTACCGGAATGCAATGCGCAGCCCCCGCGCCTCCCAGCGCGGACCAAGCCGCGTACGAGAGTATGGGATGTCCCACCAGAGATCCTGAGGTCTTCACTGTGCGCAAGCGTCCGCTCATCGTCCTGTCCACCGTCGCCGCGGCGACCCTGCTCCTGGCCGGATGCTCCGGCAGCTCGAAGCCCGAGTCGTCGAGCACTCCGAGCCCCACGGCGTCGAGCTCCTGTCTCGCCGACCTGAAGTCCGGCGCCGGTTCCGACGCCGTCACCGTCGACGGCACCGGCGCCGCCGCGAAGGTCACCGTCCCCGAGGGCACGGAGATCAAGGAAGCCGAGCGCTCCGTCGTGGTCAAGGGCGATGGCGACGACGTCAAGCCCGGCGACCTCGTCTCCCTCCGCTACCAGCTCGTCGATGCGACGACCAACGAGGTGCTCAGCACCTCGGAGCGCGGTCCGGACGGTGTCCTCTCCGCTCTGCTGGCGACCCAGCAGTCGCAGCAGATCGTCGACCCCACGCAGTCCACGGTGTTCACGGTGGCCGCGGAGTGCCTGCCGATCGGCTCGAGCGTCGTGCTGACGCTGCCGGCGTCGGGGGAGGGGATGCACCCGAGCGTGCTCTACGTCGAGACCATCGACGAGCTGCCGACGACCGCGTCCGGCACCGCCGTCGACCCGACCGAGGGCATGCCCGAGGTCAAGCTCGATGACGACGGCGCGCCGACGATCACCGTTCCGAAGAGCGATGCACCGACCGAGACCGAGGTTGCCGTCCTCAAGCAGGGCGACGGTGCGGTCGTCGCCTCTGGCGACCTGGTCACCGTGCAGTACCGCGGTGTGAAGTGGTCGGATGGCAAGGAGTTCGACTCGAGCTGGAGCCGTGGCGCCATGCCGGCGCAGTTCCAGACCACGAGCGTCGTCACCGGATTCAAGACGGCTCTCGAAGGCCAGAAGGTGGGCTCGCAGGTCGTCGTCGTGATGCCCCCGAAGGACGGCTACGGCGCGTCGGAGGGCAACGAGCTGCAGAACGAGACGCTCGTCTTCGTCGTCGACATCCTCGCGACCACCCCGATCGAGGTCGCGCAGTAACACGGGACGAGCCGAGGGCGTGACATAGGCTGGCGGCATGCGTCGCATCATCGTCCTCGGCTCCACCGGTTCCATCGGCACTCAGGCGCTCGACGTCATCCGGGCGAACCCACGACGGTTCGAACTCGTGGGCCTGGCGGCAGGCTCGAACGCCACGATGCTCGCCGAACAGGCGGAGTGCTTCCAGGTCGATGCGACCGCTCTCGGCGCCGTCGAGGCAGAACAGCTGGTGCGCGACGTCGATGCCGACGTCGTGCTCAACGCGATCACCGGGTCGATCGGCCTCGGGTCGACGCTCGCCGCGCTGAAGGCCGGACGCACGCTCGCGCTGGCGAACAAGGAGTCGCTGATCGTCGGAGGAGAGCTGGTGCTCGCCGCCGCCGCGCCCGGTCAGATCGTGCCGGTGGACTCCGAGCACTCCGCCCTGGCGCAAGCGCTGCGCAGCGGAACGCACGATGAGGTGCGTCGACTCGTGGTCACGGCATCCGGCGGTCCGTTCCGAGGCCGCAGTCGTGGCGAGATGGAGACCGTCTCCCCGCAGGAGGCTCTCGCTCACCCCACCTGGGACATGGGGCGCATGGTCACCACGAACTCCGCGACCCTGGTCAACAAGGGACTCGAGGTCATCGAAGCCCATCTGCTCTTCGACGTCGCATACGACGACATCGACGTCGTCGTCCACCCGCAGTCGATCGTGCACTCCATGGTCGAGTTCATCGACGGCTCGACGATCGCCCAGGCCTCGCCGCCGGACATGCGCCTGCCCATCTCCCTCGGCCTCGACTGGCCGAACCGCGTCGGCGGTGTCGGGCGACCGCTGGACTGGACGAAGGCATCCTCCTGGACGTTCGAGCCGCTCGACGACGTGGCGTTCCCCGCGGTCGCTCTCGCGAAGGCGGTGGGGCGCGCCGGTCGCACGTTCCCGGCGGTCTACAACGCGGCGAACGAGCAGGCGGTCGACGCGTTCCACGAAGGACGGCTGTCGTTCCTCGGCATCGTGGACACCATCGCCAGGGTGGTCGATGCGCACGAGCCGCCGGAGACTCTCACGGTGGAGTCCCTGGCCGAGGCGGAGCTCTGGGCGCGCCGCACCGCAGACCGGTTCATCGCCGCAGGCGCGCCCGCCTAGCCCCGTCGATCCGGCATCAGATCGCGGAGCCTCGGCGAGACCTCAGTCCTCGTCGGGGTACGGCACGGGCCAGTGCGAGTCGGGCACAGGCCAGCCCGCAGCCTTGAGAGCGCGACGGGCGAGCTCGCGGGCCGAGTACGGAGTGCGCATCCCGCGGATGTCGCGGTAGTCCTGGTGACCCGGACCGGCCCACAGGATCGCGTCTCCTTCGCCGACCAGGCCGACGGCGGCGACGATCGCCTTCTCGGGCGGTGAATACTCGTGGATCTCGGCATCCGGACGTGCGGTGCGCGCGCCCTCCACGAGTGTGGCCCTGATCGAGTCCGGGTCTTCGAAGCGCGGATGGTGATCGGTGATGACGAGGATGTCGCTGCCCTCGACGGCGGTGCGCGCCATGTCGAAGCGCTTGCTCGCGTCGCGGTCTCCGTCGGCGCCGAACAGCATGAGGACGCGGCCCGGCGTGACCCGGCGCACGGCAGCGAGGGTCTTCTCGAACGCGTCGGGCGAATGGCCGAAATCGACGAAGACGGCGGGGCCCGCCTCGCCCGAGACGAGCTGCGTGCGCCCGGGGAGATAGGCCTCGATGCCGCCGTCGCGCTCCAGAGCCGTGACGATGCGGGCCCAGTCGTAGCCGCCCTCGAGCAGCATCACGATGGCGAGAGCGGCGTTCGCCGCCATGTGCGGTCCGATGACGGGCACGGTCGTGGTGAGGACGCCGGCCGGGCCGGTCATCGTGAACGTGGTGCCCGCGGCGCGCTCGTCGTCGATCGACACGACCCAGTCGGCGCGCGCAGCGGCCTCGGGATCAGCGGCGATGGAGGGGGTGCCGACGGTGACCACGGGGATCTCCGCGCGTGCGACGACGGTCGCACCCGAGGGGGAATCCAGGCAGACGACCCCGCGGCGCGCCCGGTCAGGACGGAACAGAGGCAGTTTCGCCTCGAAGTACTCCTCCATGTCGGCGTAGTCGTCGAGGTGGTCGTGGCTGAGATTGGTGAAGCCGGCCACGTCGAAGAGGATGCCGTCGACACGATGACGGGAGAGGGCCTGCGCGCTGACCTCGACGGCCACGGCCTCGACGGCCCGCTCGCGCATGAGGGCGAGCAGCGCGTGCATCTCCGATGCCTCGGGGGTGGTCAGACGGGAGACGATGACCTCGCCGGCGATGTGACGCTCGGCGGTGGAGGAGAGCCCGGTGACGACGCCGAGCTGATCGAGGATGCCCTCGAGCAGGTGCGAGACGCTGGTCTTCCCGTTCGTGCCCGTCGTCGCGAAGAGCAGCGGCAGCTCGTCGTCCGCGCCGGTGCCGTAGACCCAGGCGCTGAGAGCGCCGAGGACCGCTCGCGGGTCATCGACGATGACGGTCGGGAGTCCGACGGGCTCGGCGATCACGGCGCCCGCGGCATCCGTGATGATCGCGACGGCGCCCTTCTCGGCGGCGGTGGCGGCGAACTCGGCGCCATGGCGGTTCACACCCTGGATCGCGACGAACGCCTCGCCGGCGCGGAGGTCGGCCGTGGCGAGGGTGATCCCCGTCAGGGCGACTCCGGTGAGATCGCCGCGGACCTCGCGGGCGAATCGGGTGGCGAGTTCGGACAGCTCGCGCCGGGGCGGGTTCGCGGGGCGGAGCACGGGAGGCAGGCTCGGTTGTTGTTCAATCGACATGTCCCCACCATGATCTCATGGCTCGATCCCGTTGCCGGATGCGGCACGGCCCCCGCCTTCGTCGCACAGGCCTCCCGATGCGGGCGGACGGCGCGACGAAGGCGGGGTACTGGGCTCAGGCCCTGCGGCGGTACGCGAGCACCGCGACGACGAGGGCCGCGAGGCCGGCGAACAGACCTCCTGCTCCCAGAGCCACCGCGAGGGGATCGGATGCCGTCGCCCCGGCATCCGACGTCGCGGACGTCTCCGCGTGCCCGTCTGGCATGTCGTGTCCGCCCTCGGCCGAGGCGGGGGCGACGGTCACGACCGGCGCCGGGGTGTCGAGACTGTGCGGGTCCTCCCCGTCCTTCGCGAGCTGGGTCCACTCCGTGCTGCCCTCGACGCACGTCTGCACGACGGGGAACGCGAGAGTGTCGGGCGTGTCCTCGTCGAGGCCGACGCCCATGCTCACCGCGCCCCGGAGGTCGATCGGCACGGGCGTCAGCGCGGTGTAGGTCACGGCGCTGACGAGTCCGTCGCCTCCGCGTTCGACGTCGATCGTCCAGTCGCCGTCCGCGGTCGGCGACACGGAGGCGAGGCCCTTCGGGATGGTGACCTTCAGCGCGGTCGTCGGAGACGTCTCGCATCCGTGGGAGAAGGAGAAGGTGAGGACGCCGTGGTCTCCCGCGACGAGTTCGTCGGGGGAGACGCTGACGTGAGCGCTCGCGGCGAGCGGGAGGACGACGGCGAGGATGGCGCCGCCGATGATGCCGGCGGTGATGGTGGTGGTGGAACGCATGAGGGAACTCCTGTCTGTGGACTGCATGATCTGCGGGCGCGCCGGTGAGCGCGGGCATCCCGCGGGGTGGTCGCCTCGTCGAGGCGGATCGGAGATCAGGCGGAGACAGGCGGCCCGCGCCGGCAGACCGCGGCGATGGGCACGGCGTCGGCCAGCGGGCGGACCTCGGGGCGGAGCGGAGCGGGGCGCTCGTGGAGCACCGGGGCGGCAGCGGCGGCGCGGCGGAGCACGGCGCGGACCCAGCCGGCGATCGCGCGGACCGTCGACTCGCCGCGCCAGAGCAGGAGCACCGTGACGACGGCCGCTGCGGCATGGCCGAGGAGCATCGTGGCGTCGGGGAGCGCGGCGACGGCGACGGGTCCGAGCGGCAGGAGATGGTGCGTGTGTCCGGCGGCGCCGATGACGCCACCGCCGACAGGAGCGCCGAGGACCTGGAAGAGCAGATGGAACGCGGCCTGGCTCACGAGCACGGTGACGGCGACACGCAGCCTCGACGGCGCCGCGCCGATCATCAGCGCCGCCGGCGGCACCAGGAACGCGGAGACGGCGAGCACCAGCAGCGGATGCGGGGCGGAACCGCCGGCGAGAGTGTGCGAGACCGCCGCCAGGAGCGTGGCGATCGAGGACGCCGATGCCGCGCGCAGAAGTCGCAGCTGGCGGGAGGTCACATCCTCAGCCTATCCTCGGGGCGGCGCCGGGCTGATTCCTAGGCTGCGACCAGTAGCGTAGGCACGTGGAAACACTGCTCTATGTGGGCGGCATCCTGTTCATGCTGATCGGCCTCGGCCTCTCGATCGGACTGCACGAGATCGGCCACCTCCTCCCCGCGAAGCTCTTCGGCGTGCGCGTCGGCCAGTACATGATCGGTTTCGGTCCGCGGATCTGGTCGAAGCGGATCGGCGAGACCGAGTACGGATTCAAGCTGCTGCCGCTGGGCGGCTTCATCTCGATGTCGGGCATGTACCCCGACTCGAAGGGCTCGGGTCCGGCCAAGGGCGTCTTCCGCACTCTCATCCAGGACGCCAGGTCGGCGAACGACGAGACGATCGCGGAGGGGGCGGAGGAGCGCGTCTTCTTCCGGCTCCCGGTATGGAAGCGCGTCATCGTGATGCTCGGCGGCCCGCTGATGAATCTGATCCTCGCCGTCGTCATCTTCACCGTCCTCGTCTCGGGGATCGGCGTGCAGCAGGGCACGACCACGATCGCCTCGGTGAGCCAGTGCGTGCTCCCCGCCGGTTCCACGGCGACTGAGTGCGGGGCGGATGACCCGGAGGCGCCCGCTGCGGAGGCGGGCATCAAGCCGGGGGATGTGCTGGTGTCGCTCGACGGACAGCCCGTCTCCGACTTCGCGGAGGCGACATCGATCGTGCAGGCGTCTCCCGGAAAGACGCTGGATCTGGTGGTGCTGCGGGACGGCGCCGAGAAGACGCTGGAGATCACGCCGGTCGCCGCCGAGCGCAAGCTCACCGACGCGAGCGGTCGGCCCGTGCTCGATGCGAAGGGCGAGCAGGTCGTCAAGACCGTCGGCTATGTCGGCATGGGAGCCCAGATGGGCTTCGTGCAGCAGCCGCTGACGGCGGGGCCGGAGATGGCGGCCGACAGCGTCGTACGCGTGGCGTCGCTGATCGTGACGCTGCCGGTGAAGCTGTGGGACATCGGCGCCTCGCTGGTCACCGGGGGCGAGCGCGACCCGAACGGCCCGTTGAGCGTCGTCGGCGTCGGGCGTCTGGCCGGAGAGGTCGCGGCGACGGATGCGCCGATCCTGAACCGGTTCTCGGTGCTGCTCGGGCTGCTCGGATCGTTGAACGTCGCGCTGTTCGTGTTCAACCTGATCCCGCTGCTTCCGCTCGACGGCGGTCACATCGTCGTCGCGCTGTGGGACGGTATCAAGCGGGCCTGGGCGAAGCTCTTCCGCCGGCCCCCGCCCGCGCCGGTCGACGCGACGAAGCTCGTGCCGCTCACCGTGGTCGTGGCGACACTGCTCATCGCGATGGGCGCGCTTCTCCTGGTGGCCGACCTGTTCAACCCGGTGAACCTGCTCGGAGGCTGAGCCGTCGACGATCCCCGGTGCCGCTGCTCGGTCGCGGGACTCGTCAGGCCAGGGCGTGCGTGACGAGCCGATCGAGCGTGCGGATGCCGTCTCGCGACAGGATCGATTCGAGGTGCCCCTGCACGGAGGAGAAGTGCTCTCCGCGCAGCGAGTAGACGTCGCCGGACGCGGCATCCGCCGACACCTCGGCCCCATCCACACTCGTCGTGCCGGGATCCACTCGCGCGGTGAAGGTGTTGTAGAAGCCGATCGAGGCGTTCTCGCCGAACACGGGCACCGACTTCTGCAGCCCCTGGTGCGGTGTCGCGAGGGGAGTGAGAGCGATGCCGAGCCGATCGGCGAGGATCTGGTGGCTCAGGCACACGGCGAGCAGCGGAGCCCCGGCGTCGAGACGGCGCGCCACGACCTCCCGCATCCGCGAGATGCGGGAGCTGGACAGGTCCCTCGGGTCCCCGGGTCCAGGGCCCGCCACCACGAGGTCCGCCGCGTCGACTGCGGCATCCTGCACCTCGTTCCACGGGGCGATCGTGACGTCGAGGCCGAGGTGGCGCAGCTGATGGGCGAGCATCGTGGTGAAGCGGTCCTCGGCATCCACCACGAGGGCCGTGCGTCCCGTGAACGGACCGGTGAACTCCTCGCCCTGCGGGTTCAGCCAGAACTCCGCCAGTCGCGCATTGCGGGAGGAGAGCAGCTCGGCGACGGTCGGGTCCTCGGCGAGAGGGCGCGGCTCGGTCGGGGCGTCGGCATCGCTGCGCGCCTCGGCGACCCGGTCGCGATCGATGGCGCCGATCGCCCCCAGTACACCGGCGGCCTTGCCGTGAGTCTCGCTCACCTCGCCGTACGGGTCGGAGTGGCGCACGAGGGTGGCGCCGACCGGAACGCTGAGCGCACCGTCCTCGAGGTACACCGTGCGGATGAGGATGGGCGCGTCGAGGTCGTGACCGCCCTCGGCGTTCGGCGTGAACAGGGCGGCGACCCCGGAGTAGTAGCCGCGGGGCTTGCGCTCGTGACGGCGGATGACCGCGCAGGCGTTCTGCATGGGGGAGCCGGTCACCGTGGGGGCGAACATCGTCTCGCGGAGGATCTCGCGCGGGTCGAGGCGGCTGCGGCCGCGGAGCATGTACTCCGTGTGCGTGAGGCGCGACATCTCCTTGAGGTGCGGCCCGGTGATGCGGCCGCCGTCGGAGCAGACGGCGCTCATCATCTTCAGCTCCTCGTCGACGACCATGAAGAGCTCCTCCGTCTCCTTCGTGGAGGAGAGGAAGTCCACCAGGGTCTCCTTCGTGGCTCCGCCCGCGGGGTGGCGGAAGGTGCCGGAGATCGGGTTCATCGTGACGATGCCGTCGCGGGCGACCACGTGCGCCTCGGGGCTCGCTCCGACGGCGATGTGGCCCGGTGTGAAGACGGCGAAGGTCCAGTAGGCGCCGCGCTCGTGCGTGAGCAGGGCGCGGAACCAGGTGAGGGCGGCGGTGCGGTCGTCGACGTCGATGTTCGCGGTGAAGTCGCGGCGGATCACGAAGTTCGCGCCTTCTCCGCGGCCGATCTCGTCGGCGATCACGCGCTCGACGATCGCGGCGTACTCCTCGTCGGCGATGTCGAAGCCGTCGTCGCGGAGCGGGACGGAGGCCGACGGCAGTGCGGAGAGCACCTCGGGGGTCGGCAGGTGTAGGTGCTCGTCGACGACGATGCACCGCAGCGGAGCGCCGTCATCCTGAGCGACGAAGCCGCGTTCCCGCACCTGGCGGTAGGGCACCATCGCGAAGACCTCCCGTGCGGCGCGGTCGACGGTCAGCGGGATGTCGGCGAGCAGGTCGACGTCGACGACGTCGCCGGTGAGCAGCTCGACCGTGTCCGCTCCGTCGCGCGCGATCAGCACGAAGGATGCCGCCGGGTCTGCGCTGAGCTCGGCGAGGCGTGAGAGGGTCATCGATGTCTCCTGTGCGAGGTATCGGGCGCGGCTCAAACGAAAAGACCGCCCCTGAAGGCGGTCTGGATTCGTGGGAACGCGAACACACCGCCTAGGAGGCGGGCCACCAGGTGAGGTTCGCGAGCATGTGGTGAAAACTATCACAGGTGATCGGACCAGGGCGGGCCGATGACGTGGGGCTGTCATCCAGCCCCGGTGCGTGCGGGCGGCGTAGGCTTGAGGGGTGCCAGCAGTGAACCTGGGGATGCCGAAGCTCCCCGAAGTCCTCGCCCCCCGCCGCAAGTCCCGCCAGATCAAGGTGGGCAAGGTGCTCGTGGGTGGTGACGCTCCGGTGACCGTGCAGTCCATGACGACCACGAAGACCACCGACATCAACGGCACTCTCCAGCAGATCGCCGAGCTCACGGCATCCGGGTGCGAGATCGTCCGCGTGGCCGTGCCGCACCAGGACGACGCCGACGCGCTCAAGATCATCGCGATGAAGAGCCAGATCCCGGTGATCGCCGACATCCACTTCCAGCCGCGCTACATCTACACCGCGATCGACGCGGGGTGCGGCGCCGTCCGGGTGAACCCGGGCAACATCCGCGAGTTCGACGGCAACGTCGGCAAGATCGCGGAGGCGGCCAAGGCCGCCGGCGTGTCTCTCCGCATCGGGGTGAACGCGGGCTCGCTCGACAAGCGGATCCTCGCGAAGTACGGCAAGGCCACCGCAGAGGCTCTCGTGGAGAGCGCCGTCTGGGAGGCGTCGCTCTTCGAGGAGCACGACTTCCACGACTTCAAGATCTCCGTCAAGCACAACGACCCCGTGGTGATGGTCAAGGCGTACCGTCAGCTCGCCGAGCGGGGCGACTGGCCCCTGCACCTCGGCGTGACCGAGGCCGGTCCCGCGTTCCAGGGCACGATCAAGAGCGCCACCGCGTTCGGCATCCTGCTCGGCGAGGGCATCGGCGACACCATCCGCGTCTCCCTGTCGGCCCCGCCCGCCGAAGAGGTGAAGGTCGGCCACCAGATCCTGCAGTCGCTGAACCTCCGCGAGCGCAAGCTCGAGATCGTCTCCTGCCCGTCGTGCGGACGTGCGCAGGTCGACGTCTACACGCTCGCCGAGAACGTCACCGAGGGCCTCAAGGACATGACGGTCCCGCTGCGGGTCGCCGTCATGGGCTGCGTCGTCAACGGTCCGGGTGAAGCCCGTGAAGCAGACCTCGGCGTCGCCTCGGGCAACGGCAAGGGCCAGATCTTCGTCAAGGGAGAGGTCATCAAGACCGTGCCGGAGGCCGAGATCGTCGCCACGCTCATCGAAGAGGCGAACCGCATCGCCGCGGAGATGGGGCCCGACGCGCCGCTCGGCGCCGCTCAGGTCGTCACGGTCTGACCGAGAACCGCAAGGAGACGAAGATGTCGCAGCTGCCCGCACCCGTCCAGGCGATGATCGACGCGATCAACGCGGCCGACACCGACGCCTTCGTCGCGGCCTTCACCCCCGCAGGCTTCGTGAGCGACTGGGGCACCGTCAAGGCGGGTCCCGACGGCGTCCGCGGGTGGGCCGACAGCGACGCCATCGGCGCAGGGGCGCGCATGACCGTGCTCTCGTCCGAGACCGAGGGCGACACCACGCGCATCCGCTTCGGCTGGGCGAGTCGCGTCTTCAACGGCGAGTCGGACGGCATCTTCGTGGTCGACGGCGACAGGCTCGCCAGCTTCACCATCCCGCCCGGGCACTGAGCGTCCGCTCGTCCCTCGGCTGAATCCCTAGGAGAACCATGTCCACTGTCGTGTCATTCGCCGCAGGTGCGCTCACGGGCGACGGCATCGTCACCCGCGTCGAGCGCGGCGGAGCCGACGGCGCTGTGGTCGTGGTGGACGCGACGCCGTTCCACCCGGTCGACCACACCTGGCCGGACCAGCCGGGAGACGCCGGCGCGATCTCTCACGGCGGAGACACCGCGAGTGTGGCCGAGGCCGTCATGGCGGCGGCATCCGATGACGGCGCTTTCGCGGTGGGCGGCGACATCCCGGTCAAGCGCGGCGCGGAAGGATGGACCTGGCTCGTCGCGCATCGGCTCGACGGGGCAGCTCCGGACTGGCTGGTCGAGGGGGCTGAGGTCACGCTGGCGGCGGATGCCGGTCGACGCGCGGGGCTGAGCCGCGGACACACGGCATGCCACCTCGCTTCGCTGGCGCTGGACCTCGCGGTCGCGGACCTGTGGCGCAAGGACCCAGGGGCGGACGCCCTCGGGACGCCCGACTTCGAGGGGCGAGCGAATCAGTCGAGCCGGATCCACGAGGATGGCGCCGTCGACGAGTACCGGCTCGGCAAGAGCCTGCGCAGGGCAGGCTTCGACACGGAGACGTTCTCGGCGACCCTCGCCGATCGTGAAGCGAGCATCAATGCGCAGCTGGCGGCGTGGGTGGCAGCATCCGCTCCGAGCCGCATCGTGACCGACGGCCCGACGATTGTCGACCGCCGCACCTGGGTGTGCGAGCTCCCGGAAGGCACGGCGGAGATCCTCTGCGGAGGCACCCACGTCTCATCGCTGGCGGAGTTCGCCTCGATCTCGGTGACGCTCGACCTGAGCGATCCGCAGCTCCTCGTGATGACGACGACCGCCGTTCCTGCATCCTGACGCCGTAGCCCGACGGGGCAGGCGCTCGGCCGCGTCACATGTTCAGGCGTCGGCGGTCTCCGGCCTGTGCGCGGCATCCTCGAGGATCCGATCGACCCAGGGGTCTCGGGGCAGCGTCGCGACCTCGTCTCGGGTGAACCAGCCGGTCTCGACGAGCTCGTCGTCGACGAAGGAGATGTTCGCGCCCGCAGGCAGCCGGCACTCGTAGGCGATGCTGACGTAGCTCACGCGGTCGCCGTTCGCGTACTCGAAGACGAAATCGCTTCCGCCGTACGCGCCGACGATGCCGCCGACGACGGGAACGATGCCCAGCTCCTCCCGCACCTCCCTGGCCACGGCCTCCTGCGGTTCTTCTCCTGGCTCGATGCTCCCGCCCACTGTTCCCCAGCTCGGCGATCCGTGCTGTCGCGCGAGGAGGAAGCGCGAGCCGTCGCGGATCACCGCGGTCACGCCGGGCAGGAGAAGGAGGTCGTGTCCGACTCGGCTGCGGAGATCGCGCACATACGGGGAGATGGCCATGACGCCGAGCCTACGTCGGCAGGCCTCGTCTCGCGTGAGCTCAGCGGACGAACCCCGCGCGCACACGCCCTCCCGCGCGCTCGAGCTCGGTGTCGACACGGTCGGCGAAGCTCCTGTGGTCTCCTGAGAGCAGTGGAGCGCTCAGCATCTCCGTCCTTTCCTCGCTCAGGGCACGGAGTCGCCGAGGCAGCCACTTCCCCGTGGCGATCCACCGGCCCTCCGAGAGGAGCATGAGCTCGGCGATCCGCTCGAAGAGGGCGGATGCCGTCACCTGGCGCTCCAACGGATCGACGGCGTCGCGCAGGTCATCGACGAGGTCCGTGATCATGTAGCGACGGAGGGCGGACTCCTGGGCCGTCAGCGTCGGACCTTCATCCAGGATCGCGGTCCATGCGCGACGGAGTCCGTCGAGACGTCCGTCGTCGCGGACAGGGCGCCCTTCCGTGAGCATGTGCACGATGACGGGGCGGTGCTGCGCGACGCCGCGATGGGCCCAGGCGTCGAAGCCGTCGAGGGTGTACGCGAAGACCTCGACCGTCTCTCCCTCGAACTCGTATGTCGCCGCCCGGCTCGTCTGACCGGAGTCGTCGAAGAGCCCGTCGCCGAGCAGGAGCAGATCGATGTCGCTCGACGCGGTGCGCTCGCCGCGGGCGGTGCTCCCTCCGACGACGGCGATCGTCGCGTCGGGATAGTTCCGGGTGATGAAGCGCTCAGCGAGAGCGAGAAGGTCTTCCATGTCCGTCACAACGCGAACTCGACCTCTCCGCGGGCGATGTCCGCGCGCACGACGGTGAGGCGCACCGTGGAACCGGGGGTGGCGTCCGCGGGGAGCGGCGCCGTCGCCGTGACGGCCGGCTCGGCGATCTGCACCCTGCCCTTGGTTCCGTGTACGGCGATCACGGTCGCCTCGATCGTCGCGCCGACGAGCGGCGTCAGGAGGGCGGCCTCGACGCAGTTGATCGTCGCGGCGTCGAGCTTCGACGCACGCTGTCCGGACTCCTGCATGAGCGCGGGAAGCTCGGCGAGCGAGTCGCGCGCCCAGGACGGCGCCTCGGCGCCCCGTGAGATCGCGAGGCAGATGACGAGAGACCAGCGGTCGACCAGGCGTCGCAGCGGAGCGGTCGTGTGGGCGTAGGGGGCCCCGATCGCCGCCTGGGCAACGTCGTCGGGAACGGCGCCGTCGAAGGTGACGTAGCCCGCCCCGCGGAACAGCGAGGCCGCGGCTTCGAGGATCGGCAGGGTCAGCGGATCCGCACGGTCGAGCCCGCGCAGATAGTCGCCGTAGCGCCCCGTCGTCCAGGGGCGACCCAGTGCGGCCGTCTGATGGCGGAACTCGTCGAAGGACCTCTCGTCGGGCTGGGGCATCGTGCGCAGCACCCCGACCCTGGCATCGAGCATCAGGGATGCCGCGGCCATGCCGGTCATGAGCGACAGCTGCGCGTTCCAGTCCTCGACGGGAAGCGGCCGACGTCTCTCGATCGCGTACGCGCCGTCGGGGGCGCGCACCACCTCCTCATCGGGAAGGTTGAGGCTGGCGCCACCGCGCAGCCTCTCCTGTTCGATGCGCAGGGCGCCGATCTCGGGGAGCAGCGACGCGGGGCCGTCGTCTCCACGGTCCAGGGACGCCTGGGCGCTCACAT
The DNA here is from genome assembly GCF_002979415.1 of Microbacterium sp. MYb72. Classification (GTDB taxonomy): domain Bacteria; phylum Actinomycetota; class Actinomycetes; order Actinomycetales; family Microbacteriaceae; genus Microbacterium; species Microbacterium natoriense. The sequence continues at coordinate 50,007 of NZ_PCOT01000014.1, read as the reverse complement.
AGTCCAGCTGTGCTCGCGAGCGGATGAGGGCGCGCTCCAGGCGGAACGCGCCGACGACGCCCGCCTCGTCCAACGAGAACGTCCACACGAGGGCGGGGCGATCGACATCGGGGAGCAGGGATGCCCGGTCCTCGCTCAGCACGCGCGGATGCAGCGGGATCGTGCCGTCCGCGGCGTACAGCGTCTGCCCGCGACGTCGGGCTTCCGCGTCCACAGCCCCGCCGGGGGCGACGAACGACGGGACATCGGCGATCGCGTATCGGACCGTGTAGCCCGAGCCGTCGCGCTCCAGATGGAACGCCTGATCGAGATCGCGGGACCCGGCGGGATCGAGCGTCGCGAAGGGGACGTCCCTCAGATCCAGGTCCGGCTCGGACACCGAGACGCGCTCGGCCTCGGCGAGGGCTTCGGGGGAGAAGTCCTTCGGCGCATCCGACTCCTCCCTGAGGCGTGCCAGCGCTGCGGCCAGCTCGGTCTGCGCGGCGGACGGGGCGACATGCGATCGACGCTGGGGCATGCCCCCACACTATGCCGCGGCGATTCCGACGCTTTCAGCGACGCGTCATCCGGCGCGATCCACCGGCCCCTGTGTCCGTGCGCCGCACTAGCGTGGTCTCATGACCACTGCTGCGAAAGCCCAGACCCTCATCGGCCTCTATGAAGCCCCCGAGATCCTTCGCGTCGTGAACGTGTGGGATGTCGTCTCCGCGCGCGCGGTCGCCGCGCTGCCCGAGACGAGAGCCATCGCCACCGCCGGCCACGGCGTTGCCGCGTCCTTCGGCTACGACGACGGCGCGACTCCCCGCGAGATCATGATCGACATGGTCGGCCGCATCGCGGCGGCCGTCGACGTCCCGGTCACCGCCGACCTCGACGACGGGTACGGCGATGCGGGGGAGACCACGCGTCTCGCGATCGCCGCCGGCGTCGTCGGCGCGAATGTGGAGGATCGTCTCCGGCCTCTCGACGAGTCGGTCGCGGCCGTCGCTGCCATCGTGAAGGCAGCGGAGGCCGAGGGTGTGCCGTTCGCTCTCAACGCCCGCACCGACGCCTTCGTGCGCGGGGGAGGTCGTCCGGTGGAGGAGAGCATCGCCGACGCGATCCACCGCGGGCGCGCCTATCTCGACGCCGGCGCCACCGCCGTCTTCGTCCCCGGAATCCTCGACGAGGCGGTGACCCGTCAGCTCGTCGATGGCATCGGAGAGCGCAAGGTCAGCGTGATCGGCCTCCCCGGCGCGCTCACCGCGGCCCAGTACGAGTCGTTGGGCGTCGCCCGCATCTCCTACGGCCCGCTGCCGCAGCGCGTGGCGCTGACGGCCGCGCAGGAGCTCGCGGCGAGCCTGTACGCGGGCGGCGTCATCCCCTCGGGTCTCCCTGCGCTCAACTGAGCCCGTGAAGGCGGGCGACCACGGGTCACTAGACTGGGCCCGTGGTCACTCGTCTCTCCAATTTCTTCCTCCGCACACTCCGTGAAGACCCGGCTGGCGCCGAGATCGCCAGCCACAAGCTGCTTATCCGCGCCGGATACATCCGACCGCAGGCGGCCGGCATCTTCGCGTGGCTGCCGCTCGGTCTGCGCGTGAAGGCCAGGATCGAGACCGTCGTCCGAGAGGAGATGGCCGCAGCGGGCGCCCAGGAGGTGCACTTCCCGGCGCTCATGCCGCGTGAGGCGTACCAGGCCACCGGCCGCTGGGAGGAGTACGGCGATCTGCTGTTCCGGCTCCAGGACCGCAAGGGCGGCGACTACCTGCTCGCCCCGACGCACGAGGAGGCCTTCACCCTGCTCGTGAAGGACCTCTACTCGTCCTACAAGGACCTGCCCCTCACGATCTACCAGATCCAGGACAAGTACCGCGATGAGGCGCGTCCGCGCGCCGGCCTGCTCCGCGGACGCGAGTTCACGATGAAGGACGCCTACTCCTTCGACTCGTCCGACGCCGGTCTCGACGTGAGCTACCAGGCCCAGCGCGACGCCTACGAGCGGATCTTCCAGCGCCTCGGCCTGGAGTACGTGATCGTGCAGGCGGACGCCGGTGCCATGGGCGGTTCCCGCAGCGAGGAGTTCCTCCACCCGACTCCCGTCGGCGAGGACACCTTCGTCCGCAGCGCCGGCGGCTATGCGGCGAACGTCGAGGCGTTCACGACGGCGGTTCCCGCCGCCGTGCCGTTCGACGCGGATGCGTCCCCCGTGATCTTCGACTCTCCGAACACCCCGACGATCGAGACGCTCGTCGCGCACGCCAATGCGAACCTCGACGGCGAGTACTCCGCCGCCGACACGCTGAAGAACGTCGTGCTCGCTCTCACCCACCTCGACGGCACCCGCGAGCTCGTGATCGTCGGCATCCCCGGCGACCGCGAGGTCGACGAGAAGCGCGCGGAGGTCGCCTTCGCACCCGCCGAGGTCGAGACCGCCACTGCGGACGACTTCGAGAACAACCCGCTGTTGGTCAAGGGCTACATCGGCCCCTGGTCGGAGACCGGCGCGATCCTCGGTGAGGAGTCGGCCACCGGCATCCGCTACCTGGTCGACCCGCGCGTCAGCGAGGGCACCAGCTGGATCACGGGCGCGAACATCGATCAGAAGCACGCGCACTCGGTCGTCGCGGGACGCGACTTCACCGCGGACGGCGTCGTGGAGATCGCGAACGTGCGCGCGGGCGACCCCGCTCCCGATGGCTCCGGCCCCGTGGAACTCGCCCGGGGCATGGAGATCGGTCACGTCTTCCAGCTCGGTCGCAAGTACGCGGAGGCGCTGGGGCTCAAGGTCCTCGACGAGAACGGCAAGCTCGTGACCGTCACCATGGGTTCCTACGGCATCGGCGTGACCCGCATCCTCGCGATCATCGCCGAGCTGAACAACGACGACAAGGGCCTCATCTGGCCGGCATCCGTCGCTCCCTTCGACGTGCAGGTCGTGGCGGCGGGCCGCGATCAGGTCGCCTTCGACGTGGCCGCCGACATCTCGGCGCAGCTGGAGTCCGCAGGACTCGACGTGCTCTACGACGACCGGCCCAAGGTCTCTCCCGGCGTGAAGTTCGGAGACGCCGAGCTGGTCGGCGTGCCGAAGATCGTCATCGTCGGTCGGGGCGCCGCAGACGGCCAGGTCGAGCTGTGGGACCGTGCCACCGGCGACCGCGACACGGTCTCCGTCGACGACGCGCTCGAGCGGCTGTCGCGCCGCTGATCACGACGAGAGCCGCGTCCGTTCTTGAGGGCGGCGCGGCTCTCTTCGCGTCTAGAGCGTGAGCTCGCAGCCGAGCGCGGTCTGCGCGTACGACACGATGTTCGCCCGGTAGGTGGCGGCGCCGTGCTCCAGCCCGATCAGCGGGTAGAGGTCGTAGGCGTCCTCGAGAGCGACGATGTTGCGCGCGATCACGGTGAGATCGGCCGTGGGTCGGAACACCCCGATCGCGGCGCCGACCTCGATCGTCGAGCGGTACAGCGACACCTGCCGTTCGACGATGGAACGGTGCAGCGGGCGATACTCCGGCTGCTCGCGGAGCAGGGGGATGCTCTCGTACGCCATGCGCAGGTGATCGCTGATCTCATCGGGCACGCCCGCGGTGATCAGCGCGACGAGCCGCTTCGCCGGATCGGGCTGCCCCTCGGCGATCATCCGCCTCTGCTCGTACATCTCCTCGAGGACGCCTTCGACGGTGGCGTACATCAGCTCGTCGAAGCTGGGGAAGTAGTAGAGCACGCTCCCCGTGCTCACCGCGGCCTCCGCGGCGACGGCCCGCACGTTCGTGCCGCCGATGCCGCTCCGGCGGGCGACCCTCCTGGTGGCGGAGATCAGCTCCGCGCGACGGACGGCGCGTCCTCGCTGCTCGGCCACGTCCTTCTCCTTCTCGCCCGACGTCACTCGTCGTCGGGAACGAGCGTGGTCAGTTCAGCATAGTGCTGGGGGCGGCGGCTCCTGAGGATGAAGCCGGTCACGATCCCCGCCAGGAACAGCACCGGCGTCGGGGCCAGCAGGGCGAGGTTGATCGGCCCAGTGAGGCCGGTCACGAGGTCGAAGTTGATCGCGATGAGCACCCAGCCGACGATGAGCCCGAGGGCGCCGAGGGCAGGGGCAACGATCACGCGCCACGCGCTGTGGTCCCTCCTGTCCTTGAGGAAGAAGCCCACCACGGCGATCGCGGCCACCGCCTGCGCGAAGACGAGACCCGCGACGCCGATCGAGTACACCGGCAGCGCGAAACCCAGGAAGGGATCGGCCCCGGTGACGAGAGTGACGAGCACGGCGACGAGGGAGACGATCGACATGACGAGACTCGCGTGGTGGGGGGCCTGAGTGGTGGGCTGCGTCTGAGCGAGCCATGACGGCAGCAGCCGCTCGCGGCCGAGCGAGAACAGGTAGCGGGAGCTGGCGTTGTGGAAGGCGAGGAGGCAGGCGAAGAAGCTCGTCACGATGAGGATTCGCATCGTGATTCCGGCCCAGGCGCCGAGGTACTGGTCGCCGGCGTGGAACACCATGTCCTGGAAGTCGTCTTGCAGCGCGAGCTCGAGCACGCCGTCCACGCCGAAGGCGACGGTGAGGATCCAGAACGTGAAGGCGTAGAACACCGCGAGGAAGGCGATGGAGATGTAGGTGGCGGCGGGAACGGTCCGAGCCGGATCCTTCGCCTCCTCGGTGTAGATCGCCGTGCTCTCGAACCCGAGGTAGGCGCCGAAGCCGAAGACGAACAGGGCACCGCTGCCCGCGGCGAAGAAGACGTTCTCGGGAGCGAATGAGGCGAACGAGATCGGCTCGGGCCCTCCCTGCGCGAGGACGGCGATCGCGAGGATCAGCAGGATCGCGACCTCCGCGGTGAGCAGCACGGCGAGGACCTTCGCGCCGACGTCGATCTTGCGATAGCCGAGCACGCCGACGATCAGCAGAGCCACGATCGCGTAGACGGTCCACGGCAGCTCGATGCCGAAGAGCGCAGCGAACGTCATCTCGCCGAAGAAGCCGACGAATCCGTAGAAGCAGATGCACAGCGCCGCGTACGAGAAGATCGTCACGAACACGATGCCGATCCCGATCGGCTTGCCGAGACCGCGCGCGCCGTAGACGTAGAACGCACCGGTGTTGCGCACGTAGCGCGACATCGCCGTGAATCCGAAAGCGAAGAGGATGAGGACGACGCCGCTCGCGAGCATCGCTCCTGGCCCTCCGATGCCGGCGAGGCGGAAGTCGGTCGCCGCTGCGCTCGCGACGACGGTCAGGGGAGCGGCGGCGGAGACGACGAAGAACACGATCGCCCACACGCCGAGACGCCTCTGTGCGAGTGTGGTGGTGGTCGTTGTGGGCACGGACGGAGGATTCGGGTGAGACATCTGCGGCTCCGGAATCTGACGGGTCGGGTGTGAGGATCGTATGCGATCTTCTGAACAGTGATTCAAAAGGGTTAACCTGTGTGTGTCAAGCAAAACAGGGAAATCGGTGACTAGAATCTGAACAATCGTTCATAGTTGATCGGAGCAGTGATGGAGTCATCCGCGGAGACGGCGCGCACGGAGCGCCCCGTCAGGGCACGCGACCTCGGCATCGGATTCGCCGGGAGGAGCGGCCCGCTCAACACGATCACCGACGTACCGGGACTCGCCGTCGGTCAGCGGACGCTGATCGAGGGGGAGGGCGCAGGCGCGGTGCGGACCGGCGTGACGGCGATCCTGCCGCGAGGGCGTTCCGGAGTCGGCGTGCCCTGCGCCGCGGCCGTCCACTCCTTCAACGGCAACGGAGAGCTCACCGGGCGCGCGTGGATCGACGAGTCCGGCGCGCTGTCCATGCCGATCGGGATCACGAGCTCGCACTCCGTGGGTGCGGTGCACAGCGGCATCGACCAGTGGGTGGCCGAGGTGGCGCCGCACGTCGCCGCGCAGTGGATGCTGCCGGTCGTGGGGGAGACGTGGGACGGCTATCTCAACGACATCAACGGCGGCCATGTCACGGCGTCGACCGCGCGGGAGGCGCTGGATGCCGCGTCCGAGGGGCCAGTGGCCGAGGGCAGCGTCGGCGGCGGCACCGGGATGAACTGCTACGGATTCAAGGGCGGGACGGGCACCTCATCCAGGGTCGTCCGGCACGGCGATGACGAGTACACCGTCGGCGTGCTGATCCAGGCCAACTTCGGCTCGCGCGACGAGCTGCGCCTGGACGGCATCCCGCTGGGGTCGCGCTCTGCCGCGCCGAACCCGATGGAGCGCGACGACTGGTTCCATCGGGAGCGGGAACGACTGCGCGCCCCCGGTGGGGCAGGATCGGCGATCGTCGTGATCGCCACGGATGCGCCCCTGCTGCCCGGTCAGTGCGGCGCGCTGGCACGGCGGGGAGCGATCGGTCTCGGACGCAGCGGCACAGCAGGAGGGCACTTCTCCGGCGACATCATGCTCGCGCTGTCCACGGCGAACGAGGGCGCCCTCACCTCCTCGTTCCCCTCGGACGACCGCGCAGAGTACGAGACCCTGCGCTTCATCCCGTGGGGGCGCATCGACCCGTTCCTCACCGCGGTCGCCGAGGCGGTCGACGAGGCGGTGTGGAACGCTCTGGTCGCGGCGGAGGACATGGTCGGCCGTGACGGACACGTCAGCCACGCGCTCCCGCACGAGGAGGTCAGGGCGGCGGTCGCCGAGGTGAACGCTCGCTGACCGGCGGCGTTGCGTCGGCTGTGCGGCGGTTCGCGTGACACGCTGGACGCATGACTGAGGAACCACTCCCCGAAGCGCTCAGCGCCGAGATCAACAGAGTGCTCGACGACGCCGGAGTGCGGTCCGACCGGCGACTGGTGATGCGGATGCTGCGTACGGCCATCCTCCTCGGAGAGGACGGCGCCGACCGCCTCGACCTCAAGATCGCCTCGGCTGCGCTCGCCGAGATGCGGGATGCGTTCCGCCTGTTCGCCCCCTACGGCGGAGTGCCGAAGGTCACGGTGTTCGGATCGGCCCGCACGAGGCAGGACGATCCGCTCTATCGCCAGGCGCGGGACGTGGCGTCGGCGCTCGCCGCCGACGGCTGGATGGTCGTCACCGGGGCGGGCCCGGGCATCATGCAGGCGGCGGCCGAAGGAGCGGGTCCTGCCCTCTCGCTGGGCGTCTCGATCCGTCTGCCCTTCGAGGAGAAGGCGAACGCGATCATCGAGGCCTCGGACCACGTGGTCGCGATGAAGTACTTCTTCACCCGAAAGCTCATGCTCATGAAGGAATCGCGCGGCTTCATCTGCCTGCCCGGCGGCTTCGGAACGCTGGACGAGATGTTCGAGCTGCTGACCCTTCAGCAGACGGGCAAGGCGGAGCCGATGCCGATCGTGCTGCTCGATGAGAAGGGCGGCACCTTCTGGACCGGACTCAAGCGGTTCATCGACGAGGATCTCGCTCCGACCGGAGTCATCTCCGAGGGCGACTTCGATCGTGTCGTCATCACCGACTCGATCGAGGCCGCGACGGCGGAGATCACCGGGTTCTGGCGCAACTACGACTCCCTGCGCTGGGTCGGCGGCACGCTCGTGCTCCGGCTGAGGAATGCGCCAACCGACGCCGAGATCGAGGATCTCAACGAGCGTTTCGCCGGGATGCTGATCTCAGGCCGCATCGAGCGCACCGCGCCTCGCCAGCCCGAGGTCGCCGATGACGACCTGCTCGATCTGCCGCGATTGTCCCTGCACCTCGATCAGTACCGCGTGGGGGAGCTGTTCCGCCTGATCCGCGCGATCAACGATCTGCCGTCTGCTCCCGCTCCCTGATCGCGGCGGCGAACGCCGCGAGGTCCACGGGGCGGCCGAGGATCCTCTCCGCGGCCCTGTGACCCGAGTAGAACGCGGCGCCCACGGTCGCGGGCTCCTCTCCCCACGTCGCCTCGCCGGCGAAGTGGAGGACGTCGTCGACCGGGCCGGCGAGAGCATCGTGGTCGTGGTGCGACGAACCGACGGCCAGGTGCGAGTAGGAGCCGTCCGAGAAGCGATCCTGCCCCCAGCGGGTGATCCAGTGCGCCGTCGGTGCGGGGACCCTCGTACCGTACAGCGCACGGAGGGCGGCGACGGAGTCGGCCACGACGTCCTCGTCCGACAGCTCCTGCATGCGCCGGCCGAACGGTCCGGCGGCGAACGTGAGGAGCGTCGGCAGACCGCTCACCGCGGAGACGTCGTACCAGGAATGCCAGTGCTCGCCCGCTTCGCCGAGCGCTCGGATGACGTAGCTGTCCTCGTTCCAGAACCGTTCGGGGAATTGGACGAACACCTTGTTGAACACGCCCATGCCCAAGCGCTCGATCGGGCCGGACACCTCATCGGGGAGCGGTGGGGTGAAGGCGATCCTCCCGGTCTTGAGCACTCCGAGCGGCACCGTGACGATGACACGATCGGCCGTGAAATCCTCGCCCTCCGCGGTGACGACGACGCCGCTCGCAGAGCGGGACACCCCGGTGACGGTGTGGTTCAGCCGCACGTCGAGCCCGGCGCCGATCCGGCGCGGGAGCTCGTCGTAGCCGCGTGGGAAGATGACCTCGTCGCCGTCGATCGCATCCTCGTCGAGTCCGTGCGCGTCGAGATCGCCGATCCAGGCGCCGCACTGCTCCTCGACGCGATGGCGGAAGAACTCGCGGATCTCATCGATGCGCTCCGCGTCGAGTCCTGAGCGGTCCAGCGCGCGCTCGGTCACGTCGAGGTAGGTGTCGCCGGGAGCGGACGATGCGATCTCCTCGACGAGCAGGCGATCGGCCTCGTCGACGTCGGCGATCCACTGCGCCGTGGCGGCGGCATCCATCGCCGCGCCGTCCCCGTCGAAGTTCTCGATCGGGCGACCGCCGACCTGGAAGCTGCCGACCGTGTACTCGAGGGTCGGGATGCCGAGGGCCTGCGTGAGATCCCACAGCGGCGACCCGTCGATCCCGTGTATCCACGAGGCGCCGAGGTCGACGGGGAAGCCGGACGCGCGGTCGGTGTTCATCCGTCCGCCGATCCGATCGCGTCCCTCGAGCACGACGACCCGCTGGCCGGCATCCGCCAGCATCCGTGCGCTCGTCATCCCCGACATGCCTGCACCCACAACGATGGTGTCGAACCTGGTCACGCGTTCCTCCTGCGTTCCGTCGCCGCAGCGGTGCGGCTCGCCGCGTTCCGGCGTCGCGCCCAGGCTATCGCTGCACGCCCGCCGCGTCGCCCTGACCGGCGGAGAGGGCGGGATGCCGCCCGCTTCCGGTATCCTGGACCGATGCCCGCGGTCGATTGCGCGAGGCGAGAGCTGAATAGAGAGGCCGTCATGGACATCGAACTGAGTCTGCTGCGTGGGATCGAGAAGGAGAAGGCGATTCCCTTCGACGAACTCGTGTCGATCATCGAACAGGCCATCCTGACGGCGTACAACAAGCACGTCGCCGGAGACGGCCCCGCGCCTGAGGGCGTCCGCGTCTCCCTCGACCGCAAGACCGGTCACGTCGACGTGCTCCAGGTCGTCACCGACGAAGAGGGCGCCGTCATCGGCGAGGAGGACGCGACTCCCGACGACTTCGGCCGCATCGCCGCCTTCGCCGCGAAGCAGGTCATCAGCCAGCGTCTGCGCGACATTGCAGACGACGCGGTGCTCGGCGAGTTCCGCGGCAAGGAGGGCGACATCGTCGCCGGCGTCATCCAGCAGGGGCCGAACCCGAGGATGATCCACGTCGACCTGGGCTCCGTCGAGGCCATCCTCCCGCCAGAGGAGCAGGTCCCCGGTGAGGAGTACACCCACGGCTCGCGCCTCCGCGTCTACGTGACCAGCGTGGCCAAGGGACTCAAGGGCCCGCAGATCACGGTCTCCCGCACGCACCCCGGTCTCGTGCGCAAGCTGTTCGCGCTCGAGGTGCCCGAGATCGCCGGCGGACTCGTGGAGATCGTCTCGCTCGCCCGTGAGGCCGGCCACCGCACCAAGATCGCGGTGAAGGCCAACGACCCGGCCATCAACGCCAAGGGCGCCTGCATCGGCGAACTCGGCCGTCGCGTCCGCGCGGTGACCGAGGAGCTCGCGGGGGAGAAGATCGACATCATCGACTACAACCCCGAGCTCGCGGCCTTCGTCGCGAACGCGCTGTCGCCGGCCAAGGTGACCAGCTCGTTCATCCTAGACGCCGGCACCAAGGCCGTCCGCGCGCTGGTCCCCGATTACCAGCTGTCGCTCGCGATCGGCAAGGAGGGGCAGAACGCCCGTCTGGCCGCGAAGCTGACCGGCGCCAAGATCGACATCCAGCCCGACAGCGTCCTGGACTGATCCGCTTCCCGGACTCGCCCCCTCGGGCGGTGAGTCCGGGTGAAACGCAGGTGTAAGATGGAACCCGTACGAACGTGCGTCGGCTGTCGCGCGCGTGCTCCCCGCTCCACTCTGCTCAGGGTGGTGTCCCAGAACGACATCCTCATCATCGATGAGAGTGCTGTGCTGCCGGGGCGTGGCGCGTGGGTGCATCCGACGCGGGAATGCATGGATGCCGCACTGCGGCGCCGCGCTTTCGGACGAGCACTGCGTGTGTCCACGATTCTGGACACGCAGACCATCGAAGATTATTCGCCAAGAAACAAAGGCTGAACAGCTATGGAAACAAAGTGAACGGCTCGAAATGAGACCCGTCCGCGACTAGTGGTCTGCCCTGTCTGGGTGGACCGAACCCGACAGGAGAATTGTGGCTGGTAAACCACGCGTACATGAGATCGCCGCCGAACTCGGCGTCGACAGCAAGATCGCACTTGCAAAGCTCAAGGAACTCGGAGAGTTCGTCAAGAGCCCCTCTTCGACCATCGAACCGCCGGTGGCGCGCAAGCTGCGCGCCGCGATCGAGTCCGATGCCTCGCTGAAGTCCTCGGCAGACGCCGCCCCGGCGTCGAAGCCCGCCGCAGCCAAGCCGGCAGCGGCCAAGCCCTCCGGACCCACCCCGGGTCCGAAGCCCGGCCCCAAGCCTGCTCCGGCCCCTGAGGTCGCTGCTCCGGCCGCTCCCGCGGTCGCCGAAGCTCCGGCAGAGGCCGCTCCGGCGGCTCCCGCGGCTTCCGAGGCCGCAGCCAAGCCCGGTCCCGCAGCTCCGAAGCCCGCCGATGGCGGAGCTCCGAAGCCCGGTGCGCCGCGCCCCGGAAACAACCCGTTCTCCTCCTCGCAGGGGATGGGTCAGCGTCCCGCGGGTCCGCGTCCTGGCAACAACCCGTTCGCTTCGGCGCAGGGCATGGGCCAGCGTCCGACGCCTGGCAACATCCCGCGTCCGCAGGCTCCGCGCCCCGGCGCGCCCCGCCCGGGCGCTCCGCGCCCAGGTTCCCCCCGTCCCGGCGCTCCGCGCGGTGGACAGGGCGGTCGTCCCGGCGCTCCGTTCCAGCAGCGTCCCGGTGGCCCCGGTCGTCCCGGCGGCGCCGGTGCACCCGGCGCCGGTCCCGGCGCACGTCCCGGCGGCGGCGGTTTCGCCGGTCGCCCGGGTGGCGGCGGTGGACGCGGTCGTGGTCCTGGCGGCGGTACCGCCGGTGCCTTCGGCAAGGGCGGCGGCAAGAGCAAGCAGCGCAAGTCGCGGCGGGCGAAGCGGCAAGAGTTCGAGATGCGGAGTGCTCCGGTCGTCGGTGGCGTCAACGTCACCCGCGGCAACGGAGAGGTCATCCGCATGCGCCGCGGCGCGTCGATCGCGGACTTCGCCGACAAGATCGAGACGCTGACCGGTTACACGGTGCAGCCCGGAACCCTGGTCACGATCCTCTTCAACCTCGGCGAGATGGCCACGGCCACCGAGTCGCTGGATGAGGCGACCTTCGAGGTCCTCGGCGCCGAGCTCGGCTACAAGATCCAGATGGTCTCGCCCGAGGACGAGGACAAGGAGCTCCTCGAGGGCTTCGGTCTCGACCTCGAGGCCGAGCTGGAGAACGAGAGCGAGGACGACCTCGAGATCCGTCCTCCCGTCGTCACCGTCATGGGTCACGTCGACCACGGTAAGACGCGACTGCTCGACGCGATCCGTCAGACCAACGTCATCGAGGGTGAGGCCGGCGGCATCACCCAGCACATCGGCGCCTACCAGGTCTGGACCGAGCACGAGGGCATCGAGCGCGCCATCACGTTCATCGACACCCCCGGTCACGAGGCGTTCACCGCCATGCGTGCCCGTGGTGCGCAGGTCACCGACCTCGCGATCCTCGTGGTCGCGGCCGACGACGGCATCATGCCGCAGACGGTGGAGGCCCTGAACCACGCCCAGGCGGCGAACGTGCCGATCGTGGTCGCGGTGAACAAGGTCGACAAGCCCGAGGCCAACCCGGCCAAGGTCCGTCAGCAGCTCACCGAGTACGGTCTCGTCGCAGAGGAGTACGGCGGCGACGTCATGTTCGTCGACGTCTCGGCCCGTGCGGGAACCGGCATCCAGGAGCTCCTGGACGCCGTGCTGCTCACCGCCGACGCCGGTCTCGACCTCACGGCCAACCCGAACAAGGGCGCTCGAGGCGTCGCCATCGAGGCGAAGCTCGACAAGGGTCGCGGTTCGGTCGCCACCGTGCTGATCCAGTCCGGAACCCTCCGGGTCGGCGACGCGATCGTCGCGGGCACCGCCTACGGACGCGTGCGCGCCATGGCCGACGAGAACGGCGAGCAGGTCCTCGAGGCCTACCCGTCGCGCCCGGTGCAGGTGCAGGGTCTGAACTCGGTGCCCCGTGCCGGTGACGTCTTCATCGTCACCGAGGAGGACCGCATGGCCCGCCAGATCGCTGAGAAGCGTGAAGCGGTCGAGCGCAACGCCCAGCTGGCCAAGGCCCGCAAGCGCATCTCGCTCGAGGACTTCACCCGTGCTCTCGAAGACGGCAAGGTCGAGTCGCTCAACCTCATCATCAAGGGTGACGTCTCCGGTGCCGTCGAGGCGCTGGAGGAGTCGCTCCTCAAGATCGAGGTCGACGACTCGGTGCAGCTGCGCATCATCCACCGCGGCGTCGGTGCGATCACCGAGTCGGATGTGAACCTGGCGACGATCGACAACGCGATCATCGTGGGCTTCAACGTCCGCCCCGACACGAAGGCGCGCGAGCGCGCCTCCCGTGAAGGCGTCGACATCCGGTTCTACTCGGTCATCTACAACGCGATCGACGAGATCGAGAGCTCCCTCAAGGGAATGCTCAAGCCGGAGTACGAAGAGGTCCAGTCGGGTGTCGCCGAGATCCGCGAGGTGTTCCGCTCCTCGAAGTTCGGCAACATCGCCGGTGTCATCGTGCGGTCGGGAACGATCACGCGAAACGCCAAGGCTCGCGTCATCCGCGACGGCGTCGTGCTCGCCGATGGCCTCGCCATCGAGTCGCTGCGCCGCTTCAAGGACGACGTCACCGAGGTCCGCACGGACTACGAGGCGGGTATCGGCCTGGGCAAGTACAACGACATCCAGATCGGCGACGAGATCGAGACCACAGAGATGGTCGAGAAGCCTCGCGGCTGATCGAGTTCGATATCTTCGGGCGAGGATGCTGAGCGCATCCTCGCCCGAAGGCTTCGTAGAGGGAGAGAACAATGGCTGGTGAAAGACAGGCTCGTCTTGCGGACCGCATCCGCGTGATCCTCGCCGAGCGGCTGGAGAAGGGGCTGCGCGATCCGCGCCTCGGCTTCGTCACGATCACCGACGTCCGCGTCAGCGGCGATCTTCAGCATGCATCCGTGTTCTACACCGTCCTTGGCACGGAGGAGGAGCGTCTCGCCAGCGGCGCCGCTCTCACCTCCGCCACGGGGATGCTGCGCAGCGAGGTGGGCAAGCAGCTCAGCACGCGCCTCGTGCCGACGCTCGAGTTCATCCCGGACGCCCTGCCGGAGAACGCGGACCACATCTCCGCGCTGCTCCGCCAGGCGCAGGAGCATGATGCAGAGGTCGCCAGGCTCGCGTCCTCGGCATCGCACGCCGGCGACGCGGACCCGTACGTCCACGCGGACGACGACGCCGATCGCTGATCCCCGTCCGGGGTTTTGCTACCCTCGGCTGTGCGAGGAGGTTCTCGCACATCCGGGGGGAACAGCATCAACGTTTCGAGCAGTCGCTTCGCAGCGCCGGACATCGAAGAGGTCCTCGCGGACCTTCGAGACGCGGCGCTGACCTGCGCACCACATGTAATGGCCCGCATCGCCGCTCAGCTGAACGGCGACCGTGAGGCGATCCGCGATGTCGTGCGCATCCTCGACCCTGCCGTGCGCACGGGGATGCGCCCGCTTCCTTCTCCGCTGCCGCTGGTCGCGTCGATCACGGCGCGATACGACGGCATCGAATGGAGCGAGCGCGACCGCGATCTCCTCCTCGCCCTCGCTCTGCGCCTGGACGATGCGCTGGCGCCGCTGCTCGCTTTCGACGGCCGGAGCGCCGAGGAGCTGATGCGGAGTGCGATCGGCGCGCACCTCGTCGTGCGCGCGGGGCGGATTCGACTAGTCGATCCTCTTCTCGAGGTCTGGCTGCGGGCGACCGCGGACCCGGTCGTCGAGGCCTCGGTGCACGAGAGGCTCGCCCGCATCTTCGGCGCGCCCGGCGCCGGAGTGGACGCGGACTGGCATCGCGCGCGCGCCTCGTCGTACGGCATCCCTGAGACCGCGCCGGAGCTGACCCGCATCGCACGGAGACTCTCCGAATCAGGACATCCCGATGGTGCACTGCTCCTCGCGGCGGAGGCTGCCGCGCACGCCACCGGATCGGATCTCGACGAGGCGCGTCAGGTCGCCGGCGCCGCCGCCATCGGCGCCGGATACGCCGCGGAGGCGGCGGCCTGGCTCGGCGCGCTGTTCCCGGCTGGAACGGAGCGCTTTCGCCTGCAGGGGCTCGGAGGACTCGTGGTCGCCGAGGCGTTCCTTCAGGGCGCGGTCCCCGAGGTGGACCCCGGTTCGCTCCGGCCACAGTCGGGTGACGACGAGGACTGGTACTCGTGGGCGCGAGCAGCCGCCTTCGCCGCCGTCCTCAGCGCGGAGCGCGGCGATCGACGCGGGATGCGGATCTGGCTGGAGGCGCTGCGTGAAGGCTGCGCGAGAGTCGGAGCCGAGAGCACGCTGCGCGACCCCGTCGTCACCCTCGCCTGGCTGATCGCCGGGGAGGACGAGATCGACGGCGAGGTCGGAGCCGGGCCGCTCACCGGAGGGATGCTCCGTGCCCTCCGCGCTTCGGTCGACGGGGACCTCGATCAGGCGCTGAGGTTCCTGGCGGCCGGCGGGTCCGGACTCGGGACCGAGGTCGACCCGTTCGTCGCCGGTTTCGAACATAGCCCGCTCGTCGCGGCGTACCGCGCCGTCGTCGAGGTGCTGCTGCTCGTCTGGCGGGGCGATCTCGGCCACGCCAGGGAGCGGCTTCGGGAGGCGGCGCTCGACCTCCCCGTCGCGATGCCCTTCGCCGGTCTCGGGGTGGTCCTCGCACGACGACTCGACCTCGCCGTGAGCGGACGCATCGGTCCGATCTCCGAAGCGCTGACAGCGTCGCTGCCGTCCGCTGTCCGCATCGACCGGCTCGTGGATCACGCCGTCGAGACGTTCCTCAGGGGAGAGGCCGACGAGGCGTCGTCGTTCTTGAGGCTCTGGGCGGACCGCGGCTCTCCCCGAGGACAGTTCTCCGTCCCCGAGCTCGACGAACTCGTCCGCGATGACGGAGCGCCCGCGTCCCCGTTGATCGAGCCGCCGGACGCCCGGCTGTCGCGTGAGCTCATGTCGCGCATCGCGGCGACGCCTGATGCGCGGTGGCGACGGGAGCGCGACGAGATCGTCCTCGCGACGAGGGCTCTCGCGTCCCCGTTCTCCCGTGCCAGGGTCGAGTCGATGCTCGGCACCCGTGCACTGGTCAGGGACGAGCCAGCCGTGGCCCGCGAGCATCTCCAGACGGCGCTGACCCTGTTCCAGACGGCCGGTGCCGAGGCGTGGGCCCGCGACGCCGAGGAACGCCTCTCGGCGGCGGAACGGGAGGATCGTGCGGCTGACGCGGAGGACAGCCTCGTCGGTGCGTGCCGCCGCGCCTGGGAGCCGGTGCTGACGTCCAGGGAACTGGAGGTCGCGATGCGCGCCGTGACGGGAGGATCCAACCGCGAGATCGGCGACGATCTCCGCGTCTCGGTGCGCACGGTCGAGGTGCACCTCGGTCGGGTGTTCGTGAAGCTCGGCGTGCGCAACAGGGTCGAGCTGACGGTGCTGGCTCATCGCGCCGGACGGTACTCCTAGCCGGTGGTCGGCATCGGGCTCACCGGGGGAGGGAGAGCAGCTCTCCATCGGCCTCGGCGAGACCGTCTGCGATGAGCGAGTCGATCGCCCTGTCGCGCTGCTGCGGATCGGGCCACTCGGGCAGGATCGCAGGGATCGGCACCGGACGAGGGGCCGATTCCCGCAGCATCCGCAGCACCGCGCCCCTGGCCTGACGATCCGAGCCCTCAAAGGCCGCCTGCCGGCGACGCCGGTCGCCCGTGTCTGGTCGGCCGGCCGCCACCCACGCGCACCGGTCGAGAAGCGGGCAGATCTCGCAGCGGGGCGTCCGCGCTGTGCACACCGTGGCGCCGAGCTCCATCGCGGCGGCGTTGAAGATCGCGGATTCGGCATCCGAAGCGGGCAGCAGCGACTCCATGAGATCGAGATCGCGACGCGACGGGGGCGCGGGCTGGGCCTGTCCCTGGATCGCGCGGGCGAGCACGCGTCGTGTGTTGGTGTCGACCACGGGATGCCGGTCGCCGTAGGCGAACACGGCGACGGCCCGCGCGGTGTAGTCGCCGATGCCGGACAGCGCGAGCAGCGCGTCCACATCGCGCGGGACCACCCCGTCGTGGCGCTCGGTGATCTCGATGGCCGCCCTGTGCAGCCACAGCGCCCGGCGCGGGTAGCCGAGGTTCGCCCACTGGTGCACGACCTCGGCGGGAGAGGCCGCGGCCAGAGCGACCGGCGTGGGCCAGCGGGTGAGCCACGCCTCCAGGTGCGGGATCACACGGTTCACCGGTGTCTGCTGCAGCATGAACTCGCTGACCAGCGTTCCCCACGCCCCGTACTCGTCGTGGAACTCCGGGCGCCGCCACGGGAGATCGCGTGCGGCTCCGCGATACCACTCGGGCAGACGCGGCAGTCCCGCGCTCGCGGGAGAGGTCATCGCGGGCATCTCGCCAGCCTAGGCGACCGACGCGCGCCGTGCGTCCGTCGAGAGGCGGAGCGCAGCGTCCCCGACGGCCGTCGGTAGGCTGGGAGGATGGTCTCGCCCGGCATCCTCCTCGTTGACAAGCCCGCTGGGCTGACCAGCCACGACGTCGTCGCACGCACCAGACGCGCTTTCGGAACGCGCAAGGTCGGTCACGCGGGCACGCTGGATCCGATGGCGACTGGCCTGCTCGTCATCGGCATCGAAGGGGCGACGCGTCTGCTGACGTACATCGTCGGGGCCGACAAGACGTACGCCGCGACGATCCGTCTCGGGCAGACGACCGGCACCGACGACGCCGATGGGGAGATCATCGTCCAGGCGCCGTCCGATGCATGGGCCGACGTCACGGAGGAGCGCATCGCCGACGGCATCCGTTCGCTCACCGGGCGGATCTCGCAGGTCCCGAGCTCGGTGTCCGCCATCAAGGTCGACGGCAGGCGCGCCTACGATCGCGTGCGCGCGGGTGAGGAGGTCGTGCTCGCCGCGAGAGAGGTGACGGTGTCCCGCTTCGACGTGCTGGCACGTCGCGACGGGGAGGGCGTCATCGACCTCGATGTGATCGTGGACTGCTCCTCCGGCACCTACATCCGCTCGCTCGCGAGGGACCTGGGATCGGGATTGGGTGTCGGCGGCCATCTGACAGCGCTCCGTCGCACGCGGGTCGGCGACTTCGACGTCGCGGATGCCGTCGGCATCGATGCCCTCGAGGGGACGCCCACTCTCACACCCGCGCAGGCGGCGGCACGGGTCCTGCAGCCGCTCGACGTCTCGGCGGAGGATGCGAGGGATCTGCGCCACGGCAAGAGGCTGCCGGGACAGGCGTCGCGACTCGACGGAGTTCTGGCCGCCGCGATCGATCACGACGGCGTTCTCGTCGGGGTCGTGGAGAAGCGCGGTGCAGACCTCAAGAGCGCGATGAACATGCCGGAGGTCGCACGATGATCCTGTGGCTGACCATCGTCCAGATCGTCGTCGCGGTCGGCGCCGGCGTGTTCTGCATCTCGGCCGGACTCGCGGGCCGCCGCCCCAGCGATTTCACGGTCGGAGCTCTCGCCGCCGTCGAGGCGCTGCTGATCGTGCAGGTCGTGGTCTCGATCGTGGCGCCGCTGGCGGGGAACCCGCCGACGGGAGATCTCCTCGAGTTCTGGGTGTATCTGGTGTCCGCCGTCCTCCTGCCGATCGGCGCCGTGCTGTGGGCCCTGATGGAGCGCAGCAGATGGAGCACGGTGATCCTCGGCGTCGCCGCGTTCGCCATCGCGATCATGGTCTGGCGCATGCACGCGATCTGGACGATCCAGGTCGTCTGAGCGCGAATCCCGACGCATCCACCCGCAACTAGGATGGATCGAGCTATGAGCACCACCGAACCCCCTTCTCGGATGACCGGCATCGGCCGTGTCCTCGTGATCGTCTACGCCGTCATGGCGCTGGCGGCGACCGGCCGCAGCTTCGTGCAGATCCTCCGCCGGTTCGACGAGGCCCCGTTGGCGTATTCACTGTCCGCACTGGCCGCCGTCGTCTACATCCTCGCGACGCTCGCCCTCGTGCTCGCCAAGAGGCGCGGGTGGTACACGGTCGCATGGATCGCGATCGTGTTCGAGTTGACGGGTGTCCTCGTCGTCGGTGCGCTCAGTCTGCTCATGCCGGATCTCTTCCAGCACGAGACTGTGTGGTCCCTCTTCGGGCGGGGGTATCTGTTCATCCCGCTCGTGCTCCCCGTCTTCGGCATCTGGTGGCTGCGCACGCATCGACCGGCGCCGGTCGCCCAGGAGGAGTCCGCCGAGGTGACCGCATGATCGTCTTCCGGGATCCGCTCGAGGTGCCGGCCGATTTCGGCCCCTCGGCCGTCGCGATCGGCAAGTTCGACGGCGTCCACGCCGGGCACCGCGCGGTCATCCGCCGTCTGAAGCAGCAGGCCGAGGCCTCGGGGGCGCGCGCGGTCGCGGTGACCTTCGACCGGAACCCGCTCGCCGTGCTGCGCCCCGACCTCTGCCCGGAGAACGTCGTCACGATCGAGCGCAAGCTCGAGCTCCTGAGCGAGCTGGAGATCGACGCGACCCTGATGCTGACCTTCGACGCGGAGCTCGCCGCCCGGAGCGCGGAGGACTTCGTCGCCGACATCCTGGTGTCGGCGCTGAAGGTCTCCACCGTGCTGGTCGGAGACGACTTCCGGTTCGGACGCGGAGGGGCCGGCACCCCGGCCCTGCTGGCCGAGCTGGGCCCGCGGTTCGGATTCACCGTGGAGGTCGTCGACGACGTCTTCCTCGAAGGATCGGACCGTCGCGTCTCCTCGACCTGGATCCGCGAGCTCCTCATGGCCGGTGACGTCGCCGCGGCCGCCGAGGTGCTCGGCCGTCACGTGGACGTGCGCGGCGAGGTCGTGCACGGGCTGAAGCGCGGACGTGAGCTCGGCTTCCCCACGGCCAACCTGTCGACGATCACCGACGCCTTCGTCCCGGCCGACGGCGTCTACGCCGGATGGCTGGTCGACCACGACACCGGCATCCGCCACCGGTCGGCGATCTCCGTCGGCACCAACCCGACCTTCGACGATGTCCTGGTGCGTCAGGTCGAGGCTCATGTCATGGGGGAGACGGAGCTCGACCTCTACGGACACGACGTCACCGTCGAGTTCGTGGAGCGCCTTCGCGGCATGGTCGCGTTCGAGGGCATCGAGAAGCTGAAGCAGCAGATGGCGGCCGACGTGGACGACGCGCAGCGGGTGCTCGACACCCGGGGCGCATGAATTCTCCGTGTCCTGCCGCGCCGACGTCGAGACGTATGGCGTAGACTGACGATCGGTTCCCGGTGATCCTCGCACGTCCTTCGTGCATCGACGGGAATCAGTACCACTGTTCGTACGGTCCTGGTAACGATTCGCCGACACCGGTGAGATCTCGCGCCACACGCGGACATCGAGACGGCTTCGGCGCACATCGGCACCGCGGCCCTCACGCTCAGGAGGAGCATGCCGACCACGGCGACCGCCGCCACGCGGCGAAGGAAGACGTCCCGTCGCGACGATGAGGCCCCCCTCATCCCGATCCTCGCGCGCAAGGTGCGCGAGATCGAGGCGAAGTCGCAGCGAGGGAAGCTCGGACCGACGAACCGCGTCAAGTTCCAGGTCATCGCCTTCCTGGTGCGCGAAGAGCGCGCCAGGGTCAAAGCGGATGCTGAGATCGGCGATGCCGCACGCTCCGAGCTGCTCAAGCGGCTCGACGGCGTCGCGACGATCCTCGCCAAGACCGCGGCGAGGGACACGTCGCTGATCCAGCTCCTCGAAGCGGACCAGGCCACGTCGCCGGTCGCCAAGCGCATGCGCAGGGACTGGCTGCTCGAGTCCGGCGCCGAGCTCGCTCCGGAGGAGCTCATCATCGCCGACGTCGCGCCCGTGCAGGCTCCGGTCGTCCCGGCCGCGATCGCGGAGCGTCAGGTGACCCCGCCGTCCGTCGAGTCGCGCCAGCTCGCGAACCCGTTCCTCGCTCCCGACCTCACGCCCCGTGTGACCACGACCCCGCGCCGCCGTCTGGACGG
Source organism: Microbacterium sp. MYb72 (assembly GCF_002979415.1). Lineage (GTDB taxonomy): Bacteria > Actinomycetota > Actinomycetes > Actinomycetales > Microbacteriaceae > Microbacterium > Microbacterium natoriense. Next base: position 29,393 of record NZ_PCOT01000014.1, on the reverse strand, counting down.
CTGGGAGCTGATGGGTCCGCTCTACAAGGCGTTCGAGACCGGTGCAGGCGGATCCGCCGCGTCCATGGACCTTCCCCCCGCGCCGGAGTTCGACCACCTGTCGCCCAAGGGCCTCGAGATCATGGTCCACCAGTCGCGGTTCCTCGAAGCCGTGCGCGCCGGGCACCGCAGCTTCCTGCTGGCCGACGAACCCGGACTCGGCAAGACCGCGCAGTCCATCCTCGCGGCCTCCGTCGCCGGTGCGTATCCGCTGCTCGCCGTGGTCCCGAACGTCGTCAAGATGAACTGGGCGCGGGAGGTCGAGCGGTGGACTCCGCAGCGTCGCGCGACCGTCATCCAGGGTGACGGCGCCGACATCGACGCCTTCGCGGACATCTTCATCGTCAACTACGAGATCCTCGACCGGCATCTCTCGTGGCTCGCGTCGATCGGCCTGCGCGGCATGGTCGTCGACGAGGCGCACTTCATCAAGAACCTCTCGTCGCAGCGTTCCCAGAACGTCCTCTCGCTCGCGTCGCGCGTGCGGGAGCGGACTCCCGGCGGCAACCCGCTGATGCTGGCCCTCACCGGAACCCCGCTGATCAACGACGTCGAGGACTTCGACGCGATCTGGCGCTTCCTGGGATGGACCACCGGCGAGAAGCCGGGACCCGAGCTGATGGAGAAGCTCGACGCGACCGGCTTCACGCCCGCCGACAAGTCGTTCTACCCCGAGGCCCGCGACGCCGTCATCTCCATGGGAATCGTGCGCCGCAAGAAGAAGGACGTCGCCGCCGACCTCCCCGACAAGCTCATCGCCGACCTCCCCGTCCAGCTGGACGACGAGTTCGGCCGCAGCATCCGCCAGGCGGAGCGCGAGCTCGGCGAACGGCTCGCCGTCCGCTACCGGCGGATCATCGAGGCCCGCGGAGATCGCGGTCTCGCGCCGGGAGAGATCGACGACGACATCGTCCGTCTCGTCGCGCAGAACGAGCTCGAGGAGTCCAAGGCGGCGGGAACGGGCGGGGACAACGTCTTCACGATGGTCCGCCGCATCGGCCAGGCGAAGGCTCAGCTCGCCGCGGACTACGCCGCGCAGCTGCAGCGCTCGGTGGGCAAGGTCGTGTTCTTCGCGAAGCACATCGACGTCATGGACCAGGCCGAGGCGCACTTCGCCGCCGCCGGCATCCGCGCCGTCTCGATCCGCGGCGACCAGACCACCGCCGCGCGTCAGCAGGCGATCGACGACTTCAACGGCGACCCCGCCGTCGGCATCGCGGTCTGCTCGCTCACCGCAGCGGGCGTCGGACTGAACCTCCAGGCGGCCTCGAACGTCGTGCTCGCCGAGCTGTCGTGGACGGCGGCGGAGCAGACGCAGGCGATCGACCGCGTGCACCGCATCGGGCAGGACGAGCCGGTCACCGCGTGGCGGATCATCGCCGCGCACACGATCGACACCAAGATCGCCGAGCTCATCGACCAGAAGCAGGGGCTCGCGGCCCGCGCGCTCGACGGCGAGGCCGTCGACGACGTGGCGGGGGAGCCCGTGCAGCTGGCGGCCCTCATGCACCTGCTGCGACAGGCCCTCGGCGCCGTCTGACGAATGGGCGTTAAGAACCTCGGTTCTTAACGCCCATTCGCGTCGTATTCGGCACGACTCTCGAACTTCTGCGGTTTCGTCTCGAATCGACCGTAAGATTCTCCGTTTTCACCGCCCGGAATGGCGCTCCATCGTTCTGGGGCGCTAGTGTCGTTCGCAGGCAACGTCGCCTTCCCCTCACTTACCCGAACAACCGAAGGCGGCAGCATGAAGATCGGCATCCTGACGAGCGGTGGCGACTGCCCCGGACTCAACGCGGTCATCCGCGCGATCGTGCTCAAGGGAACCCGTGCGTACGACCTCGAGTTCGTCGGCATCCGCGACGGCTGGCGAGGTGTCGTCGACGGCGACTTCTTCCCCCTGACCCGCCACGACGTGAAGGGTCTGTCGAAGGTCGGCGGCACCATCCTCGGGACCAGTCGGACCAATCCCTACGAGGGAGTCCGCGGCGGCGCGGAGAACATCGCCAAGACGCTGTACGGGCACAAGATCGACGGCATCATCGCGATCGGCGGCGAGGGCACGCTCGCCGCCGCCGACCGTCTCGCGAAGGACGGCATCAACGTCATCGGCGTGCCGAAGACGATCGACAACGACCTCCGTGCGACCGACTACTCGTTCGGCTTCGACACGGCCGTGAACATCGCCACCGACGCGATGGACCGCCTGCGGACCACGGGAGACTCGCATCGCCGCTGCATGGTCGCCGAGGTCATGGGACGCCACGTCGGCTGGATCGCCCTGCACGCCGGCATGGCGGCCGGCGCCCACGTCATCTGCATCCCCGAGGTCCCGATGTCGCTCGAGGAGATCTGCGAGCTCGTCACGAGCGCTCACGACCGCGGCCGTGCTCCGCTCGTCGTCGTGTCCGAGGGATTCAAGCTCCGCGACATGGACGAGGCCTACAGTGACAAGGGCCTCGACGCCTTCAACCGTCCGCGCCTGGGCGGGATCGGGGATCAGCTCGCCCCCGAGATCGAGCGCATCACCGGAATCGAGACCCGTGCCACGATCCTCGGGCACATCCAGCGCGGCGGTGCGCCGTCCGCCTTCGACCGCGTTCTCGCGACGCGCCTCGGCATGCACGCCGCGGATGCCGTCGTCGATGCCGCGTGGGGTCAGATGGTCGCCATGCAGGGCACCGAGATCGTGCGGGTTCCCTTCGCCGACGCTCTCGGCGAGCTGAACACGGTTCCCCAGGTCCGCTACGACGCCGCGGCCACGCTCTTCGGTTGAGCTTGGGCTGGGTTCTGCCTGTCCGGTTCCGGCAGGCTGCCTGAGGTCCGGAAGATCGCCCGAGTTCCGGATGAATCCGTCGTCGGCATCCGGATCTCGGGAGGGATGCCGGAACTCAGCGCGTCAACCGGCGAGGTGCAGCCCCTGGGCGATCGCCATCCGAACGACGTCGCGCACGTACTCCGCTCGGAAGAACACCTGCTGGTAGTCGAAGCGGAGCACGGTGTACCCGCGCAGCCTCAGACGGGCGTCGGCCTCGAGGTCCCGACGTCGTGCCGCGGCGCCGTGGTGGGCGAAACCGTCCAGCTGCACGATCAGCCGATCGCCGATCAGCGCGTCGACGGGGTGACCGTCGATCCAGACCTGTTGTCGCACGCTGACCCCGATCCCCTGCATGATCTCGACGAACTCGGTCTCGAGCCCTGAGTCCGAGAGCGCCGTCGCGCGCGAGGCGAGGCTCCTCTCGAGCCGCCCCCGCCAGGAGACGCGTTCGAGCACCTGAGGGGCGATCAGCCTCTTGTTGAGGGCGGAATCCCAGATCGCCAGCGCGGCTGAGGGCTCCAGGCACTGCGCGACATGGTGCAGAACGTTGACGAGCGGTTCGGCTGGCGCGCGCCGACGGACGGGAGCAGGACCGTTCGACCAGTGGATCCGGACGCCGTCGAGCGCCATCTTCCCCGATCCTGCGGGCGCCATGACGTGCACGCGTGGGTCGGCCGGCGGGGCCCACAGGCCGAGGCGCCGCGCTTCGCTGATACAGGTGAGGCGCCCTCCCGCAGTGATCGCTCTGACGAGGTCGCCGTCGCAATCGGGGAGAGCGATCCAGGATCGGCGTACACGCAGCATCACACCTCGCTCGACGGCCGAGGCGAGCGCGTGCTTGCCGAACCCTGCGGCGTAGAGCTCAGAGGTGTGTGCGATCGCGTCGTGGAGACGCAGCCAGTCTTCGAGGAGCATCCGCACATTCTGCGGGAGCGGAGGTGCGTCGCAGGGCCCATAGCGCCACCTGTGGACGGATCCGTGAATCGCCTCCATTGTGGAGGAGAAGTGCGATCCGGCCGAGGTGCGGCACCTCGCCCGAGATCCGGATCGATCCGGCGCGGGCTTCCGCGTTTCGGTCGGATGTGCGGATCTCGGACTGCCCGGATGCCGCGGGCCGCCGGCATCCGGCGTCCGGTGTCCGGTGTCCGGCGGCCGGCGTCCGGGGTGCTACTCCGCCAGGCCGAGCACGTCCAGGATCCAGGCCAGCTCGAACGCGCGCTCGCGCCAGGAGTTGTACCGGCCGCTCACGCCGCCGTGGCCGGCGACCATCTCGCACTTGAGAAGGACGTCGGCCGCTCCCGCCTCGCGCAGACGCGCCACCCACTTCGCGGGCTCGACGTACATCACCCGAGAGTCGTTCAGCGAGGTGACGGCGAGGATGCGCGGGTAGTCGACGCCGTCGCGGACGTTCTCGTAGGGCGTGTAGGACTTCATGTACTCGTACACGTCGGCGCCGTGCAGCGGGTCGCCCCACTCGTCCCACTCGATGACGGTGAGGGGAAGCGAGGGGTCGAGGATGGTCGTGAGGGCGTCGACGAACGGAACCCCGGCGAGGATGCCCGCGAACGACTCGGGGGCGAGGTTCGCGACGGCGCCCATGAGCAGACCGCCGGCGCTCGCACCCTCCGCCACCAGTCGATCGGGTGAGGTCACGCCGCTCGCGATCAGATGCTCGGCGCAGGCCACGAAGTCGGTGAACGTGTTGCGCTTGTGCAGGAGCTTGCCGTCTTCGTACCACTGGCGCCCCATCTCGCCGCCGCCGCGGACGTGGGCGATCGCGAAGATCACGCCGCGGTCGAGCTCGGAGAGGCGCGCGACCGAGAAGCCGGGGTCGATGGAGTGCTCGTAGGAGCCGTAACCGTAGAGGTGGACGGGGCGGAGCGCCGCGCCGGGGTCGCCGAAGGACCTCTTCCACACGAGCGAGATCGGCACGCGGGTGCCGTCGGATGCCGTGGCCCACGCCCGCTCCTGTCCGTAGTCGGCGGGGGAGTAGCCGCCGAGCACGGCGACCTGCTTGCGCAGCACGAGTTCGCGGGTCGCGAGGTCGAGCTCGTACACGGTTCCCGGCGTCACGAAGGACGTGTAGCCGAGGCGCAGGAACGGCGCGTGCCACTCGGGATTGCCGCTGACGCCCGCCGAGTAGAGGGGCTCGTCGAAGGCGATGTCCTCGACGGCATCCGTGCCGTAGTCGAGCAGCGCCACGCGCTCGAGGCCTTCGCTGCGGTACTCGACGGTCGCGAAGTCGCGGAACGCGTCCATCCCGAGCAGCCGCCTCCCCGGACGGTGCGGGAGCACGACATGGCGCGCGCCCTGCGGAGCGGATGCCGCGACCGAGACGAGCTCGAAGTCGAGGGCATCCTGATTGTGCAGGATGTAGAGCCGGTCCTCGCCGTCGACGACGGCGTGCTCGACCGAGTACTCGACGCCCTCGCTGCGGGGCCAGACGATGGTCGGCTCAGCGGTGAGGTCACCGGACAGGTCGACGAGGTACTCCTCGCTCGTGATGCTCGAGCCGACGGCGATCACGAGGTACTTCCGGCTGCGCGTGATGCCCGCTCCGAGCCAGAACTTCTCGTCGGGCTCGTGGAAGAGGCGCAGATCGTCGGCGACGTCCGTGCCGAGACGGTGCAGCCACAGGGTGTCGGGGCGCCAGGCCTCGTCTCGGGTCGTGTAGAGGACGCCCGTGCCGTCGGGGGTGAAGAACGCACCGCCGGTGTTCGGGATCTCATCGGGCAGCGTCTCGCCGGTGACGAGGTCGCGGACCCGCACCGTGTACAGCTCATCGCCCTCGAAGTCGGTCGACCAGAGCAGCTTCGTCGCGTCGTCGGTGGTGTCGAACGCACCGAGTGAGAAGAACTCGTGCCCCTCGGCTTCGACGTTCCCGTCGAGCAGGACGCTCTCGCCCGGCACGGGCACACCAGGCTCGAGCAGCGGAGGAGTCCAGTCGTCTGCCACTGCGGCGGTGCGGCAGTGGATGCCGTACTGCGCCCCCTCCTCGGTGCGGCTGTAGTACCACCAGTCGCCCCGGCGCGTCGGCACGGACAGATCGGTCTCCTGGACGCGGCCCTTGATCTCCTGGAACAGACGCTCGCGCAGCGGTTCGAGGTGGGCCGTCTCGGCATCCGTGTGGGCGTTCTCCGCCTCGAGATGAGCGATGACCTCGGCGGACTCCTTGTCGCGCATCCATTCGTAGGGATCCTCGAAGGTGTCACCGTGGTGGGTGCGGAGTGTCGAGCGGCGGGCGGCGATCGGGGCATCAGTCACCGTTCCACGCTAGCCCAGGTCGAGTTGACCGGCCCCTGTGCGGGTGGGAGGATTTACCGGGGCCGGTTAACGGAAGTCAAACCCACGATGAACTCTTCGTTCGTCACGTCGATCCCGTCGACACGAATCTTCTTCCTCAACGACCGAAAGCGAACGGTGGAAACCGCAGCCCTCATCGTCGTGCTCGTCATCGCACTTGCACTGTTCTTCGACTTCACCAACGGGTTTCACGACACGGCCAACGCGATGGCGACGCCCATCGCGACCGGAGCCCTCAAGCCCAAGACCGCGGTGCTCCTCGCCGCTGGGCTCAACCTGGTCGGCGCGTTCCTCTCGACCGAGGTGTCGCAGACCGTCTCGCACGGCATCATCCGTGAGGAGGGGCTGCAGGATCAGGCGAGCATCTTCCTGCCGATGATCTTCGCCGGTCTCATCGGCGCGATCACCTGGAACATGCTGACCTGGCTGCTCGGCCTTCCGTCGAGCTCCTCGCACGCGCTGTTCGGCGGCCTGATCGGCGCGACCCTCGTCGGGGTCGGCGTCGGCGGCATCGACTTCGGAGCCGTGCTCTCCAAGATCATCCTCCCCGCGCTGATCGCCCCCGTCACGGCGGGGCTCATCGCGTTCGCCGCCACCAAGATCGCGTACTCGATCACGCGACGCTACGACAACAAGCCCGACGGACGCGACGGCTTCCGCTGGGGGCAGATCTTCACGTCGTCCATGGTCGCGCTCGCGCACGGAACGAACGACGCGCAGAAGACCATGGGCGTCATCACCCTCGCGCTCATCACCGTCGGCTGGCAGAGCCGCGACCAGGCGGACCCCTACCTGTGGGTCATCATCGCCTGTGCCGTGACGATCGCGCTCGGAACCTATCTCGGTGGCTGGCGGATCATCCGCACCCTCGGCAAGGGGCTCACGGAGGTCAAGCCCGCGCAGGGCTTCTCGGCGGAGAGCTCGACCGCGGCGACGATCCTCGCGTCGAGCTACTTCGGCTTCGCGCTCTCGACCACCCAGGTCGCCTCCGGATCGGTGATCGGATCCGGCCTCGGCCGCCGAGGATCCACCGTCCGCTGGCGCACAGCGGGGCGCATCGCGATCGGCTGGCTGCTGACCCTTCCGGCCGCCGGCGCGGTCGGAGCCTTCGCCGCCCTGCTGATCACCTGGCTCGGTCCCTGGGGCATCGCGATCGACACCGTCCTCGCTCTCGGCGTGATCATCGGCCTCTTCCTGCGCTCGCGCAAGGACGCAGTGACGCACGCCAACGCGATGAGCGATGTGGCGGAGTCCGGTCTCGCCGTCGAGCTTCCCGACACCCCGCCGCCCACGCGGAGGCAGCAGCGCATCGAGCAGGCGAAGGCGGAGGCCAAGGCGCGTGCAGCCGCCCGCGAGAAGGCGAAGGCCGACGCGAAGAAGGCCGCCGACGACAGGAAGAAGTCGTCGAAGGCCAAGTCAGCGAAGAAGGATGCTGCGGCATCGACCGGTGAGGAGTCGAAGTGAACGTCGTCATCGACTGGAACGCCTTCATCCTGGTGTTCGCCGCCGCACTGATCGGAGCGTGTGCTGTCGTCGGGTTCTACGCGATGGGCCTCCGTCTGCTCGTCCGCGGCGGGCATGCTCCCGTGGTGAGCCCCGCCGAGTTCACCGACGCGATCACGGTGATCACGGAGAAGGACCTCAAGCGCGCGGCCAAGCAGGCCGCCAAGGCGGCCAAGAAGAGTCCGCTCACCGACGCGCAGAAGCGCCTCTCCCTGGTCGGCGCCTACGCCTGTTTCGTCGTCTGCGCTCTCGCGGTGATCGGCGGCATCGCGCTGATCGTCATCGGCGGGCACTGACCCGCCAGGAGGATCAGCTCAGCAGACCGGCGACGAGGTCGTCGATCACGTCGTCGGTCGAGGTGTCCGGATCGATCGGAGTGGTCAGTCTGTCCAGCAGAAGACCGTCGATCGCGTAGTGGAACAGGGCGATCTCGCGTCGGCCGCCGGGGAGTCCGGCCGCGCTGTTGAAGGCGACGTCGCCATCGAAGCCCGCGCGCTGCCACGCGCCGAGGACGGCGGCGACCTCGGGCCGCCGGCTGCTCTCCAGGCGCAGTTCGAACAGGGCGATCGTGACCTCGCGATCGCCGGTGAGGCGACGGACGATGTCGCGGACGTAGTCGGCGAACAGCGCCCTGCTCGGGGCCTCCGAGGCTCGTCGGTCGAGGTCCTGGGCGGTCGGGGCGAGACGCTCGCCGATGCGCTCGACGAGTCCGGCGACGAGGGCGTCTCTGCTCCGGAAGTAGTTGGACGTGGTGCCCGTCGGCGCGCCGGCCTCGAGGTCGACGGCGCGGTGGGTGAGACCCCGTGATCCCTCGCGAGCGAGCACGGTGAGGCCTGCATCCGCCAGAGACCGGCGGCGGGTGTCGTTCTTCGCCATGCGCTCACTGTAGCGCAACCACTACAGCTGATGTACTCTTCATTCACGACAGATGTTGTGATTGGAGTAGTGATGCGAGAACTGGTCTACTACGTGGCCGTGAGCCTCGACGGCTTCATCGCCGGGCCTGAGGGGGAGTTCGACGCCCTCCTCAGCGAGGGCGATCACATGGCGGCGATCAACGAGCGCTTCGGGGACACCGTCCCCACCGCCATCGCCGAGGCGCAGGGGATCTCCCGCGACGGCGGAATGTTCGACACGGTGCTGATGGGGTGGAACACCTACGCCGTGGGTCTGCCGTTCGGCGTCACGAGCCCGTACCGGCACCTGCGCCAGATCGTGTTCTCCCGCTCGAACACGGCGAGCGGGGAGAACCTCGAAGTGACGGCGGATGATCCTGTCCGCGTGGTCAGGGATCTCAAGCAGAAAAGCGGCGGCGCCATCTGGCTCTGCGGGGGAGGCGCTCTCGCGGCGACCCTCGCCGACGAGATCGATCGCCTCGTGCTGAAGCGGAACCCGCTGCTGTTCGGCAGCGGCATCCCGCTGTTCGGCTCGCGCCCCTACCGCCCGGAGCGGTTCGACGAGATCGGGACGACGGCGTTCGGGTCGGGTGTCGTGCTGTCCGAGTACGTCCGCGCGACCGTCGAGTGACGGCGGGCGGCGGGGCGTCTGTCCCGCCGCCTAGGCTGGAGCCATGTCCGAGCCCCAGGGAGCCGAGTACGCGTTCGGCAGACACCGGCCCGCATCGCACGTGCTCATCCACGTCAGCGATCCGCACTTCCTCGCGGGTGGTGCGCGGCTGGGCGGGCGCTACGACGTGGAGGCGAACTTCGGGCGAACCCTCGACGCGATCCGCGCGGTGCACCCCCATCCGGCGGCCATCGTCATCACGGGTGACCTCGCCGACCTGGGGGAGCCCGACGCCTACCGCCGGCTCCGCGACGCCGTCGAACCGGTGGCGGACGCGCTCGACACCACTGTCGTCTGGGTCGCGGGCAATCATGACGAGCGCCCCGCGCTGCGGGCCGGTCTCCTCGATCTGAGCCCCACCGAGGAGCCGGTCACCGGCGTCTGGGACCTCGACGGACTCCGGCTGATCGCTCTCGACACCAGCGTGCCCGGCTGGCATCACGGGGACCTCGACCGCGCGCAGCTCGACTGGCTGGCCGATCTGCTCAGCGAGCCCGCCCCGCACGGAACGCTGCTGGCCATGCACCATCCGCCGCTGCCGAGTCATCTGCCGCTGTTCGACATCCTCGAGCTGAGGCATCAGGACGAGCTCGCCGAGATCGTCCGCGGCAGCGACGTGCGCGGCATCCTCGCCGGCCACCTGCACTACTCCTCGCACGGGATGTTCGCGGGCGTTCCCGTGAGCGTGGCGTCGGCGACGTGCTACACGATGAACGTGGCCCTGCCCGCGGCGGAGGTCAACGGGATGGACGCCGCTCAGGCGTTCCAGCTGGTGCACGTGCACCCCGACACGATCACGCATGCGGTGGTCCCCGTGACCGATGCCTACACCGGCACGTACTTCTCGCCGGAGTGGCTGGAGCGGATGGCGCGCCTCTCGCCCGAGCAACGGCTCGAGGCGTTCTCCCGCAAACGCGGTCGCTGAACGGGCGCGGCCGCGGCGCAGGCGTAGACTTGTGGCATCCCCCATACTTCTCACTCGCCACGACCCACAAGGATGTGACATGGCTTCTGCCGCGCCCTCCCTCACCCGTACAGAGACCGATTCCCTCGGGAGCATGGAGATCCCCGCCGACGCGTACTGGGGCATCCACACCGCCCGCGCCGACGCGAACTTCCCGATCACGAAGCGCCCGATCTCGGTGTACCCCGATCTGGTGGTCGCCCTCGCGATGGTCAAGCAGGCCAGTGCCCGCGCGAACCGCGAGATCGGCGTCCTCGACCACGAGCGCGCAGACCTGATCGATCGTGCGGCGCAGCGGGTGATCGACGGCGAGTTCCACGACCAGTTCACGGTCGGAGTCATCCAGGGTGGTGCAGGCACCTCGACCAACATGAACGCGAACGAGGTCATCACCAACATCGCGCTCGAGATGGCCGGACGGGAGAAGGGCGACTACGCCTTCCTGTCGCCGATCGACCACACGAACCGCAGCCAGTCCACGAACGATGTGTACCCGACCGCCGTCAAGATCGGACTGTCGCTGACGCTGCGCTCCCTGCTCGAGGAGCTCGACCTCCTCCGTCGTTCCTTCCTCGGCAAGTCCCGCGAGTTCCACGACGTCCTCAAGGTGGGACGCACGCAACTCCAGGACGCCGTGCCGATGACGCTCGGTCAGGAGTTCCACGGCTTCGCCACCACGCTCGGCTACGACCACTCGCGCCTCACCGAGAACGCGTCGCTGATGTTCGAGATCAACATGGGCGCGACCGCCATCGGCACCGGCATCACCACCCACCCCGACTACGCGCCCGCCGTGCTCAAGCACCTGCGCGAGATCACCGAGCTCGACCTCGTGACCGCCGGTGACCTCGTCGAGGCCACCAGCGACACCGGTTCGTTCATGTCGTTCTCCTCGACGCTGAAGCGCAATGCGATGAAGCTCTCGAAGATCTGCAACGACCTGCGACTGCTGTCGTCGGGGCCGCAGGCGGGTCTCGGCGAGATCAACCTCCCCGCCATGCAGGCCGGGTCCAGCATCATGCCCGGCAAGGTCAACCCCGTCATCCCCGAGGTCGTCAACCAGGTGGCGTTCGCCGTCGCCGGCGCCGACATGACGGTCACGATGGCCGCGGAGGCGGGGCAGCTGCAGCTCAACGCCTTCGAGCCCGTCATCGCGCACTCGATCTTCCAGTCCATCACCTGGATGCGCCAGGCCATGTGGACGCTCCGCGTGAACTGCGTCGACGGCATCACGGCCAACCGCGACCGTCTCGGTGCGATGGTGGGAGCCTCGGTGGGCGTCATCACGGCCCTCACCCCGTTCATCGGCTACGCGGCGGCCGCAGCCCTCGCGAAGACGGCGCTGCTGACGAACCGCAACGTCGCAGACCTCGTCGTGGAGGCCGGGCTGATGTCGCGCGACGAGGTCGCGAAGCAGCTCTCCCCGGCGCGTCTGTCCGGGCTCGAGGCCGTGACGGCGGCGATCCCGATCGTCACCCCGGACGACCTCGTAGAGATCTGATCCCTTCTCAGAACAGCCCCGGCGCACCGCGCCGGGGCTGTTCTGCGTTTCGGGAGCGGGGTGCGCGCGGCAGGGGTTGCCGATCGAGAATCTATGCGCTTAGATAGCAGGACATGCGAGTTTAAGCGCATAGATTCTGAGCGAGCGATTCGAGGAGGAAGACGTGAAGTTCACGAGCGTGCTGGGGGGAGTGGCGGCTCTGACCGCTGCAACCCTGCTGCTGAGCGGATGCGGGCGTACGGATGACGCCGCATCCGGACCCGGCGAGACGACGACGATCGACGACGGACCCGCGACGGGCACGATCTCGATCTGGGCCATGGGGGCGGAGGGCGAGGCCCTTCCCGACTTCGTGAAGGCGTTCCAGAAGGAGAATCCCGATGTGAAGATCGACGTGACGCCGATCCCCTGGGATGCCGCGCACAACAAGATCCAGACCGCCATCGCCGGCGGCAACACTCCCGACATCGCAATGATGGGGACGACCTGGATGGCCGACTTCGCCGACGCCTTCGCGACGGTTCCGGAGCAGATCTCCACCGACGGCTTCTTCGAGGGGGCCCTGAGCACGACGAAGGTGGGCGACCGCGCCGCGGGAGTGCCCTGGTACGTGGACACGCGCGTGCTCTACTACCGCACCGACATCGCGGAGAAGGCGGGCTGGAGCGAGGCGCCCAAGACCTGGGAAGAGCTGTCGCAGATGGCCGCCGACATGCAGAGCAAGGGCGGCTCCACGTGGGGCATGCGCCTGCCGGCGGGCAACGACTCCTTCCAGGGCGCCATGTGGATGCCGTGGTCGGCCGGGGCCGAGCTCACCGACGGCAAGAACTGGACTCTCGACACCCCCGAGATGACGAAGGGGCTGGAGTACTACCAGAGCTTCTTCACGGACGGCATCGCCGACCCGAACGTCGACACCTCTCCCGGCGCGACCGAGGCCGAGTTCGTCGACGGCACCGCGCCGATGGTCGTCGAAGGGCCGTTCCTGCGCGGCCAGCTCGAAGCCGTCGGCGGCGAAGGCTTCGCCGACAAGTACACGACGGCGGTGCTTCCGGCTCTCGACGGCTCCGTGTCTTTCAGCGGCGGGGCGAACCTCGTCGTGTTCGACGGCAGCGACAACGCGTCATCCGCATGGAAGCTCGTCGACTGGTTGAGCCAGCCGAAGACGCAGGCCGCGTTCTTCGAGGCGACCGGTGACCTGCCCGCATCCACTGCGGCGTGGAAGGAGTCGGCCGTCGCCGGCGATGCCGGACTCGCGACGTTCGGCACGCAGCTGGAGACCGCCAAGGCGCCGCCGGTGACGACGAGCTGGGTCAAGGTCGCTGCCAAGGGCGACCAGGCGCTGGAGGCCCTCCGTCGTGGGACGGGCGACGTCGCCGACGTGCTGAAGACGCTGCAGGGCGAAGCGGACACCATCGGGCTGGACTGAGCCGATGTCCGCATCCACCGCCACCGCCGAGAGGGCCGTCCGCGGCCCTCGCGGCGAGGGGAAACGAAGCCTGGGCGCGGTGCGTCGCAGGCGTCAGGCCTTCGTCGCCTGGGGCTTCGCCCTCCCGTTCGTCGTCGTGTTCGCGATCTTCATGCTGTTCCCGATCGTCGGATCGTTCGCGATGTCGTTCACCGATTTCACGGCGCGCGACATCAGGTCCCCGTTCGCGGTGAACTTCGTGGGTCTCGAGCAGTTCTTCACCCTGTTCGCCGACTCCCGATTCCTCACCTCCCTCGGGGTCACCGGCATCTTCGTGCTCGTCGGCATCCCGATCACGATGATCGTGGCTCTCGCTCTCGCTCTCGCGCTCAACAACGGGCGCGGACGGATCGTCTCGTTCTTCCGCGTGGGCTTCTACGCGCCCGTGGTGACGAGCATCGTGGCGATCTCCGTGGTGTGGCGCTACATCCTGCAGCCGGACGGGCTGCTGAACTCGGCACTCGCGCTGGTCGGAATCGACGGCCCCAACTGGCTCAACGACCCCGCCTTCGCGCTGCCATCGCTCATCATGATGGCGGTGTGGCGCAACGTCGGCACGCTCATGGTGATCTTCCTCGCGGGGCTCCAGGCCGTGCCGGAAGACGTGAACGAGGCCGCCACGATGGACGGCGCCTCACCCTGGCGTCGTCTCATCTCGGTGACGCTGCCGCTGCTCCGGCCGACTCTGCTCCTCGGGGCCGTCCTCATCTCCGTCGGCTACCTCCAGTTCTTCGAGGAGGCCTTCGTGATGACCAAGGGCGGCCCGCTGGACTCGACGCTCTCCGTCGCCTTCTACACGTATCAGCAGTTCGGCTTCGGGGAGTACGGACTCGCGTCGGCGGCGAGCTACGTGCTCTTCCTCGCGATCGCCCTGATCAGCCTGCTGCAGTTCCGGCTGCTCCGTTCGAAGGACTGACGCCATGACGACCTCCACGCTCGCCCCCGCTGCGGATGCTGCGGCGCACCGCCGTCCGAAGCGGCGCCGTTCGACGGGCCGCAGCGGCCGCGCTCTCACCTACACCGTCCTGGCCGTCGGACTCGTGCTGTGGCTGATCCCCTTCGTCTGGATGGTGCTGGGCTCCGTCAAGACGCAGGGGGAGATCCTCCGCCGACCGCCTACCTGGTGGCCGGAGAACCCCACGGGCGAGAACTTCGCCGCCTGGTTCGGTCCGCTCGACTTTGGTCACTTCTTCGTGAACAGCCTCGTCGTCGCGGTGGTCACCGTGCTCGGCAACATGGTGTTCTGCTCGATGGTCGGGTACGCGCTCGCCAAGATGGAGTTCCCCGGCAAGAAGGCGCTGTTCGGGCTCGTCATGGTCACCCTCATGGTGCCCGGCGTCGTCACGTTCGTCCCGCTGTTCGTCATGGTCTCCGCGCTCGGTCTGGTGAACACGTTCCCCGGACTCATCCTGCCGTTCCTGACGGCGCCGATCGGGGTGTTCCTCATGCGCCAGTTCATGCTCGGCATCCCCGAGCCGCTGCTGGAGGCGGCTCGACTGGACGGTGCAGGGGAGTGGCGCATCTTCACGCGCATCGTCATGCCGCTGTGCGGGCCGCCGCTGGCGACCCTCGGCATCCTCACGTTCCTGTCCTCCTGGAACAACTTCCTCTGGCCCCTCGTCGCAGCGCAGACGCAGGAGATGTACACGCTCCCCGTCGCCCTGTCGCTCTACTCGACGGGACAGAACGCGACCGACTACGGCCTGCTGCTCGCCGGCTCGGTCCTCGTCATCACGCCGATCCTCCTCCTGTTCGTCTTCCTGCAGCGCTGGTTCATCCGCGGTGTCGCGACGACCGGGCTGAAGTAGGCGGCATCTCTCGTCATCTCCCCGTCCCACGGAAAGCAGGACACGCATGAACCCCCACCTCCGCACGTCGAGCGACGGCGTCGAGTACCGCGATCTCAACGGAAACGGGACGATGGATCCGTACGAGGATCCGCGTCTGTCTCCCGCTGAGCGCACCGAGGACCTGCTCGGACGTCTGTCCGTCGAGGAGAAGGCCGGGCTGATGTTCCAGACGGTCATCGAGATCGGGCCCGACGGCGAGGTGCTCGAGACCCCGGGCGCGATCTCCAAGTCGCCGACATCGGATGTCGTGCTCCGCAAGCACCTCAGCCACTTCAACGTGCACGCCATGCGGACGGCGCGCGACGGGGCGCGCTGGAACAACAACCTGCAGCGCCTCGCCGAGCAGACGCCGCACGGCATTCCGGTCACGATCAGCACCGACCCGCGGCACGCCTTCGTGGAGAACACGGGAGTCGCCTTCTCCGCCGGTCCGTTCTCGCAGTGGCCGGAGGCGATGGGGCTCGCCGCGATCGACGACATCGACCTGATCCGGCGCTTCGCCGACACGGCGCGTCAGGAGTACCTCGCCGTGGGGATCCGTGCGGCGCTGCATCCGCAGATCGACCTGCCCACCGAGGCGCGGTGGGGGCGTCAGGCGCAGACCTTCGGCTACGACGCCGACCGCGTCTCCGAGATCACCGCGGCGTATCTGCAGGGCTTCCAGGGCGAGAAGCTCGGCGCGCAGAGCGTGGCGTGCACCACGAAGCACTTCCCCGGCGGCGGGCCGCAGCTGGACGGGGAGGACGCGCACTTCCCGTACGGGCGCGAGCAGGTCTACCCCGGCGGACGCTTCGAGGAGCATCTGAAGCCGTTCGTCGAGGCCATCAGGCAGGGCACCGCCGGCATGATGCCGTACTACGGCATGCCCGTCGATCTTGTGCGCAACGGCGAGCGCATCGCCGAGGTCGGCTTCGGGTACAACCGTCAGATCATCACTGACCTCCTCCGCGAGGAGCTCGGCTACGACGGCGTCGTCGTCACCGACTGGGAGCTCGTCAACGACAACCACGTCGGAGATCAGGTGCTGCCGGCGCGGGCATGGGGCGTCGAGCATCTCACGCCGATCGAGCGCATGCGGATGCTCCTCGACGCGGGCGCCGACCAGTTCGGAGGGGAGGAGTGCGTGGAACTGCTCCTCGAGCTCGTCGCGTCCGGTGCGGTTCCGGAGGCGCGGCTCGACGAGTCGGTGCGGCGGATCCTGCTCGTGAAGTTCCAGCTGGGCCTGTTCGACGACCCGTTCGTCGATGAGGACGAGGCCGAACGCATCGTCGGCTCGGCCGCCTTCCGCGCGGAGGGCTTCCGGGCGCAGGCGGAGTCGGTCACCGTGCTCGAGAACCGCGACGGGGTGCTTCCGCTCTTCGGCGGCGCGCGCCTCCGTGTGTATGCGGAGGGAGTGCGCGAGAGTGCGCTGGACGAGTACGCGGGCTCGGTGCCGCGTCCGGAGGACGCGGATCTCGCGATCGTGAGGATCGGAGCACCGTTCGAGCCGCGCGACGACCTCTTCCTCGAACGATGGTTCCATCAGGGGTCCCTGGAGTTCCCTCCCGGACTGGTCGTGCGCCTGCAGCGCATCGCCGCGCACTGTCCGCTCGTGGTGATCGTGAACCTCGACCGCCCCGGCATCCTCACCCCGCTCGTGCCCTTCGCGTCCGCGCTGGTCGTCGACTTCGGCAGCTCGGACGAGGCGGTGCTCGCGGCGCTCTCCGGGAGGGTCGCGCTCCGCGGAACCCTGCCCGTGGAGATACCCCGGTCGATGGAGGCCGTGCGCCGATCGAGGGCCGATGTTCCCGGGGACACCGCTGATCCGCTGTACCCGCTGCGCAGCGGACTCACCCTGAGCTGACGGCGGCCGGAGTCTGCGGCCGTCAGTAGAATCGCCCAGAGAGCGAGGTGTCCATGGCGTCCAGCCGCCCCACCGTCTACGACGTCGCCGAACGCGCGGGCGTCTCCATCGCGACGGTGTCCTTCGCATTCCGCAGGCCTGAGAAGGTCCGCCCGGAGACGAGGGATGCCGTGCTGGAGGCGGCGCGGGAGATCGGCTACGTGCCGAGCGGTTCCGCCCGCAACCTCGCCAGGGGCCGCACGGGTGTCCTCGGTCTCCACCTGTTCGATCTGCTCCTCGACGGCCCGCAGGACGGCGCTCTGCCGCAGCAGCCGGGTGCCCACGAGAAGCGCGTCGACATCGAGACGCTGGATCTCGACGCGGGGCTCGTGCCCTGGGATGCCGTGGAGGATGCGCGCCTCAGCGAGCCCCAGACGTTCCCGCTCTACGTCGACGAGGTGCAGCGCGGCTTCGTGCTGGAGTGCAAGCGCAACGGCCGCGCCGTGCTGCTCAGCACGGGCGGGACGGGACTGTCCGACGTCGCCGACACCGCGGGACGGGTGGACGGGCTCGCGGTGCTGCCGGGGAAGTCGGCGATGGCCTCTCTCGCCTCGGTGGCGTCGAACCTCCCCGTCGTGGTGCTCAGCAGCGAGACCGGCGACGGCCACCACGTTCTCGTGGACAACGTCGGCGGCGAACGACTACTCATCGATCACCTCGTCGACGTGCACGGCGCGTCGACGCTGGGGTGGATCGGCGCGCGCCTCTCGCACGACTACGCGGAGCGCGGGGACGCGTTCTTCCGGATCCTGTCCGAACGCGGAGACGCCGTGACGGGGGAGCAGCTCGACGAGGTCGACCTCGACATCGCGCCGGACTTCGCCGACGTCGTCGCCCGTGCTCGCGCGGGCACGCTGCCGGATGCTCTCGTCTGCGCGAGCGACCAGGTCGCCATCGCCCTCATGGACGTGCTGCGCGCCGAGGGCGTCGAGGCGCCTCGCGATGTGCTCATCGTCGGATTCGACGGCATCCTCGCGGCTCGCACGACGACGCCGACGCTCACGACGATCCGTCAGCCGATGGAACTGATGGGCAGGATCGCCGCGCACCTTCTGCTGACGGACCCCGGCGACGGCTCGATGGCGCCGAGGACCGTGCGCCTCGGCGTCGGGCTCCAGCGCGGTGAGAGCTGCGGCTGCGCCGGCTGACGGCGACCGCGGTCAGTCGATCATGCGGCAGTGCGTGGTGAGCTCGCCGATGCCGTCGATGCCGACCGTGACCGTGGAGCGGTCGCGCAGGAAGATCTGCGGGTCACGCGAGTAGCCGGCGCCGCCCGGGCTTCCGGTGGAGATCAGCGTGCCGGGCAGCAACGTGAGCGACTGCGACAGGTGCGCGATGAGCTTCGCGACCGACCGCACCATCTGCCCCGTGGTGGCGTCCTGCACGGTGTGGCCGTCGACGACGGCCCAGATGTGGAGATCCTGCGGGTCGGGGATCTCGTCGGCGGTGACCGCGAACGGACCCGTCGGGGTGAACCCGTCGAAGGACTTGCAGCGAGACCACTGCGCCTCGGCGAACTGGACGTTGCGAGCCGTGATGTCGTTGACGACCGTGTAGCCCCAGACGTGGCTCAGGGCCTCGGCCTCGGCGACGTCCTTCGCCGGCGTGCCGATGAGCACGCCGAGCTCCGCCTCGTAGTCGACCGCTTCGCTGAGCGCGCGCGGCCAGGTCGTCGTCTCTCCGTGACCGGTGAGCGAGTTGGGCCACAGAGTGAAGACGGTGGGGGCGGCATCGGTCTTCAGACCGAGCTCGCTGGAGTGCGCGGCGTAGTTGAGCCCGACGGCCAGCACGGCCGGCGGCGCGAGGACGGCGGATGCGAACGCCCACTCGTCGAGCGGGTGGCGCGGCGCCGCCGCCTCCGACAGCGCGGAGCGCAGGGCGTCCAGAGTCTCGTCGCCTCCCTCGATCAGCTGCTGCAGGGTGGCAGGAGGGTCGGACAGGAGATCAGAGACGAGGATGGCGTCGGTGCCCTCCACGACCGCGAGATGAGCGGCGGGGGAGTCGGCACGGCGCAGATGAGCGAACCGCATACCTCTACGGTAGCCGCCATGCCGCTGCGCCGCCTGGAGGAAGTCGCCATGACGGGAGGATCCTGATTGTGGCCAATATGCTGTGCCTATGAGTTCCGGAGGACCGTTCCAGCCATCGCCGTACACTCCGCCGCCCGCCGGGCAGCCTCAGCCGGCGCCGCAGCCCGGTCCGCCGGCGGCGCCCGCTCCGCAGTACGCACCCCCGCCGCAGCCGCCCTACGGCGCACCCGCACCGCACTATGCGCCGCCGGCGCAGTCGCCTCAGCCGCCCTACGGCGCTCCTGCACCGCAGTACGGTGCTCAGCAGTACGCCCGGTCGGACTACACGCCGGCGGCCTTCGCCCAGCAGCCGGTCTACGGATCGGTGCTCGCCCAGCCCACTCCCTACGCGCCTCCCGCTCCCGTCGCGCCGTCACCGGCTCGGGGGCTCCCGTCGCTCCCGGCACCGCGGCGCGGCGGCCGCATCGCCCTCTACTCCCTGTTCGGCCTCCTCGGCTTCCTGCTGATGGCGCTGATCGGCTACTTCGCGATGTTCCTCGGCACCTGGGCATCCGTCATCGGGCTCGTCCTGGCGCTCATCCCGCTCACGATCGTGTTCTTCGTCGTGCGCATGATCGACAGGTGGGAGCCTGAGCCCAAGCTCCTGGTGTTCTTCGCGATCGCCTGGGGCGCGATCGCCGCCATCGGGCTCACGCTGCTCGTGGACTTCGGTCTCAGCGCTTTCTTCGGCCCGCGCAGCGACGCGGCCGCTGCGGTCGTGCAGGCGCCCGTCGTGGAGGAGTTCTGGAAGGGCGTCGGCGTCTTCCTCATCTTCCTCATCGCCAGGCGGAGCTTCGACGGGCCGGTCGACGGCGTGGTCTACGGCGCGCTGGTCGGCGCCGGGTTCGCGTTCACCGAGAACATCCAGTACTTCGCGATCAGCCTCATCGAGGGCGGAGGTCCCCAGCTGACGATGACCTTCGTGGTGCGCGCTCTGATGTCGCCGTTCGCCCACGCGATGTTCACCTCGCTCACCGGCCTCGCGATCGGCTTGGCGGCGCGTCGTCACGCGTCAGCGGGAGCGGCCCTCGGGTTCGGGGTTCTCGGCTGGATCGGCGCGATGCTCCTACACGCGCTGTGGAACGGCACCGCCACCTTCTCCGACTTCTTCCTGCTGTACTTCACGCTGCAGGTGCCGCTGTTCGTCGGCTTCATCTTCGGGATCGTCGCGCTCCGTCGGGAGGAGGCGCGCCTGACGCGGTCGCGTCTGGGCGAGTACGCGGCGGCCGGGTGGTTCACCCCCGAGGAGGTGAACATGCTGGCGACCCCCGGTGGCCGCAAGGTCGGCATGAGCTGGGCTGCGCAGCTCCGGGGCGACAGGCGTCCGCTGATGCGCGAGTTCATCAAGGACGCGACGACGCTGGCATCGGTGCGTCAGCGTGCGATCACCGGGCGGGATCCGCTCGCCGCGCAGGACGAACAGGCGCTCCTCGTGCGAACCCGTGCCACCAGGGCAGCACTGCTGGCGTACTGAGCGGAGACGGTCATGAGCGCGTTCCTCCTCATCCACGGCGCCGGTGACGTCGGCTGGTCCTGGCACCTCGTGGGGGCCGAGCTCCGCGCGCGCGGCCACGAGGTGTTCGCGCCCGATCTGCCTGGGGGCGACGGGACCCAGGGGTTCGCGGACTACGCTGACGCCGTCGTCGCGGAGGTGGGGGAGCTGCACGATCTGGTCGTGGTGGGGCACTCGATGGGAGCCTTCACCGCTCCCATCCTCGCCGAGCGGCTGTCGGCCGACGTTCTCGTGCTCCTCGCCGGCATGATCCCTTCACCGGGGGAGTCGCCCGACGAATGGTGGACGCGCACCGGCTGCGGCGACGCGGTCGCCGCAGCCGCGGAGCGCGACGGGGGCCTCACGGGCAACGAGGATCCCTTCGTGAGCTTCTATCATGACGTGCCGCGCGAACTCGCCGAGGAGGCGATGAGCAAGGAGCGCGCGCATCCGTCTTCTGCCGCGATGGCGGCGCCCTGGCCGCTGGCCGAGTGGCCCCGCGTGAGCACGAAGTACATCGTCTGCACCGAGGATCGCTTCTTCCCGCCGGAGTTCCTCAGGGCGCTCGCACTCGAGCGGCTCGGTGTCGTCGCGGATGACATCACGGGGAGCCACTGCGTTCCGCTCAGCCGCCCCGTCGAGCTCGCGGTGATGCTCGAGGGGTACGCCGCAGAAGCCCGTTCCGGTCGGGAGTGAGCGGGCCGAGGCTCCGGTCGCAGTGGTACGTCGTAGCAAGACTCAGCGCCCGGTGCTGCGGCGATGCCTGCATGTCTACCGGGCGCTGAGTTGATCTGTAAACAGGGTGCACCCGGTGCTCTCGGGTGTCAAGAGGTTTCTTCGCGCCCCCTTCGGGGTCAGATCTCCTCGACGATCACATCGAGGGCCACACCCTCGCACGCGATCCGGGGGAGAGCGGCGAGCCGGCTGCCGCGCACCGAGTCGCCCGTCGCGCACCGCGGATCGGTCGAGACCACCACGCGTCCGACACCGTTGGTGAGGGTCACCTGGTGGCCGAGTGCCATGAAGCGCGGTGTGAGCTCCTTCTCGACGGCGGCCACGAGCAGATCGAGGCCGGCCACGCCGATGCGCTCCCCGTCGATGTCTGCGGGGACGGCGATCGTGATGGTGTACTCGTCGCTGCAGAGGTAGTCCACGTACGGGCCGGCGACATGCGACTCTCCCGTGGTCATCGGCACGCGATACCACTCCAGGGCGCTGTAGTCGATGTCCTCCTTGTTCACCGTCTGGGAGGCGAGCACCAGCTGACGGCGGTCGGCGCCCTGCCACCACGCGAGGTGGCTGCGCGCGTCGGCGAGGAGATCGATCGCGGCGATGAAACCCGCTCCGTACACGGGAACGCCGGGCAGCTCGAGGGATGCGAGGGCGTGCGGCTCGACGAGCGCATCGATCCTCGCGCTGGTGAGCGGGCTGGTGGCGCGAACGTCCGCCACCTGTGCTGCGAACCGGGGAGCCCAGGCGCGCAGCGCGCGGATGGGCTCGGAGAAGTATCCCCGGACGATCTCGGCCGCGGCCTCGACCGCTGTGGTCTCGGTTCCTGTGGTCATCGCGTCCTCCTGTGCACGTCGATGTCGGTCATCTGTCAGCCGGCTGCAGCCTGCAGCTGGATGAGTGCGTCGATGGTCTCGGAGACCATGAGCTCGGTCCTGGCGCCCGCGGCATCCGGATCCGCGGCCTCGACCGCGTCGATGACGGCGGCGAGATGCCGGGCCTGTCGCAGTCTGTCATCGCTCTCCGACGCGACAAGGCGGAGGTACGGCGAGAGCTCTGCCTGCAGCTTCATCTGCTCCCTGGTCAGACGCGCGGACTGGCTCAGCGCCACGATCTCGATCTGGACGTCGTCGAGGAGACGGCGCTGCTGATCGCCGTCCAGCTCGCTCAGCCGCTCGATGCGCCGCCGCACCTGCTGCGTCTCCGTGGGATCGGCTCGGCGTGCCGCGAGACGCACGCAGGCCCCGGTGATCGCCGCGTAGTGCGCGCCGAGATCGCGCAGGGCCACGCGTGAGGTCGACCGGACGGCCTCACGGGCGAAGGAGAGCGGGTCCGCGTGCTCCGCGACGAAGCTGCCGCCGTTGCGTCCGCGCCGTGTCGTGACGAGCCCGCGCCCGCGCAGGGCGAGGAGCGCCTCGCGGACCGTGACAGGAGCGACTCCGAGGCTCTTGGCGAGATCCGCCTCGGTGGGAAGCCGTTCGCCGGCCCGCAGATGGCCGCGGGTGATCGCGTCGACGAGCCTGCGCTCGACGAGCTCGGCGCGGCCCTCGTCTCCGATCGGCTGGAAGAGCGCCCCCTGCAGGCGGTGAGGATGCTGCTGCACGCGGCTCTCCGGCGCCGTCGCAGCGGAATCGGCGGCGGCCTCTGTGGGCGCTGCAATCGGTTCCATCTTCAGATTCTCCACCCTTGTCGGTGAACGCGACAAAATCGGTACTTGAAATATTACCTCTGTGTTTATATGTTTAGGAAACCTTCCGAGTTCGACGTTGATCCGAGGAGCGCGAGATGATCGCCACAGCCCCCGTCGCCGACGCAGTCGCCGATCCCCCCAAGACCGATGGCGCCGTGACTCTGCACGGCGTCACGAAGTCGTTCGGCGAGTTCACCGCCGTCCGCGACCTGGAGCTCGAGGTCGCATCGGGGGAGTTCCTCTCGATGCTCGGTCCCTCCGGCTCCGGCAAGACGACGGTGCTCCGCATGATCGCCGGGTTCGAGGATGCGACGAGCGGCGTCATCCGCCTGTCCGGGGTCGACGTCACCCGCACGCCGCCGCACGCGCGGCAGGTGAACACGGTCTTCCAGGACTACGCGCTGTTCCCGCACCTCACCATCGCGGAGAACGTGGGCTACGGGCTCAAGGTGAGGGGAGAGGGCAAGGCCACGCGCACCGAGCGCGTGCGTCGTGCGCTCGAGCAGGTTCGTCTCGACCATGTCGCCGGCCGACTCCCTCATCAGCTCTCCGGAGGACAGCGGCAGCGCATCGCCCTCGCCCGTGCGCTGATCCTGCGCCCGCAGGTGCTCCTGCTCGATGAGCCTCTCGGAGCGCTCGACAAGCAGCTCCGCGAGCAGATGCAGATCGAGCTCAAGCAGATCCAGCGCGAAGTGGGCATCACGTTCATCTTCGTGACGCACGACCAGGAAGAGGCGCTCACCCTCAGCGACCGCGTCGCCGTCTTCAACAACGGACGGATCGAGCAGATCGGGACAGCACGCGACGTGTACGAGTTCCCTCAGACGGAGTTCGTCGCGCGTTTCCTCGGTCTCTCCAACCTCATCGGGGGCGACCTCGCGGAAGAGCTCACGCGCGACAGCCGCACGATGAGCATCCGGCCGGAGCGCGTTCGGCTGCTCGGCGCCGACGACGCGCACGACGAGGGCGAGGTCTCGCTGACGGGGGTCGTCCGCGAGGTCGTCTACACAGGGCCGGCGACGCGATTCCTCGTCTCGACGGACGCCGGAGCCGACATCATCGCCGAACGCCCGAACGCACACCACCCCGCGGCGGGAGCCGCCTTCGGCCGCGGGGACCACGTCCGCGTCGCGTGGACACCTGACCATGCGGCGCGGCTCCCCTGAAACACCCGTACACCCACCTGCAGCACTGATCACAAAGGAGCGATCCATGCGTAAGAAGATCCTGACCGTGTCGGCGATGACCGCCGTCGCCGTGCTCTCCCTGTCCGCCTGTTCCGGAACGACCGATGCCCCCGCGGAGGGGGGAGGCCAGCTCGAGATCGACGTCCCCGACATCCCGATGCAGAAGGAGCTCGGCGACTATGAGGGAGAGGTCAACATCGTCGCCTGGAGCGGTTTCGTCGAGTCCGACTGGAGCGACGCGTTCACCGAGGAGACGGGGTGCGTCGTGAACCGCCGCGTCGCCGGCACCAGCGACGAGATGGTGCAGCTCATGCGCACGGGGGACTACGACCTGGTGTCGGCCTCGGGCGACGCGAGCCTCCGCCTCATCGCCGGCGGCGATGTGCAGCCGCTCAACCTCGAGCTGATCCCGAACTTCGGCGACGACATCGTCGAGGGGATGAAGGGGCAGCTCTACGACACGATCAATGGCAAGTCCTACGGCATCCCGATCGGCCGCGGCGCGAACATCCTGCAGTACAACAGCGAGGTCGTCACCGAGGAGCCCACCAGCTGGGACGTGGCCTGGGAGAAGGACAGTCCGTATGCGGGCAAGATCATCGCCTACGACGCGCCGATCTACATCGCCGACGCCGCGGTCTACCTCATGGCGCACGAACCGGAGCTCGGCATCAAGAACCCGTACGCCCTGGATGAGGAGCAGCTCGCCGCCGCGGTCGACCTGCTGAAGCAGCAGAACGGCATCGTCTCGGAGTACTGGGCCGATCCTGCGGCTCAGATCACCTCGTTCGCCGGCGGCACCACGGTGCTGGGCACGTCGTGGGAGGTGCTGCGCAAGCTCACCGAGGACGACAGGTTCAAGAGCGTGCTGCCGGAGGAAGGGTCGACCGGATGGTCGGACGCGTGGATGCTCGCTGCCGAGGCGAAGAGCCCGAACTGCGCGTACGCGTGGATGGACTACGCGTCCTCGCCCGAGGTCAACGGCGCGATCGCGATGAACTTCGGCATGGCGCCGGCGAACGCGGCGTTCTGCGACACGAGCGACGAGGCGAAGGCGCATTGCGAGTACTACAACGCCACGAACGAGGAGTACTTCAAGAAGGTCTGGTTCTGGACGACCCCGATCGAGCAGTGCATCGACGGGCGGACCGACGTGACCTGCACCAACTTCCAGCAGTGGACCGACGCCTGGCTGACGGTCAAGAACTGATCCACCGGGGGCGGAGCCTGCTCGGGCTCCGCCCCACCGCACTCGACTTCTCGAGACAGGACTGACCATGAAGCGACGCGCACGGATCGCGGGGCTGCTCGCCCTGCCGATGACCTGGCTCATCGGCGTCTACATCTTCTCCCTCGTGATGCTGCTGGTGACCGCCTTCTGGGTGACCGATCCCTTCACCTCGAAGGTGAAACCGGGGTTCACGCTCCGCAACTTCGAACAGCTCATCGCGAATCCGGCCTACCTCTCCACGTCTTTGCGCACTCTCGGGATCGCCCTCGCCGTCACCGCGGTGTGCATCCTCATCTCCATCCCGCTCGGGATCTTCATGGCGAAGGTGGCTTCGCCATGGCTGCGCGGTGTGCTCGCGGCGTCGATCACTCTGCCGCTGTGGGCGGGCTATCTCGTGAAGGTCCTCGCCATGAGGATCACGTTCACGGAGGACGGGTTCTTCAACTGGCTGGTCGGCCCCGTCGGCGGGCGCGGGCCTGGATTCAGCGCCTTCACCGTGATCCTCACCCTCACCTATCTCTGGCTGCCCTACATGGCCGTGCCCGTGTACACCGCGATCCGACAGCTGCCTCCGAATCTCTTCGACGCGTCGGCCGACCTCGGCGCAGGGTCGTGGCGCACGATCAGGACGGTCGTCCTGCCGCTCATCAAGCCGGCCGTCATCGCCGGCTCGGTCTTCACGTTCTCGCTGAGTCTCGGCGACTATCTCGTCGCCAAGTTCGTCGGGGGGTCGACGCAGATGATCGGAAGCGTGATCGCATCCAACATCAACCTCAACCCGCCCATCGCCGCGGCGTTCTCCCTCGTGCCCATCGCCTTCGTGGTGATCTACCTGGTCGGTGTCCAGCGCACCGGCGCACTGGAAAGGATGTGAGGCAGCCATGCTGAGACTGTCCAGGACCTCCAAGACGATCCTCGGGATCCTCGTCGCCGCGATCCTCGTGTTCATGTACGTGCCGCTGCTGCTCGTGGTGCTGAACTCCTTCAACGGGGCGCGGATCGCGAGTTGGCCGGTGAGCTCCTTCTCCCTGGAGTGGTGGGGCAAGGCGTTCGCGAGCGAACCCGTGCGCGGGGCTCTCCTGAACTCGATCCTGGTCGCGGCGGGAGCCACCGCGATCGCCCTCGTCCTCGGAACGCTCGTCGCCTTCGCGCTGCAGCGGTACTCGTTCTTCGGCCAGCGTGCGGTCAACCTGCTCGTCGTTCTGCCGATCGCGCTGCCCGGCATCGTCACCGGAGTGGCCCTGAGCAACACCTACAACCAGATCCTCGAGCCCATCGGCATCCAGGTCGGCTTCTTCGGGATGATCATCGCCCACGGCACGTTCTGCATCGTGATGGTGTTCAACAACGTGCTCGCCCGCCTGCGCCGGCTGAACCCCGGCATCGAAGAGGCGTCGAGAGACCTGGGGGCGACGCCGTGGCAGACCTTCCGTCTGGTCACCTTCCCGCAGTTCCGCAGTGCCTTCATCGCCGGCGGCATCCTCGCCTTCGCGCTGAGCTTCGACGAGGTGTACGTCACGATCTTCACCGCCCCGCCCGGGGTGGACACCCTTCCGCTGTGGATCATGAACCAGATGGCGAGGCCCAACGAGGCGAACGTCGTGAACGTGGTCGCCACCGTCGTCATCCTCGCCTCGTTCATCCCGGTGTGGGTGTCGCAGCGCCTCGGGAGGGACCTCGCCGACAGGGACTGAGACCTCGTTCGGCGGTCGCCGGAGTGTTCGCTGTGAGCAGGTGCGCTCGCGTTGACCGGGGGTCGGGGCTCGGGTTGGATGGAGTCATGACTGATCGTACGAAGCCTGAGTTCGACGCACCCGCCGGCCCCGCTCCCGCTGAGCTCGTCATCCGCGACATCATCGTGGGCGACGGCGCCGAGGCGAAGCCCGGCGACACCGTGACCGTCCACTACGCCGGCGTCGAGTTCGACTCCGGCGAGGAGTTCGACTCCTCGTGGGGTCGCGGCGAGACCATCCAGTTCCCGCTGCGCGGGCTCATCCAGGGCTGGCAGGACGGCATCCCGGGCATGAAGGTCGGCGGACGCCGTGAGCTGGTCATCCCTCCGCACCTGGCCTACGGCCCGGTCGGCGGCGGGCACTTCCTCTCCGGCAAGACCCTGATCTTCATCATCGATCTGGTCGCCGTCGGCTGATCCGCACTTCTGCGCAAGGCGCCTCGCTCCCTCGGGGGCGGGGCGCCTTCGTCATTCCGGAGAAGAATCTTCATTCACGGGAATACATGTCCGTGAATGCAAGTTGCACCACTCTGACGCCGCGCACGCGGCCGGACTTTTCGTCAGATCCTCAGAGGAGACACCATGACCAGCATCGACATCCCCGGCTACCGCTCCGGCACCTGGGTGCTCGACCCCGCGCACAGCGAGGTCACCTTCAGCGTCCGTCACATGATGATCTCGAAGGTGCGCGGCACGTTCGGCATCAAGTCCGCGACGCTCGTCGCTCCGGAGAACCCGCTCGAGGCCAAGGTCACCGCCAGCGTCGACGTCTCCTCGATCGACACGAAGGATGAGGGCCGCGACACCCACCTCCGCTCCGCGGACTTCTTCGACACCGAGAACTTCCCGACCATGGAGTTCGTGTCGACCGGCACCCGTGTGGAGGACGGCGACTTCTTCGTGGACGGCGACCTCACCATCCGCGGCGTCTCGAAGCCCGTGAGCTTCGCGTTCGACTTCGGCGGCTTCGGCTCCGACCCGTGGGGTTCGTACAAGGCAGGCGCCTCCGCGACCACCGTCATCAACCGCGAGGACTTCGGCCTCACCTGGAACGCCGCTCTCGAGACCGGTGGGGTGCTCGTCGGCAAGGACATCACGATCAACCTCGACCTGCAGGGCGTCCTGCAGCAGGACTGATCGCACCCGCATCCCCGACGGCGGGCGTCGATACTCTCGGCGCCCGCCGTCGGCGTATCCGGAGTCCGGGGTGTGTCGGATGCCTGCAGGCCGGCTCTGGGCCGCCGGCCGTCGGCGGTCAACCGTCGGCCGGGGGAGAGAGACGCGAACCGACGGCTCGCAGCGACACCGCCGCCCATGTGCGGAAGGGCCTCCAGGCCTCGGAGATGCGCGCGAGCTCGTCATCGCTCGGCGTGTGGTCGAGGCCGTAGAGGCTCTGGACGGCGGCCCGCGAGTGGTCCTCTTGAGTCGAGAGGACATCGGTCAGCCCGCACGCGCGGATAACGATGAGCGCGCTGTAGAAGGGGCCGATACCAGGCAGCCGCTGCACGTCGGCCATGGCCTCAGCGGGGTCCATGGCGGTGAGGCGCGCCACGTCGAGCAGGCTCTCCTGCGCCGCGCGGGCGATCGCGTGCAGCCGCGGGATGCGGTCGGCAGGCAGCCCCGGCACCGCATCGAGGGCGAGCAGCTGATGCGGCAGGGGAAGGGCGGCTTCGGTGCGGCCGGCGAGTTCGAACGCGGCGCCGTGCGCGAGTGAGAGCCGCTGGCGGAGGCCGATGCCCTGGCGTCGCGAGCGCCGCGCCGAGAGCGTCGCCCAGACCGCCGCCTCGTACGGACTGTGGAAGTTCGACGGACGGAAGCCGGGAGCCTCGGCGTGCACCCGCGTGAGGACCGGATCCGCTGCGCAGACCGCGGACCACGCGTCTCCGTCCTGATCGGCGGACACGACGCGCGCGACCTGAGCGGAGATCGCTCCGAGGTCTCCGTCGCCGTGCACCGTGAGCGCGAGCGCGCCCTCGGTCTGGCGCACCTCGACGCCGACCTGCGTGTCGAGCGCGTCCGTGCAGAAAGCCAGGCGCATCACGCCGTCGAAGGACGATTCGTCGCGGTGCCCGAAACCCATGAGTGCGACCTCGCGGAGGTCATAAGGCCCCGTGAGCGGCAGCGTGGCCGTGCGGATGGAGGTGCTCATACCCACACTCTGCACCCGACCTCCGACATCGCTGCGGTCTGCCGTCAGAACCCAGGGCTCAGGGTTCGGGGCTCTCCGCGTCGTAGGCGCGGAACCGCGGATTCCTCCGGGCCAGCAGCGCTACGAGGGCGATCACGATGAACCCGCCCAGCAGCGGCGGGAACCACAGCGCCGTGAAGGTGGCGAGGGTGCCGACGGCCAGCACGAGTCCCGCCCCGAG
>NZ_PCOT01000013.1 GCF_002979415.1 Microbacterium sp. MYb72 | reverse complement strand
CTTCGTGATCGGCTGGTACTTCCCCGCCAGGGTGATCTGGACCATGGCGCTCTCCCTGCGTGAACGCGAGTACGTCAGCGCCGCCCGCTACATGGGCGTCGGCGGCATGAGGATCGTCCTCCGCCACCTGCTGCCGAACATCGGATCCCTCCTGGTGATCAACTTCACCCTCGGTGTTGTCAACGCCGTCGTCACCGAGACGGGTCTGTCCTTCCTCGGCTTCGGCGTCAAGATCCCCGATGTCTCGCTGGGCGCGCTCATCGGCACCGGCTCCAGCAGCCTCACGACCGCGCCCTGGCTGTTCTACTTCCCCGCCGCGGCCCTCACCCTTCTCACCGTGTCGATGGCGCTCGTCGCCGACGGCCTGCGTGATGCCCTCGATCCCACGTCTGCAGCGGGAGGCCGCGCATGAGCACCGTCCTTTCCGTCCGCGACCTCCGGGTCAGCTTCGCCTCTGAGGCCGGCCGCGTCGACGCCGTGCGCGGCGTCTCCTTCGATCTGGAGGCCGGCAAGACCCTCGGGATCGTCGGCGAGTCCGGCTCGGGCAAGTCCGTCACGTCTCTCGCGATCATGGGCCTCCTCGACGAGAACGCGAAGGTCACCGGTTCCATCGTCTACGACGGGCAGGAGCTGATCGGCAAGTCGGACAAGCAGCTGTCCGTGATCCGCGGCAACGGCATGTCCATGGTCTTCCAGGACCCGCTGACATCCCTCACCCCCGTCTTCACGGTCGGCGACCAGCTGATCGAGGCGCTCACGGTGCACCGCAGCCTCTCCAAGAAGGACGCATGGGATCGCGCGGTGGAGCTGCTGACGCTCGTGGGTATCACGTTCCCTGAGCGGCGCATGAAGTCGTTCCCGCACGAGTTCTCCGGCGGCATGCGCCAGCGCGTCGTGATCGCGATCGCGATGGCCAACAACCCCAAGCTCATCATCTGCGACGAGCCGACGACCGCTCTCGACGTGACGATCCAGGCGCAGATCCTCGATCTGATCGAGAAGGCGCAGGACGAGACCGGCGCCGCGGTGATGATGATCACCCACGACATGGGCGTGGTGGCGCGCACCGCCGACGACGTCATGGTGATGTACGCCGGCAAGCCCGTGGAGCACGCACCCGCCCGAGAGCTCTTCCACCGCACGCGGATGCCGTACTCGATCGGACTCCTGGGGGCGATCCCCCGCGTCGACAAGGCCGAGAAGGAGCCGCTGACCCCGATCAAGGGGAACCCGCCGCTGCTGATCAACCTCCCCGATGCGTGCCCGTTCGCCGACCGCTGCCCGATCGCGATGGACGCCTGCCGCGCGGGCGAACCGGAACTGCTGCCGGTGTCGACCGGCACGGGCGAGCGTCATCTGGCCGCGTGCATCCGCTCGCAGGAGATCGAGGACGGCGGTCTGCTCGGCGGCCTCCCCGTCTTCCCCGCCAGGGTGATCCCCGAGAGCGACCTGACCCGCACACCGCGCGAGGAGCGCCCCGTGACGCTCGAGGTCAAGAACCTCACCAAGACCTTCCCGCTCCTCAAGGGCGCGTTCCTCAAGCGCAAGGTGGGCGAGGTCCAGGCGATCAAGGGCATCAGCTTCGACGTCCGCGAGGGCGAGACGATGGCGATCGTCGGCGAGTCCGGCTCGGGCAAGACCACCACGCTGCTGCAGATCATGGACATGGTCAAGCAGGAAGACGGTGACATCGTCATCGCGGGCACCAGCGTGAACGAGCTGCACAGCAGGAAGATCGAGCGCGAGCTCCGCCGCGACATCCAGATCGTGTTCCAGGACCCGATGGGCGCACTCGACCCGCGCATGACCGTCGCCGACATCATCGCCGAGCCGATGCGCGCGATCGGCACGCCCAAGGCCGAGGTCCACCGACGCGTGGACGAGCTGATGGACCTGGTCGGCCTCAATCCCGCGCACAGCGACCGGTTCCCGCAGGCGTTCTCCGGCGGGCAGCGCCAGCGCATCGGCATCGCGAGAGCCCTGTCGACGAACCCGAAGATCGTCGTGCTCGACGAGCCGGTGTCGGCGCTGGACGTGTCGATCCAGGCCGGCGTCATCAACCTGTTGGACGAGCTCAAGGTCAAGCTGGGTCTGTCGTACCTGTTCGTCGCACACGACCTGTCCGTCGTGCGGCACATCGCCGATCGCGTCGCCGTGATGTACCTCGGCGAGTTCGTGGAGCACGGCGACGTCGACGACGTCTTCGACAACCCGCAGCATCCCTACACCAAGGCTCTCCTGTCGGCGATCCCGGTGCCGGATCCGGACATCGAGCGCACGCGTCAGCGCGTCGTGTTCGACCCGGAGACCATGTCGACGAAGCCTGCGACGGTCTGAGCGGATGCCGCTGCGAGGTCTGGTCACCGTCCGATAACGGTTAGCCGGTATTCACTGTCCGCCGCTGTGCGGTGATCAACAGCGAACTATTCTTCCCTTTATGAAACGCCGAAAGGCGAAAGGAGCACCATGAAGCACAAGAAGTTGTTGGGGGCTGTCGCGATCAGCGGCGTCCTCGCACTCGCCCTCGCGGGTTGCGCGAGCGGATCCGGAAACACCGGTGGCGGGAACGGTTCGGAGAAGCCGGTCGAAACCAAGTCCGCCGACTACAACCCCCAGGCTCGGGCCGACATGAAGGAGGGCGGCGAAGTCCACCTCGGCATCAACGGCATCCCCGAGCAGCTCAACGCCTTCCACGGCGACGGAGTCGCCGACACCTCGACGCTCTGGTACTTCTACATGCCGCAGATCCTGCTGGTGAAGCCGGAGGGCGAGGTCTACAAGAACGACGCCTACCTCGACAAGTACGAGATCGGCGAGAAGGACGGCAACACGACCGTCACCTTCACGTTCACCGACAAGGCGCACTTCAACGACGGCACCGACATGGACTGGACTGCCATCGACGCGACCTGGAAGGCGAACCGCTCGTCCGACGAGGGCTACAGCCCCAACGCGACCGACGGCTACAAGCAGGTCAAGTCGGTCGAGCAGGGCGACACCGCGAAGACCGCGGTGGTCACGTTCGACGGCATCTACGCCTGGCCGTCCATGGTGTTCCTCACCGGTGGCGTCCTGAACCCGAAGCACGCCGACGTCGACACGTTCAACAACGCGTACATCGGCAACCCGCACTCCGAGTGGGGTGCAGGCCCGTACATCGTCGACGAGTTCGACGCCAACAAGGGCTTCATCTCGTTCAAGCCGAACCCCGAGTGGTGGGGCAACGCTCCTCTGCTCGACAAGGTGACCTTCCAGCAGCTCGAGCCCGACGCCGCGATCAACGCCTTCAAGAACGGCGAGATCGACATGGTCGGCGCGAACTCCAAGGACCGCCTCGAGCAGGTCAAGTCGGTCAAGGACACGGTCGTGCGCCGCGCCCAGCAGACCGCGAAGACGATCCTGATGCTCGACGGCGACAAGCCGCAGTTCGAGGACGTCAACGTCCGCAAGGCGTTCTTCCTGGGCATCAACATCGACCAGCAGAAGCAGATCGCCTGGAACGGCCTCGGCTACGAAGAGCCCGCCGCCGGTTCGCTGAACATGTACGCGTTCCAGGAAGGCTACGTCGACGCGTTCGCCGAGGCCGGCCTGAAGCACGACGTCAAGGCAGCCAAGAAGCTCCTCGACGACGCCGGCTGGAAGGAAGGCTCTGACGGCATCCGCGAGAAGGACGGCGTCAAGCTGAGCGTGGTCTACCCGGTGTTCGGCTCCGACCCGACGCAGGAGGCTCTCGCCAAGTCGCTGCAGGCGCAGGAGAAGGAGATCGGCATCGACGTCAAGGTCGATGTGCGTGCCTCCGCCGACTTCGCCAAGGACCTCCCGACCAAGAACTGGGACATCGCCGGCCTGCGCTTCAGCGACTCCGACCCGTTCGGACCGGCCTGGATGTGCCAGCTCTACTGCTCGGAGAGCGAGCTGAACCTGTCGGGCACCGGCAACGCCGACATCGACAAGCAGATCGCCGACGACGTCGAGTCGCAGAAGGACGCGAAGAGCTGGACCGCCGCGGCGGAGAAGCTCGAGCCGAAGATCATCGACGAGACGTGGGGCGTCATCCCGCTCTACAACGGCCCGTCGATCTACGTGGTCAAGAACGGCCTGGCGAACCTCACGCCTTGGCCGTACGTCGGCCTGGACCTCTTCGGCGTCACGCCGATCGAGGACTTCGGATGGCAGAAGTAACTCTCTGATCTGAGAGAAGGGAGCGGGGCCGGTGGACATCCACCGGCCCCGCTTTCGCGTTGTCGGAGGGCCTATCTAAGCTGAGTCCGTGAGCGTCCAGATCGTCTTCGTCCACGGCATCCGCACATCTGCGACGATGTGGCGATCTCAGCTCGCCTATCTCGACGAGCGCGGCATGACCGCCACCGCCGTCGACCTCCCTGGACATGGCACGCGTCTGCACGAGGACTTCACCCTGCACGAGGCGCTGCACACGATCGACGCCGCCGTGCGGGCGGCGGCGGAGAAGGGACCCGTACTGCTCGTCGGGCATTCGATGGGCGGCCTGCTGTCGCTCGCCTATACGGGAGGCGCGCAGACACCGCCGGTCACGGGTCTCATCGCGGCATCCTGCACCTCACTCCCCCACGGCGCGGGTCTGGCGGCCTACCGTCTCATCGCCGGAGCGGTGAACTCGCTCCCCGACCGGGGCCTCTGGCTCACCGAGAAGATCCTCGACGCGACGATCCCCCTGGAGACCCGGTCCGACTTCGCCGCGGGCGGGTACGCTCTCGACACTCAGGACGCCGCCCTGCGCAGCCTCACCACGCTGGACATCGCCTCCGCCGTCGAGAGGATCCGCATCCCGCTCTGGTTCATCAACGGCCAGTACGACCAGCTGCGGGTCAACGAGGGGCTGTTCCAGCGGCTCGCCCCACACGCCGAGCTCATCGTGGTCCCACGGACGACCCACCTGGTCACCGCGATGCGCCCACGGGTGTTCAACGCGGCCCTGCAGCTCGCGATCGCGACGATCGAGGCTCAGGCCTGACGCACCCGCTGCCGCGCGAAGGCGGTGAGGATGCCCCCGACCACGGACAGCACGGCTGCCATCACGAACACGAGCCAGAAGCCGCCGACGAGCGCGACGAGACCGGCTCCGAGCACGGGGCCGATGAGCTGTCCGAGCGCGGCGGTGACGTTCACGATGCCCAGGTCCCGCGCATGGTCCTTCTCGTCGGGCAGCAAGTCGGCGGCGAACGCCAGGCCGACCGTCGAGAAAGCTCCGTAGCCGAGCCCCATGAGCGCGGCGGCGACCATCGTCGCCTCGAAAGTCGGGACGAGAGCGATGAGCACTCCGGACGACGCCTGCACGAGGGTCGAGGCCACGGTGAGAGCGCGGCGATTCCCGGTGCGGTCGGAGATCACGCCCGTGAGCACGGAGGCGATCACCACGAACACGGTGTAGACGACGATCAGCAGCAGGAGGTTGTCCTGCGCCTCGGCGTTCGGCTGGCCGAGCCCGTGCAGCAGGAAGAAGAGGAACAGGGCCGTGCCGAGGGCGTTGCCGACGTTGGCGACCAGGCGCCCCGACAGCATCCAGGCGAAATCCCGATCTCGCAGCGACGCCAGCAGCCGCCCTTCGCCACGCGTCGGCAGAAGGGCCTCGGACGCGGGCGGGTCGGGAAGCAGCACCGCCGCGGCGGTCCCCACGACGGCGATGATGCCGGCGAGCAGCAGATACCCGGAGAGGATGCCGAGCCCGAGCAGCACGACGAGTCCGACGCCGAGCACGATGCCGACGGCCTGGCTCGAGCCCACCGCCGCCGATGCGGCGCCCCGCTGCGTGGGCGGCAGCTGATCGGCGATCAGCGCGGTGAACGCCGCGGACGATACGGCGACGCCGATGGACACACCAACCCAGGCCGCTCCGACCGCCCACGGCCCCTCGGTGAAGCCGGTGAGGATCAGGCAGAGGACCGTGAGCCAGACGCCGCCGAGCGCCCACGGGCGGCGACGACGGCGGCCTGCCCCCGCACGATCCGAGAGGGCGCCCGCCACGGGGCCGGCCACGATGCCCGCCAGGCCTCCGATGCCGAGCACGAGCCCGGACGAGACGACTCCCCTGATCCAGTCGTCTTCCGGGGTGTCCAACTGCAGCGGGAGCAGCAGTTGGACAGGGGTGAGCTGCACCGTCCAGATCGCCAGCCAGGCGAG
The DNA here is from genome assembly GCF_002979415.1 of Microbacterium sp. MYb72. Lineage (GTDB taxonomy): Bacteria > Actinomycetota > Actinomycetes > Actinomycetales > Microbacteriaceae > Microbacterium > Microbacterium natoriense. Next base: position 90,066 of record NZ_PCOT01000013.1, on the reverse strand, counting down.
CGTGAACAGCGACATCCATCGGGCGCCGACCTTCGTCGAAGAGCTCACCGCCTCTCCTCCGTCCCGCGGCGGAGGGCCGCGATCAGCTCGCGATACCAGTCGTACGAGGCCTTGGGGGTGCGCTCCCCCGTCTCGAAGTCGACGTGGACGAGACCGAACCTCTGGGTGTAGCCGTCGGCCCACTCCCAGTTGTCGAGCAGCGACCACACGGTGTACTCCTCGACCGGGACTCCGGCGGAGATCGCCTCGGCGACCGCTTCCAGATGGCCCTTCAGGTACGAGATGCGGTCATCGTCGTCGACGCGTCCCGCCCGTTCCGGCTCGGGGAACGACGCGCCGTTCTCGCCGATGATGACCGGCGGCAGCTGCGGATGCCGTCTCTTGAGATCGATCAGGAGATCGCGGAGCGCGCTCGGCATGATCGGCCACTCCGGTCCGAAGCCGGTCACCGGCACTCCGGGTGTCGGCACGATGTCGAAGGGGATCGGGCTGTCGGCATCCGCTGTCGTCACCGTGGTCGGGTTGTAGAAGTTGATGCCGTAGAAGTCGATGGAGCCGTGGATGCTCTCGAGGTCGCCGTCCTGCACGGGCATGCTCGGCAGACCGAGCGCCTCCAGATCGGGGTAGACGCCGTCGAGCAGCGGCTCGCTGAAGACCCGGTTGTGGACGAGATCGTACGTGAACGCGGCCGCCGCGTCCTCCTCCGAGTCGCGCAGCGGCAGGACCCAGGTGTGGTTGTTGACGAGTCCGACGCTCGCGGCCCTACTCGCGCGGAGCACGGCGGCTGCTCCGGCATGCCCGAGAAGCTGGTGGTGGACGGTGGGGAGCGCCCCGAACAGCAGCTGCTTCCCCGGGGCGAGAGCGCCGGTGGCATAGCCCTGCAGCGTCATCATGGCCGGTTCGTTGAGGGTGTACCAGTGCCTCACCCGATCCCCGAGGCGATCGACGACGAGTGCTGCGTACTCGGCGAATCGCGATGCGGTGTCGCGGTTCAACCAGCCTCCGTCGGCCTCGACGGCGCTCGGCATCTCCCAGTGGAAGAGCGTCGGGAACGGCGTGACCCCGGCATCGAGAAGGAGGTCGACGAATCGCGAGTAGTGGTCGAGCGCCGTGCTGTTCCCGGGCCCCGAGCCGTCCGGCTGGATGCGCGCCCACTGGATGGAGAACCGGTAGCGGTCGAGCCCGAGGCCCGCGGCCAGAGCCACGTCCTGCTCAGGATGACGGTAGCTGTCGCACGCGGGTTCAGCGGTGCTGCCGTCGATGATCGCCCCTGGACGCTCCAGGAAGTCATCCCAGATCGATCTCCCCCTGCCGTCGGCTGTTCGCGATCCTTCGATCTGGAACGCGGAGGTGGCTGCGGAGAACCGGAGGCCCGGCGGGAGGGCGAGTGTCATGAAGGGTCCTTGACGTCAGTGTCGGGATAGTGATGATTCTGCACCCAGTACCGCCCCGTGCGCGACTGAGTTCCGCAACTCGACACCCGTTTAGGGAGATGGTGTCGGATGCTGGTAGACTCGACTCTTGGCTTGCGTGTGGGTTCTTCCCTCACGACCGTCGCGCAGGAGCCCTCTTCTCCGGCCGGCATTTCCGAAACAACTCCTGTACAGAAAGCGTCCACACGTGGCAAACATCAAGTCGCAGATCAAGCGCAACAAGACCAACGAGAAGGCTCACGAGCGCAACAAGGCCGTGAAGAGCGAGCTGAAGACGCACGTCCGCGCCACCCGCGCCGCCGTCGCCAGCGGCGACAAGGCTGCTGCCGAGGCCGCGCTGAAGACCGCTTCCCGCAAGCTCGACAAGGCCGTCAGCAAGGGTGTCATCCACCAGAACCAGGCTGCGAACCGCAAGTCGGCCATCGCCAAGCAGGTTGCCGCTCTCTGAGCCCCGCTTCTGAAGAAGGCCCGTCTCTTTCGAGACGGGCCTTCTTCGTGCGACGGGGGTGCTTCCCGACGGTGATGTCACGGAGCGGTGGCGATCGGCTCCCCCGGCTCTCCGACCGGCGCGGCCGGAACGTCCTGTGCGAGGGCGTCTTCGAGATCGAGTCCGCCCAACGGCTCCTGCTGCCACCGGATGAGCCTCCACCCTGCATCGGGATCGCCGTCCAGCATGCACATGCCCGTGTTGTAGAGGCGCCAGTGCACGGCGTCCTCGAGATCGACACCGCCCACCCGCGCAGCCGCCCAGACGCGGATCGCCGCACCGTGACTGACCACGACCGCTGCACCGTCGACGTTCTCCCGTGCCACTCGCGCGATGGCGGAGTCGTAGCGGTCGAAGAACTGCGTACCGCTCTCTCCGCCCTCGATCGCGAACTCCGGGTCTCCGGTCAGCCAGCGCCGCGCCGCGCCGACGTAGGCCTGCACGGCCTCCCGATCGCTGCGCATCTCCCACCGGCCCGCACTGATCTCCTCGAGCCCCTCGACCACCTCGGGGGTGAGCCCGCGGGCAGCCGCGAGCGGTGCAGCCGTGAGCCCCGTGCGGGTCAGCGGAGAGATGTAGACGGCATCGATCGCCTCGTCTGCGAGAGCCGCCGGGATCGCCGCAGCCTGCAGCGCTCCCAGAGACGTGAGACCGGGCCCGGGGCGGCCGGTGTCGAGAGCGCCGATGACGTTGCTCGGCGTCTGGCCATGGCGGATGAGGATGAGTCTCATGCGTCTTCTCCGAACGGCTGGCGGGTCGCGATGACGGTGACCATGCGCTCCAGCGCGAAGATCGGGTCGCGCGCGGCGCCCTTCACCTCGGCATCCGCTCGCGCGGTCGCCTGGATGGCCATGCCGAGCGACCGCTCGTTCCACCCCGCGAGATCGCGACGCGCCCTGTCGACCTGCCAGTCCTTCATGCCGAGCCGCTGGGCGAGCTGCCGACTGGGCTCACGGTTGCCTGCCACACGAGCCATGGTGCGCAGCTTCATCGCGAAGGCGGCGACCATCGGAACCGGGTCGGCGCCGGAGGCCAGGGCATGACGCAGCGAGACCAGCGCCTCTCCGTATCGTCCGGAGATGGCGGTGTCGGCGACCACGAAGGCCGAGACCTCCACGCGCCCGCCGTAGTACTTGGTGACGACGTCTTCGGTGACGTCGCCCTCGACGTCACCGATCAGCTGCTGGCACGCCGCTGCGAGCTCGGTCAGATCGTCGGAGAAGGCGGAGACCAGCGCACGCAGCGCCGGCGGGGCGATGCGCTTCTTCGCGGCCTTGAACTCCCCCGCCGCGAAGTCGGCTCTGTCACCGTCGCGCTTGATCGCGGGGCAGGCGATCTCGATGCCGTCGCCCGTGCCGGCGCGGAGGGCGTCGAGGAGCTTCTTGCCCCGCACGCTCGCGCCGGTGTGTCGGAGGATGACCGTGGCGCCCTCCTGCGGGTGGTCGAGGTACGACACGGCCTCCTGCAGGAACGCATCCGAGCACTTCTCCACCCCTGACACCCGCACCAGCCGAGGCTCGCCGAACAGCGAGGGAGAGGTGAGGGAGAGCAGCGTGCCGGGGGCGTAGTCGTCGGCACGGACATCGCTGACCTCGAGCGCGGGATCTTCCGCCCGCAGGTAGTCGCGCACACCGGCGATCGCGCGCTCGGCGCAGACCTCCTCCGGGCCGAAGACCAGCACGACCGGGGCCGGTTGCGGCTCGCGCCACGGCACCTGACGGATCTTGCTGGGCTTGGCGCCCCCACGGGCCGGAGTACGCGAAGCTGCCATGTTTCCAGCCTACCCGGGGCCGCCGACGCTCCTCTCTGTCCAGACCTCGACGGCGCCGTCCTTCAGGCCGATCAGGATGCGACCCCGCTGATCGGTGCGCAGGACGTGCGCCCCGACGGCCTGCAGGATCGCGAGGATCTCCGCTCTCGGGTGCCCGTAGTCGTTCCCCTCCCCGACGCTGATCACGGCGACGGCGGGCCTCAGCGCCTCGTACAGCCCGGCGTCCTGATCGGCGCTTCCGTGATGCGCGACCTTCACGACGGTCATGTCCGAGCCGAGATGCGCCGTGCGCTGCAGCATCCGCTGCGACTCCGCCGAGAGATCGCCGAGGAACAGCGATCGCGGCACGCCACCGCCTCCGAACTCGACGACGACGCTGGAGTCGTTGCCGGCGGAGAAGGCCGACGAACCCCGCTGCGGCCAGAGCACGCGCCACGATGCGTCGCCGAGCGTTCCCTCGAGGCCGGCCGCCGCGTCGACGAGATGGGCGCCTCCTGCGGCCAGGCTTTGGAGCAGGCGGACGTCGCCAGGTGCATCGGATGGTCCGTGCAGCACCCGGTCCACCCGGCCCTGCACGGCATCGACGCTTCCGACATGGTCGAGATCGAAGTGCGTGAGCACGAGCAGGTCGACGCGCTCGATGCCGAGAGAGCGCAGGCATCCCCCGAGCAGGCCGGGGTCGGGGCCCGTGTCGATCAGCGCCGTCCTGCCCGCCGATCGGACGACGAGGGCATCGCCCTGTCCGATGTCGCACGCGGCGATCGCCCACCCGTCGGGGCTGGTCGCCGTCGCGAGCGGTCCGCGGAGCAGAACCTGCGCTCCGCCCAGCGCGACGGCGACGACGATCACGACGGCCGCCGCGGCTCGCGCCCAGCGCACCGGCCGTATGAGCGCGACCCTCTCCTTCGGCCGGACCAGCAACAGCGCCGCTGCGGCGCTGAGGACGGCGACGAGCAGGGAACTGCCGATGCCGGGCAGGAGCGGCACCTGGGCGAGCGGCAGTTCGGCGCTCACTTCAGCGGTGGCGGCGATCCACGCGGCGGGGAGCCAGGCCGACGCCGCGAGCACGTCGGCCAGGAACGGCAGCGGCGCGGCGAGACAGGCGAGCAGCCCGACCACCGTGGCGATGGGCGCCGCGGGATCGGCGATCATGTTCGCCACGATGCCGACGAGCGACTGCTGGTCCGCGAACAGGGCGATGATCGGGGCGCAGACGAGCTGCGCCGAGAGCGGGACGCCGATGGCCAGAGCGAGGGGCTGCGGCATCCATCGCGTCATTCCTCTCGCGAGCGGGGGCGCGAGCAGGATGAGAGCGCCGGAGGCCGCCACCGACAGCGCGAACCCCGGTGTCGCCGCGAGCCAGGGATCGACGATCAGGATCGCGCTCGCGCAGAGAGCGAGGAGCCCCGCCCCCGCGCTCGGCCGCCCCAGCAGCACCGACAGCATGGCCGCGCCCGCCATGACGGCCGCTCTGACGACGCTCGGCTCGGGTGTGACGAGCACGACGAAACCGGCCAGCGCGAGCGCCGCGAGGACCACGCGCAGCCTCCGCCCTCCCCCGCACAGCGCCACCAGCCAGAACGCGGCACCGACCACGATCGCGCAGTTGGCTCCCGACACCGCGGTGAGGTGGCTCAGTCCGCTGATCCGCATGTCGTCGTTCAGCTCGGCGCCGACCGCCCTCGTATCCCCCACGGCCAGTCCGGGCAGCAGCCCGGCTCCGGGTTCCGGCAGCCGCGTCGACCTCGCGATGAATTCGTGTCTGGCGCCCGCGGCGACCGCGAAGATCCCCGCTGCCGGACGTTCGATCGCGGCAGAGCTCGAGAACACCACGAGCGCTCCGCGCTCCCCCGGGTCGGTCGATGCGGCCTCTCCCCGTACGCGGACGGCGGCGCCGAGGTCGTATCCCTCCCCGGGGTCGAGACCGAGCCGCACCGGCGCTGACGCAGGTCGCACGTCGCCCGGTGACCCGATGCCCGTGAGCTCGGCATCCACCCACAGCCGCCCGTCGCGACCCACCGACGCGGAGGACGTGATCTCGCAGGTCGCCTCGACGAACCTGCCGTCCCATGCATCGGCGGCGTCCCTGGCCGGAAGAGCGACGCACACCGCCAGCGACGCGGCTGCCGCTGCGGAGAGGACGACCGCCGACAGACCCGATCCGCTCGCCGACGAGCGCACCGATCCGAGCACCACCGCGATGACAGCCCCGAGCACCCCTCCTCCGGCAACCCAGGGTGCGGCCTCCGGTGCGAACACTCCGAGGAGTGCCGCTCCCCACGTCGCACCCGCCACCGGCAGCAGGCGCAGGTCGCGCCTCACACCCGGACTCCGTCGCGGATGCCGGCGAGCAGCTTCTCTCCGATCCCCGGTACCGCCAGCAGGTCGTCGACCGAGCCGAATCGCCCGTTCTCCTCCCTCCAGGAGATGATGCGCTCGGCCAGCGCAGGGCCGATCCGCGGCAGCGTCTCCAGCGCGGTCTGGTCGGCCGTGTTCAGATCGATGCGGTCATCGGTCGGCGCCGCGGGCGCTCCCGCCTCGACGCCCGCTCCGATCGAGGGCACCACGATCTGCTCCCCGTCGGCGAGCACCCTGGCGAGGTTGACGGCGGCGAGGTCGGCCTGGTCGGTCGTTCCCCCGGCGGCCGCCACGGCATCGACCACCCGCGAATCCAGATCCAGCACGTACAGTCCGGGGCTCTGCACCGCCCCCAGCACGTGCACGTAGAGGTCGCCGGACGGCGCGGCGGATGCATCGGCGACCGGGACGGACTCCGTCGGCGCGGCCTGACCCCGCATGATCCCGAGGCCCACCGCGGCCGACAGCACGACGAGACCGAGCACGACGGCAGCGCCGATGCTCAGTCGGAGCGTGCGTGGTGCGGAGGACGACGTCGGCTGCGGCATCCGCCCACGCTAGGGGCGTGGACGGACGCTCAGGAGCCGTAAGACCGGGGCCGGTGGACAAGCCACCGACACCCGCGGACTGTGGACGAACTCTCAGCCCTTGACGACGATGCTGACGATCTTCGGGGCTCGCACGACGACCTTCACGATCTCCCTATCGCCGATCGATCGGATCACGCGCTCGTCGGCGCGGGCCAGGGCCTCGAGCTCGGCCTCGCCGATACGGGCGGGCACCTCGAGCTGGGCGCGCACCTTGCCGCCCACCTGGACCACGGCCGTGACCGTGTCCTCGACGAGCAGCGCCGAGTCCGCCGAGCGCCAGGTCACCAGACCGACGGAGGGCTCGTGACCGAGGATCTCCCACATCTCCTCCGCGGTGTGCGGAGCGATGAGGTCGAGCATCACGGCAACGGTCTCGGCGGCCTCGCGCACGGCGGGGTCGGCGGCGCCCGCGGCGCCGTCGATCGTCTTGCGGGTGACGTTCACCAGCTCCATCAGCCGGGCGACCAGCACGTTGAACTTCGTCTGCTCGACGAGGGCCGGCGCCTCGGACAGCAGCTTGTGCGTGGCACGGCGCAGCGCGGCATCCCCGCCGTCGAAGACGACGTCCACGGGGCTCGACACCTCGCCGGCGATGCGCATGGCGCGCGCCAGGAACTTCTGAGCGCCCGTCGTCGAGACGTCCGCCCAGTCCTTGTCGTCTTCCACCGGGCCGGCGAAGGCCAGGCCGACGCGCAGCGCGTCGGCGCCGTGCGCGTCGAGCTCCTCCTGGAAGAGGACCAGGTTGCCCTTGCTCTTCGACATCTTGGTGCCGTTGAGGATGACCATGCCCTGGTTGATCAGGTTCGAGAACGGCTCGGTGAAGTCGATGAGCCCCATGTCGAAGAGGACCTTCGTGATGAACCGCGCGTACAGCAGGTGCAGGATGGCGTGCTCGACACCGCCGATGTAGGAGTCCACCGGCGCCCAGCGGGATGCCTGCTTGGGGTCGAACGCCACGGTGTCGCTGTTCGGCGACAGGAAGCGCAGGAAGTACCACGAGCTGTCGACGAAGGTGTCCATCGTGTCGGGATCGCGCAGCACGGGGTCGCCGGACTCCGGGTCGACCGTGCGCACCCAGCCCTCGGCGGCACCCAGCGGCGACGCGCCCTTCGGGGAAAGGTCGAGACCCTCGACGCTGGGCAGCTTCACGGGCAGCTGGTCCTCGGGGACCGGGATGATGCGGCCGTCGTCGGCGTGCAGCATCGGGATCGGCGTGCCCCAGAAGCGCTGGCGGGAGATCAGCCAGTCGCGCAGGCGGTAGTTCTTCGCGGCGCGGCCGGTTCCCGATGCCTCGAGCTGCTCGATCGCACGGGCGATCGCGTTGCGCTTGGACAGTCCGTTCAGCTCGCCGGAGTTGATCATGCGGCCTTCGCCGGTCAGCGCCGTGCCGGTGACGGACGGGTGCTGGTCGTCGAGCGAGGGCATCGTGTCGATCGGCACGCCGTCCTCATCGACCTCGATGACGGGCATCGCGCCGGTGATGGGAGCGGTGGTGTCGACGACGACCTTGATCGGCAGGCCGAACTCGCGGGCGAAGTCGAGGTCGCGCTGGTCGTGCGCAGGCACGGCCATGACGGCGCCGTGGCCGTAATCGGCCAGCACGTAGTCGGCGGCCCAGATCGGCAGCTTCTCGCCGTTGACCGGGTTGATCGCGTAGCGCTCCAGGAACACGCCGGTCTTCGGGCGGTCGGTCGCCTGACGATCGATGTCGGTGGTCTTCTGCACCTCCGTCAGGTAGCCCTGGAAGCGCTCGCGCACCTCGTCGGGCGCCTCGGCGGCCAGCTCGGCGGCCAGGTCGCCGTCGGGGGCGACGACGAAGAACGTCGCGCCGTGCAGCGTGTCGGGGCGCGTGGAGAACACCGTGACCGGCTCGTCACGACCCTCGATGCGGAAGTCGACGTCGGCGCCGACGGAGCGGCCGATCCAGTTGCGCTGCATCTGCAGCACCTTCGACGGCCAGAAGCCCTCCAGCTGGTTCAGGTCGTCCAGCAGGCGGTCGGCGTAGTCGGTGATGCGGAAGTACCACTGCGTGAGCTTCTTCTTAACGACCTCGGCGCCGCAGCGCTCGCAGCGTCCGTCGACGACCTGCTCGTTCGCGAGCACCGTCTGGTCGTTGGGGCACCAGTTCACCGGGCTCTTCTTGCGATACGCCAGACCCCGCTCGTACAGCTTCAGGAACAGCCACTGGTTCCAGCGGTAGTACTCGGGGTCGGAGGTGTGCAGCACACGACTCCAGTCGAATGAGACGCCGTAGGCCTGGAAGCCCGTCTTCTGCTGGGCGATGTTCTGGTAGGTCCACTCCTTCGGGTCGGCGCCCCGGCGGATGGCCGCGTTCTCGGCGGGCAGGCCGAAGGAGTCCCACCCGATCGGGTTCAGGACGTTGTGTCCGCGGTGACGCCAGAAACGCGCCACGATGTCGGAGTACAGGTAGTTCTCCGCGTGACCCATGTGCAGGTCGCCGGAGGGGTAGGGGAACATCGCCAGCACGTACCGACGGGGACGCGTGTCGTCATCGCCGCCGGTGAGGAACGTCTCGTTGTCGGCCCAGTACTTCTGCCACTTGGCCTGGATGGCGTGCGCCGAGGAGACCTCGTCGTCGGCGGGAACGGTGGAGAAGTTCTCAGTCAAAACGAACGCACAACCAATCTGAACAAAAAGCGGGATCAGTTCAGGATATCGGAACCCCAGAGCGCGGGCGTTTCCGCGCCGAGGGCCGCCAGCGGGGCTCGCGCCTTGGTCGCCACCTCCGCCACCTCGGATGCCGCGACAGAGCGCCAGGTGATCCCGCCGCCCGCGCCGACCACCGCCTTCTCATCATCGATCAGAATGCTGCGGATGACCATCGCGAGGTCGACGTCGCCGTTCACGCCGACGTAGCCGAAGCACCCCGCGTAGACGCCGCGGGGTCCGCCTTCGAGGTCGTGCAGCCGGGTCATGGCGGAGAGCTTGGGCGCACCGGTCATGCTGCCTGCGGGGAACGTCGCGGCCAGCAGGTCGCCGACCGTGGTGCCCGCGGCGGCGGTTCCGCTCACCGTGCTGACGAGCTGGTGCACCGCCGGATAGCTCTCCACGACCCACAGTCCGTCGACGCGGATCGACCCCGGCTCGCACACGCGCGAGAGGTCGTTGCGCATGAGGTCGACGATCATGACGTTCTCGGCGCGCTCCTTGGGGTCTGCCTGCAGCTCCGCGGCGAGCGCGGCATCCGTCTCCGGATCGGCGCTGCGCGGGCGGGTGCCCTTGATCGGCCTGGTGCGGATGACTCCGCCGCTCGCCTGGAGGAACTGCTCTGGACTCGCGCTCAGCAGGGCACGCCCGCCGATCCGCAGGAACCCGCCGTGGTGGGCGGGCGTCGCGGCACGCAGCCGCAGGTAGGAGCCGACCTCGTCCTGCGGTCCCTTGACGGTGAAGCGCGTGGTGAGGCACAGCTGATACGCGATGCCGGCCCTGATGAGCTCTCGGCACTGCTCGATGAGGTCCGCGTACTCGCCAGGGGTGTGCCGGGCCTCGGCCGTGCGCAGCGCCGTCGTGACAGGGGGAACGGGCGGCGGCGTCCTGCGCTCCGACACGAACGCCGACCACTCGTCGAGGTCCTCATCGTCGGCGAGCGCCCAGACCCGACCCGTGGCGTGCTCGAAGGCTGCGGCCCTGGTCACCCGCAGCCACGCGTCGCCCTCGGCGTCCGCCGTCGGGGCCCCCGCCGTGCGCGCACCGGACTCGTAGTCGCACCATCCGACCCATCCACCCTGGAAGGGGATGCCGGAGGCCGCAGCACCGTCCACCCGCACGGCGTCGGGCAGCGACGAGACCCCACCCGTTCCGACGAAGCTCCAGCCCTCCTGCGCCGCTGCGCCGGCGTCGAGCCAGAAGACATCGGGGCACACGGCTTCGAGCGCGAGGAAGAGGGCCGCCGGATCCGCGTCGCCGGGCAGCGCTCGGGCGGTCAGTCGTTCGGGCACCTTTCCAGCCTAGATCCCGGTGCCTCCCGTACTCTCATGACATGGATGGGTTCCTGCTCTGGCTTCTCGACACCGTGCAGTCGATCGATCCGGTCGCACGCACCCTGATCGCGGGACTGGCGGTCATGCTCGAGACGAGCATCCTCATCGGGCTCATCTTCCCCGGAGACACCGTGGTGATCATCGCGTCGATGGGCGTCTCCAGCCCGACCGAGGCCATCGCCATGGTGATCGCCGTCGTGGTGGGCGCGCTGATCGGCGAGAGCATCGGCTTCGTGCTGGGCCGCTGGCTCGGCCCCCACATCCGCACGTCCTGGATCGGCAGGAAGGTCGGCGAGCACAACTGGGTCAGGGCGGAGACCTATCTCGCCCGTCGTGGAGGCATCGCGATCTTCCTCTCCCGCTTCCTTCCCGTGCTGCACTCCCTGGTGCCGCTCACCGTGGGGATGAGCGGCTACTCCTATCGGCGCTTCCTCGCGTGGACCGCGCCGGCCTGCCTGCTGTGGGCGACGGCCTATGTGAGCGTGACCTCCCTCGCCGCGGGGAGCTTCCGCGAGATGGTCGACCGCGTGCACTTCGCGGGGTACATCTTCGTCGGCGTCATCGCGCTGTTCCTCATACTCATCGTCGTGGGCAAGAAGGTGCTGACCCGCCTCGAGGCGCGTCACCTCGACACCACGGAAGCGGACGCGGGCGCCGACGTGAAAGACTGAGGCAATGGCCTCTGCACCCCCGGCCCCCAGGATCCACTGGTTCGCCCGTCTCGAGCACCGCTTCCACGTGTGGCGAGAGGGTCGAGCGCGCCGTCGGGGACGCACCGCCACGATCGTCCCGTTCCCCGGCTACGGGGGTCCCGGCTGGGTTCGTGTGGTCGGGCGGGTGCTCATCGTCCCGCCGCAGCGCCGCACACGAGACGGCGAACCGGCGAGCGTCCGCGGCTGGCGCAGCTTCGTCAGCATCCCCGTGAGCTTCGCGAAGGTCACGGTGCGGATCGGAGACGCGACCCATGACGTGGTGGCCGACCGCGGCGGCGTGATCGACGCTGTCATCGACGCCGACCTCCCCGCCGGCTGGCAGACGTTCACCGTCTCCGTCGAGGGGCAGCCTCCCGTCGACGCCACCGCGTTCATCGTCGGGGAGGAGACCCGCTTCGGCGTCGTGTCCGACGTGGACGACACCGTCATGGTCACCGCGCTCCCCCGCCCGTTCATCGCCGCGTGGAACTCCTTCGTCGTCGACGAGCACGCCCGCCTCCCCGTACCGGGCATGGCGGTGCTGCTCGACCAGCTGCTGCGCCAGCATCCCGGCGCCCCCATGGTCTACCTCTCCACCGGTGCCTGGAACGTCGCTCCGACGCTCACCCGCTTCCTCGGGCGGCATCTGTTCCCGACGGGCTCGATGCTGCTCACCGACTGGGGTCCGACGCACGACCGGTGGTTCCGCAGCGGGCGCGAGCACAAGCTCACCAACCTGCGCCGTCTGGCCTCCGAGTTCCCCCACGTGCAGTGGCTGCTCATCGGCGACGACGGGCAGCACGACGAGTCCATCTACTCCGAGTTCATGGACGAGCACCCCGACTCCGTCGCCGGCGTCGCGATCCGTCGACTCCTCCCCGCCGAGGCGGTCCTCGCCGGAGGACGCACCGGCAAGGAGGAGCACTCCGAGCACGTCGCGCCCTGGGTGAGCGCGGAGGACGGCGCCGGTCTGCGCGATCTGCTCGGCGAAGCCGGCATCCTGCACTGACATGTCCCTCACCCGGTCCGAGTGGACGGAGCGCGAACAGGCGCACCAGCGGAGAGCGGACGCCCTCACCGCGGCGCACCGCGATCGTGCGTCCCGTCGCGAGAAGCACCCGGTGTGGGACTTCCTCTTCACGTACTACGCCTACAAGCCCGCGCAGCTGCGTCGCTGGCACCCCGGGGCCGGCGTCGTCATCGATGACGCCCCCGAGCGCGTCGGCTGGCGGTGGTACACCCCCGCGGGATCGGGTCTGATGCCGGACGCGTCCGCCTTCGCGGCCGACAAGCCGGAGCTCGCGGCCCTCATCGAGCGGATGCTGCGGCGCACTGCATCACGACCCGGCCAGTTCGGCTGCTTCGGGCTGCACGAGTGGGCCATGGTGTACCGGCAGGAGGAGCACAGGCACCCCGTGCCGCTGCGACTCGGACAGGCGGGAACGGATGCCGTCGTCGAGAACCACGATCTGCGCTGCACGCACTTCGACGCGTTCCGGTTCTTCACCCCCGAGGCCGTACCGCGGAACCGCCGATCGCTCACCCGCGAGGATCAGCCGCTCTTCGAGCAGCCGGGGTGCCTGCACGCGGGCATGGACCTGTACAAGTGGGCCATGAAGCTCGGGCCTCTCGTCCCCGGAGAGCTGCTGCTCGACGCGTTCGAGCTCGCCCGCGACATCCGGCTCCTCGACATGGAGGCCGCCCCGTACGATCTGTCGGCGTGGGATGTCGTGCCCGTGCCCATCGAGACCGCCGAGGGCAAGGCGGAGTACGTGCGACGCCAGCGCGGATTCGCCGAGCGCGGCGCAGCGCTGCGCTCGGCCCTGCTCGACGCCTGGCTCAGCTCACCGGTTCGCACGTAGGGCACAGCGTCCAGTCGGCCGACGTCGCCGACAGTCGCAGGCGCAGGGCCAGCACGCGCGTCGCGGCGTCGGCGAGGCGCTCTGCGGAGAGCGTCCCGCTCTCGACGGCGGCGACGATGCCCGCGACCATCTGCCCCGCGGTCTCGGGTGTGGAGCCCGCGACCATCAGCACGAGGTCGTTGCCCGCCGCGAGGGCCGCCACAGCGTTGGCGACGGGATCACGGTACTCGGGGATGCCGGAGGACTGCAGCATCCCGAGATCGTCGGTCACGATCACCCCGCGGAAACCCAGCTCGTCACGGGCGATCTCATGCCAGCGCGCCGAGAGGGAAGCCGGCGCGGCGTCGACTGCGGTGTAGGCCAGGTGCCCGAACATGAGCAGGGACGCCCCCGCGTCGACGCCGGCGATGAAGGGCAGGGCATCGGATGCCCGCCACTGCTCGAGGCTCTCGTCGGTCGTGGGGATGGCGTGATGCGAGTCCCCGGGAGCCGCCCCGTGCCCCGGGAAGTGCTTCAGCGTCGACGCGACGAACGACTCCTGGGCGGTCGTCGCCGCGGAGACCCTCTCCGCGGCGCCCTGGGGATCCGTGCCGAGTGCGCGCCCGTAGATGAACGACGAGGGGTCGGCGGTCACGTCGGCGATCGTGCCGAAGTCCACGTCGATACCCGACTGGGCGACGAGAGCGCCTCGGGCGGAGAACGCGGCGGAGGTCGCCGCCACGGGGAGGCCCTTCAGCGTCCGTGAAGATGCGTAGTCGTCGGCCGGGAGACGGGAGACCAGGCCTCCCTCCTGGTCCACGGCGATGAGCGGCGGCAGGGACGGGTCGACGACGAGAGCAGCCGTCAGCGTCTCCAGCTCGGCGGAGGTCGCGGGAATGTTCGCACCCATCAGGATGAACCCGCCGAGGCCCTGCGACATGTAGGCGGTCAGCGCGGCGGCATCCGTCGAGGGGATGTGCCCCATGACGACGCTCGCCGCCTGCTCGGCGGTCGTCATGCCCTCGACCGTCCGAGCGGCATCCGCACCGGGTCCGTCCTGGGTCGGCGCGGACACAGTGGTGGGCGGAGCCGTCGTCGCGGGTGGAGGCGAAGAGGCGGCGGCACCGAGCGCCGGAGTGCACAGCCCCGTGAGCAGGATGGCCGCCGCGACCGAGAGCCACCGGGCGCGCCGCACGCGCATCAGCTCGACAGTGCCTCGACGATCGGCGCCGAGGCCTCGGGGGTGCCGTTGCCGAAGCGGATCGTGCGGCCGATCGTCGACATGTCGGAGAGGGTCTCGACGATCACCGCGGCGACGTCGGCCCGCGACACCGCCCCTCGGCCATCGGGATCGATCCGGATCCGCCCGGTGGGTTCGTCGAACGTCAGCGTGCCCGGGGCGAGGATCGTGCCTTCCAGGTCGGTGCCGCGGAGGTGCTCGTCGGCCGCCCACTTCGCGTCGGCGTAGGGGAAGAAGTCCGCTCCCTCGGGGACGCCGTGATCGGCGGTCGACCCGAGCCAGGACACCATCACGTATCGGCGCACCCCGGCGATGGCCGCGGCATCCATCGTGCGGATCGCCGCGTCGCGGTCGACGGCGTAGGTGCGCTGCGGATCGCCCCCGCCGGCGCCGGCCGACCAGACGACGGCGTCGTGCCCCCGGATGAGCTCTGCCAGGGCCGCCGTGTCGAGGCTCTCGACGTCGGCGACGAGGGCGTGCGCTCCCCCGGCTTCGACCTCTGCGACGTGGTCGGGATTCCGGATGACGGAGGTCACCTCATCGCCGCGGGCGACGAGGAGTGGTGCGAGCAGGAGCGCGATACGGCCGTGGCCGCCGAAGACGATGACGCGGGACATGCTCTCACCCTACGCTCGTGTTCCGACGTCAGCGCTGCCCTCTCGCGCTGTCGATCACGAACGCCTGCGGATGGCCGGGCAGGTAGCGCACGGTGACCGGATCCCCGGAGGGGAGGTAGACGTCGCGGTCGGGGTACACGGCGGGCGTGAAGAAGTTGCTCTCCAGCGTGTACTCGACCCCATTGGATGCCGTGAAGGTCACCCAGTCGCCGTCTCTCGTCGCCTGCGCGGTCTCGCCGTGCTCGTAGATGTAGGCCCGGGTCACCGGCACCCCGGTGAGGCTCAGGATGCCGATCACGAGGTTCGCGAGCATCAGGAAGGCGAGGATGCGGAACGCGATCCGCATGACGCGACCCCAGGTGCGACCACGGGGAGGGCGCTGATCGTGCAGCAGCCCTTCGCGCTCCCTGACCCGGCGCAGCGCGCTCACCGGGCTCGCACCGCTCACCGACATGGCGAAGAGGCCGAGGATCGAGAACCCCGCGATGAACACCATCGCGTAGCCGTGGGATGCCGGGAAGTTCACCAGCCAGATCAGGGTGTCCAGCACGTTCATCGCCCCGCCTCCTTCTCGACGGTGACCGCCACGGTCTGCGGATCCTCCCGGCGGTAGAACGCCCACAGGGGCGCGCCGACCTGGAAGTGCGACAGCGCCTCGGGGTAGACGAACGCGGTGGTGTCGGCCTCCCAGGTCGCCGCGCCCTCCGGAGCCATCAGCACCGTGAGCGCGAGCTCGCTCTGCCCTTCGAGGCGTCGGCCGGTGGGCCGCATCGCCAGGACCGATGCCGGGACCTGCGTGCCGGTCGTCCGCGCCCGCACGAGACGCGGGTCGAGGAGCCCTCGCTCGATGCGCCACGTCAGCATCGCCTCGCGCACGACGGGATCGGTCATGTCCGCCAGCTCGACGGTGTCCTGGTCGGTGAGGCTGTAGCGGACCGGGATCGGCTGGCCCACCTGCAGGCTCCCGGCGTCGGTCGCGTCGACGAGCATCCGCAGCTGGCTGACGAACTCCCCACCGGAGCCCGGCGCCACGCGGATGAAGATGTCGTACTGCGGCACGTCGTTCACCGTGAGACCGGTGCGGGTCACCTCGACGATGCGGCCGACGCCGATCTGCGAGTCGCCGCGCACCCGCTTGCGGCGCCCGAGACCCGACATCGTTCCCCCGAACGTGAGGATCAGGCCCCAGGCGACGCCGATGAGGATCGGCCCTCCCAGCGTGTCCTCTCCCGAGAAGGGCAGGATCGACTCGCGCTGGTTCACCCCGAACAGCCCTTCACCCGTCCATACGACGAGCCAGGCCGACAGCAGCAGCCAGATGATCAGGAACGCGATGCGCAGCATCGCCCCAGAATATCGGCGCGAGCCCACAAGTACAGGGACGCCTGGGTCAGCGCGCGGTCGTGCTCTCGGCCGGCTTCGCCATGAGCACTCGCTGGACGCCCTTCGCGGCGGAACGCCCTGCGCGATTCGCGCCGATGGTGCTCGCGGAGGGGCCGTAGCCGACGAGCTGCACGCGGGGGTCCGCCACGGACGTCGTGCCGCGACCGCCGCGGTCCAGTTGGATGCCGCCCGCCGCGGAGCGCAGGTGCAGTGGTGCGAGGTGGCCGATCGCTGGCCGGAACCCCGTCGCCCAGAGGATGACGTCGACGCGCTCGAAGGACCCGTCGGCCCAGCGAACGCCGTCCGGCTCGATGCGCTCGAACATCGGGCGCCGAGCCGCATAGGCGCCGAGCCTCTCGGCCTCGCGCTCCTGGGGTCGCAGCATGAGGCCGGTGACGCTCACGACGCTCTGGGGCGGGAGCCCGCGTGCCACGCGCTGCTCCACCAGGGCGACAGCGGCGGCGCCCGCCTCCGGCGTGAAGTCGTCGGTGCGCCACACGGGCTCACGACGGGTGACCCACAGGGTCTCGGTGAGCGGGGCGAGCGCGCCGAGGAACTGCACGGCTGACGCTCCCCCGCCGACGACCAGCACGCGCCTGCCGACGAAATGCGCGGGACCCGGGTAGTCGACGGTGTGCAGCTGCTCGCCGAGGAAGGTCTCCATGCCCGGGTAGTGAGGCAGGAACGGGTGGGTCCACGTGCCGGTCGCGTTCACCAGCGTGCGGGTCCGCCACTCGCGATCACCTGCCCTGACCACGAGGATGCCGTCCTCATCGTCCACGCGGTCCACCCGGACCGGTCGCACGACGGGCAGCGCGTGCGCCCGCTCGTACGCTGCGAAGTACGCGGGCACCGCCTGGTTGGCTCGCTGATCGTCTCGCGGCGGCGGCGTGTCTCCGGGGAGCTCGGCCACCCCGTGCACATCGCGCATCGTCAGGGCGTCCCAGCGGTGCCTCCACGCTCCGCCCGGCTCATCGTCGGCGTCGAGCACGACGTGACGGACGCCGAGGCGCATCAGATGGTACGACGTCGACAGGCCGGCCTGGCCGGCGCCGATCACGAGACTGTCGAGGATGCTCACGCCGAGGTCAACATCCGCAGCATCCGGGTTGTTCCTAGAGGTCGATCTCGTAGTGGGTGTAGCCGGTGTGCGTCGCGACGCTGTCGTAGAGGCGTCGAGCGGTGGTGTTGCCCTCCTGCGTGAGCCAGTACACCTTGGACGAGCCGTGCGCCCGCGCCCAGTCCTGCACGTGCGAGATGAGAGCGCGCCCCGTTCCGCCGCCGCGGACGTCGGGCACCACGAAGAGGTCTTCGAGGTAGCAGTAGCCCGCGGGGCTCCACGTCGCCGCGTGGGTGAGCCAGTGCACCAGGCCGATCGCGCGACCCTCGTCGTCGCGTACGAGCGCCCCGTGGAGCTCCTGATCCTCGGTGATCCGACGGAACGTGGTGCGCGAGATCTCCTCCGCCACATCGGACTCGTAGAACGTCAGGTATCCGTTCCACAGCGCGAACCACTCGTCGAAGTCGGCCGGGGTGATCGCGTGGATGCTCGTCATGCGCCCAGCCTAGAACGACGCGCCCGGGATCGAGCGCCGGATTGGTGCTGATGCCGACACCTGTAGTACGCTTTTCGAGTTGCCCCGGAAGGTTCGGGGAAGCAGATGGGCCTGTGGCGCAGCTGGTAGCGCACCTGCATGGCATGCAGGGGGTCAGGGGTTCGAGTCCCCTCAGGTCCACCGAGAAAGCCCCTGGTTCGCCAGGGGCTTTTCCCGTCTCCGCGTCAGCGCGCCCGAGGCGGCGGGCGGTGCGGGATCGGCACCGGCCGCGTCGCTCTGCTCGTCCCCTGGATCCGTTCGATCTGCTCGAGCACCTCGAACGGGGTGCCGTAGGTGCTCGACAGCGGGAGCTCCCGGAGCCACACCACCTCGACCTCCGTCGGGGCGAGCTCGTACACGCAGGCGACGACATGCCGGGTGTCGTCCGCCTCGTAGCGCAGGTCGTTGATCACCCACTCGGACGGCGTGAGGCGATGCAACACGAAGCGCGGATCAGGATCGACGGACATCTGGTGGGCCCTCCAAGACTCTCTCCCCGTGAGGGAGTCTCGCCCAGCGGATGCGGCGACGGAAGACCCTTGACATCCGGGCCGCTCCGAGACAGCGTCTCTCAGCCGTTCGGTCGGACCGTCAGCTCCGTGAGGTGGGCGTCGTCGGCGAGATCGAGCGCCAGGAGGATCGTCTCGGCGACGGACTCGGGGGCGATGAACCGCGAGGGATCGTACTCACGCCCCTCCTGCTGGTGCACGCGCTCCTGCATGGGCGTCGCTGTGCGCCCCGGGTAGATCGAGGTGACCTTGACCCCGTGCTCGGCCTCTTCGGCCCGCAGAGCGTCGGCCAGGGCCTTCAGACCGTGCTTTGAGGCGGCGTACGCCGACCATCCGGCATGGGCGTGCAGCCCAGCACCGGAGTTGACGAACACCACACGGCTTTGCGACACCCGCAGCACCGGAAGGAGGAGCCTCGTCAGCTCGGCCGGTCCCACCAGGTTCACCGCGAGCTGTTGCTCCCACAGCGAGGGCGGAAGGTCGGCGACGGAACCGAGGTCGACGACGCCCGCGACGTGGATCAGCGAGTCGAGCCGATCGGGAAGAGCCTGCTTCGACAGCGCCCACGACAGGCGCCCCGGAACGGCGAGGTCACCGACGAGCGTGGACGCACCGGGGAACCGCTCGGCGAGCTGACGGGCACGCCCGGCATCCCTGACCAGCAGGATCACCTCGTCGCCGCGGTCGAGCAGCCGACGGGCGACCACCGCACCGATGCCGGAGCCCGCTCCGGTGATCAGGTGCGCAGCCATGTCAGGCGGGGTCGGCGGCGAGCTCGAACGGGACCACGGGGCAGTCCTTCCACAGGCGCTCGAGGCCGTAGTAGACCCGCTCCTCCTGGTGGAAGACGTGCACGATCAGGTCGCCGAAGTCGAGCAGCACCCAGCGGGCCTCCGCACGTCCCTCACGACGGACCCGCTTGTGCCCGGACTCGATGAGCTTGTCCTCGATCTCGTCGGCGATGGCGGCGACGTTGCGCTCGCTGTTGCCCGTGACGAGCAGGAAGATGTCGACGAGCGGCAGCGGCTCCGACACGTTGAGCGCGACCAGATCCTCTCCGCCCTTGCTGACGGCGGCGTCTACTGCGAGCTGCAGCATCTCTTCGGCGGTTTCAGGTGATTGCATCAGATCAGATCAGTTTCGTGGTGAGAGCGATGACCACGACGACGCCCACCGCGAGGGCGAGACCACCCGCCACGATTATCAGGGTGAGCATGAGTTTGTTGCCCTTTTCGGGCGCCGGCGGGCGGATGACCTCGCCGGCGGGCTTGATGGTGCTGATCGCCGAGCTGGCGGCGATCGGTGTGGGAGAGGACGCAGGAGGCAGCTCTCCGTCGATGAGCACGGCGTCGACCTCCTTGCCGTCGGCGATGCCGTGTGCGTGGCCCTGCGAGCCGATGCCCTGGGGCAGCTCGTAGGAGCCGGTGACCAGGATCTCGCCCGTGGACGCGACAGGACCGTCGAGCGTGGCCTCCCCCGACGGAGGGTTGAAGATCAGGGTGTTGGAGGCGGAGTGCTGGGAGCCGCTGGAGTCGTTCGACGTGAGCAGCTCGTCGAACGACGGCACGGTCAGCTTCTGTGCCTCGGCGTCATCGGCGAGCAGTCCGCTGCCGAACTCGGGGCTGACGGTCGGGCGCTCGTCTTCGGAGATGACGTCGTCATCCCCCGCCGCGGCGTCGGCGAGGACGTCATCCTCGTCGTGCTCATCCTCCGGCTCCTCGACCTCGATGCCGAGGGCGGCGACGGCCACAACGGGATCGTCATCGACGTGCCCCAGGTCGATCTCGACGGGCTCTGCAGCGCTCTCGGCGTCGGCGTGCATCGGCACGTCGCCGGCGGTCTCGACGGCCGCCGCCGCACTCACGGGGGCGACGTCGACCTGATCGCCCAGGTCCTCGTCGAGGTCGTCGTCGGAAGAGCCCGAGACAGGCGGAGCGAAGGTGGGAACAGCTGAGACGATCTCCTCGGCCGGAGCTTCCTCGACAGCCTCGACCTCGACGGCCTCGACCTCGACGGCGTCGTCCGCGGCATCCGCAGTGCTGTCATTCTCGGCGTCTCCGCCGATCACCGGCACGGAGGCGGTCTTGATGCGCTCCTGCTCGCGGGCCTGTCGGCGCGTGAGCGGCGCGGAGCCCGGATCGGCATCGGCATCCGCGACGGGAGCGGGCGCGACCTCGACGGGCTCGGCGGCACGCGGAAGCGGCGGTGCAGGGGGGATCGTCGGCGCCGCGGCGGCGGCCGCGGCCTCCTCCTCCGTGATGACCGGGGTCGAACCCGTCAACCGGATCTCCCGCAGCTGCTTTCGCGTCAGCGGACCCTGCTCCTGCTGATCCGATGTACTCATGCCTTGCTCCGATACAGATGATGCTTCGCGATGTATTGAACGACCCCGTCGGGAACGAGGTACCAGACCGGCTCTCCGTCGTGCACCCGCTCACGGCAGGCCGTCGATGAGATCGACAGCGCCGGAACCTCGAGCTGGCTGACGTCACCGGGTGGGAGGCCGTCTGTGCTCAGGACATGCCCTGGGCGAGAGACCGCGACGAAATGGGCCAGCTCCCACAACTCATCATGGTCCCTCCAACTGAGAATTTGCGCCACGGCGTCGGCTCCGGTGATGAAGAAGAGCTCCGCATCCGGCCGGTCGCGCTTGAGGTCGCGCAGGGTGTCGATCGTGTAGGTCGGGCCCTCCCGGTCGATGTCGACCCGGCTGACCGTGAACTGCGGGTTGGATGCCGTCGCGATCACGGTCATCAGATAGCGGTGCTCACTGGGCGTGACGTCGGACTTCTGCCAGGGAACTCCCGTCGGCACGAAGACGACCTCGTCGAGGCCGAAGGAGTGCGCGACCTCGCTGGCGGCAACCAGGTGCCCGTGATGGATCGGATCGAACGTCCCGCCCATCACGCCGATGCGCGCCGGGCGCGAGGTCGTGGTGCTCATGTGGGCCTAGTGGCCGTGTCCTGCCTCGTGGCCGTCTTTGCCGTGCTTCGCCGCGAACGCCTCGGCCTTCGCCGAGTGGCGGTTGGCGACGTTCTTGTAAGAGAGCGTGACCAGCGCGAGCGCGGTGAACACGATCACGGCGACGATGCCGAAGATCACGGTCTCGAGCGGGATGTTGCCCTCATGCTCGGCTTCGGCGGCGGCCATCGCGATCTGTGCGACGAGGTTCATCCTGGCTCCAATTCATGACCTTCGGGCGGTACAGCGCCCCCTAGTCTAGTCCTCAGCCGCGGGTCTGCCCTGATCCACGCGCCAACCACTTCGTGCTGGTCAGCTCGGCGAGCCCCATCGGACCTCGTGCGTGCAGCTTCTGCGTCGAGATGCCCACCTCGGCGCCGAACCCGAACTCCCCGCCGTCGGTGAAGCGCGTGGAGGCATTCGCCATCACGACGGCGGAGTCCACCTCCGCCAGGAAGCGCTCGATGCTGCGGGAATCGGTGGAGATGATCGACTCGGTGTGGCCGGTGCTGTAGCGCCGGATGTGCTCCAGCGCGTCGTCGAGCGAGTCGACGACCTTCATCGCGATGTCGAGGCTGAGGTACTCGGTCGCCCAGTCCTCCTCGGTCGCCGGAATCACGTTCGACACGAGCCCTGCGACGATGTCGTCTCCGTGGATCGCGACGCCCTCGCTCTGCAGGGCGCTCGCGACGAGAGGGATGAGGCGCGGGGCTGCCTGGCGGTGCACCAGCACCGTCTCGACCGCGTTGCACACGCTGGGACGCTGCACCTTCGCGTTCACGACGATGTCGCGCGCCCAGTCGTCGGGCGCGCTCTCGTCGAGCACGATGTGCACGACGCCAGCGCCGGTCTCGATGACGGGGACGGTGGACTCGGTGACGACGGTCTCGATGAGGCCGGCGCTGCCGCGGGGCACGAGCACGTCGATGAACCCGCGGCCGTGCATGAGGGCCTTGGCGCCGTCGCGACCGAAATCGTCGACGGTCTGGATGGCCTCGGCGGTGAGGCCGGCGCTCTCGAGCGCCTCGCGCATGATCGCGACGAGGACCGTGTTCGACTCCAGGGCGGCGCTGCCGCCGCGGAGGACGACGGCGTTGCCGGAACGCAGCGCCAGAGCGGCGATGTCGACCGTGACGTTGGGGCGCGCTTCGTAGATCGCGCCGACGACCCCGAACGGGACCCTGACCTGCTCGAGCGAGACGCCGTTCGGCATCCGATGCCCTCCGACGACCCTGCCGACGGGGTCGGCGAGGGCGGCGACCTCGCGGACGGCTGCGGCGAGGGCCGACACCCGCTTCTCGTCGAGACGGAGCCGGTCGATCAGCGATTCGCCGATGCCGCTCTCCCGACCCCGGACGATGTCCGCGGCGTTCGCCTCGATGATGCGCGGCGCGTTCTGCTCGAGCGCCACGGCGATCGATTCGAGGACGCGGGTCTTGTCGTCGCTGGTGAGCGCGGCGGTGGCGCGGGAGGCCTCCTTGGCGCGCTCCAGGCGCACCTGCGGGGTCAGGTCGGTCATCCCGTCAGTCTAGGAGACCGCGGGCGCGAACCAGGTCCCTATTTCGGCGCCGGCGAGGGCCTGGTCGACGAGGTCGGCGCTCGTCACGAGAACGCCGATCCCCGATGCCGCCGCGAGCCGCGCGGCGGAGACCTTGGTGGCCGCTCCCCCGGTGCCGACGCTGTTGACGACCGTCGAGCCGAACTCCAGACCCGACAGGTCGGCGTCGGGAGCGACGACGTCGATGGGCTCGGCACCGGGGTCGGTCGGCGGCTTCGTGTACAGCGACTCGATGTCGCTGAGCAGCACGAGCGCGTCGGCCTCGATCAGCTGTGCGACGAGCGCTCCCAGCCGGTCGTTGTCGCCGAAGCGGATCTCCTGCGTGGCCACGGTGTCGTTCTCGTTCACGATGGGGAGGATGCGCAGTCCGAGAAGCCGCTCCATCGCCCGTCGGGCGTTGCTGCGCGACGTCGGGTTCTCCAGGTCGCCCGTGGTGAGGAGCACCTGCCCCGCGACGATGTCGAAGGGGCGCATGGCCTCCTGATACCGGTAGACGAGGATGTTCTGCCCGACGGCCGCTGCGGCCTGCTGCGTGGCGAGGTCGGTCGGCCGCGCGTCGAGGCGGAGGAAGGGGATGCCGGTGGCGATGGCGCCGGAGGAGACGAGGATGACCTCGCACCCCCGCGCGTGAGCGGCGGCGAGAGCCTCCACGAGAACCGGGATCCGCCACGAGGCCTCACCGCTGATCGACGAGGACCCCACCTTGACGACGATGCGGGACGCCGTCGCGATGTCCGCCCTGGTGCGGGCGGTCACTTCTCATCCTCGCGGTATGCCGCGAGACGCTGAGCCTCCACCTCCGCACGAGCCTCGGCCTTGGCATCCATGCGCTCGTAGTACTGCTCACGACGCTCGGAGGTGGTGCGGCGCGCGTTCGGCGCCAGACGCGGGTCGGTGCCACGAGGAGCCGCCATCAGCTCGGCGGCGGAGGTCATCGTCGGCTCCCAGTCGAAGACGATGCTGTCGCCCTCGCCGATCACGACGGTGGAGCCCTGCACGGCGCCCAGACGGAACAGCTCGTCCTCGACGCCCAGCTTCTCGAGTCGGTCGGCGAGGAAGCCCACGGCCTCCTCGTTCTGGAAGTCGGTCTGCTGCACCCAGCGCACCGGCTTCTCGCCGAGGATGCGGTAGATGTTGCCGTACGTGCCGCCCTCGACGCGGATCGAGAAGTCCTTCTTCGAACCCCGAGGGCGGATGACGACGCGCTCCGGCGGCGTCTCGAGAGCGGCCTCGGCCCGGTGCTTGTCGACGATCTCGCCCAGCGCGAAGGTGAGCGGACGGAGCCCCTCGTGGGAGACCGTGGAGATCTCGAACACGCGGAAGCCGCGGGCCTCGAGCTCGGGGCGCACGAGCTCGGCGAGATCGCGGGCCTCCGGCACGTCGACCTTGTTCAGAGCGATGAGCTGCGGGCGCTCCAGGAGCGGAGTCTGCCCCTCGGGGACCTCGTATGCGGCGAGCTCGGCGAGGATGACGTCGAGATCGGAGATCGGGTCGCGCCCCGGTTCGAGAGTGGCGCAGTCGAGGACGTGCAGCAGCGCGGAGCAGCGCTCGACGTGACGGAGGAACTCGAGGCCGAGCCCGCGCCCCTCGCTCGCACCCTCGATGAGACCGGGCACATCGGCGACCGTGTACCGGAAGTCGCCCTGCTGCACGACGCCGAGGTTGGGGTGCAGCGTCGTGAACGGGTAGTCGGCGATCTTCGGGCGCGCCGCGGAGATCGCGCCGATCAGGCTCGACTTGCCAGCCGACGGGTAGCCCACGAGAGCGACGTCGGCGACGGTCTTGAGCTCGAGGACGACATCGCCCTCGTAGCCGGGAGTGCCGAGGAGCGCGAAGCCCGGAGCCTTGCGCTTAGGAGTGGCGAGGGCCGCATTGCCCAGACCGCCCTGTCCGCCCGCGGCGACGACGAAGCGCTCCCCCGGGATGATCATGTCGATCAGGACCTCGCCCGCGGGGTTCTTCACCACGGTGCCGACCGGAACCAGAAGCTCCAGCGTCTCGCCGAGGAATCCGGAGCGGTGGTCGCCCATGCCGGGGCCGCCGTTGCCGGAGGAGCGGTGCGGCGAGTGGTGATACGACAGCAGGGTGCCCGTCTGCGGATCGGCGACGAGCACGATGTCGCCGCCGTTTCCGCCGTTGCCGCCGTCGGGGCCTCCGAGCGGCTTGAACTTCTCGCGGTGCACGGAGACACAGCCGTTGCCGCCCTTGCCCGCGCGCAGATGCAGCGTCACGGTGTCGACGAAGGTGACCATGTCTCTCTCCTCATAGACGAATTCGGGGCGGGCCGAAGCCCGCCCCGAATCGGATGTAGATGTGTCGTGCTGCGATTACTCAGCAGCGGCGACGATGTTGACGACCTTGCGGCCGCCCTTCGCGCCGAACTCGACCGCACCGGCGGCGAGAGCGAACAGCGTGTCGTCGCCACCACGGCCGACGTTCACGCCGGGGTGGAAGTGCGTGCCGCGCTGGCGGACGATGATCTCGCCGGCGAGGACCTGCTGGCCGCCGAAGCGCTTGACGCCGAGTCGCTGTGCGTTGGAGTCACGACCGTTGCGGGTGGAGCTTGCGCCCTTTTTGTGTGCCATGTCCTGGGTCTCCTCGGTCTTACTTGATGCCGGTGATCTTGACGCGCGTGAGCTCCTGGCGGTGGCCCTGACGCTTCTTGTAGCCGGTCTTGTTCTTGTACTTCTGGATGATGATCTTCGGGCCGCGGAGGTTGCCGAGAACCTCTGCCGTGACCTTGACCTTCGCGAGCTTGTCAGCGTCGGTGGTCACCGTGGCGCCGTCGACGAGCAGCACAGCGGGCAGCTCGATCTTCTCGCCCTGGGCAGCCTGAACACGGTCGAGCTGAACGATCGTGCCGACCTCGACCTTCTCCTGCCGCCCACCGGCGCGCACTACTGCGTAAACCACTTCATACCTGTTTCGTTGGGGAGCACGGTGCTCCGAGAATCTCACGGGAAGACTGTTGCTTGCATTCATCGCGGGGCGACGGGTGCGAACGCAAGACTCTCCGCACCGACCGTCGAGGACGGGGCGGCATACGCACCAAGGGACTACTTTACCGGATGCCGGGCGGTGTCGCAAAACGTCCTGCGGGGTGTGTCCGGTCGTAGGCTGACAGCATGACCGTGCTCGTCGATGATCCGCTCTGGCCCGCGCACGGGCGCCTGTGGGCGCATCTCGTGAGCGATGAGAGCCTGGACGAGCTGCACGCCTTCGCGAGGTCTCTGAGCGTGCCGGAGCGCGCTTTCGACCTCGACCACTACGACGTGCCGGAGGACATGATCCCCCGGCTCATCGCCGCCGGCGCTCAGCACGTCGGCGGCAAGGAGCTGGTGCGCAGGCTGATCGCCTCAGGACTGCGCGTCCCCGCCCGCGACCGGAGCTGACGACTCGGAGTTCACCGATACGGGCGTGCCCGTGAGAGCCGCCGTGGTCACCCGACGACGGCCGCGGCCCTGACCGGGCGCCTTCGGCTCGGGAAGGGCGTCCAGCACCGAATCGAGCAGCTGCTCGGCGGGCGACTTCGGCGCCTTCCGATCGGACCCGCGCTTCTTGCGGGCCTTCTTCGGACGCTCCTGCGCCGCGGTCTGCTCGACGGCAGGCGCGGCGGCATCCGTCGCCCCCTCCGCGTTCGGGGCGAGCGTCGATGCGGCGATCTGCGCGAGGGCCGACTTCGCGCCCTCGGGGATGCTGTGCGTCACGTTCGGGGCCGGCGGCGCGCTCTGGGCCGGCGCGGAGTTGCCGCGCTGGCGACGGTTCTGCTGTCCGTTCCCGTTCGACGGCGCTCGGTGCTTCACGACGGGGTCGTGGTGCACGATGACACCGCGGCCGGCGCAGACCTCGCACGCCTCGCTGAAGGTCTCCAGGAGGCCGAGGCCGAGCTTCTTGCGGGTCATCTGCACGAGGCCGAGCGAGGTGACCTCGGCGACCTGGTGCTTCGTGCGGTCCCGGCTGAGGCACTCGATGAGACGGCGCAGCACGAGGTCGCGGTTCGACTCCAGCACCATGTCGATGAAGTCGACGACGATGATGCCGCCGATGTCGCGCAGTCGCAGCTGGCGGACGATCTCCTCTGCCGCCTCCAGGTTGTTCTTGGTGACGGTCTCCTCGAGGTTTCCCCCGGAGCCGACGAACTTTCCGGTGTTGACGTCGACGACCGTCATGGCCTCGGTGCGGTCGATCACGAGGGAGCCGCCGGAGGGCAGCCAGACCTTGCGGTCGAGGGCCTTCTCGATCTGCTCCGTGATACGGAACGCGTCGAACGGGTCGGTCTCGTCCTCGTACGACTCCACACGCTCGAGCAGGTCGGGGGCGACGCTCTCCAGGTAGGCGCGGATGGTGCGCTGCGACTCGTCGCCCTGGATCAGCATCTTCGTGAAGTCCTCGTTGAAGACGTCGCGGACGATCTTGACGAGCAGATCCGGCTCGGCGTGCAGCAGCGCGGGAGCCTGCTGGTTCTCCACCTGCTTCTGGATGTGCTCCCACTGGGTCGTGAGGCGCTGCACGTCGCGCGTCAGCTGCTCCTCGGTGGCGCCCTCTGCCGCCGTGCGGACGATCACGCCGGAGGACTCGGGGAGCACCTCCTTGAGGATGCGCTTGAGTCGCGCGCGCTCGTTGTCGGGCAGCTTGCGGCTGATGCCGTTCATCGATCCGCCGGGCACGTACACGAGGTACCGGCCGGGGAGCGAGATCTGGCTGGTGAGGCGGGCGCCCTTGTGGCCGACCGGGTCCTTCGTGACCTGGACGAGCACGCGGTCGCCGGGCTTGAGCGCGAGCTCGATGCGGCGGGGCTGGTTGCCGGTCTCGACGCCGTCCCAGTCGACCTCGCCGGAGTACAGCACGGCGTTGCGGCCGCGGCCGATGTCGACGAAGGCGGCCTCCATGCTCGGGAGCACGTTCTGCACGCGGCCGAGGTAGACGTTGCCGATCAGCGACGCGTCCTGGTTGCGGGCGACGTAGTGCTCGACGAGCACGCCGTCTTCGAGGACGCCGATCTGGGTGCGGCCGTTCTTGGAGCGGACGACCATCTTGCGGTCGACGGACTCGCGGCGAGCGAGGAACTCGGCCTCGGTCACGACGGGACGGCGGCGACCGGCATCGCGACCGTCGCGGCGGCGCTGCTTCTTCGCCTCCAGGCGGGTCGATCCCTTGATCGCCTTCGGCTCGGTGATGTACTCGACGACGCGCTGGCGCGGCTGACGGGGCTCGGACCGCTCGTCATCGCCCTCGGAGCCTCCACGGCGGCGACGGCGTCCTCGTGCGGATGCCGACTCCTCAGGCTCGCGCTGCGGGTCGCGCTCGGCGATGCGGTCGAAGACGCGACCGGGGCGTGCCGGGAGCGGAACGAACTCGGGAGCGTAGAAGTGCAGCTGCGTGGACACCTGCGAGACGAACACCTCGGGCAGCAGGCCGAGCGACACCGCGGTCACCGGCGCGGGAGCAGCGGGCTCCTCCACCGTGACAGGCGCTTCGGCCTTCGGCTCCGCGGCGGGAACAGACGGCTCCTCGACGGGTGCGGACTCCACGGCGGCGGGCTGGGCGTCTGCCGCGTCGGCGGCAGCGGATGCCGGAGCACCGGGCTCGTCCGTCGCAGCGGGCGTCTCGTCTCGGTCGGCTCCGCCGTCCTCGCTCGACGAGCGGGGGGCGTCAGCGGCCGGGGCGTCGGCCTCGGAGGCGTCAGCCGCCTCAGGAGCGTCACCCTCTGGGGCCTCGGCAGTGTCGGGCTCCGGAGTGCCGGCGATCGGGGCATCCCCCTCGGGGGCGTCTGCCTCGGCCGCATCGGCGGGGGCGTCGACCTCGGGGGCGTCGGTCGCCTCGGAGGATTCAGCGTCCTCCGCAGCGTCGACGACTACCTCTGCGGGTGCGTCAGCATCCGCAGAGAAGTCGAGGGTAGGGGCGTCGTAGTCATTGGTCTCATCGGCCATCTCTGGCGAACTCCTCGCGCGCGGCACCCGGTGCCTCGCGAAATCTCATGCGGCACCCGCAGGTGCCGCGAACTCACTCGGTGTGTGACCGGCTCACGGCTCTGATCACGTGGGGCATACGGCCCCGAAGTCTGCGTCGATGCGTGCCACGGCGTGTGCCGAGCGGTGCATCACAGGCCATTATCGCACCATGTGGGCGTGTTCGCGGCATCCACCTCCTCGCGCGCCGCTGGCGCGTTCTCGTCGGGCGCATAGCAATCGCTGTGATAATCCACATATGAGCGAGCAGCGCACCCGCCCCATCGGCTACGGAATCTGGTTGATCGTCGCGAGTGTGGTGGGCTGGTTCGCCGCGTTCCAGCTCACGATCGAGAAGTTCGTGATCATGGAGAACCCCGAGGCGAGTCTCAGCTGCGATATCAGCCCGTTCATCCAGTGCGGCAAGAACCTCCTCTCCTGGCAGGGATCGGTCTTCGGCTTCCCGAACCCGATCCTCGGCCTCACCGGCTGGATGGCGCCCCTCGTGATCGGTGTGGCCGTTCTCGCCGGAGCGCGCTTCCCCCGGTGGTTCTGGGCGATCTTCGGCGCCGGCATCACCTTCGCCTTCGGGTTCGTCTGCTGGCTGATCTCGCAGAGCATCTACGACCTCGTCGTCCTCTGCCCGTGGTGCATGGTGACCTGGGCCGTGACCATCCCCACCTTCTTCGCGACGATGCTGCATCTCACCCGCAACGGCACCTTCACCCGGAACGAGAAGGTCCAGGAGCGCGCGGGGAGCCTCATGGCGTGGGTCCCGCTGGCCGCGATCGTGGCCTACGCGATCATCATCGCCATGGCTCAGCTCAAGGGCATCGACTTCATCGGCGAGATGATCCGCATCATCTTCTGAACCTCGTACGGAGACGAAGGAGCCCTCCCGCATCGCGAAGATGCGGGAGGGCTCTCTCGTTGCGGAGGGCGGGCTCAGTCGAACCAGATGCCGAGCTCGCGGGCGGCGGACTCGGGGCTGTCCGAGCCGTGCACGAGGTTCTGCTGCACCTTGAGGCCCCAGTCGCGGCCGAAGTCGCCGCGGATCGTCCCGGGGGCCGCCGTGGTCGGGTCGGTGGTGCCCGCGAGGGAACGGAAGCCCTCGATCACGCGGTTGCCCGCGAGACGGATCGCCACCGACGGACCGGAGAGCATGAACTCGAGCAGCGGCTCGTAGAACGGCTTGCCCTCGTGCTCGGCGTAGTGCGCGGCGAGGAGGTCGCGGTCGGGGTCGACGAGACGGATGTCGACGAGGGCGTAGCCCTTCGCCTCGATGCGCGCCAGGATCGCTCCGGTGAGGCCGCGGGCGACGCCGTCCGGCTTGACGAGGACGAGGGTTTCTTCGGTGGCCATGTCATTCACTCTCTGTGTCTGAGGTCTGCGTGGTCTGAGTCGAGTTCTGCGGGTCGGAGGGACGTCGTGCGTCCACGCGCGCCCCCACGATCGTCGCATACGCCCACATGCCGCCGAAAATCACGACGACGAGCAGGATGGCGGGCACGAGGACCGCGGAGAGCGCGATGACCGCCTGGATCACCCAGCCCGCGGTGATCGCCCACGGACGGGTGATCATGCCGGCCACGGCGATGCAGGCGAGAGCGACGATGCCGCCGCCGACGATCCCCCACCACGGCTCGACGCCGTCGGGGAGCGCCTTCAACCCGAACACCGTGAGTCCGGCGAGGAACACGACGATCGACTCGAAGCCGAGCACAACCGGCGCCAGCTTCTGCACGAGGGTGCGCGGAGGTCGAGGAGAGCGCGCGGGAGCGGATGCCGCGCTCACGCGCGCCACCCCGACTTCCAGTCCTCCTCCTCGGCGAGGGCGATCGCCTCACCCGCGAGCACCACGGAGCCCGCGATCACGACGGCGCGCCGATCCGACGAGGCCGCCCACTCGCGAGCCGCGTCGGCGGCCTCGGCGAGGGTCGGATGCACGGTGGCACGGTGCCCCGTCTGCTCGACGAGGTCCGCGATCGCGTCGGCGTCGCTGGCGCGATCGGACTCGGGAGCGGTCGCGAAGACGTGCGCGGCGACCGGGGCGAGCTTCGCCACGATCCCTGCGGCGTCCTTGTCGGCGAGGACGCCGAGCACGACACCCCACTCGTCGAAGTCGAAGCTGTCATCCAGCGCCTGCGCGAGGGCGGCGGCGCCGTGCGGGTTGTGCGCGGCATCGACGATCACGGTCGGAGCGATGCCGAGCAGCTGCAGGCGGCCGGGAGAGGTCGCGGACTGCAGGCCGTCGGTGACCACGTCTGACGCGATCGGCTTGGCGCCGCCCCCGATGAGCGACTCCACGGCCGCGACGGCCAGGGCGGCGTTGTGGCCCTGGTGAGCCCCGTAGAGGGGCAGGTACTCCTCGGCGTACTCCCCCGCGAGCCCGCGGATCGTCAGCAGCTGCCCGCCGACGGCGAGCTTCTGTTCGGTGAGTCCGAACTCCTCGCCCTCGAACGAGATGTCCGCGTTCTTCTCAGCGGCGACCCGACGGAGGACCTCGGCCGCCTCGGCGGGCTGCTGCGCGGAGACCACCGCTGCGCCCTCCTTGATGATCCCCGCCTTCACCTGGGCGATCGCGGCGATCGTGTCTCCCAGGCGGTCGGCGTGGTCGATGTCGATCGGCGCGAACACCGCGACGTCGCCGTCGGCGGTGTTCGTCGAGTCCCACTCGCCCCCCATGCCGACCTCCAGCACGAGCACGTCGACCGGAGCATCCGCCACGGCCACGAAGGCGAGCACGGTGAGCAGCTCGAAGAACGTCAGCGGCGCATCGCCCGCGGCCTCCAGCTCGGCGTCGACGATCCCGACGAAGGGCTCGATCTCGTCCCAGGCGTCGGCGACGGCCTCGTCGGAGATCGGTTCGCCGTCGATCATGATGCGCTCGGTGAAGCGCTCCAGATGCGGGCTCGTGAACAGTCCGGTGCGCAGGTCGTGCGCCCGCAGCAGGCTCTCGATCATCCGCGCGGTCGACGTCTTGCCGTTCGTGCCCGTGATGTGCACGACCCGGTACGTCTTCTGCGGGTCGTCGAGGAAGGCGAGGATGCGGGCGACGCGCTCCTTGCGCGGCTGCACCCAGCGCTCCCCCGCCCGGCTCAGCAGAGCCTCGTAGACGGCATCCGCCCGCTCGCGCGCGCTCATGCTGCTCCTCCGATCCGGCTGACGGCGACCGTGAAGTCGCCCGTGTTGGCGTAGGTGCCCGTCGAGATGACGGCCTCGAACTCCGCGGCGGGCAGCGCGACTCCACCGCGGTGGACGCCGTGCTGGAGCGCGAGGGTCTCCCCCGCGACATCGGCGATCTCGAACGCGCTTGCCACGGCATCCGCATCCGCATCGCTGTCGAATCGGAGGTCGAGACGGATCCGGTCGCTGACGTCGAAGCCCGCGTTCTTGCGGGTCTCCTGCACGGCGCGGATGACGTCGCGCGCCAGGCCCTCGGCTTCGAGCTCGGGAGTGGTCCGGGTGTCGAGCAGCACGAAGCCGCCGGTCGGCACGATCGCGAGCGCCTCGCCCTCGGGGCGCCCCGTCGTCTCCAGCACGAGCTCGTACTCGGCGGGCTCGAGGGCGATGCCGCCCGCGGTCACCACCCCGTCGGTCTCCGACCAGTCGCCGCTGCGGGCGGCCTGGATCGCCTTCTGCACGTCCTTGCCCAGGCGAGGGCCGGCGGCTCGCGCGTTGACGCTGAGGCGGTGGTCGATGCCGTACTCGGATGCGGTGGTCTCGGTCTGCTCCACGAGTTCCACGGACTTGACGTTCAGCTCCTCGCGGAGGATGTCCTCGAACTGGCCGAGCGTCGCGGCGAGCGGCGAGACGACCGTGAGCCGCGCGAGCGGCAGACGGACGCGCAGCTTCTCCTTCTTGCGCAGCGCGTTGCCGACGCTGGACAGCTCACGCACGGCGTCCATCGCATCACGGATCTCATCGGCCGCGGGGAACGCGGAGGCATCGGGCCAGTCCTGCAGGTGCACGCTGCGCCCGCCGGTGAGTCCCTGCCACACGCGCTCGCTCACCAGCGGCACGAGGGGCGCCGCCACGCGGCACAGCGTCTCGAGCACCGTGTAGAGCGTGTCGAACGCCTCGGTGCTCGAGCCCTCCCAGAACCGGTCGCGCGAGCGGCGGATGTACCAGTTGGTCAGCACCTCCGCGAAGTCGCGCAGGCGAGCGGACGCCGTGGTGGAGTCGAGTCCCTCGAGGTCGACGCGGACGTCGCGCACGAGATCGCCGAGGCGGGCAAGGATGTAGCGGTCGAGCACATCCGTCGAGTCGGTGCGCCACGACGCCTCGTAGCCGCCCTCGGTCGCCGCGTTGGCGTAGGTCGCGAAGAAGTACCAGGAGTTCCACAGCGGCAGCAGGAACTCGCGCACGCCGGCGCGGATGCCCTCCTCGGTGACGGCGAGGTTGCCGCCGCGGAGCACGGAGCTCGACATGAGGAACCAGCGCATCGCGTCGGAGCCGTCGCGGTCGAGGACCTCCGACACGTCCGGGTAGTTGCGCAGCGACTTCGACATCTTGTACCCGTCGCTGCCCAGCACGATGCCGTGGCAGCTGACACCCGTGAACGCGGGGCGGTCGAAGAGCGCGGTCGACAGCACGTGCATCACGTAGAACCAGCCGCGCGTCTGCCCGATGTACTCGACGATGAAGTCGGCGGGGGCGTGCGAATCGAACCACTCCTGGTTCTCGAACGGGTAGTGCACCTGCGCGTACGGCATCGAGCCCGAGTCGAACCACACGTCGAAGACGTCCTCGATGCGGCGCATCGTGCTCGTACCGGTGGGGTCGTCGGGGTTCGGACGCGTGAGGTCGTCGATGTACGGACGGTGCAGGTCGATCTCGCCCTCGGGGTTGCGCGGCAGCGCTCCGAAGTCGCGCTCCAGCTCCTCCAGCGAACCGTAGGCGTCGACGCGGGGGTACTCCGGGTCGTCGCTCTTCCAGATCGGGATGGGCGAGCCCCAGTAGCGGTTGCGGCTGATCGACCAGTCGCGGGCGCCTTCGAGCCACTTTCCGAACTGACCGTGCTTGACGTTCTCGGGCACCCAGGTGATCTGCTCGTTGTTCGCGAGCATCCGGTCCTTGAGGTCCGTGACGCGGATGAACCAGCTCGAGACGGCCTTGTAGATCAGAGGGTTCCGGCAGCGCCAGCAGTGCGGGTAGGAGTGCACGTAGCTCTGCTCGCGGACCAGGCGCTGCTCGGCGCGGAGCAGACGGATCAGCGGCGTGTTCGCGTCCATCCACAGCTCGCCGGCGACGTCGGTGACGTTCGGGAGGAAGCGCCCTCCGTCGTCGAGCGACAGGATGGTCGGGATGCCGGCGGCCTCGGCCACCCGCTGGTCGTCCTCACCGTACGCGGGCGCCTGGTGCACGACGCCCGTGCCGTCGGTGGTCGTGACGTAGTCGTCGACGAGGATCTGCCACGCGTTCTGCGTGCCGTAGGTCTCGGTGTCGGCGTAGTACGAGAACAGGGGCTCGTAGCGGAGACCGCCGAGCAGCGCACCCTTGACGGTTCCGCTCGCGGCGTCCAGAGCGGCCGCGGCATCCTCGTAGCCGAGGTCCTTCGCGTAGCCGCCGAGCAGGTCGCGGGCGAGCAGGTAGCGCGCACCGTCGACGCCCTCGGAGGCGCCGTTCGGCCCCGCCGGCACGACGACGTACTCGATGTCGGGCCCCACGGCGAGCGCGAGGTTGGTCGGGAGCGTCCACGGGGTGGTCGTCCAGGCCAGCACCCGCACCCCGGCGAGGTCGAGCTGCTCGGCCTCCGCGCCGATCAGCGGGAACGACACCGTGACGGACGGGTCCTGACGGTCCTTGTAGACGTCGTCGTCCATGCGCAGCTCGTGGGCGCTGAGGGGCGTCTCGTCGCGCCAGCAGTACGGCAGCACGCGGTAGCCCTCGTAGGCGAGACCCTTGTCGTACAGGGTCTTGAACGCCCAGAGCACGCTCTCCATGTAGCCGAGGTCGAGCGTCTTGTAGCCGCGGTCGAAGTCGACCCATCGCGCCTGACGCGTGACGTAGTCCTGCCACTCGCGCGTGTACGTGAGCACCGAGTCCTTCGCCTTCGCGTTGAAGACGTCGATCCCCATGTCCTCGATCTCGCTCTTCTCGGTGATGCCGAGCTGCTTCATCGCCTCGAGCTCCGCCGGCAGACCGTGCGTGTCCCAGCCGAAGACGCGGTCGACCTTCTTGCCGAGCATCGTCTGGAAGCGCGGGAACACGTCCTTCGCGTACCCGGTGAGCAGGTGGCCGTAGTGCGGCAGGCCGTTCGCGAACGGAGGGCCGTCGTAGAAGACCCATTCGTCGGCGCCCTCGCGCTGCTCGATAGAGGCGCGGAACGTCTGGTCGGACTCCCAGAAGTCGAGCACTTCGCGCTCGATGGCGGGGAAGCGGGGGCTCGGTGCGACGGAGGCAGCCTGATCGGCGGCGGGGCCGAAGGAGGAACGCGGGTAGGTCATGTCGTCTCGCAGTGATCGTCGTGGCGGATGCTGCTGCAAGGACGATCCTCGCGGACCGCGGTACCACCTCGCTTACCGCGCCTCACGGCGGGGCCACTCTCACTGCGGCTGTGACGGGCCTGCCCCGCTCGGTTCTACTGGCCCCGGCAGGCTCAGCCTGTCGATGCGTTCTTCCGAGAGCTCCCCGGTGATGGCCGGATCGATGCTCGTGCCCCCATTGTACGCGGCACAGCAGCAGTCGAGGACCGTCGTGCTCCGCCGCTCACTGAGCGTCGGAGGCACCCCCTACCCTCGAACCATGGCACGTTCGTCCGATTCCCCCGCCGCTCCTCGCGTCTCTCCCCCCGACCTTCCTCGTGAGTACGTCGACGCCGCCCCCGCGCGCAGCGCCGACCTCGTGGCAGCGCGTCTCGACCTCGACGGACCGGCAGATCTCGCGTACGCGTCGCTCGAGCAGTGCGTCGTTGTCGCCGACGCGGATGCCGTCGATCTCACCGGAGCCACGCTCCTCGACGTCGAGATGACCGGAGTCCGCATCGCCTCCCTCCGCATGCGGGGTGCGAGCGTCCGTCGCCTGCGGATCGCCGGCGGACGAATCGGCACCCTCGATCTCAGCGACGCCAGGATCGACGAGCTCGAGCTCCGCGACCTCCGCGTGGACTACCTGAACCTCGGTGGCGCGAAGGCGGTCGACGTCGATGTCGTCGACTGCAGCATCCGCACGGTCGATCTCCCCCAGTCCGAGCTCACGAGGGTGCGCTTCCGCGGTACGTCCAGCGACGAGGTCGACCCACGGGGGATGCGGGCCGTCGACGTCGATCTCCGCGGCCTCGACGCGCTGAGCTACCTCGACGCGAACAGCCTGCGCGGCACGACGCTCTCCGGCTTCCAGGTGCAGCAGCTCGCACCCGTCCTCGCCGCGAGCATCGGCATTCAGGTCAAGGACTGACCGCTCGCCGCCAGCAGCTCCCTCGTGAACGGGTGCCGCGGGGCCGCGAAGACCTCAGACACGCGACCCTGCTCCACGATCCGTCCGTCCTGCATCACCAGCACCGTGTCGCAGACCGCCCCGACGACGTCGAGATCGTGCGAGACGAAGATCATGGTCAGCCCGCGCGTCCGCTGCAGCCGCACCAGCAGCTGCAGCACGCGCTCCCGGACCGAGGGGTCGAGGGCGGAGACCGGCTCGTCGAGCACCAGCACGTCCGGCTCGGCGGCGAGCGCGCGGGCGATCGCCGCCCGCTGTCGCTGACCGCCGGACAGCGCGATGGGGCGCCGGTCTGCGAGCCCCGGATCGAGGTCGACCTCCGCCATGAGGGCCGCCGTCTTCGCCGCGCGCTGCGCACGGGGCACCCCGCCAGCGGCGAGC
Organism: Microbacterium sp. MYb72; assembly: GCF_002979415.1. Taxonomy (GTDB): domain Bacteria; phylum Actinomycetota; class Actinomycetes; order Actinomycetales; family Microbacteriaceae; genus Microbacterium; species Microbacterium natoriense. The sequence continues at coordinate 53,264 of NZ_PCOT01000013.1, read as the reverse complement.
GCCTCCCGCAGCGATCGTCCGATCGTCCAGCGGGGGTCGAAGGCGCCGAGCGGATTCTGATGCACGAGCTGCACCCGATGGGTCCCCTGCCAGCGCAGCTCCCCGGCATCCGGAGTCTCCACGCCGACGATCATGCGAGCGAGCGTCGTCTTGCCCGATCCCGACTCCCCCACCACGCCGAGTGTGCGCCCCTCCGGCACGGCGAAGTCCGCATCGACCACCGCCGGCACGCCGCCGAAGCTCTTCGCGACCCCGCTGCCCACGAGCACAGGGGTCGGGTCTCCCTCTTCCGTCTCTCTCGGCGTGTGACGGGTCGCGGCGATCAGCTCGCGCGTGTAGTCGTGCCGAGGGTTCTCCAGCACGTCCGCCGTGTTCCCCTCCTCGACGACGATGCCCCCGCGCATGACCAGCACCCGATCCGCCAGTCTGCGGACCGCCGCGAAGTCGTGGCTGATGAACAGCACAGCGGTGCCGGCGTCGGCGATCTCCCTCAGCAGTGCGAGGATGCGCGCCTGGACGGTGGCGTCCAGCGCCGTGGTGGGCTCGTCCGCAACGAGCACGGCGGGCCCGGCCGCGAGGGCGGAGGCGATCAGCGCCCTCTGGCGGAGCCCCCCGGAGAGCTCATGCGAGTACTGGCGCGCGCGGCGCTCCGGATCGGGCATCCACACTCGGCGCAGCTGCTCCTGCACGCGCTCGGGTCCCGCGTCGAGCCCGTGGATGCGCAGCGGCTCGGCGACCTCGCTGCCGATCCTCTGCAGCGGGTCGAGCGACACCAGCGCATCCTGGGACACCAGCGCGATGCGCGCGCCCCTGAGCCGTCGCCATGCGCGCTCGCCGAGGCCCGCGGCATCCTCGCCGTCGATCAGCAGGCGATCGACGTGCACGCGCCCAGCGCTCAGCCCGAGCAGCGCCCGCGCCGTGAGGGATTTGCCCGCACCGGATTCCCCGACGATCGCGACGCACTCCCCCGGTGCCACCGAGAACGACACGCCGTCGACGACCGCCGGCCCGCCGAAGCCGATGCGCAGCCCCTGCACCTCCAGCGCGGCCGTCATGACCTCACCCCGTCGGCGCGCGCTCGGAGCATGCGACCGACGACGGTCGCAGCGACGACGGTCAGGGTGATGGCCGCCCCGGGGAACACCGAGATCCACCAGGCCTGTCCGAGCACGTTGCGTCCTCCCGAGAGCATGAGACCCCACTCCGGGGTCGGCTCGGCAGGGCCGAGCCCGAGGAAGCTGAGCCCTGCGGCGGCGAGGATGCTGGATCCGATGCCGATCGTGGCGAGGACGCTCAGCGAACCGAGCACCCCCGGCGCCACGTGCCGCAGGAACGCCGAGAAGCGAGGGACGCCGAGGATCCGCGCCGCCTCGACGTGCTCGGCGAGGCGCAGCGTGCGGGTCTGCACCCGTGCCAGTCGGACGTAGACGGGAACAGCGGCGAGCGTCACCGCGATCGCGATGTTCACGGGTCCCGGCCCGAGCACGGCGATCACGACGAGCGCGACGAGGAACTCCGGGAAGGCCATCAGCACGTCGTTCACCCGCATGAGCGCGACATCGAGACCACGGGGCGAGACGCCGGCGAGAGAGCCGATCGCGAGACCGACGACCAGGGCGATGCCGGTGGCGAGCAGCCCGATGCCCACGGACCGCCCGGCTCCATGCACGACCCGCGAGTACACGTCCCGCCCGCTCTGGTCGGTGCCGAAGAGGTGCTCGGCGCTCGGAGGCAGCAGCGCGGAGCGCACGTCGGTCTGGAGCGGATCGTGCGTCGCGAGGACGTCGGGCAGCAGCGCCGCGAACGCGATGACGGCCAGGATGGCGACGGCCGTCCACAGCAGAACGCGCCTCATCGGACACCCGCCGATCGGGAGCGCAGACGCGGGTCGATGAGCGGATGGATCAGCTCGACCACCACGTTCACGATCACGAACACCACGGCGCTGAGCAGGATGATCCCCGTGATGACGGGGAGATCGCGATCGCTGATCGCCGCGAGGGTGACGCGACCGAGGCCCGGGCGGGCGAACACCGTCTCCACGAGCACCGCCCCGCCCAGCACGGAGCCGGTGAGGTAGGCGGCCAGGGTGATCGCGCCGGCGGCGCCGTGACGCAGCCCGTGCCGTGCGGTGAACCGGAGCGGACTCGCTCCCCGCGCGCGCACCGTCTCGGCGAACGGCATCCGCTCCGCCTGCACGAGCCCGTCGCGCAGCACCTGGCTGAGCAGGGCGGCCACGGGCAGGGCGAGGGTGACGGCGGGCAGCACGATCGTGGCGGGATTGCGCGTGCCGGAGACCGGGAACCACCCCAGTCCGAAAGCGAACACGCTCAGCAGCACGAGGCCGATCCAGAACACCGGCGACGACAGCACCACGAGCTCGATTCCGGCCGCGACGGCGCGAGCGGCCCGCCCGCGTACGAGGAACGACACGGCGAGCGCGAGCACGATCGCGATCAGCAGCGCGAGTGCCGCCAACTGGACCGTCGCACCGAGCTGTCTGCCGATGACCTCGGTCACCGGCAGACGCAGCTGATACGACTCGCCCAGATCGCCGCGGGCCAGCCTCCCGATGAAGCCCGCGTACTGCTCCAGCGGCGGTCGATCCAGCCCGAGTTCGGTGCGGATCGAGTCCTTGACGGCCTCGCTCACCTGGGCCTGCGGGCCGAGCATGACCGAGACCGGATCTCCGGGGATCACCCGGAAGGCGAGGAAGGCCAGCGTGGCGGCGCCCCAGAGCACGGCGGCGGCCGAGGCGACGATCCCGGCGATGCGGAGCAGCACGGCCTTCACCCGTCTCGTCACCTCGACTCGCTCCGTTCGCTCGGGACGGCGCTCGTCTCGTTCCCTCGGCGGCGGAGGGGCGTCAGCCGACGCTCACATCGTAGAACAGCGGCCGCCCGTACAGGTCGTAGTCGAGGCCCTTGACCCGCTCGCCCACCGCGGTGATCGCCGAGGGGCTGTAAAGCGGGACGATGGCGACATGCTGGGCGTTCCACTGCTGCACCTGGGTGTAGAGCTCGTCGCGCTTCTTCTGGTCGCTCGTCGCGACCGCCTCTTCGAGGAGCGCGTCGAGGGCGGGGTCGGAGACCTGCGAGGCGTTCTGGAAGCCGTCCGTGTGCAGGTGGTTGCGCAGGAAGTCCGGGTCGACTCCGGAGAAGTCCCAGTCCGTGAGGTCGAAGGTCTTCGGACCGTACTGCTCGTTGTACTTGCCCGGTTCGAGCGTCTCCCGGACGACCTCGAAGCCGATCTTCTTGAGGTCGGACTGGATGGCGTTCGCGAGCGCTGCTCGGTCATCGGGGATCGGGGTCCAGGCGATCCAGCGCACGGAGAGGCGCGTGCCGTCCTTCATGCGGATGCCGTCGGCGTCGCGCTCCGTCCAGCCGGCCTCGTCGAGCAGGGCGTTCGCCGCATCCTCGTCGTAGGGCCAGGTGCCCTCGAGCGATGCGTCGTACCCGGGCGTCGTCGAGCCGAGGATGCTCCACGCCCGCGGGAACTGGCCGAAGAAGATCTCCTCGACGGCGGAGTCGATGTCGATGCCCCGCGAGAACGCCTGGCGCACCTTCTCGTCGGCGAACACGCCGTACTTCTCGTTCAGGTACAGCGAGTACGGCAGACCAGGGTACTCGACCGAGTCCACGGTGACGCCATCGCCCAGTTCCTTCACCAGGTTCGGCGGCATGTTGCTGGCGATGTCGGACTCGCCGCTCTTCACGACTCCGGCGCGGACCGACGCCTCGGGCTGGATCTCGACGCGCAGGGTCTCGACCTTCGGCGCCGTGGCGTCGTGCGGTCCCCAGGCGTAATCGTCGTTGCGGGTGTAGACGATCTCCTGATCGGGCGTGTACTCGGTGAGCTCGAAGGGCCCGGTTCCGACAGTGATCCCCGGACCGCCCGCCTTGAGCTTGTCGGCGGACTCCTTCAGCACCTTCGGCGAGTAGAACCCGAGCTGAGGAGTGCTCGCCGCCTGGAGGAAGGGAGCGTAGGGCTGGGTGAAGGACACCTTCACGGTGTGGTCGTCGACGACCTCGGTGCCCTTGTAGTAGTCGGCGCCGAGCATGCTCGCGGCCTGCGCGGACTTCGTCGCCGGGTCGACGATGCGGTCGAAGTTGGCTTTGACGGCCGCGGCGTCGAACTTCTCTCCGTCGGTGAAGGTGACGTCGTCTCGCAGCGTGAAGGTGTACTCCGTGCTGTCGGGCGACACCTCCCACTTCGTCGCGAGCCACGGGGTGAAGCTGCCGTCATCCTCCTGGAACACCAGCGAGTCGAGCACGGCGCGCTGCACCATGCCGGAGACGTCGAGCTGGCTCACCTGCGGGTCCATGTGCCCCGCCGAGAGGTTGGCTCCTTCGATGGACCACACGATCTCGTCAGAGGCGTCGCCGCTGCCGGCGGAGGTGCAGGCACTGAGAACCAGGGCGGAGGCGGCCGCGAGTGCCACGGCGGGCAGGAGGCGACGCAGGGAGCGTGCGGGCATGGCGATTCCTCAGGAAGAACGGATCGGGATGCTTCGATTCTACGGCGGATTCTTGGACGGGGTCGATGTACGACCCCCTTGTTATGCGGTCGGTACACTGGAGGCACAATCCACACTCAGGCACGCTCACACAGTGCCGCATACATCGCTCGAGGAGACCTCCCATGTCCGCTATTCCCGACAAGCCCGCACTCGAAGGTCTCGAAGCGAAGTGGAACGACGCATGGGCGGAGCAGGGCACCTACCTGTTCGACCGCATCCGCGCCGCGCAGACCGGGCGTGACGGCGTCTACTCGATCGACACCCCGCCGCCGACGGCATCCGGCTCCCTGCACATCGGGCACGTGTTCTCCTACACGCACACCGACATCAAGGCGCGGTTCGAGCGCATGCGCGGCAAGACCGTCTTCTACCCCATGGGCTGGGACGACAACGGCCTCCCCACCGAGCGTCGGGTGCAGAACTACTACGGGGTGCGCTGCGATCCCTCACTCCCCTACGACCCCGACTTCACCCCGCCGTTCGAGGGCGGAGACAACAAGTCCTCGCGCGCTGCCGACCAGCTGCCGATCAGCCGCCGCAACTTCATCGAGCTGTGCGAGCGGCTGACGGTCGAGGACGAGAAGCACTTCGAGGCGCTGTTCCGCCAGCTCGGCCTCAGCGTCGACTGGACCCAGACCTACCGGACGATCTCCGACGATACGATCCGGCAGAGCCAGCTCGCCTTCCTGCGCAACATCGAGCGCGGCGAGGCCTACCAGGCCCTCGCGCCGACGCTGTGGGACATCGACTTCCGCTCGGCGATCGCGCAGGCCGAGCTCGAGGACCGCGACCAGCAGGCCGCGTACCACACCATCGACTTCCCGTTCTCCGACGGCTCCGGCTCGATCACCATCGAGACCACGCGCCCCGAGCTCCTCCCCGCGTGCATCGCGATCGTGACGCACCCGGAGGGACCGCACAAGCACCTGATCGGCACGAAGGTGACCACGCCGTTCTTCGGCGCCGAGATCGAGATCCACGGCCACCACCTCGCGCTCGCCGACAAGGGCACCGGCGCGGCCATGGTCTGCACCTTCGGCGACGTGACGGACATCGTGTGGTGGCGCGAGCTGCGCACCGTGTCGGGCGATCACCTGCCGAACATGACGACCATCGGCCTCGACGGCCGATTCCTCCCCGACGCCCCCTCCTCGGTGGCGGATGCGGCGGCGCAGCAGTGGTACGCCGAGGAGCTCGCGGGCAAGACCGTGTTCTCCGCGCGCAAGGCCATCGTGGAGAAGCTGCAGGAGACCGGCGCGATGACCGCGGTCGGCAAGCCCTTCAACCACGCGGTGAAGTTCTTCGAGAAGGGCGACCGCCCCCTCGAGATCGTGTCGACCCGGCAGTGGTACATCCGCAACGGCGCCCGTGACGCCGAGCTGCGCGATGCGCTCATCGGCCACGGCGCCGAGCTCGCCTGGCACCCGGACTTCATGCGCGTGCGCTACGAGAACTGGGTCGGCGGTCTCACGGGCGACTGGCTCGTGTCCCGCCAGCGCTTCTTCGGCGTGCCGATCCCGCTGTGGTACGCGCTCGACGAGAACGGTGACCGCGATTACGACCGCGTGCTCACGCCCGACCACTCCGCTCTTCCGATCGACCCGACCACCGACGTGCCGGCGGGGTACACCGCAGAGCAGCGCGGCGTGCCCGGTGGTTTCGACGCCGAGGCCGACATCCTCGACACCTGGGCGACGTCCTCGCTCACCCCGCAGCTCGCCGGCGGCTGGCAGCGCGACGAGGAGCTCTGGGAGCTCACCGCGCCGTTCGACCTGCGCCCGCAGGGTCAGGACATCATCCGCACCTGGCTGTTCTCGACCATGCTGCGCTCGACCCTCGAAGACGGCCGCTCGCCGTGGCGCAACGCCGCGATCAGCGGCTTCATCGTCGACCCCGACCGCAAGAAGATGTCGAAGTCCAAGGGCAACGTGGTCACGCCCGCCGACATCCTCGACACGCACGGATCGGATGCCGTGCGCTACTGGTCCGCGTCGAGCCGACTGGGCATGGACGCCGCCTTCGACCCGCAGAACCCGACGCAGGTGAAGATCGGCCGCCGACTCGCCATCAAGGTGCTGAACGCGGCGAAGTTCGTGCTCTCGTTCCCCGTGCCAGAGGGCGCGCAGGTCACGCACGCGCTGGACGCATCCATGCTGACGGCGCTCGACGGCGTCATCGCCGAGGCGACGAGGGCCTACGAGAACTACGACCAGGCCAAGGCCCTCGAAGTCACCGAGGCCTTCTTCTGGACCTTCTGCGACGACTACCTCGAGCTCGTCAAGGAGCGCGCGTACAACCAGAACGACGTGGGTCAGGCGTCCGCGGCCCTCGCGCTGCGCCTCGCTCTGTCGACGCTGCTGCGACTGCTCGCGCCGATCCTCTCCTTCGCGACAGAAGAGGTGTGGTCCTGGTTCGAGGAGGGCTCCGTGCACACGGCATCCTGGCCCGAGCCGCTGGGCATCGAGGGAGACGCCGCGGTGCTGTCGGTGGCCAGCGAGGCCCTGATCAGCATCCGTCGTGCGAAGACCGAGGCGAAGGCGTCGCAGAAGACCCCCGTCGCGAGCGCCATGATCACCGCCCCGGCCGAGAAGTACGAGGCGCTTCAGGCCGCTGCCGCCGATCTGTCGGCCGTGGGTCGCATCGCGGAGCTCGGGCTCGCCGTTGGCGACGAGTTCGCGGTCACCGCGATCGAGCTCGCTCCCGTCGAGGCCGTGTGATGCAGCTCGGCACGCGGTGGGCCACGGGTTCGGAGCCGCCGGCGTCGGTGCCCGCCGCGCTGCGCCCCGCCATCGCCGAGGTCGAATCGCGCGGTATGAACGGCCACTGGACGCTCACGTGGCTCGAGGGCCGCGCGATCGCCGAGCTCGACGCCGGCTGGGAAGTGCTGCAGACGGCGTCCGGCGACATCGTGGCGCGCCCTTTCGAGGACTGACCTCCGCTCGCGACTGCCCGGTCGTCGAGCGAGAAGCGCAGCGACGAGACGAAACGCTTCACCTGATGTCTGACATCGGGTGAAGCGTTTCGTGTCTCTCGGCGATGCGGTGCCCTCACCTCCGAGGAAGACCGACCTGGGCGAGGAGGTGCTCGACGGCCCGGGGATCCTGTCTCCGGGCCTGCTGCTCGCGGAGCAGGTCGAGCGCGATCTCCCGGCGCTCGGCCCTGGCGGCGATGCGGCGTTCGACGTAGGCCGTGAGGTGCTCCGCCAGATGCAGGAGGCGGCGCTCGGCCTGCGTCGGCGCGGTGAGGTGGAGAGCGGCGCTGGTCATGATTCCTCCGTACTGGTGGTCGTGGGCAGGTCGAAGAGCTCAGCGCGCAGGGTCACGCGCCGGACGTCGGGGCCGGACTGGCCGCGGTAGCGGTCGACGACCTGATCGACGACGGCGCTGAGCTCGGCCTTGACCTCCTCCATCTGCGCCGCCGTCAGGTCGAGGTACGTCGTCATGATGATCCCGACGTCGCGCCATTCCTCCGGGATTGCGGACTCGTTGCGGTTCAGGTACGCCATCAGCGCCTCGTGACGCAGGCGGAAGAACTCGGCCGTGACGATCTGCGCGGAGGCGCGGTTCGACGGCGTCATCGAGTCGTCGGGACCCGGCAGATCGATGCGCCCCTTGGGCCTCTCCCACCAGCGCTCACGCGCCGTGCCACGCCCCTCGACCTCCTGGATCAGGTCGTGCGCGGCCAGCGCCCGCAGGTGATAGCTCATCGAACCGGACGTCTCGCCGACGAGAGCCGCGAGGGAGCTCGCCGTCTGCGGGCCCCTCTCGCTGAGGAGGTCGAAGATCCGCACGCGCAGCGGATGAGCGAGCGCCTTCAGCGCACCGGGGTCGAGGCTGCGGGACTTCGAGGGGTTCGTCATGCATGCAAAGATACCCTTGCAAAGACTTCTTTGCAAGCTTTTCTTTGCAAGTTCGTCGAGGTCAGCTCACGGCGGCCCGCGCCGCCACGAATGCGGCCACGCAGCGCTCGATCTGCTGCGGCGTGTGCGCAGCAGAGAGCTGCACGCGGATCCGCGCAAGACCCCGCGGGACGACAGGGAAGCTGAACGCCGTGACGTAGACGCCCCTGGCCTGCATCTCCTTCGCGACGCGGGCGGTCAGCGCGGCATCCCCGAACATCACCGGCACGATGGGGTGCTCCCCCGGCAGCAGTTCGAAACCCTCTGCGCTCATCCGCTCGCGGAACAGCGCGGCGTTCTCCCGAAGCCGAGCACGGAGATCGGCGGACCCCTCGACGAGGTCGAGCGCCGTGAGGGTTCCCGCGACGATCGCCGGCGCGAGGGTGTTCGAGAAGAGGTAGGGGCGCGAGCGCTGACGCAGCAGGGCGACGATGTCGGCGTGCGAGGCGACGTAGCCCCCTGACGCGCCGCCCAGCGCCTTGCCGAACGTGCCGGTGTAGATGTCCACTCTGTCCGCGACGCCGCACAGTTCAGGGGTGCCGCGTCCGTTCTCGCCCACGAAGCCGACGGCATGGGAGTCGTCGACGAAGACGAGGGCGTCGTAGCGCTCCGCGAGGTCGCAGATCTCCGCCAGCGGAGCGATGTAGCCGTCCATCGAGAAGACGCCGTCCGTGACGACGACGCGGAAGCGCGCGTCGGCTGCCGCCTTCAGCTGCTCCTCGAGGTCGGCCATGTCGCGGTTGCGATAGCGCAGGCGGCGGGCCTTCGAGAGGCGGATGCCGTCGATGATCGATGCGTGGTTGAGCTCGTCCGAGATGATCGCATCCTCGGCGCCGAACAGCGTCTCGAACACTCCCCCGTTCGCATCGAAGCAGGAGGAGTAGAGGATGGCGTCGTCGGTGCCGAGGAATCCGGCGAGACGACGTTCGAGTTCGAGATGCTGCTCCTGCGTGCCGCAGATGAAGCGCACGCTCGCCAGTCCGTACCCCCACTCGTCCAGCGCGCCCTTGGCGGCGTCGAGGATGCGGGCGTCGTCGGCGAGACCCAGGTAGTTGTTCGCGCAGAAGTTCAGCACCTCTGCACCGTCGGCGACGATCTCGGCGCTCTGCGGCCCGCGGATGCCGCGCTCGTGCTTGGTGAGCCCCGCCTCTTCGATCCCGCTGAGCTCTGCCGTCACATGGTTCTGGAATGTCCCGTACATCGCAAACTCCTTCGCTCTACAGCTGCGTCCAGTCGAGGATGATCTTCCCCGTTCCCGCCGACTCCGCGGCGGCGAAAGCCTTCTCCCAGTCACGCGCAGGGAGCACCTCCGCGATCACGCGGCCGATCGACTCGCGCAGGGTCGCGCTGCTCTGCAGCATCGCACCCATCGCGTTCCACGTCTCGAACATCTCGCGACCGTAGATGCCCTTGATCGTGAGCATGTGGGTGACGAGCTTGCCCCAGTCGATGTCGTAGCCGGCGCTCGGCAGACCGAGCATCGCGATGCGGCCGCCGTGGTTCATGTTGTCGATCATCGCGGGCAGCGCAGTGGCCGCGCCGCTCATCTCGAAGCCGACGTCGAACCCCTCCCGCATCGCGAGCGCCCGCTGCGCGTCGCGGATGTCGCTCCTCGACACGTCGACCACCTCGTCGGCGCCCATCTGCCGCGCCATCGCGAGGCGAGGAGCGCTGACATCCGTGGCGACGATGAAGCGTGCGCCCGCATGGCGTGCCACGGCGATCGCCATCAGCCCGATCGGGCCGCATCCCGTGACGAGGACGTCCTCTCCGATGAGGGGGAAGGTGAGGGCGGTGTGCACCGCGTTGCCGAGCGGATCGAAGATCGCCCCGAGCTCCGGCGTCACGTCGGAGTGGTGCACCCAGACGTTCGTCGCCGGCAGGGAGAGATACTCGGCGAAGGCGCCGTCGCGCTGGAGTCCGAGGCCGATCGTGCGGATGCACATCTGCCGACGGCCGGCGCGGCAGTTGCGGCAGGTTCCGCACACGATGTGCCCCTCGCCGGAGACGCGGTCGCCGACGGCGATGTCGCGCACGAGCGGACCGACCTCCACGACCTCGCCGTAGAACTCGTGGCCAGGGATCAGCGGCGCGTCGATCGCGGACGCGGCCCAGTCGTCCCAGCGGCGGATGTGCAGGTCGGTTCCGCAGATGCCGGTGCGGAGCACACGGATGACGACCTCGTCCGCCGCGGCCACCGGATCGGGGCGCTCCACCAGCTCGAGTCCTGCTGCGCGTTCTGCCTTGAACAAAGCCTTCATGCTTCGATCACACCGCACACGACGTTGTAGAGCAATCGCCGATTCCTGCAAAGTCTATGTAGTAAAAGCTAAACTGATGTGATGGAACTCCACCAGCTGCAGATCCTGCGCGAACTCGGAGCCCTCGGCAGCGTCACCGCCGTGGCCGAGGCCTTGAACGTCACACCGTCCGCCGTATCCCAGCACCTCTCCGCCCTGCAGCGGGGAGTCCGCACCCCGCTGACTCGCAGAGACGGCCGACGTCTCGCCCTCACTCCGGCCGGAGAGGTTCTCGCGGCGGCCGGCACGGAGGCGATCGACGCGATGGCCGCTGCGCGCAGCGCGTTGGACGAGTTCGAGAGCGAGCCGACAAGCGTCGTCACCATCAGCGGATTCCACAGCGCTGGGCAGGCGCTGTTCGGATCCCTCGTGCGCGAGCTGTCCGAGAGCGACGCCGCCCCGACGGTGCAGCTCACCGATGAGGATGTCGCTCAGAGTGACTTCCCCGCGCTCACGGCGCGCTACGACCTCGTGCTCGCTCACCGCATGGAGCACTCCGAGCCCTGGCCGAAAGCCGGCATCCGCAGCCTCACGCTCGTCAGCGAGCCCCTCGACGTCGCGGTCGCGGCAGCCCACCCCCTCGCCGCCCTCGACTCCCTGACCCCAGACGACGTCGTGGGGCAGCCGTGGGTGACCAGCCGCATCGGCTACTCCCCCGATGACGTGCTGCGGGCCGTCTCCGCCGTCGCGGGGCGCGCGCTCGAGATCAGGCATCGCATCAACGACTACGGCGCGGTCTCCGCGGTCGTCGCCGCCGGCGACGTGCTGGGGATGCTGCCGCGCTACACGTCGCGCAGCGTCGACGACCGGGACATCGTGCGACTCCCTCTCCTCGGAGTGAGCACGCATCGGCTCATCGACGTGCTCGCACGTCCGGAGAACCTGCGCCGGCGCTCGGTGCGGATCGTCGTGGAGGCGCTCGAACGGGTCATGGCTAGGCTCAAGGAATGACCGACGCCTCCAACCCGCTGCTGCAGCCGTCTTCGCTCCCCTACGGCCTCCCCGACTACGCCCGCATCAGGCCAGAGCACTATCTGCCCGCGTTCCGGGCGGCGTTCGCCAAGCAGCTGGGCGAGGTCGCGCGCATCACGATGGTCAGATCCATGCCGACGTTCGAGAACACGATCGAGGCGCTGGAGCGCTCCGGGGAGCTCCTCGACAGGGTCGCCCACGCGTTCTACACGGTGAGCTCAGCGGATGCGACGCCCGAGATCCAGGCCGTCGACGAACAGCTCGCTCCGCTGATGGCCGCGCACACCGACGCCATCACCCTCGACGGCGCCCTGTACTGGCGCGTCAGGCTCGTGCACGAGCAGCGGGACTCCCTCGACCTGGACGCGGAGCAGGGCTATCTGGTCGAACGGCGGTTCCGCGAGATGACGCACGCCGGGGCGGCGCTCGACGACGAGGCAAAGGCGCATCTCACGCTCCTCAATCAGCAGCTGTCCACCCTGAGCAACACGTTCGAGCGCAACCTCCTCAACGACACGAACGACCTCGCGGTGGTCTTCGACTCCGCGTCCGAACTCGACGGGCTCAGCGCCGGAGAGCTCTCCGCCGCCGCACGGGCTGCCCAGAGCCGCGGCCTCGACGGGAAGCTCCTCGTATCCCTCCCCCTCTTCACCGGACATCCGTACCTCGCACAGCTGCGCGATCGCGACGCACGCCGCCGCATCATGGACGCGTCGCGCAGCCGGGCATCGCGCGACAACGCCGACGACAACCGCCCCGTGCTGCGCGAGATCGTGCGTCTCCGTGCCGAACGCGCCGCACTGCTCGGGTACGAGTCCCACGCCGCGTACGTCACCGCGGACGAGACGGCGAAGACCCCCGACGCCGTCGAACGGATGCTGCGCGCGCTCGCTGCGCCGTCGGCCCGCAATGCTCGCGCGGAGCGAGCGGCGCTGCAGGCCATCGTCGACGGGACCGAGCCGGAGCCGTTCGAGATCGAGGCGCACGACTGGGCGTTCTACACCGAGCGGGTGCGGGCGGCGACCTACGACATCGACACCAGCGCGCTTCGTCCGTGGTTCGAGGCGGAGCGGGTCCTGCAGGACGGGGTGTTCTTCGCCGCCACGCGGCTGTACGGGGTGACGTTCCAGGAGCGGCCCGATCTGACGGCGTACCACCCCGGTGCGCGGGTGTTCGAGGTCTTCAACGCCGACGGTAGCGCGCTCGGGCTGTACGTCCTCGACCTCTACACGCGCGACTCGAAGCGCGGTGGAGCGTGGATGAACCCCATTGTCAGCCAGTCGCGTCTGCGCGGCACCGCCCCGGTGGTCGTCAACAATCTCAACGTGCCGGAGCCGGGAGACGGCGAGCCGACTCTGCTGACGCTCGATGAGGTGACGACGCTGTTCCACGAGTTCGGGCATGCGCTGCACGGGCTGTTCGCCGTCGTGACCTACCCCCATTTCTCCGGGACCAACGTGTACCGCGACTTCGTCGAGTTCCCCAGCCAGGTCAACGAGATGTGGATCCTCTGGCCGGAGGTCCTCGACAACTACGCACGGCACCACGAGACCGGCGAGCCCCTCGACCCGGCGATCGTCGACCGGCTCCGCGCCACGGAGACCTTCGACCAGGGACACGCCACCAGCGAGTACCTCGCCGCCGCCTGGCTGGATCAGGCGTGGCATCGGGTGGGTGCGGATGCCGACGTCGACGACGTGGCCGCGTTCGAGGCGGCGGCCCTCGCCGACATCGGCCTGAACGACCCGGTGGTCCCCACGCGCTACTCGTCGACGTACTTCGCGCACGTGTTCTCCGGCGGATACAGCGCCGGCTACTACTCGTACATCTGGAGTGAGGTGCTCGACGCCGACACGGTCGACTGGTTCCGCGAGAACGGCGGTCTCACACGGGAGAACGGCGACCGCTTCCGCAACCGACTCCTCGGCGTCGGCGGATCGAAGGATCCCCTGGAGGCGTACCGTGACTTCCGCGGTCGCGATGCCGAGATCGCCCCTTTGCTGAAGCGGCGAGGGCTGGAAGACTGACCGCATGAGTGCGTTCCCCGAGACCCCGTTCGGCCTGATCGACCGCATCGAGCTGGATGCCGTGGCGCTGGCGGTGATCCGCCACGAGGGCATCACGATCGCGGATCTCCGCGACGTGTTCGACGCGGGCTACTCGGCACTGGGGTCGTTGTTCGCCTCGGGTGCCCTGGTGCCGGCGGGCCCCGCGGTGGCCGTGTACTACGGCGACCCGATGCGCGTGTTCGACCTCGAGCTCGGCTTCCCTGTCGTTCTCGCACCCGAGCAGCCCATCCTCGTGAACGGTCTCGAGGTCACGGCATCCGCTCTCCCGGCGGGTCCGGCGGCCGCGACGACCGTCCTGGGGTCGTACGACGAGCTCGGCGCCGGCTGGATGGGCCTGTCCGACCGAGCCCGCGCTGAGGGACTCGATTCGAGGGGCATCTGGATCGAGGTGTACGTCTCCGACCCGTCCACGGCGACGGACGCCTTGCGCACGGATCTCATCCTGCCCGTCGCCTGACGAGCACGACGAGAGGGCACGAACGCTCCCGTCGAGGCGAGACCGCCTCGACGCTCATGCGCTCTTGCGCTTGCGCTCCATCACGATGGTGGGCGGGGCGCCCTCGTCGACGGCAGCGCGGGTCACAATGACCTTGGCGACGTCTTCGGCCGAGGGGATCTCGAACATGATCGGTCCGAGCACGTCTTCGAGGATGGCACGGAGACCACGAGCACCGGTCTTGCGTTCGACGGCGAGGTCGGCGATCGAGCGGAGCGCGTCCTCCTCGAACTCGAGCTGCACCCCGTCGATCTCGAACATGCGCTGGTACTGCTTGACCAGCGCGTTGCGCGGACCGGTGAGGATGTCGATCAGCGCGCTCTGGTCGAGCGGCGACACCGAGGTCACGACGGGAAGACGGCCGATGAACTCGGGGATGAGGCCGAACTTGTGCAGGTCCTCGGGCAGGACCTCGCTGAACAGATCGAGATCCTTGCCCTTGTCGTGCAGCGGAGCGCCGAAGCCGATGCCGTGCTTGCCGACGCGCGCCGAGACGATGTCCTCCAGGCCTGCGAAGGCGCCGGCGACGATGAACAGCACGTTCGAGGTGTCGATCTGCAGGAACTCCTGGTGCGGGTGCTTGCGACCGCCCTGCGGCGGCACCGATGCGACCGTGCCCTCGATGATCTTCAGCAGGGCCTGCTGCACGCCCTCACCGGAGACGTCGCGCGTGATCGACGGGTTCTCGGCCTTGCGGGCGATCTTGTCGACCTCGTCGATGTAGATGATGCCGGTCTCTGCGCGCTTGACGTCGTAGTCCGCCGCCTGGATGAGCTTGAGCAGGATGTTCTCGACGTCTTCTCCGACGTACCCTGCCTCGGTCAGCGCCGTCGCATCGGCGACGGCGAAGGGGACGTTGAGGCGCTTCGCGAGCGTCTGCGCGAGATAGGTCTTGCCGCAGCCGGTCGGGCCGATGAGCAGGATGTTGCTCTTGGCGATCTCGACGCTCTCGGCCTTCTGCTCAGCGGTCTGAAGCGTGCCGTGCGCGCGGATGCGCTTGTAGTGGTTGTAGACCGCGACGGCGAGGGCCTTCTTCGCGGGCTCCTGCCCGACGACGTACTCCTCGAGGAAGGAGAAGATCTCGCGCGGCTTGGGCAGATCGAAGTCGGCGGTTCCTGTGGCGGCGGACTCCGCCATCCGCTCCTCGATGATCTCGTTGCACAGCTCGACGCACTCGTCGCAGATGTACACACCGGGGCCAGCGATGAGCTGCTGCACCTGCTTCTGGCTCTTTCCGCAGAACGAGCACTTGAACAGGTCAGCGCTTTCACCGATACGGGCCATGCGCGTCCTCCTCAGGATGCCGAGATCGTCATCCGAGCCTAACCTCTGCACCGGACACCGGGACGCATTGGCGCGGTCACGATTGTCTCCGGCACGCATCGACGCCTCCCGCTGAACGACGACGCCCCACCTGACCGACGTCGGCCCGGTGGGGCGTGGACGGTCAGCTGGGGCGTCGGCGAAGCGCTTCGGCGGGTCAGACCATGCTCTTCGTGTGCCAGACGGTCTTCACCTCGGTGAAGGCCCCGATGCGCTCGGGAGAGGCCGAGACGGCGCCGGGGGTGAGAACCCGCTTGAGGGTCTCGGCCGCGGCGATCTGCAGGTCGACCCAGTCCAGGTCACCGGCTCCGGCGAGGTCGAGTGCGTTTACATCCTGGTGGGATGCGAGCCACGGCGCGATCTCGGCCGGCGAACCGGTGAGGACGTTCACGACGCCCCCTGGCACGTCGCTGGTCGCGAGGACCTCGGCCAGGCTGATCGCGGAGAGCGGATGCCGTTCGCTGGCGATCACGACGACCGTGTTTCCCGCGACGAGCGCCGGCGCGACGACCGACACCAGGCCGAGAAGAGCGGAGTCCTGCGGCGCGACGATCGCGACGACGCCGGTCGGCTCCGGCACCGAGATGTTGAAGTACGGGCCGGCGACCGGGTTCGCGTTGCCTGCGACCTGCGCGTACTTGTCGCACCACCCCGCGTACCAGACCCAGAGGTCGATGGCTTCGTCGACCTGTGCACCCGCGACGGCGGCGGACACGCCCTCCTGGGCGACGATCTCGTCGACGAACTGCGCACGGCGTCCCTCCAGGACCTCCGCGACACGGTAGAGCACCTGACCGCGGTTGTAGGCGGTCGCACCGGACCAGCTCTTCACCGCGGCGCGCGCGGCGACGACGGCATCCCGAGCGTCCTTGCGCGACCCCTTGGCCGCGTTCGCGAGGAACGCCCCCTTCGCGGAGAGCACCTCGTAGGTGCGCCCGGACTCGCTCCGCGGGAACGCTCCGCCGATAGCGAGCTTGTAGGTCTTGGGCACGGTGAGTCGCTTGCTCATGATGCTGCTCCCTGGAGGTAGGCGGTCAGACCCTGACGTCCGCCTTCGCGGCCGTATCCGGACTCCTTGTAGCCGCCGAACGGGCTGGACGGGTCGAAGCGGTTGAAGGTGTTGGCCCAGATCACGCCGGCGCGCAGACGGTCGGCGACGGCGAGGATCCGCGACCCCTTGTCCGACCAGATTCCCGCGGACAGACCGTAGGGGGTGTTGTTGGCCTTGGCGATCGCCTCCGCCGGGGTGCGGAAGGTGAGCACCGAGAGCACTGGTCCGAACACCTCGTCGCGGGCGATCCGGTGCGACGCCTCGACGCCGGTGAAGATCGTGGGAGCGAACCAGAAGCCCTTCTCGGGGATCACGCAGTCCGCGGTCCAGCGCTCGGCGCCCTCGGCCTCTCCGATGTCGCTGAGCTCGCGGATGCGGGCCAGCTGAGCGGCGGAGTTGATCGCGCCGATGTCGGTGTTCTTGTCGAGCGGGTCGCCCAGGCGCAGCGTCGACAGGCGGTTCTTGAGCCTGTCGACGACCTCGTCGTGGATCGACTCCTGCACGAGCAGCCGGCTGCCCGCGCAGCAGACGTGCCCCTGGTTGAAGAAGATCCCGTTGACGATGCCCTCGACGGCCTGGTCGATCGGCGCATCGTCGAACACGATGTTCGCCGCCTTGCCGCCGAGTTCGAGCGTGAGCTTCTTGCCGGTTCCCGCGACGGCCTTGGCGATGTCGCGACCGACTCCGGTGGAGCCGGTGAACGCGACCTTGTCGACGTCGGGGTGGCGGACGAGCGCCGCGCCGGTCGCACCGGCTCCGGTGATGATGTTCACCACACCGGCGGGGAGGTCAGCCTGCTGCAGGATCTCCGCGAAGATCAGCGCAGTGAGGGGCGTGGTCTCGGCGGGCTTGAGCACGACGGTGTTCCCCGCAGCCAGCGCAGGGGCGAGCTTCCACGCGAGCATGAGCAGCGGGAAGTTCCACGGGATGACCTGGCCTGCGACGCCGAGCGCGCGCGGGTTGGCGCCGAGCCCGGCGTAGTCGAGCTTGTCTGCCCAGCCGGCGTAGTAGAAGAACCAGGATGCGACGAGAGGAACGTCGACATCGCGGCTCTCCTTGATCGGCTTGCCGTTGTCGAGGCTCTCGGCGACCGCGAGCTCGCGGGCGCGCTCCTGCACCAGACGTGCGATGCGGAACAGGTACTTGCCGCGGTCCCGACCGCTCATCTTCGACCAGGTCCGGTCGTAGGCGCGACGTGCGGCGGCGACGGCACGGTCGACGTCCTCGTCGCTCGCGGTGGCGATCTCCGCGATGCGGGTCTCATCCGACGGCGAGATGGTCGTGAAGCTCTTCCCCGATCCGTCGACGATCTCGCCGTCGATGAACAGGCCGTAGCTGTCCCTGAGGTTCAGGACGGCCTTCGACTCCGGCGCGGGGGCGTATTCCAGAAATGACATGTTCGGTTCCACTCAGTCGATCGTGACGTAGTCGGGGCCGGAGTAGTGGCCGGAGGCGAGCTTCTGGCGCTGCAGCAGCACGTCGTTGAGGAGGCTCGATGCGCCGAAACGGAACAGGTGCGGCTGCAGCCATTCCTCTCCGACGGTCTCGGCGACGGTCACCAGGTACTTCACCGCGTCCTTCGACGAGCGGATGCCGCCGGCCGGCTTGACGCCGATCTTCTCGCCGGTGCCGCGGTGCCAGTCGCGCACGGTCTCCAGCATGAGCAGCGTGGTCGGCAGTGTCGCAGCGGGCTGCACCTTGCCGGTGGAGGTCTTGATGAAGTCGCCGCCCGCGAGGATGCCGAGCCAGGAGGCGCGCTTGATGTTGTCGTAGGTGTTGAGCTCGCCGGTCTCCAGGATCACCTTGAGCGAGGCATAGCTGCCGTCCTCGCGACGGCAGGCCTCCTTCACCTGGGCGATCTGGTCGAACACCAGACCGTAGCGACCCGACAGGAACGCCCCGCGGTCGATCACCATGTCGATCTCATCGGCGCCCGCGGCGACGGCCTCCGCCGTGTCTGCGAGCTTGATGGCGAGGGATGACCGCCCGCTGGGGAACGCCGTGGCCACCGCCGCGACCGAGATGCGGCCGTCGTCGGGGTCGCCGTGCAGGTCGCCGAGAGCGGTGACCGCGTCGCCGACCATGTCGCCGTACACGCACACCGCGGCGACGCGCGGCGTGGTCGGGTCTGCCGCATCCGGATTCTTCGCCTTCGCGACGAGGGAGCGCACCTTGCCTGGCGTGTCTGCGCCCTCCAGGGTGGTGAGGTCGATCAGCGTGATGATCGTGTCGAGCGCCCAGGCCTTCGACGTCGTCTTGATCGATCGCGTGCCGAGTCCGGCCGCTCGCTGTTCCAGGCCCACCGCATCCACACCGGGGAGTCCGTGCAGGAAGCGCCGGAGCGTCGCGTCGTCGGGCTCACCGCCCAGCACGTCCACCGCCGATCGGCGGCTGAGTTCTTTGGTCGTCACTGTTCCTCCAACAATGCTCTGGCTGTGTTCTCATCTGTCACGATCACGCTGCACAGGCCGCTGGTGACGACCGTGCGCGCGATGTCATGCTTCGCCGCACCCGTGGCGACGAAGACCGCCCTCGTGGCGGCGCGGAGCCTGTCGAGCTCGACACCCACCGTGCGGGCGTCGAGCTGGGGGTCGACGATGTTGCCGTCGGCGTCGATGTAGCGGCCGAGGACGTCGCCGACCGCTCCGCGGCGCGCCAGCTCCTCGACATCGGATGCCGTCAGGTAGCCGTTCTCGACGTGCGCCGATGTCGCGTCGCAGGGCCCTGCGGTGAAGAGGAAGGCCTGCGCCTCCGCAGCCTCCTCAAGCACTGCGGCGACCGTGCGATCGGCTTCGATCGCCTGCTTGGTCTCGACGCGTTCCAGGATCGCCGGGCTTGGCAGCAGCGACACGTGTCCCGATGCCCGCTGGGCGATCGTGACCGCGAGACCGGCCGCACCACCGGAACGGCGGTTGAGGCTCACTCCTCCGTTCAGCTGCACGACCGTCACTCCCGTGGCCCAGCCGTCGGGCAGCGCCTCGGCGACCGCGCGGAGCGTCCGGCCCCAGCTGACCCCGAGCGTGCGGGGCACGGGACGCATCGCAGTGAGATAGTCCGCTGCGGCCTGGGCGACGCGTTCGAGCGTGCCCTCATCGCCTTCGGGCGCCGGCACGACGATGGCGGCGGCGAGGCCGTGCTTCTCCACCAGCTGGCGCTCGAGGCCCAGCCGACGCGCGCGCGGATGCACGATCTCGATGCGGACGATGCCGCGCTCGCGAGCCTGCGTGAGCAGGCGGCCGACCTTCCAGCGGGAGATCTTGAGAAGGGCGCCGATTTCGTCCTGAGTCTTGTCCTCGTCGTAGTACAGCTCGGCGACGCGAACCATGACCAGCTCTTCTTCCACGGCATCCTCCTTCCTTCACCAGGATAGAGGGTCATCTGCGTTCGTGCACCCGTTTGCTCATATGAGCACCCGGTGCGCGAGAGGATGCGCAAAAGGACGCCGGTCTGATGACCGGCGTCCTTCAGCGGAGTGGAGCGGAGCTTAGACGCGCTTGCGCGTCGTGAGCACCTGGTCGACGATGCCGTACTCCTTCGCCTGCTCGGCGGAGAGGATGTTGTCGCGGTCGATGTCGCGGTTGACCTGCTCGGCGGTGCGGTTGGTGTGGTGAGCCATGGTCTCCTCGAGCCAGGTCCGCATGCGGAGGATCTCCGCCGCCTGGATCTCGATGTCGGACGCCTGCCCGTGGCCCGCCTCGCCCATCGCCGGCTGGTGGATCAGCACACGAGCGTTCGGCAGAGCCAGACGCTTGCCGGGGGCTCCTGCCGCGAGCAGCACGGATGCGGCAGACGCCGCCTGTCCGAGCACGACGGTCTGGATCTGCGGCGCGACGTACTGCATCGTGTCGTAGATCGCCGTCATCGCGGTGAAGGATCCGCCGGGAGAGTTGATGTACATCGTGATGTCGCGCTCGGAGTCCTGACTCTCCAGGACGAGGAGCTGCGCCATCACGTCGTCGGCGGACGCGTCGTCGACCTGCACGCCGAGGAAGATCACGCGGTCTTCGAACAGCTTGTTGTACGGGTCCTGACGCTTGAAGCCGTAGGCCGTGCGCTCCTCGAACTGCGGGAGCACGTAGCGGCTGGACGGGAGGTTGCCAGCGGACTGGAAGGTGGGGGTGTACATGTGATTCCTTCTCTTTCCGCTTACTTGGAGTCCTGCTCGGTGCCGCCGCCGCCGATGACGTCGGAAGCCGATTCGCGGATGTGGTCGACGAAGCCGTACTCGAGCGCCTCCTGAGCCGTGAACCAGCGGTCACGGTCGCCGTCGGCGTTGATCTGCTCGACCGACTTGCCGGTCTGCGCCGCGGTGATCTCCGCGAGGCGGTTCTTCATCGAGGTGATGAGCTGCGCCTGCGTCTGGATGTCGCTCGACGTTCCGCCGAAGCCGCCGTGCGGCTGGTGCAGCAGCACACGGGCGTTCGGGGTGATGTACCGCTTGCCCTTGGTGCCGGCGGTCAGCAGCAGCTGCCCCATGGACGCCGCCATGCCGATGCCGACGGTGACGATGTCGTTCGGGACGAACTGCATCGTGTCGTAGATCGCCATACCCGCGGTGATCGAGCCACCGGGCGAGTTGACGTAGAGGAAGATGTCCTTCTCGGAGTCCTCTGCGGCGAGAAGAAGGATCTTCGCGCAGATCTCGTTGGCGTTCTCGTCGCGCACCTCCGACCCCAGCCAGATGATGCGGTCCTTCAGCAGACGGTCGAAGACGCTCGTCGCGAGGAGGGGTTCTGCAGCCATGTCAGCTCCTGATTCCGTGTTTCAGTGATTTCGAATCTACCGGCGACAACGCGGCGTTCAGGCCGTGTTCGCCGTCGGCATATCAGGTGTCGGCGTCGGCGATCTCGTGGGCGTACGCGGTCATGGAGCGGTGGTAGCGCGGCAGGTGCGGAACGAGGGCGAGCAGCGCCACCGAGAGGCCCCGTGCGGGCTGCCCCGCGCTCGCGAGGATGAGCGCGTGCACGGTCGCCACGGCATCCCGATACGGTCCGTCGGGCGAGCGCTCCTCCTCCGCCGTGATCACGGCGAGAGCATCGTCGTACTCTCCCAGGTTGCGCAGGGAGCTCGCCAGCTGGATCACGCACTGCGGGTGGTGCTCCTCATCGAGGCCGAGCTCGAGCGCGCGACGGTAGAGCACCACGGCTTCGGCAGGACGCCCCGCCGAATCCCGCGCCCCCGCGCGCTCGAACTCCGCTCGCGCATCGTCCTCCCCGCGCTCCGCGGCGAGTGCGTCGATGCGTGCGATGGTCTCGTCGCCGACCTCCTCGCCCGAGGCGTCATCCCACACGTCGTCGATCCGCTGGTCCCAGCTCTTCATGCCCTGTCCTTCCGGTGATGAAAAAGGGGCGGATGCCGCAGCATCCGCCCCTTCTCGTGATCGTTCGATCACTCAGCCTTGTCGGCGGCCTTCTTGGCCGGAGCCTTCTTGGCAGCCGGTTTCTTCGCGGCGGGCTTGTCCTCCGCGGCGGCGTCGGCCTTGTCGGCCGGAGCCTTCTTGGCCGGAGCCTTCTTGGCGGGAGCCTTCTTGGCGGGCTTCTCCTCGGCGGGAGCCTCCTCGTCCGAAGTCTCGTCGTCGACGACGACGAAGTCGCTCAGGTCCACAGCCTTGCCGTTGGTGTCGACGACCTTGACCTTGCCCAGGGCGATCGCGAGGGCCTTGTTGCGGGCGACCTCGCCGACGAGCGCGGGCAGCTGGTTCGACGACTGCAGCGCCTCGACGAACTCCTGCGGCGCCATGCCGTACTGCGCAGCGGACTGCACGAGGTACTGCGAGAGCTCCTCCTGCGAGACCTGTACGTCAGCCTGCTCGGCGATGGTGTCGAGCAGCACCTGCGTGCGGAACTGCTTCTCGCTCGCCTCGGTGACCTCGGCACGGTGCACGTCGTCCTCGAGGCGGCCTTCGCCCTCGAGGTGGTTGTGCACCTCGTCCTCGATGAGCTGCGGCGGAACGGGGATCTCGATCTTCTCGAGCAGCGTCTCGACGAGCTTGTCGCGAGCGGCGGAGCCCTGCGTGAAGACGCCCTGCTGCGAGACGCGCTCGGCCAGGCTCGCGCGGAGCTCGGCGATCGTGTCGAACTCGCTGGCGATCTGCGCGAAGTCGTCGTCCGCCTCGGGGAGCTCGCGCTCCTTGACGGCCTTGACGGTCACGGAGACCTCGGCCTCGGAGCCGGCGTGGTCGCCGCCGACGAGGGCGGAGCGGAAGGTCGTGTCCTCACCGGCGGTGAGCGACTCGATCGCGTCGTCGATGCCCTCGAGCAGCTCGCCGGAGCCGACCTCGTAGGAGACGCCCTCCGCGCGGTCGATCTCGGCGCCGTCGATCGTGGCGACCAGGTCGAGCTCGACGAAGTCGCCCTTCGCTGCGGGGCGGTCGACGGGGACGAGCGTGCCGAAGCGGGCGCGCAGGTTCTCGAGCTCCTCGTCGAGAGCGGCGTCGTCGGCCTCGACGGCGTCGACCGTCAGGGTGATGCCGTCGTAGGAGGGCAGCTCGATCTCGGGGCGGACGTCCACCTCGATGTCCACGAGCAGGTCGCCCGAGAAGTCCTTCTCGTTCGGCCACTGCGTGATCTCGGCCGACGGGCGGCCGACGACGCGGACCTTGTGCTCGACCGTGGCGTCACGGAAGAACTTGTCGAGGCCCTCGTTGACCGCGTGCTCGATGACCGCACCGCGGCCGATGCGCTGATCGATGATGGGAGCAGGGACCTTGCCCTTGCGGAAGCCGGGGATCTGCACGTCCTGAGCGATGTGCTCGTAGGCGTGGGCGATGCTGGGCTTGAGGTCTTCCGGGGTGACCGTGATGCTGAGCTTGACCCGGGTCGGGGTCAGCTTCTCGACGGTGCTGTTCGCCATGCTGGTTTGTTCTCCTTGTAGTTTCCGCGCTGAATCGCGGCGCTGAGGCTTGAGAAAGCCGTGTCGGGGCGACAGGAGTTGAACCTGCGACCTCCCGCTCCCAAAGCGGGCGCTCTACCAAACTGAGCTACGCCCCGGGGAATCCGCGCGCAGATTCAGCCCCATCGAGTCTAACGGACAAGAGCACCCCTGACTGTCCGCTATGATCGATGAGTCGGTGCGGCGCCAGCAATGGCCCGCGTCGGGGGTGTAGCTCAATGGTAGAGTCTCAGTCTTCCAAACTGATTGCGCGGGTTCGATTCCCGTCACCCCCTCGATCTGATCAGGTCC
Source organism: Microbacterium sp. MYb72 (assembly GCF_002979415.1). Lineage (GTDB taxonomy): Bacteria > Actinomycetota > Actinomycetes > Actinomycetales > Microbacteriaceae > Microbacterium > Microbacterium natoriense. The sequence goes on along the minus strand of NZ_PCOT01000013.1, from coordinate 29,454 downwards.
TCGCCCACGGCGAGGACCTTTTCTACAGGGAGGGATGCCGTGACCGACCCGGACTCCCCTCTGCGCGGCGCACATGAGCTTCCGCTCCTCTTCTCCAGTGCGCCCGTCGCCCCGACCCGTCCGAGGAGAAGGCGCACGGGACTGGTGCTCGGGGTCGTCGGAGCTCTCATCGTCGCCGGCGGACTCGCCGCGGCTCAGCTGGGTGCGAATCTGAGCTACGACGACGCCGCCGAGCGGTACGACGCCGCCGTGCAGACGACACGCGAGACCATCGCCGAGGTGCGAGCGGACACGAACGACCTGCAGTCGACCACCGACTTCGCCTCCCAGCTGCTCCAGAGCGATGACGGGACTCTGGTGGATTCCGCGTCGAAAGACGCGCTCGCCGCCGCCGTGTCCGGAGCGGAGGCCGCCGCATCCGACGCGGAGGACGTCCTGGACTCGCGCATCCCCGAGCCCGGCGAGAAGCCCGCCTGGTTCTGGGAGCTCTTCGCCGCGTCCGATCGGCTCGCAGGCGACCGCGACGGTCTCGACGATCTGGCGGACGACCTCGCCGATGAGACTCCGGCGATCGACGAGGCGCAGACCGCGCTGTCGGATGCCGGTCTGACACTGCTCACGACGGCGGCATCGACCGCCGTCGGATTCGAGGCCGCGCATCCCTCGGCGAAGAACGATGCGGTGATCGCTCTCCGCGACGCGGCGGCGAAGGCGTCCGCGGCGACCGGCATCGATGCCAGCGCCGCGACGTCGCTCGCCTCCCTGCAGAGCGCCGCCGCCCTGGTCGTCTCGTCCGAGCAGGCCGAACTGGCCGAGAAGGCGGGACCACTGCTGTCGAAACGGCTGGAGATCGAGGCGTTCGCGCGCTCGCTGGCGCCCGGCGTTCTCCTGGAGTTCGACTGGAACCCCATCGTCAGCGGAGCCGGAGGCAGCGGGAGCATGGGCGGACTCACCACCTGGTGGTGGGACACGCCAGGACGCGCGGTGATCGAGCTCTCGAACTCGGTGGCGGAACGGTGGCCCTCCTACAGCAGCAAGTCGCTCGTCGCGCACGAGGTCGGCCACGCGATCAGCGTCAAGTGCGAGGACATGTACGACTCGTCCACCCAGGACAGCATCGAGAAGTGGGCGACGGCCTGGGCGATCAGCATGGGGTACACGGACGACGCGAACGGGGTCTGGGCCTACGGCTATCCCCCGCAGTCGTACATCGACGCCGCCACCGGCTGCCGGTGACCGCACCGACCTGACCGTGGACCGAGCCCGACGACGCGAGAGGCCGCCACGACGGATCGTCATGGCGGCCTCTCGCGAAGGAACCGGGCTCTTACTGACCCCGGCGCTCGCGCAGCTGGGTGAGCGCGTCCTCGAGGAGCTGAACGGCTTCCTCGTCGGTGCGTCGCTCCTTCACGTACGCCAGGTGTGTCTTGTAGGGCTCGGTCTTGGCGAGAGCAGGAGGGTTCTCCTTGTCTCGACCGGCCGGCAGACCCGACTGCGGATGATCGATGATCTCCGGGATCTCCTCTTCGGGGAGACCTGCGGCGAAGTAGCGGACGGTCTCGTTGCCGAGTCCGTCCCAGTAGGAGACCGCGATGCGGTCTGCGTGATAGCCGTGGTCCTGCTCGCCCATCGGGCCGGAGCCGACCCGGGTGCCTCGGATCGCGTTGCCGCCGGTAGCCATCAGATCACCTCGAACTTGGTGATGAGGCCGAGCGCGACGATCGCCACGAACCAGGCCAGCGCCAGGACGACCGTGAAGCGGTTGAGGTTCCGCTCGGCCAGACCGGACGAGCCGACCGCCGAGGACATGCCTCCGCCGAACATGTCGGACAGGCCGCCGCCGCGACCCTTGTGGAGCAGGATGAGGAGGGTCAGCAGGACGCTGGTGATGCCCAGCACGACCTGCAGGACGAACTCGAGAATTTCCACGAGGAAGAGCCTTTCGCTGGGGCACGACTGCCCCCGTAACGGTCAAGTATACGGTGCGGCGGGGCCGGAGCCCCGCCACAACTCACACTCCGACGTGCTTCTCGAACCGGATGATCGCGGCGAACTCGTCGACGACGAGGCTCGCCCCGCCGACCAGAGCGCCGTCCACATCGGGCTCGCGCATGAAGCTGGCGATGTTCGCCGACTTGACCGAACCGCCGTAGAGGATGCGCGTGCGCGCGGCGGCCTCGTCGCCGAGGACCTTCGCGATCACACCGCGCAGAGCGGCGCAGACGTCCTGCGCCTGCTGCGGCGTCGCCGCCTGGCCGGAGCCGATGGCCCAGACCGGCTCGTAGGCCACGACGATGTCGGCATCCTTCGAGACGCCCTGGAGCGCTGCCTCCAGCTGCCCGGCCGGAACCGCGCTCGCACCGAACTTCTCGAGGTCCTCCGCGGTCTCGCCGACGCAGATGACCGGAACGAGTCCGTTCTTCAGCGAGGCCTTCACCTTCGCGGCCACGACATCGTCCGACTCCGCGTGGTACTCACGACGCTCGGAGTGCCCGATGATGACGTACTTCGCGTCGAGCTTGGCCAGGAACGCGCCCGAGACCTCGCCCGTGTATGCGCCGGAGTCGTGCGCCGAGACGTCCTGCGCGCCGAGGGCGAACGGGATCTTGTCGGCGTCGATCAGCGTCTGCACGCTGCGGATGTCGGTGAACGGAGGGAAGACCGCGACCTCGACGGACCCGTCCTCGTGCTTCGCGTCCTTCAGCGTCCAGTGCAGCTTCTGGACGAAGGCGACCGCCTGCAGGTGGTCGAGGTTCATCTTCCAGTTTCCCGCGATCAGCGGGGTGCGCTTGTTCGTCGCCACGATGTCACTCCCATCCCAGGACGGTGAGTCCGGGTAGTTTCTTGCCCTCGAGGAACTCGAGGCTGGCGCCGCCGCCGGTCGAGATGTGACCGAACTGGTCGTCGGCGAAGCCGAGCTGGCGCACGGCCGCAGCGGAGTCGCCGCCGCCGACGACGCTGAGTCCGTCGACCTCGGTGAGAGCCTGGGCGACGGTCTTGGTGCCACCGGCGAAGGCGGGGAACTCGAACACGCCCATCGGGCCGTTCCAGAACACCGTCTTCGAGCCGCGTACGACCTCGGCGAACCGCGCGGCGGTCTCCGGGCCGATGTCGAGGCCGATTCCCGAGGCGCCGAATGCGGTGTCCTCGATCGCGTCGGCTGCGGCGATCTCATGCGCGGCATCCGCGGCGAAGGCCGACGCCACCACGACGTCGGTGGGGAGCACGAGTTCGACTCCGCGCTCCGCCGCCTCGGCGATGTATCCGCGAACGGTGTCGAGCTGGTCCTCCTCCAGGAGGCTCGAGGCGACGTCGTGACCCTGAGCCTTGAGGAAGGTGAACAGCATGCCGCCTCCGACGAGGATGCGGTCGACGCGCGGGAGCAGGTGCGAGATGACGCCGAGCTTGTCGCTGACCTTCGAGCCGCCAAGGACGACCGCGTACGGACGCTCCGGGTTCTCGGTGAGGCGGTCGAGCACATCGAGCTCGGCAGCGATCAGCAGACCGGCGGCCGACGGCAGGATCTCGGCGAGATCGTAGACGCTGGCCTGCTTGCGGTGCACGACGCCGAAGCCGTCGGAGACGAGGACGTCGCCCAGTTCGGCGAGCTGCGCCGCGAACGCGCCGCGGATCTCGTCGTCCTTGGAAGTCTCCCCCGCGTTGAACCGCAGGTTCTCGATGACGACGACGCCGCCGTCTTCGAGCGAGGCGACGGCATCCTTCGCGGATTCGCCGACCGTGTCGCGCGCGAACGCGACCGGAGCGCCGAGCAGCTCGGACAGTCGCTGCGCGACCGGCTCCAGGCTGTACTGCGGGTCGGGTGCACCGTCGGGACGACCGAGGTGCGAGCAGACGACGACGCGGGCGCCGGCGTTGATGAGGGCGTTGAGGGTCGGCAGCGAGGCGCGTACACGGCCATCGTCCGTTATGACCCCGTCCCGCAGGGGGACGTTCAGGTCACAACGGACGATGACGCGCTTGCCCTCGAGCGAACCCAGTGAGTCCAGGGTGCGCAGAGTCATGTGTCTGAGATTCAGAGACGCTCGGCGACGTACTCGGTCAGGTCGACGAGACGGTTGGAGTAGCCCCACTCGTTGTCGTACCAGCTCGAGACCTTGACGAGGTTGCCGCTGACGTTGGTCAGCGTCGCGTCGAAGATCGAGGAGTGCGGGTTGTGCACGATGTCGCTGGAGACGATCTGGTCCTCGTTGTACTGCAGGTAGCCGGCGAGGCGACCCTCGGCAGCGGCCTTCTTGTAGGCCTCGTTGACCTCGTCGACCGTGAGGTCCTCGCGGTCGGTGATCAGCGTGAGGTCGACGATCGAGCCGGTGGGAACCGGAACGCGGTACGACGAGCCGCTCAGCTTGCCCTGGAGCTCCGGGAGCACCTCGCCGATCGCCTTGGCGGCACCGGTGGAGGCCGGGGTGATGTTGATCGCTGCGGCGCGTGCGCGGCGCAGGTCGCCGTGCGGGCCGTCCTGCAGGTTCTGGTCGGCCGTGTAGGCGTGCGCGGTCATCATGAAGCCGCGGTCGATGCCGAACGCGTCGTTGAACACCTGAGCCAGCGGCGCGAGGCAGTTGGTGGTGCAGGAGGCGTTGGAGATGATGTGATCCGTCTCCGGGTTGTAGGTGTCCTCGTTCACGCCCATGACGAACGTGCCGTCGACACCCGTGCCGGGAGCCGAGATCAGGACCTTCTTGGCGCCGGCCTCGATGTGCTTCTTGGCCAGCTCCGCCTTGGTGAAGAAGCCGGTCGACTCGATGACGATGTCGACGCCCAGCTCGCCCCACGGGAGGTTGGCGGGGTCGCGCTCAGCGAACGCCTTGATCTCCTTGCCGTTGACGGTGATGCTGTCGTCGTCGTAGCTGATGTCGGCGTCGAGGACGCCTCCGACCGAGTCGTACTTCAGCAGGTGCGCCAGCGTCTTGTTGTCGGTGAGGTCGTTGACCGCGACGATCTCGAGGTCAGCCCCCTGCGCGAGAGCCGCGCGGAAGTAGTTGCGTCCGATGCGGCCGAAGCCGTTGATACCGATCTTGACAGACACTCAGGTCTCCTGATTTCTTATGCGCTCGCGCGCGGTTTCAACTAGAGAGAGCATGGACAACGGCGTCCCGACGGGCGAAGAGTCCATCGGGACGCCCGTCTTGTTTACGACAGTACCAGCAGGCCAGCGGTCTTCTCACGGGCGATGTCGAAGCGCTGTGCGACGTTCTCCCAGTTCGCGATGTTCCAGGCGGCCTTGACGTAGTCGGCCTTCACGTTCAGGTAGTCGAGGTAGAAGGCGTGCTCCCACATGTCGAGCTGGAAGATCGGGACCGTACCCTGAGCCGTGTTCGACTGCTGGTCGAACAGCTGCTGGATGATCAGTCGCTGTCCGATCGAGTCCCAGCTCAGCACCGACCAGCCGGAGCCCTGGATGCCGAGGGCGTTCGCGGTGAAGTGCGCCTGGAACTTCTCGAAGGAGCCGAAGAACTCGTCGATGGCGGCGCGGAGCTCGCCCTCGGGCTCGCCTCCGCCGTTCGGCGACAGGTTGGTCCAGAAGATGGAGTGGTTGACGTGACCGCCGAGGTTGAACGCGAGGTCCTTCTCGAGCTTGTTCACGTTCGCGAGGTTTCCGGTCTCACGGGCCTCAGCGAGACCGTCGAGCGCGGCGTTGGCACCGGCGACGTAGGCCGCGTGGTGCTTGTCGTGGTGCAGCTCCATGATCTTGCCGCTGATGTGCGGCTCGAGGGCTGCGAAGTCGTACGGAAGGTCGGGGAGCGTGTAGGTCGCCATTTCGCTTTCATCCAATCCGCGCCGCGCCGCGGCGCTTGCCGATCCTCCGCGCCACCGAAGTGCGGTGCGGAGCGGACGCTTTTCATCCTACTGACGACAACGCGGCGAAGGACCCGTTCCTTCCGCCGTATGACGAAAGAGAGCCGACCCCGTCGGGGGTCAGCTCTCTTTCGTCGGTCGTGTGATCAGACGTCGAGTCCTGCCGGCACGGCGGCCTCGGTTCCGGGGATGCCCTCCTGCTGCGCGCGCTTGTCGGCCATCGCGAGGAGTCGGCGGATGCGCCCTGCGACGGCATCCTTCGTCATGGGAGGCTCGGCGTGGTGGCCGAGTTCGTCGAGGCTCGCATCGCGGTGCGCCAGGCGCAGCTCGCCGGCGACCTTGAGGTGGTCGGGCACGTCATCGGCGAGGATCTCCAGTGCGCGCTCCACGCGCGCGCAGGCGGCGACGGCGGCCTGCGCGGAGCGGCGGAGGTTCGCGTCGTCGAAGTTCACGAGGCGGTTCACGCCAGCCCGCACCTCGCGGCGCTGACGCATCTCCTCCCAGGCGACGGCGGTGCGCTGAGCGCCCATCTCGCTGAGGATCGTGCGGATCGCCTCGCCCTCGCGGACGACGACGCGCGGCATCCCGCGGACCTCGCGGGCCTTCGCGGCGACGCCGAGACGGTGTGCGGCGCCGACGAGGGCCATGGCTGCCTCGGACGTGGGGCAGGACACCTCGAGCATCGCGGAACGGCCGGGCTCGCTGAGCGTGCCCGCAGCGAGGAACGCTCCGCGCCACAGCCCGGAGACCTCTGCGCGGGAGCCGGTGGTCAGACGGTTCGGCAGGCCGCGCACGGGGCGACGGCGCTGGTCGAGGAGACCGGTCTGGCGTGCGAGGGTCTCCCCCGAGGCGATCACGCGCACGGCCCAGCGGGCGCCGTCGTTCGCGGTGCTCGACTGCACCTGGGCGATCTCCGGGCGCACGCCATAGATCTCCGCGAGGTCCCTGGCGACGCGCTGTGCGAGCACCTCCGCATCCACCTCGGCTTCGACGGCCACCCGGCCGGCGATCGAGTGCAGCCCGCCGGCGAACCGGAGGATGGCGGTGACCTCCGCGACACGCACCGTGGGGGGTGCATTGCGGATGCTGACCAGCTCAGCCTTGACGTCGGTGGTTAGTGCCACGGGACTCCTTCACGTTCACGCGCCGGGTCGCGACGCAAACCTCCAGCCTACCCGGCTTTGCGGCTCGGCTACTCCCGGCCCAGGTCTCTGTGACGCACGTTGACGGCGACTCCGGGGACCGCCGCGAGGCGTCGAGCGAGCTCCTCCACCATCGCGACCGAGCGGTGCTTTCCGCCGGTGCATCCGATGGCCACGGTGGAGTGGCTCTTGTTCTCACGCTGGTAGCCCTCGAGGACCGGCGTGAGGGCGGCGGTGTAGGCGTCGAGGAACTCCGTCGCCCCTTCCCGCGAGAGCACGTAGTCGCGCACCGCCTCATCCTGACCGGTCTGTCCGCGGAGCTCCTCGTTCCAGAACGGATTGGGCAGGAAGCGCATGTCGGCGACGAGGTCGACGTCGGTGGGCAGGCCGTACTTGAAGCCGAAGCTCATCAGCGTCACGCGGTGGCGGGCGGCGCCCTCTTCGGAGAACAGGTCGGACACCTGGGTCGCGAGCTGATGGATGTTCAGCGAGGACGTGTCGATCACGAGATCAGCCGCCTCGCGGATCGCCGCGAGACGCGAGCGCTCGATGCGGATGCCGTCGAGCAGCGTGCCGTCGCCCTGCAGCGGATGCGGACGGCGGACCGACTCGAATCGACGCACGAGCACGTCGTCGGAGGCGTCGAGGAACAGCACACGCACGGATCCTCGCGAGCGCAGCGCACGCGCGACCCCGGGGAAGTCGTCGAAGAGGTTGCGACCGCGGACATCGACCACGGCGGCGATCTTCGGAAGCGCATCACCGCCCATGTCGGTGAGGTCGAGGAGGGGCCGCAGGATCTGCGGTGGGAGGTTGTCGACGACGTACCAGCCGAGGTCCTCGAGTGCGTTCGCGACAGTCGTGCGCCCCGCGCCCGACATCCCCGTGACGATGAGGAACTCGCCCTTGTCCCCGTCTGCCATCATTGCTCCTTCTCCCCCGCCGTCACCAGCCTAGCGAGTGGAGAGATGCGTGTGGATGCTCTGTGCGAGCACGGGGCCGATGCCCTGGACCTCTTCGATCTCCCCCGGCTGCGCCGCACGCAGCGCGGTGACCGAACCGAAGTGCTTGAGCAGCACCTTGATGCGGGCAGCGCCGAGCCCTGGGACCTCGGCGAGGATCGTCGTGATGTCGTTGCGACGGCGCTTGCGCTGGTGCGTGATCGCGAAGCGATGCGCCTCGTCGCGGAGACGCTGGAGAAGGTACAGGGACTCGCTCGTGCGCGGGAGGATCACCGGGAAGTCCTCGCCGGGCAGCCAGATCTCCTCCAGGCGCTTGGCGATGCCGCAGACCGCGATCTCGGTGTGCCCCGAGTCGCGGAGCGCCCGTGCGGCGGCTTCCACCTGCGGTTGGCCGCCGTCGACGAGCAGGAGCTGCGGCGGGTACGCGAAACGCGGCTTCCTGCGCCCGGTCGTCTCCTCACCCTCGGTCTCCTCCAGTGGCTCCGGCCTGTCGAGGTAGGCGAGGCGCCTGGTGAGCACCTGGTACATCGAGTCGGTGTCGTCGGTCGTCTCTGCGATGTTGAACGAGCGGTACTGGTCCTTGCGCGGGAGTCCGTCCTCGAAGACGACCATCGACGCCACGACGTTCGTGCCGCTCAGATGGGAGATGTCGTAGCACTCGATGCGCAGCGGAGCATCCGCCATTCCCAGGGCGTCCTGCAAATCGGTGAGCGCCTGCGTGCGGGCGACGTAGTCGCTGGTGCGTCTGGTCTTGTGCCTGATGAGCGCCTGCTGCGCGTTCAGCGTCGCCGTGCGCATGAGGTCGGCACGCTGCCCTCGCTGAGCGACGGCGATCTCGACCTTCTTGCCGCGGCGCTCTCTGAGCCAGAGCTCCAGCTCCGCCGCGTCGTCGGGCAGCGTCGGCACCAGGATGCGGCGGGGCACGTCCTGGGCATCGCCGTAGGCGCGCTGCAGCACCTGATCGACGAGTTCCGCACCGGAGATGTCGATCTCCTTGTCGAGCGCCAGCGCCCTGACGCCTCGCACCCGACCGCCTCTGATGACGAAGTGCTGCACAGCCGCCGACAGCTCGTCCTCCGCGATCCCGAACAGGTCGGCGTCCTCGTCGGGCGAGAGCACGAGAGCGCTCTTGCCGAGCACGGCCTCGATCGCCGAGAGCCGGTCGCGGTACTTCGCCGCCGCCTCGTAGTCCATGGCCGCGGATGCGGCGAGCATCCTCGCCGTCAGGTCCTTCGTGAACCGTTCATCGCCCCCGGCCATGAAGGCGACGAAGTCGTCGACCATGGCACGGTGCTCCTCGATCGTGACTGTCATCGAGCACGGTCCGCCGCACTTGCCGATCTGCCCGGGGAAGCAGGGACGCCCCGTCTGCATGGCGCGCTTGTAGCTGGCGTCGCTGCACGTGCGGATGGGGAAGACCTTGATCATCAGGTCGATCGTGTCGTGCACGGCCCACACCTTGGGGTACGGACCGAAGTAGCGCGCGCCGGCGATCTTGCGGTTGCGGGTCACGATCACGCGAGGAGCTTCGTCTCCAAGGGTCACCGCCATGAAGGGGTAGGACTTGTCGTCCTTGTAGCGCACGTTGAAGGGCGGATCGAACTCCTTGATCCACATGTACTCCAGCTGCAGGGAGTCCACGTCGGTCGACACGACCGTCCACTCCACCGACGCCGCCGTCGTCACCATCCGCCTGGTGCGCTCATGCAGGGTGCGCAGCGGGGCGAAGTAGTTCGAGAGACGCTGGCGCAGGTTCTTCGCCTTGCCGACGTAGAGCACGCGCCCCTCCGCATCGCGGAACCTGTACACGCCGGGGTCGGTGGGGATCTCACCGGTCCGCGGCTTGTACGGCAGCACGTCGGCCATCAGCTGGCCTTCCGAGCCGCCCGCCCGTCGCCGAGGATCTCCGCGAGGAACTGACCGGTGTGGCTCTCCTCGACGCGGGCGATCTGCTCCGGCGTGCCGACCGCGAGGATCTCACCACCGCCCGAGCCGCCCTCGGGGCCGAGGTCGATGACCCAGTCCGCCGACTTGATGACGTCGAGGTTGTGCTCGATGACGATGACCGTGTTCCCCTTGTCGACGAGTCCGTTCAGCACCTCGAGCAGCTTGCGGACGTCTTCGAAGTGCAGACCGGTCGTCGGCTCGTCGAGCACGTAGATGCTGCGTCCGTTGCTGCGACGCTGGAGCTCGGTCGCGAGCTTCACGCGCTGCGCTTCGCCGCCCGACAGGGTGGTCGCGGACTGCCCCAGCCTCACGTAGCCGAGGCCGACGTCGACCAGCGTCTTCATGTAGCGGTGGATCGCCTGGATCGGCTCGAAGAACTCGGCGGCCTCGGCGATCGGCATCTCGAGCACCTCGGCGATGTTCTTGCCCTTGTAGTGCACGGCCAGGGTGTCGCGGTTGTACCGCTTGCCGTGGCACACCTCGCAGTCGACGTAGACGTCGGGGAGGAAGTTCATCTCGATCTTGATCGTGCCGTCGCCAGAGCAGGCGTCACAGCGTCCGCCCTTGACGTTGAAGCTGAAGCGCCCGGGCTGGTAGCCGCGCACCTTCGCCTCCGGCGTCTCGCTGAACAGCGTGCGGATGCGGTCGAACACGCCCGTGTACGTCGCCGGGTTCGACCGCGGGGTGCGCCCGATCGGCGCCTGGTCGACATGCACGACCTTGTCGAGGTTGTCGAGGCCGGAGACGCGGGTGTGCTTGCCGGGGACCGTGCGCGCTCCGTTGAGTCGCGAGGCGAGCACCTGGTACAGGATGTCGTTGACGAGCGACGACTTCCCCGAACCGCTCACGCCCGTCACGGCGGTGAGGAGGCCGAGCGGGAAATCGGCGTTCACGTTCTTGAGGTTGTTCTCCCGCGCTCCGACGACGCTCAGCATCCGCTTCTTGTCGATCTTGCGGCGCTTCTTCGGGGCGGGGATCTCGCGGCGTCCGGAGAGGTATTCCCCCGTCATCGACGCGGACTCGCTCAGCAGCGCGGAGTACGGCCCGGAGTGGACGACCTCTCCTCCGTTGACGCCGGCGCCGGGGCCGATGTCGACGACCCAGTCGGCCGCCTCGATGGTCTCCTCATCGTGCTCGACGACGATGAGGGTGTTGCCGAGATCGCGGAGCTTGAGCAGCGTGTCGATGAGCCGACGGTTGTCGCGCTGGTGCAGTCCGATGGACGGCTCGTCGAGCACGTACAGCACGCCGGTGAGGCCGGAGCCGATCTGCGTCGCGAGCCGGATACGCTGCGCCTCGCCGCCGGAGAGCGACCCTGCGGATCGGCTCAGGTTGAGGTAGGAGAGACCCACCTGCAGCAGGAAGTCGAGGCGGAGACGGATCTCGCGCAGCACCTGCGCGGCGATCTTCGCCTCGCGGTCGGTGAGTGTGAGAGTGCCCATGAACTCACGCGCATCGGCGAGGCTGAGGTGCGAGACCTCGGCGATCGAGTGCCCGTGCACCTGCACCGCGAGAACCTCGGGCTTGAGGCGGTTGCCGTCGCACACCGGGCACGGCACCTCGCGGAGGTACTCGCCCCAGCGGGCCCGCTGCGTGTCGGACTCCGCCTGCGCGTACTGCCGCTCGATGTAGGGCACGACGCCCTCGAATCCGGAGGCGTAGCGCATCTCGCGGCCGTACCGGTTCTTCCACTTGACCGTGACCTTGTAGTTCTCACCGCGGAGGATCGCATCCTGCACGTCGACGCGCAGATCCTGCCAGGGCGTGTCGAGCGAGAAGTTGAGGTCGGACGCGAGCCCCTCGAGAAGCCGCTCGTAGTACTGGAACAGCCCCTTGCCCTGTGTTGTCCAGGGGATGATGGCGCCCTCGCGGATCGAGAGCTCCTCATCGCCGAGCATCAGATCGATGTCGACCGACATTCGCGTGCCGAGACCCGAGCACGCGGGGCACGCGCCGAACGGCGCGTTGAACGAGAAGGTCCGCGGCTCGATCTCGGTGAGCGTGATCGCGTGGCCATTGGGACACGCGAGCTTCTCCGAGAACGACTGCCAGGCGTCGTCGCCCTCCTCGTCGACGAAGTTGACCTGCACGACCCCGCCGGCGAGACCGAGGGCGGTCTCGACGGAGTCCGTGACGCGGCCGAGGATGTCATCGGCGGCCACGAGGCGGTCGACGACGACGGCGATGTCGTGCTTGTAGCTCTTCTTCAGCGTGGGCGGCTCGGCGAGCTGGATCAGGTCGCCGTCGACGATCGCGCGCGAGTAGCCCTTGGCTCCCAGCTCGCGGAACAGGTCGACGAACTCGCCCTTCTTCTGCGAGACGACCGGCGCGACGATCTGATAGCGGGTGCGCTCGGGGAGCTCCATGAGCTGGTCGGCGATCTGCTGCACGGTCTGACGCTGGATCTTCTCTCCGCACTCCGGGCAGTGCGGGATGCCGATGCGCGCCCACAGCAGACGCATGTAGTCGTAGATCTCGGTGATCGTGCCGACGGTGGAGCGCGGGTTGCGGTTGGTCGACTTCTGGTCGATCGACACCGCGGGGCTCAGCCCCTCGATGAAGTCGACGTCTGGGCGGTCCACCTGCCCGAGGAACTGGCGCGCGTACGCGCTCAGCGATTCGACGTAGCGACGCTGCCCCTCTGCGAAGATCGTGTCGAACGCGAGGCTGGACTTCCCAGAGCCGGACAGGCCGGTGAACACGACGAGGGAGTCGCGCGGGATGTCGATGTCGACGTTCTTGAGGTTGTGCACGCGGGCACCGCGAACACTGAGTTTTCCTGGGGTTGCAACCGGGACGATAGGCACCGGTCAAGTCTACGAGGGGCCACGGACATCGGCTCCGCCGGCAGCCACGGTGCGCTACTCCTCCGTGGCGGAGCACCGCCGAGGCTAGGCCCCGGACAGCTCTGTGACGCGCCGACCCGCGAAGGCCGACAGGCCGTCTCTCAAGACGGACACCTGCGAGATGTCCATGTCGACGGCGGCCATGACCTGATGCGGAACGTCGAGAGCCCGTTCCCGCAGTGCGGCGCCGGCATCCGTCAGCGCGATCTCCAGCCGCCTCTCGTCCTGCGGGCTGCGCTGTCGGGTGACGAGTCCGTCCGCCTCGAGGCGCTTGACCAGCGGCGACGCGGTGGCCGGCTCCATGGCGAGATCGGCCGCGAGGTCGGCGAGGGTGCGAGGCGCCCGCTCCCAGAGCGCGAGCATGACGAGATACTGCGGGTGCGTGAGGCCGAGGGGCTCGAGGATCGGACGGTAGATCGCCACCACGTTGCGCGCGGCCGTGACCACGGCGAAGCACAGTTGGTTCTCGAGCTTGAGCAGGTCATCGGATGCCGTCACGGCTCCGAGTATACATAGGCACTAATAGTTAGTACACTAATAAACATGGCAACGAACTCCGATCGCGCTCCTCTTCGCACCCGCATCCGCGAGGCGGGCGGTCTCTACGCCTGGTTCAACACGAACCTGATCCGCTTCGCCGGCCCCGCCTCGGTGGGCCCGTACGAGAAGACGCCGCCGCCCAGCGCCGCCGAACGCGCCGAACGTGCGTGCCCGCTGTGCGGCGCGCCGATGACGGAGCACGAGATCGACCGCTCGGGCCCGAAGCCCCTCATGCACTGCCCCTGAACTCGCGCGCCCTCTCGCAGGACGTTCCGTTCACGGGCGACCCGTCGAGTCCTCCCTGGCGGCGTCGATCCAGAACATGAGAGCGTCGTCATCGGCCACGGTGACGGCGTCGACGTCCAGCCAGCTCGCACTCATCGTCTTGGCGCCCATCACGGCCCGGGCGACTCCCGGCCTCACCGCCAGCGCGGCGCCCTGCTCCTCCGACACCCGCACCAGCAGCACCCCGCCCTTGCGCGCACCCACCAGGATGCGGCCGTCCATCAGGAAAGCCCGGCTTCCGAACATCCGCTTCTCCTCGATCGACGGATCCGCTCCCATGAGCGCACGGATGCGATCGGCGAGCTCTTCTCCTGCCGCGTCCATCGCGTGCCTCTCCTCGTCGAGCCGGCGAGAGGTCGTGCCCTCTCGCGCTCTCTGTCCAGATCTCCGCCGATCAGGCGTGTCCGGCGCGCTCCATGGCGCGCAGCTCCTTCTTCAGATCCTGCACCTCATCGCGAAGCCGCCCGGCGAGCTCGAACTTCAGCTCTCCGGCGGCGGCCAGCATCTGATCGGAGAGATCCTGGATGGTCGCCTCCAGCTGCAGCGCTCCTTCGGCGGCGATGCCCGTGCGTCGCAGGTTCGGCGTCGGCGACTTGCCCTTGCCCGTGGCTCGTCCTCGACTCGACATCATGTCGGCCGTGTCGGCCCCTTCGCGGGCGAGGACCTCGGTGATGTCGGCGATCCGCTTGCGCAGCGGCTGCGGGTCGATCCCGTGCTCGGTGTTGTACGCGATCTGCTTGTCGCGGCGCCGATCGGTCTCCTCGATCGCCTTGGCCATCGAGTCGGTCATGTTGTCGGCGTACATGTGCACCTCGCCGGAGACGTTGCGGGCTGCGCGCCCGATCGTCTGGATCAGGGAGGTCCCCGAACGGAGGAAGCCCTCCTTGTCGGCGTCGAGGATCGCGACCAGCGACACTTCTGGCAGGTCGAGACCCTCGCGAAGAAGGTTGATGCCGACCAGCACGTCGTAGACGCCCGCCCTGAGCTCGCTGAGCAGCTCCACTCGTCGGAGCGTGTCGACGTCGGAGTGCAGATAGCGCACGCGCACCCCGTGCTCGCCCAGGAAGTCGGTGAGCTCCTCGGCCATCTTCTTGGTGAGGGTGGTGACGAGGACACGCTCGTCCTTCTGGGCGCGGATCCTGATCTCCTCGAGGAGGTCGTCGATCTGCCCCTTCGACGGCTTCACGATGATGTGCGGGTCGACGAGCCCGGTGGGGCGGATGATCTGCTCGACCACGCCGTCGGCGATGCCCATCTCGTACTTGCCCGGGGTCGCCGAGAGGTAGACGGTCTGACCGATGCGGTTCTTGAACTCGTCCCACCGCAGCGGCCTGTTGTCCATGGCGCTCGGAAGACGGAAGCCATGATCGACGAGCGTGCGCTTGCGCGAGGCGTCGCCCTCGTACATCGCGCCGATCTGCGGCACGGTGACGTGCGACTCGTCGATGACCAGGAGGAAATCGTCGGGGAAGAAGTCGAGCAGAGTGTGCGGCGGCTCCCCGGCCTCGCGCCCGTCCATGTGGCGCGAGTAGTTCTCGATGCCGGAGCAGAATCCGAGCTGCTGCAGCATCTCGAGGTCGAAGGTCGTCCGCATGCGCAGGCGCTGGGCCTCGAGGAACTTGCCCTGCTTCTCGAACTCGGCGAGCCGCTCCTCCAGCTCCGCCTCGATCGTGCCGATGGAGCGCTGGATGACGTCGGTGCCGGCGACGTAGTGGGATGCGGGGAAGATCGGCACGGCGTCGAGCTTCTCGATGACCTCGCCCGTGAGCGGGTGCAGGGAGTACAGCGCCTCGATCTCGTCGCCGAAGAGCTCGATGCGGATCGCGTGCTCCTCGTACACGGGGATGATCTCGATCGTGTCGCCGCGGACCCGGAAGTTGCCGCGGGAGAAGTCGACGTCATTGCGGTTGTACTGCATCGCGATGAACTGGCGGATCAGGGCGTCGCGGTCGTAGCGCTCCCCCACCTGCAGGGCGACCATGGCACGGAGGTACTCCTCCGGGGCGCCGAGGCCGTAGATGCACGACACGGTCGACACCACGACGACGTCGCGACGGCTGAGCAGCGAGTTCGTCGTCGAGTGCCGCAGCCGCTCGACCTCGGAGTTGATCGACGAGTCCTTCTCGATGAAGGTGTCCGTCTGCGGCACGTAGGCCTCTGGCTGGTAGTAGTCGTAGTACGAGACGAAGTACTCGACGGCGTTGTTGGGCATGAGCTCACGGAACTCGTTGGCGAGCTGCGCCGCGAGCGTCTTGTTGTGCGCCAGCACGAGAGTCGGACGCTGCACCTGCTCGATGAGCCACGCCGTCGTGGCCGACTTTCCGGTGCCTGTTGCGCCGAGCAGCACGATGTCGGTCTCGCCCGCGTTGATCCGCGCGGCGAGGTCGGCGATCGCCTTCGGCTGATCACCGGCCGGGACGTACTCGCTGATGACCTCGAACGGACGGACACTGCGCGTGGGTTGCATACCTCCAGCGTAGGCGGGACCACGGACATCGAGGCCGGCTCCGCCTAGTCTGAGGGGGTGATCGAGTTCGTCATCGGCACCAGCCTCGCGGCATCCGCCGGCCTCAACGCCTGGATGCCGCTGTTCCTGCTCGGTCTCGCCGACCGCGTGCTGCCGGCGGTGCAGCTCCCGGCCACCTGGTCGTGGCTGTCGGGCGATCTCGCACTGTGGATCATCGGAGCGCTCCTGCTGCTCGAGATCGTGGCCGACAAGATCCCCGCGCTCGACTCGGTCAACGACGTCGTCCAGAGCATCCTGCGGCCTGCGGCTGGTGGCATCGCGTTCGGCGCCGGCTCCAGCGCGCAGACGATCGCCGTCGACGACCCCGCATCCTTCTTCTCCGAGAACACCTGGGTCCCCGTCGTCGTCGGCATCGCGATCGCGCTCGTCGTCCACGTCGTCAAGGCCACGGCGCGCGTCGCCGCGAACGCCACGACCGGAGGACTCGCCGCGCCCGTCCTCAGCACCGCGGAGGACGGAGCCTCCTTCGCCCTCGCGGCCGCCGCGATCGTGATCCCCGTCCTCGCAGGGGTGCTGCTCGTCGGGCTGATCGTGATCATCGTGGCTGCGGTGAGGCGCCGCGCACGGCGCCGGCGGGAGCGCTCGGATCAGTCCGCCGGGCGCGCCCACACGTAGGGCGTCGTGGTCGAGACCTTCACGAGTCCCGATCTCTCCAGGATCGGGCGGGAGAACTCCGTCGAGTCCGACTGCAGGTAGCGGACGCCGCGGGCCAGAGCGGATCGGGCCCGCTCGGCGGTGAGCGCGCGATAGATGCCGCGGCCCCGCCACTCCTCGAGGGTCGAGCCGCCCCACAGACCGGCGAACTCGGTTCCGACGACGGGCTCCAACCGCCCCGCGCTGACCACCTCGCCGTCGACGACCGCGATCCACAGCTCCACCGTGTCGTCGACCCGCATGCGTTCGATCAGCGACTCGGCGCGCGAACGCCAGTCCCCATCGTCGAAGACGCGCCCCTGCATCTCGCCGGCGGCGAGCACCTCGTCCTCCGAGAACGCGCGGCGGATCGTCACCTCACCGGGGATGACGACGTCCTGGGCGAGCAGAGCGGCCTCGCCGATCATGATCGACTCCGGCTCCTCCGGCACGAATCCCGCTGCCAGCAGGGCCTCGTGGAGACCGGGAGCCGTGTCGTGCCCTCGAGTCTTCCACTCCACCTCCGCGACCTCCGCCCTGTCGGCGAAGTGCGCGAGCCCTCCCTCCACCAGCTCGCGGATGCCGTCGGCATCCGCTCCCCCGAGGTCCGCGTACGTGATGAAGCCTCGCCCGCCGTGGAAGGTCGCGAGGCTCAGCGGTCCGAGCTGCACGACCCGCTCCGCGTGCGCGGTCTCCGGTCCTGTGCGGAGCTGGCGGTCGTAGACGTCGAGATACTGCGTCTGCATGTCTCCATGCTCGCAGAGGATCGCGGTCAGGGCCGACCCGTCGGCGTCGCCCTGAGCGCTGCGACCGCGGCCGACGCCGCCAGCGCGCACATGGACACGACGGCGACGATGAACCATCCCCACGCGACCGCTCCGAACACCAGCCCGAGCGCCCAGCCGAACAGGCTCGATCCGGCGTAGTAGGCGAAGTAGTACAGGGACGACGCCTGTGCTCTGCTCTCCGCTCCCGCAGCGACCGGGGTCCATCCGGAGGCGATCGCGTGCGCGCCGAAGAAGCCGGCCGTGAACAGGAGGAGGCCCGCGAGCACGATCGCCGCGGAGGGCGCGAGCATCAGCAGAGCGCCGACCGCCATGACCGCGATCGAGAGCACGAGCACGGGGAAACGGCCGATCCGGGCCGCCCAGGAACCCGCCCACGGCGAGGAGACGGTGCCGGCCAGATAGGCGAGGAACAGGAGCGTCACGAGCCACGCCGGCAGGGAGAAGGGAGCGGCCGAGAGATGGAACCCGAGGTAGTTGTACACCGCGACGAACGCGCCCATCAGCAGGAAGCCCTGCGCATACAGAGCCCACTGCCGCGACGAGCGCAGTGGTGATCGGAGACGCTCGAGGATGCCGGGACCGCGCTCGCTGCGCAGCCTCCCCGGGACGAAGCCGCGCGCGCGGGGTGTGAGCCAGAGGAACAGCACCGCAGCCCCGGCGCACACCGCGGCGACCGCCCAGACGCCGGCTCGCCAGCCCGCGACCTCACCGACGGTTCCCGACACGATGCGCCCGAGCAGGCCGCCGACGGTGGTGCCGGCGATGTAGCTCCCGGCCGCGGCCGCCGCATGACGGGGCTCGACCTCCTCGCTGAGATAGGCGAGGGCGACAGCGGGGACGGCGCCCAGCGCCAGACCCTCCGCGAATCGCAGAGTCAGGAGCAGCACGATCCCGTCGCTCAGGGGAGCCAGGAGTCCGAGCGCGGTGGCGGTGAGGACGCCGATCGCCATGGCCGGCACCCGCCCGATGCGATCCGCCACGGATGACCACGGGATCACCGCGACGGCGAGCCCGAGGGTGGCGGCCGACACGGTGATCGCCGCGGTCGCGGGGCTCACCTCGAGGTCGACGGAGATGAGCGGAAGGACGGCCTGAGCGGAGTACAGCTGCGCGAAGGTCGCGATCCCGGCGAAGAACAGGCCGATGATGAGACGCCGGTACTCGCGCGTCCCGGGGACGTGGCCGGAGAAGGTCACTTCGCGCGGATCCGCTCCCAGAGCGCGTCCGTCTGCTCCTCGGTGTGCGCGAGGTCGCCGGCGGTGTCGATCACGACGTCGGCGATGGCGAGACGCCGATCGTCGGATGCCTGCGCATCGATCCGCTCCTGCGCCGCGCGCTCGTCCATCCCGCGCAGCTCGACGAGCCTCTGCCTGCGGACGGATGCCGGCGCGTGGGCGACGACGATCAGATCCCAGGGGTCGTCCGGCCGTGCCTCCACGAGAAGCGGCACGTCGTAGACCACGACGGCATCCGGATCCGCGGCGAGGGCTTCCTCGAACCGGCGCCGGGACTCGGCGCCCACCGCGGGGTGGACGATCGCGTTCAGCTTCGCGAGGAGCACCGGGTCTCCGAACACCTTCGCGCCGAGGGCGGGGCGGTCAAGCGATCCGTCCGCCCCGATGACGTCTTCGCCGAAGGCCTCCTCGATGCCCCGCAGCACGGGTGAGCCCGGCGCCTGCACGTCGCGCACGATCTGATCGGCGTCGACGACCACCGCGCCCTTCTCGGCGAGACGACGGGCGATGGTCGACTTTCCGGACGCGATTCCGCCGGTGAGCGCGATGAGGGGCATGACGTCCATCCTCGCACCTGTCGAGCGTCGGCATCCCCGTGCGCGCCGGTCGGCCCGATACGCGGAACGGGCCGTCACCTCGAAAGGTGACGGCCCGTTCCTGAGCGAAATGCTTACGCGTTGCCGCCCGAGAGCTTCTCGCGCAGAGCCGCGAGAGCCTCGTCGTCAGCAAGCGTGCCCGCGCCGGCGGACTCGCTGGAGAAGGACTGGCCGCCGAAGTCGGCACCGGCCTCCGCCTCGGCCTCGGCCGCCTTGGCGACCTGAGCCTTGTGAGCCTCCCAGCGGGACTGAGCAGCTGCGTACTCCTGCTCCCATGCCTCGCGCTGAGCGTCGAAGCCTTCCTTCCACGCACCGGTCTCGGCGTCGAAGCCCTCCGGGTACTTGTACTCGCCGTTCTCGTCGTACTCCGCGAGCATGCCGTACAGCGCCGGGTCGAACTCGGTGCCGTTGGGGTCGACCGACTCGTTGGCCTGCTTGAGCGACAGCGAGATGCGGCGACGCTCGAGGTCGATGTCGATGACCTTGACGAAGACCTCTTCGCCGACGGAGACGACCTGCTCGGCCAGCTCGACGTGCTTGCTGGAGAGCTCGGAGATGTGGACGAGGCCCTCGATGCCGTCTGCGACGCGC
The DNA here is from genome assembly GCF_002979415.1 of Microbacterium sp. MYb72. Classification (GTDB taxonomy): domain Bacteria; phylum Actinomycetota; class Actinomycetes; order Actinomycetales; family Microbacteriaceae; genus Microbacterium; species Microbacterium natoriense. The sequence goes on along the minus strand of NZ_PCOT01000013.1, from coordinate 9,548 downwards.
ACGAACGCACCGAACGGGACGAGCTTGGTGACCTTACCCGGCGTGACCTGACCGATCGCGTGGGTGCGGGCGAAGACCTGCCACGGGTCCTCCTGCGTCGCCTTCAGCGACAGGGAGACGCGCTCGCGGTCGAGGTCGACCTCGAGGATCTCGACGGTGACCTCCTGGCCGACCTCGACGACCTCGGAGGCGTGCTCGATGTGCTTCCAGGACAGCTCGGAGACGTGCACGAGGCCGTCCACGCCGCCCAGGTCGACGAACGCGCCGAAGTTGACGATCGAGGACACGACGCCCTTGCGGACCTGACCCTTGTGCAGGTTGTTCAGGAACGTGGTGCGCGACTCCGACTGCGTCTGCTCGAGCAGCGCGCGGCGGCTGAGGACGACGTTGTTGCGGTTCTTGTCGAGCTCGAGGATCTTCGCCTCGATCTCCTGACCCAGGTAGGGCGTGAGGTCGCGGACGCGACGCAGCTCGATGAGCGAAGCCGGGAGGAAGCCACGGAGGCCGATGTCGACGATGAGGCCGCCCTTGACGACCTCGATGACGGTACCGGTGACGACGCCGTCGTTCTCCTTGATCTTCTCGACGTCTCCCCAGGCGCGCTCGTACTGCGCACGCTTCTTGGAGAGGATCAGACGGCCTTCCTTGTCCTCCTTCTGGAGAACGAGAGCCTCGACCTCGTCGCCGACCTTGACGACCTCGTTGGGGTCGACGTCGTGCTTGATGGAGAGCTCGCGCGAGGGGATGACGCCCTCGGTCTTGTACCCGACGTCGAGCAGAACCTCATCGCGGTCGATCTTGACGATCGTGCCTTCGATGATGTCGCCGTCGTTGAAGAACTTCAGGGTCTTCTCGACCGCGGCCAGGAAGTCCTCAGCAGATCCGATGTCGTTGATGGCGACCTGCTTGGTGGCCGGGGCGGTCGTTGCGGTAGTCATGTAGTGGGTTGTCCTTGTTGAATGGAGACTCGGGCTGCGGGGCAACGGACGCGCACGTCCGACAGCATGCTTCGCAGCGGTTGGATTTTGATTGCCTTGTCACGAGGGCATGCATAGGCACGCCACGAGTGACACTTCAGGCTATCAGACATCTCGGATGCCCGGAGGACGGATGCCGGTCCGCTACCTCTCTGCGCGAGGGACGAGCGCGAGCACGATCGGCTCGCCGTCCTCCCCCGTGTAGCCGGCCAGCGTGAGCGCGGCGTCGGGAGCGACGTCCGGCGCGTCCACGAAGGTGATCCGCGGCACGAGGTCCATCGTGCACACGCCGTCCTTCGGCTCGTCGAGGGTGAGCACGCTCCCCTCGACAGCACCGGACTCCGGAACACAGGTCGAGGAGCCCCAGGTGAGGACCGCGAGCACCCCCTCGCCGATCCACGCGGCTGCGGGGAGCTGCGGCGGCGTCCTGTCAGCCGGCGCGATCTCCCCCTGGGGAAGCCCGGGGAGCTCGATCAGCGAAGCCTCGCCGCCGTGCTGCGTGACCGCGATCGTGAGCGGCTTCGAGGAGTCGAGGCCGGCGGGCACTCCGAGGTAGGTGCCGTGGATCGTCGACGACGTCTCCGAGTCGGCGCACGCGCCCTCGGCAGGAGCGGTGAGAGTCACCTCGATGCGCTGCTCCCCGGTGACGAGATCGCTGATCTCCGGTGCGCATCCGTCTCCCCGCGTCGCGATCACGAAGGAGGAGGCGTCCAACCACGCCGCGCGCGGGGCGTCCTCGGGGCTGATCTTCGACGACTGGCCGTCCGGAGTGCTCGGCTGATGCGTGGGCGCAGCGCCGGGCGCCGACGCGCAGCCCGAGACGAATGCGGCGAGGACGAGCGCGGCGACGACGGACAGGGAACGGGCGGAGGTCTTCATACCCATCCGGTGTCGAGCGGCCCGCGATCGTCTCACATCGTTGTCCGCACCGCATGCAAGACTGTGCTCCGTGACCGATCGTCTGATGCTGCTCGACACCGCCTCTCTCTACTTCCGCGCGTTCTACGGAGTGCCCGACAAGGTCACCGCCCCCGACGGCTCCCCCATCAACGCCGCCCGCGGCCTGCTCGACATCATCGCGAAATTGATCACCCTCTACGAGCCGACGCACATCGTCGCCTGCTGGGACGACGACTGGCGCCCGCAGTGGCGTGTCGACCTCATCCCGAGCTACAAGACGCACCGCGTCGTCGAGGTCGTGGCCGCGGGCCCCGACGTCGAAGAGGTCCCCGACCCGCTCGAGGCGCAGATCCCGCTCATCCGCGAGACCCTCGGACTCCTCGGCATCCCGATCGTGGGCGTCGCCGCGCACGAGGCCGACGACGTGATCGGCACCCTCGCCACCAAGTCCGCCATCCCGGTCGACATCGTGACCGGTGACCGCGACCTGTTCCAGCTCGTCGACGACGGCAGGGACGTCCGCGTCATCTACACGGCGCGCGGCATGAGCAACCTCGAGATCGTGACCGATGCCGTCGTCGTGGCGAAGTATGGCGTCCTCCCCTCGCAGTACGCCGACTTCGCGACGATGCGCGGCGACGCCTCCGACGGCCTCCCCGGTGTCGCCGGAGTCGGCGAGAAGACGGCGGCGACGCTGCTGCAGGCGCACGGCGACCTCGACGGCATCCGCGCGGCGGCTGAGGCGGGCGAAGGCATGAGCGCCGGCGTCCGAGCCAAGATCCTCGCGGCGTCCGCCTACCTCGACGTCGCCCCCACCGTGGTCGAGGTGGCCAGATCCCTCGACGTCGAGCCGCCGACGGATCCCCTGCGACCGCTCGACCCCGCGGAGGAGGATGCGGCGTCCGCCGTCGCGGAGAAGTGGAACCTCGGCGGGTCGATGACGCGCGCGGTCGCCGCCGTCGCGACGATGTCGCGCTGACTCAGTCGGCCCAGGCGAGCAGGCGCTCGAGTCCCCAGGTGGTGACGATCCGACTCGCCGGGACTCCTGCCCGCTCCGCACGCAGGGCGCCGTGGTCGAGCAGCGACAGCTGACCGGGCGCGTGCGCATCGGAGTCGATCGAGAACAGACACCCCGCCTCCAGCGCAATCGAGATCAGCTCGTCCGGGGGATCCTGTCGTTCCGGTCGCGAGTTGATCTCGACGGCGACGCCGTTCTCCGCGCACGCGGCGAAGACGGCCGCGGCGTCGAACGAGGACGGCGGTCTGGTTCCGCGCTCGCCTTCCACGAGTCGCCCCGTGCAGTGGCCCAGCACGTTCACCCGCGGGTGCGAGACGGCGGCGATCATCCTCGCGGTCATCGGCCGCGCTTCCATCCGCAGTTTCGAGTGGACCGAGGCGACCACGATGTCGAGCTCGCCGAGCAGGGAGTCCTCCTGGTCCAGCGCGCCGTCCTCGAGGATGTCGACCTCGATGCCCGCGAGGAGCGTGAAGCCCTCTCGCGATTCCGCTCGCACGAGAGGGATCTGCGTCCGGAGACGCTCGGCCGTCAGCCCGCGGGCGACGCGCAGTCGAGGCGAGTGATCGGTGATCGCCTGGTACTCGTGCCCCAGCGCGCGGGCGGCCTCCGCCATCACCGCGATCGGCGTGGTCCCGTCCGACCAGTCCGTGTGCGCGTGTAGGTCGCCGCGAAGCGCGGGGCGGAGCGTCGAGACGATCTCCGGTTCGACCTCTCCCCTGAGCTCCACGAGATACCGCGGAACCGCGCCGGACTGCGCCTCTCTGATCACGCCGAAGGTGGACTCGCCGATCCCCTTCACCGCCCGAAGGCGGGTGGGATCTCCCTTCACGTCATCGGGGAGGCCCTCCAGCGCCGCGGCCGCCACACGGAACGCCTTCGCCCGGTAGCGGGACGCGCGCTCCCTCTCCAGCAGAGAGGCGATCTCGAGCAGCGCGGCGATCGGTTCCACGACGGACCTCAGGCCGAAGCCAGCTCCCGGCTCACGCCGATCCACTGGTCGAGCTTGGCTGCGGCCCGCCCGTCGTCGATGGCGGCCTCCGCGCGCTCGTAGCCCTCGCGGAGCCGCTCGAGGATCGGGCGCTGCACCTGTCCGGCGTCCTGCGACAGTTCGAAGGCTACGATGCCGGCTGCGGCGTTGAGCAGGACGATGTCGCGCACAGCGCCCTTCTCGCCCGAGAGCGTGCGGCGCAGGACGTCCGCGTTGTGTTCGGGGGATCCGCCGATGAGGTCGGCGAGCTCGGCGATCGGGATGCCGAGATCGCGCGGGTCGAGGTCGTGCTCGTGGATGTCGCCGCGGGTGACCTCCCAGATCCGGCTGTGTCCGGTGGTCGTGAGCTCGTCGAGCCCGTCGTCGCCGCGGAAGACCAGCGCAGTGGCGCCCCGCGTGCGGAACACACCGGTGATGAGAGGGACGCGCTCCATCTGGGCGACTCCGACCGCGTTGGCTTCGGCACGCGCAGGGTTGCAGAGGGGTCCGAGCATGTTGAACACGGTCGGCACGCCGAGCTCGGCGCGCACGGGTCCCGCGTGCTTGAAGCCGGGGTGGAACGCCCCGGCCCACGCGAACGTGATGCCCGTGCGATCGAGGATCGATGCAACGGCGGCGGGGTCGAGCGACAGCTCCAGCCCCAGTGCCCCCAGGACGTCCGAGGAGCCCGAGGCCGAGCTTGCGGCTCTGTTCCCGTGCTTCACGACCGGGATGCCGGTCGCACCGATGATGATCGCCGCGGTCGTGGAGACGTTCACGGTTCCGACGCGGTCGCCGCCGGTCCCCACGATGTCGAGGACGTTCGGCGACACGGGCAGCGGCACGGCTGCTTCGAGGATGGCATCACGGAAGCCGACGATCTCGTCGATCGTCTCGCCCTTCGCACGGAGGGCGACGAGGAAGCCGGCGAGCTGCGCCTGGGTCACGTCGCCCCGCATGATCTGCCGCATCGCCCAGGTCGACTCCCAGACGCTGAGATCGCGACGCTCCAGAAGAGTGGTGAGCACATCGGACCAGGTCAGGGATTCAGCCATGTGTGCGATCCTATCGGCGTCGGGAAAACGTGCATGCGGTTCGAGACGATCGCGGATGCCGACGGCATCCGCTGTTTCCCGCGGATTCACCGAGGATTCGCAGTGTTTTCTTAGGGTCCCCTAAGTCTGCGGACGGCAAAACGACGGTCCCCGGTGCAAGAATCACGCTCGCGGATCGGCCATAATGGAATGGTGACGACCTCAGCGACGTATGCCCCGGCGGCGAGAACGATCAAGCGGCCCAACCCGGTAGCTGTCGGAACCATTGTGTGGCTCGGCAGTGAGGTGATGTTCTTCGCGGGACTCTTCGCGATCTACTTCACCCTTCGCAGCACCTCCCCCGAACTGTGGGCGGCGCGCACCGAGCTGCTGAACGTCCCGTACGCACTCGTGAACACCCTCATCCTGGTGTTCTCCTCGTTCACCTGCCAGATGGGTGTGTTCGCTGCGGAGGACCTGCAGCCGTACCGCCTCGCCAAGGGCAAGAAGAACGCGGCCGGCCGCCGCCGCCTGTTCGGCTGGGGCATGGTCGAGTGGTTCTTCCTCACCTTCGCCCTCGGCGCGATCTTCGTGTCCGGCCAGGTCTGGGAGTACGCGCAGCTCGTCGCAGAGGGCATGCCCATCAGCGCCGACTCCTACGCCTCGGCCTTCTACCTGACGACCGGCTTCCACGCCCTGCACGTCACCGGTGGCCTGATCGCGTTCCTCCTCGTCATCGGCCGCGCGTACGCGGTGAAGAACTTCCGGCACAAGGAGGCGACCTCCTCGATCGTGGTGTCCTACTACTGGCACTTCGTCGACGTCGTCTGGATCGTGCTGTTCATCGTTATCTACTTCCTGAAATAAGAGCGGAGCTGATCCCCGAGATGGCACGAGAGAAGAAGCGCCGTTCGAACGGTCGTCGCAGTCCCCTGGCTGCCGCGGCCCTCATCGGAGCAGGCCTCATGATCACCGGCGCCGTGTACGCCGGAGCGTCGGCGGCGTTCGCTGCGACCGACACCAAGGCTTCCGCGTCCACCACGCTGACCGTCGAAGACGGCGAGAAGCTGTTCCAGGCCAACTGCGCGACCTGCCACGGCCTCGACATGCAGGGCACCGCCAACGGGCCGAGCCTGTACGGCGTGGGCGAGTTGGCCGCTGAGTTCCAGCTCTCGACCGGACGCATGCCGCTGCAGATGCAGGGACCGCAGGCCCCGCAGAAGAAGCCGCAGTTCACGGAGGACCAGATCCTCGCGATCTCGTCCTTCATCCAGTCCGAGGCCCCCGGCCCCACCTTCCCCGAGGACCGCATCCTCGACGGCAAGGGAGACGTCGCGCACGGCGCCGAGCTGTTCCGTGTCAACTGCGCGATGTGCCACAACGTCGCCGCGGCCGGTGGAGCGCTCACCGAGGGCAAGTACGCCCCCGCGCTCACCGAGACCAGCGCGCTGCACATGTACGCGGCCATGGTCACCGGACCCCAGAACATGCCGGTCTTCGGCAACATGAACCTCTCGGACGAGGACAAGCGCGACATCATCTCCGCGCTGCTCTTCCAGCAGCAGTCCGTGCAGGTCGGTGGCGCGACGCTCGGGTCTCTCGGCCCCGTGTCCGAGGGCCTGTTCGTCTGGATCTTCGGCATCGGCGCTCTCGTCGCCATCACCGTGTGGATCACGGCGAAGTCCAACTGACGCTTAATCATCGAAGAGGAACGTACGAGGAGCACCATGGCACACGACGACGACTCGCAGGCTCTTGACAGGGCCTACCAGCCCTCTCCGGGGCTGGGCGTCGCAGTCAGCGACCCCGTGGAGAACCCGGGGCTGCCGCCGCACCGCGAGCGGATGACCGACAAGGACCCGCGCGCCGAGAAGGCTGCAGTGCGCACGGTCTACACCCTGTTCTACCTCTCCCTCGCGGGCAGCATCTGGGCGGTCGCCGCCTACATGCTGTTCCCGATCGAGAGCGGCGCGCTGATCGACATCCGCCAGAACAACCTCTTCATCGGTCTGGGCATCGCTCTCGCGCTGCTCGCCCTCGGCCTCGGAGCGATCCACTGGTCGAAGGCGCTGATGAGCGACAAGGAGCACATCGAGTACCGCCACCCCACCCGGGGCAAGGACTCGACGCGCGAGGCCGCCGTCAAGGCGTTCGCCGACGCCAACGAGGAGTCCGGCTTCGGCCGCCGCACGATGATCCGCAACTCGCTGTTCGCAGCGATCGTCGCGTCGATCATCCCCGGTGTCACGCTGTTCCGCGGTCTCGCACCGCACTCCACGCCCGACGACCCCGAGGCGGGCGATCCCGTGGCCCTGCTCAAGCAGACCATGTGGGACAAGGGCATGCGTCTCGTGCGCGATCCCGACGGCACTCCGATCCGCGCGGCGGACGTCACCCTCGGCTCGGCGTTCCACGTCATCCCGGAGGACCTGGCCGAGCTCAGCCACCACGACGGCTACCTCGAGGAGAAGGCCAAGGCCATCGTCCTGATGATGCGCCTCCGCCCGGAGCAGCTGATCGAGGCCGATGACCGCAAGGACTGGTCCTACGACGGCATCGTCGCGTACTCGAAGGTGTGCACCCACGTCGGCTGCCCCGTCGCCCTCTACGAGCAGCAGACGCACCACCTGCTCTGCCCCTGCCACCAGTCGCAGTTCGATGTGACGGATCACGCCAAGGTCATCTTCGGCCCGGCCGCACGTCCGCTGCCTCAGCTGCCCATCACCGTCGACGACGAGGGCTACCTCGTCGCACGCAGTGACTTCCACGAACCCGTCGGCCCGAGCTTCTGGGAGCGCCATTGAGCACCGCAACGCTGTCCAAGGACGAGAAGGACACCAAGGCGCCCCTCGGCGGCCGCTTCGTCGGTGCCGCGTCGAACTACATCGACGAGCGCACCAGCCTCTCCGGCTTCGTCAAGGAGCTCGGACGTAAGATCTTCCCCGACCACTGGTCGTTCATGCTCGGCGAGATCGCCCTGTGGAGCTTCGTCGCGGTGTTCCTCTCCGGAACCTTCCTGACGTTCTTCTTCGAGGCCTCCATGGTGCCCACGCACTACACGGGCGCCTATGCGCCGATGCGCGGCATCGAGATGTCGGCGGCCCTCGAGTCGTCGCTGCACATCTCCTTCGACCTGCGCGGTGGCCTGCTGGTCCGCCAGATCCACCACTGGGCGGCCCTCGTGTTCGTAGCGGGCATCGGCGTGCACATGCTTCGCGTGTTCTTCACCGGCGCGTTCCGCAAGCCTCGCGAGCTCAACTGGGTGATCGGCTTCGTGCTGTTCGTCCTCGCGATGGCAGAGGGCTTCACCGGCTACTCGCTTCCCGACGACCTGCTCTCGGGCAACGGCCTCCGCATCATCGACGGCATGATCAAGGGCTTCCCGCTCGTGGGCACTTGGATCTCCTTCCTGCTCTTCGGCGGGGAGTTCCCGGGGACCGCGATCGTCGGCCGCCTGTACACGCTGCACATCCTGCTGCTGCCGCTCCTGGTGATCGGTCTGATCGTCGTGCACCTGATGCTGATGATCGTCAACAAGCACACCCAGTTCGCCGGCCCCGGCCGCACGAACGAGAACGTCGTCGGCTACCCGATGATGCCGGTGTACATGTCGAAGATGGGCGGCTACCTGTTCATCGTGTTCGGCACCATCGTGCTGATCGCGACCTTCTTCCAGATCAACCCGATCTGGAACTACGGCCCGTACGACCCGTCCCCCGTGTCGGCCGGAACCCAGCCTGACTGGTACATCGGCTTCGCGGATGGTGCGCTGCGTCTGGCGCCGTCGAACCTCGACGTCGTGTTCCTCGACCGCACCTGGTCGTTCGGCATCCTGCTTCCGGTGATCGTCCTCGGACTGTTCATCGTGCTCGTGGCGATCTACCCGTTCATCGAGGCCTGGGTCACGGGCGACAAGCGCGAGCACCACATCGCTCAGCGCCCCCGCAACGCGGCGACCCGCACGGGTATCGGCGTGGCCGGTGTCATCTTCTACGCGGTCCTGTGGGCTGCGGCGTCCTCCGACCTCATCGCGACCCACTTCATGCTCACCATGGAGGGTGTCATCCACACCCTGCAGGCGCTGCTCTTCGTGGGCCCGGTGCTCGGCTACTTCGTCGCCAAGCGCATCGCGATCGCCCTGCAGAAGAAGGATCGTGAGATCGTCCTGCACGGCTACGAATCCGGACGCATCGTCCGCCTCCCCGGCGGCGAGTTCATCGAGGTGCACCAGCCGGTCGACACGTACGACCGGTGGAAGCTCATCGACATCGACGGCTACGAGCCCCTCGTCGTGCGACCGAACGACAAGGGCCGCATCCCGTGGACGCAGAACCTGCGCTCCTCCATGTCGCGTTGGTTCTTCGAGGACCGTCTGGCTCCGCTCACGCAGGCTCAGATCGACGAGGCCGATGCTCACCAGCACCACGTCACGGCTCACACCGATGAGACCGAGGCCGCCGAGATCCAGGGCGCTCATGAGCGTGCCGGATTCCCGGATGCCCCGCTCGCCCCGGCCGACGAGACCCACATCGACGAGACTCCGAACACGCCGAGCACGGTGATCGCCACCGAACCGGTGAAGAAGCCTCGCAAGAAGTCGGAGGACGGCGAGTAAGCTCGCCTCCTCCCCCGGCCCCGGTCGTGCTGATCCG